>NZ_JBVIDR010000039.1:0-1007 GCF_055572275.1 Streptomyces sp. NPDC030798 | reverse complement strand
TGACGAAAGCCGGCGCCGTCTACGTCCCCCTCGACACCCGCTACCCCGCCGAACGCATCCGCCACGTCCTCCACGACACAGGCGCTGACCTACTGATCACCGACGAGGCATCCCGAGCACAACTACCGCCCGCATCAGCAGAGTTGCTCCTCCTCGACTCCATCGTCTGGGACGGCGAGGATCGCCCGGCGCCGAGTGTCACCGTCCACCCCGACGACGCGGCCTACGTGATGTACACCTCCGGCTCCACCGGCACCCCCAAAGGCATCACCGCCACCCACCGCAACGTCACCGCCCTCGCCCTCGACCCCCGCTTCGACCCCACCGCACACCAACGCGTCCTCCTCCACTCCCCCGCCGCCTTCGACGCCTCCACCTACGAACTCTGGGTCCCCCTCCTCAACGGAGGAACCATCATCACCGCACCACCCGGCGACCTCGACATCCCCACCCTCCACCACACCATCACCACCCACCACATCACCGCCCTCTGGCTCACCAGCTCCCTCTTCAACCTCCTCACCGACCACGCACCCCAAGCCCTCACCCACGTCCACCAACTCTGGACCGGCGGCGAAACCGTCAACCCCACCACCATCCAACGCATCCACCACACCTGCCCCCACCTCACCGTCATCAACGGCTACGGCCCCACCGAAACAACCACCTTCGCCACCCACCACCCCCACAACAACACACCCACCGTCCCCATCGGCCGCCCCCTCGCCAACACCCGCACCTACATCCTCGACACCCACCTCAAACCCGTACCCCCCGGCGTCACCGGCGAGCTCTACATCGCCGGCACCCACCTCACCCGCGGCTACCTCAACCAACCCGCCCTCACCGCACAACGCTTCGTCGCCGACCCCCACACCCCCGGCCAACGCATGTACCGCACCGGCGACCTCGCCCGCCACAACCCCGACGGCAACCTCGAATACATCGGCCGCACCGACCACCAAATCAAAATCCGCGGCTTCCGCATCGAACCCGGCGAAATCGAA
>NZ_JBVIDR010000038.1:0-1051 GCF_055572275.1 Streptomyces sp. NPDC030798 | reverse complement strand
AACACAGTGGACGCGAGCAACTGAGGACAAGCCCTCGGCCTATTAGTACCGGTCACCTCCACCAGTTACCTGGCTTCCAGATCCGGCCTATCAACCCAGTCGTCTACTGGGAGCCTTACCCCATCAAGTGGGTGGGAGTCCTCATCTCGAAGCAGGCTTCCCGCTTAGATGCTTTCAGCGGTTATCCCTCCCGAACGTAGCCAACCAGCCATGCCCTTGGCAGAACAACTGGCACACCAGAGGTTCGTCCGTCCCGGTCCTCTCGTACTAGGGACAGCCCTTCTCAAGACTCCTACGCGCACAGCGGATAGGGACCGAACTGTCTCACGACGTTCTAAACCCAGCTCGCGTACCGCTTTAATGGGCGAACAGCCCAACCCTTGGGACCGACTCCAGCCCCAGGATGCGACGAGCCGACATCGAGGTGCCAAACCATCCCGTCGATATGGACTCTTGGGGAAGATCAGCCTGTTATCCCCGGGGTACCTTTTATCCGTTGAGCGACGGCGCTTCCACAAGCCACCGCCGGATCACTAGTCCCGACTTTCGTCCCTGCTCGACCCGTCGGTCTCACAGTCAAGCTCCCTTGTGCACTTACACTCAACACCTGATTGCCAACCAGGCTGAGGGAACCTTTGGGCGCCTCCGTTACCCTTTAGGAGGCAACCGCCCCAGTTAAACTACCCATCAGACACTGTCCCTGATCCGGATCACGGACCCAGGTTAGACATCCAGCACGACCAGACTGGTATTTCAACGACGACTCACCGCGAACTGGCGTCCGCGTTTCAAAGTCTCCCAGCTATCCTACACAAGCCGAACCGAACACCAATATCAAACTGTAGTAAAGGTCCCGGGGTCTTTCCGTCCTGCTGCGCGAAACGAGCATCTTTACTCGTAGTGCAATTTCACCGGGCCTATGGTTGAGACAGTCGAGAAGTCGTTACGCCATTCGTGCAGGTCGGAACTTACCCGACAAGGAATTTCGCTACCTTAGGATGGTTATAGTTACCACCGCCGTTTACTGGCGCTTAAGTTCTCAGCTTCGCCC
>NZ_JBVIDR010000037.1:0-1250 GCF_055572275.1 Streptomyces sp. NPDC030798 | reverse complement strand
AGGCGGATGTCACCGGGGACGTCCTCGCGAGCGACGACGGCGACCTGGGCCACGGCAGAATGGGCGGCCAACACGGCCTGCACCTCACCCGGCTCGATCCGGAAACCACGGATCTTCACCTGGTCATCGGCACGCCCCAGATACACCAACTGGCCATCGGCGCTCCAGCGAACCCGGTCACCCGTGCGGTACATCCTCCCGCCCTCGGCGAACGGGCAGGCCACGAACCGCTCCGCGGTCAGACCCGCACGCCCCACATACCCGCGCGCCAACTGCACACCCGCCAGGTACAACTCACCCTCGACACCCACCGGCACCGGAGACAGCGAACCATCCAGCACATACACCCGGGTATTGGCCACCGGCCCACCGATCGGCACCACCGCACCATCACTGACAACACAGCGCGCCGCGGTCACGTCGACGGACGCCTCCGTGGGCCCGTACAGGTTGAACAGCGGCACACCCGCCAGCACTTCGACAAACCGGTCCCGCAACGGCCCCGGCAGCGCCTCACCACTGCAGAACACCGCCCGCAACCCGCTGCAGTCGGCAGCCGCCGGCTCACGCAGGAACGTCTCCAGCATCGACGGCACGAAATGCGTCACCGTGACGTTCTCGCCCTGAATCAACTCGACAAGATAGCCGGGCTCCCGATGCCCACCCGGACGGGCAAGCACCAACGCCGCACCCTGCACCAACGGCCAGAAAAACTCCCACACACTGACGTCGAACCCGAACGGCGTCTTCTGCAGCACCCGATCCCCGGCCGACAGGCCGGACAGTTCCTGCATCCACGCCAGCCGGTTCACGATCCCCGCATGCGGCACCACAACGCCCTTGGGACGCCCGGTCGAGCCCGACGTGAAGATCACATACGCCGGATGCGCAGGCAGCACCCCCACCACAGGAGCCAGCGCCGACAGCCCCGCCAACTCCGCCACCACCGCCGGATCGTCCACTGCAACCCGGACCACACCATCCGGCACCACCCCGCTCAGCGCCGTCGTGCTGAGCACACACACCGGCCCGGCATCGGCAAGAACGGCCTCGACACGACCGGCCGGATACTCCGGATCCACCGGCAGATACGCACCACCGGCCTTCACCACCGCCAGCAGCGACACCACCAGCTCCACGCCGCGCTCCATCACCACCGCAACCACCGACTCCGGGCCCACACCACGCCCGATCAGCAACCGCGCCAACCGGTTCGCCCGCGCATCCAACTCCGCATACGACACCTCGAC
>NZ_JBVIDR010000036.1:0-1731 GCF_055572275.1 Streptomyces sp. NPDC030798 | reverse complement strand
GACGAGTCAGAAACCGTTGATGTAGGCGAAGGACATGCGAAAGGTCCGGCGTAGAGGGTAAGACCCCCGTAGTCGAAACGTCAGCGGCTCGTTTGAGAGACACCCAAGTAGCACGGGGCCCGAGAAATCCCGTGTGAATCTGGCGGGACCACCCGCTAAGCCTAAATATTCCCTGGTGACCGATAGCGGATAGTACCGTGAGGGAATGGTGAAAAGTACCCCGGGAGGGGAGTGAAATAGTACCTGAAACCGTGTGCCTACAAGCCGTGGGAGCGTCGGAGTGGAGCTTGCTTCACTCTCGTGACTGCGTGCCTTTTGAAGAATGAGCCTGCGAGTTTGCGGTGTGTTGCGAGGTTAACCCGGGTGGGGAAGCCGTAGCGAAAGCGAGTCCGAATAGGGCGCTGTAGTAGCACGCTCAAGACCCGAAGCGGAGTGATCTAGCCATGGGCAGGTTGAAGCGGAGGTAAGACTTCGTGGAGGACCGAACCCACCAGGGTTGAAAACCTGGGGGATGACCTGTGGTTAGGGGTGAAAGGCCAATCAAACTCCGTGATAGCTGGTTCTCCCCGAAATGCATTTAGGTGCAGCGTCGTGTGTTTCTTGCCGGAGGTAGAGCACTGGATAGGCGATGGGCCCTACCGGGTTACTGACCTTAGCCAAACTCCGAATGCCGGTAAGTGAGAGCGCGGCAGTGAGACTGTGGGGGATAAGCTCCATGGTCGAGAGGGAAACAGCCCAGAGCATCGACTAAGGCCCCTAAGCGTACGCTAAGTGGGAAAGGATGTGGAGTCGCAGAGACAACCAGGAGGTTGGCTTAGAAGCAGCCACCCTTGAAAGAGTGCGTAATAGCTCACTGGTCTAGTGATTCCGCGCCGACAATGTAGCGGGGCTCAAGCGTACCGCCGAAGTCGTGTCATTGACATATATAGCCCCAACGGGTGTGTTGATGGGTAGGGGAGCGTCGTCTGCCGGGTGAAGCGGCACTGGAAGGTAGTCGTGGACGGTTGACGAGTGAGAATGCAGGCATGAGTAGCGATACAAACGTGAGAAACGTTTGCGCCGATTGACTAAGGGTTCCTGGGTCAAGCTGATCTGCCCAGGGTAAGTCGGGACCTAAGGCGAGGCCGACAGGCGTAGTCGATGGATAACCGGTTGATATTCCGGTACCCGCTGTGAAGCGTCAAACATCGAGCATCGTGATGCTAAGGCCGTGAAGCCGCCCTGATCTCTTCGGAGTTGAGGGGAGTGGTGGAGCCGCCGGACCAAGCGGTTAGTAGGTGAGTGATGGGGTGACGCAGGAAGGTAGTCCATCCCGGGCGGTGGTTGTCCCGGGGTAAGGGTGTAGGACGGTGTGTAGGCAAATCCGCGCACCTTGTGTCTGAGACCTGATGCCGAGCCGATTGTGGCGAAGTGGATGATCCTATGCTGTCGAGAAAAGCCTCTAGCGAGTTTCATGGCGGCCCGTACCCTAAACCGACTCAGGTGGTCAGGTAGAGAATACCGAGGCGTTCGGGTGAACTATGGTTAAGGAACTCGGCAAAATGCCCCCGTAACTTCGGGAGAAGGGGGGCCAGCTCTGGTGAGAGGACTTGCTCCTCGAGCTGGGGGTGGCCGCAGAGACCAGCGAGAAGCGACTGTTTACTAAAAACACAGGTCCGTGCGAAGCCGTAAGGCGATGTATACGGACTGACGCCTGCCCGGTGCTGGAACGTTAAGGGGACCGGTTAGCTC
>NZ_JBVIDR010000034.1:0-3840 GCF_055572275.1 Streptomyces sp. NPDC030798 | reverse complement strand
GGCAGCCCCATCGCCGGACGCACCGACCAAGCCCTCGACCACCTCATCGGCTTCTTCGTCAACACCCTCGTCCTACGCACCGACACAACCGGCAACCCCACCTTCACCCAACTCCTCAACCAGGTCCGCGACACCTCCCTGCACGCCTACGCCCACCAAGACGTCCCCTTCGAATACCTCGTCGAACACCTCAACCCCACCCGCACCCTCTCCCACCACCCCCTCTTCCAAATCATGCTCGCCCTCCAAAACGCCCCCGAAGCCACCTTCCACCTCCCCGGCCTCCACATCGACATCACCCCCGGCCGCACCCACACCGCCAAATTCGACCTCTTCATCAGCCTCGCCGAACAACGCGGACCCCACGGCGAACCCGAAGGCATCACCGGCGCCATCGAATACTCCAGCGACCTCTACGACCCACCCACCGTCCGCGCACTCTTCGACCGCTGGGTCCGGCTGCTGGAAGCGGCCACCGCAGCCCCCGACCAGCCGCTCAGCAACATCGACCTGCTCACCGCCGAAGAGCATCAGCAGGTGCTCGACACCTGGCTGGACACCGGGGTGGAGGTGGGTGCGGACCTGCTGCCGGTGCGCTTCGCCGAGCAGGTGCGGGCCACGCCGGACGCCGTCGCCCTGATCGCCGGCGACACGACCCTGACGTACGCGGAACTGAACAGCCGCGCCAACCGGCTGGCGCACGCGCTGCTGCGCCGGGGTGCCGGGCCGGACCGGGCCGTCGCGCTCGCCCTGCCGCGCACGGCCGATCTGGTGGTGGCTCTACTGGCGGTGCTCAAGTCCGGTGCCGCGTATCTGCCGCTGGACCCGGACCATCCGTCCGGGCGCATCGCCCACGTGCTGGAGGACGCCCGGCCCGACCTGCTCCTCACCACCCTGGCGACGGACTCGCGGATGCCCGGTGGCGTGGCGGCCGAACGGCTGGTGCTGGACTCCCCCGCGGCCCAGGAGCTGCTGGCCGGCTGCCCGGACAGTGATCCCACCGACGCCGACCGTGCCGCGCCGCTGCGGGCCGCCGACGCCGCGTACGTGATCCACACCTCCGGTTCGACCGGCCGTCCGAAGGGTGTGGTCGTGCCGCACTCGGCGCTGCTCAACTTCCTGGAGGCCATGCGGCAGAAGGTCCCGCTGCGACCCGGGGAGCGGCTGCTGGCGGTCACCACGGTGGCCTTCGACATCGCCGCGCTGGAGCTGTACCACCCGCTGCTGTCGGGCGCCGCGGTCGTCCTCGCACCCAAGGAGGCCGTCCCTCAGCCGTCCGCCGTGCTCGATCTGATCGCCCGGCATGGCGTCACGATCGTCCAGGGGACGCCTTCCCTGTGGCAGCTGCTGGTCTCGCACGAGCCGGAGGCGCTGCGGGGGCTGCGCATGCTGGTCGGCGGCGAGGCTCTGCCCGCCACACTCGCCGAGTCGCTGCGCGCGCTCACCGAGGATCTGACCAACCTGTACGGGCCGACCGAGACCACCATCTGGTCGACCGCCGCGGACCTGGCCGGCGGCACGGGCGCGCCGCCGATCGGCCGCCCGATCGCCAACACCCGCGTCTACGTGCTGGACGACGGCCTGAGGTCGGTGGCGCCGGGGGTGGTGGGCGAGCTGTACATCGCGGGCGCCGGTGTCGCCCGCGGCTACCTGGGCCGGCCGGGACTGACCGCCGAGCGGTTCGTCGCCGACCCCTACGCCCCCGAACCCGGCGGACGCATGTACCGCACCGGCGACCTGGTGCGCTGGAACACCGACGGCGAACTGGAGTTCATCGGCCGCGCCGACCACCAGGTCAAGATCCGCGGCTTCCGCATCGAACCCGGCGAGATCGAACACGTCCTCACCGACCACCCCGACATCGCCCAGGCAGCCGTCGTCGTCCGCGAGGACCAGCCCGGCGGTGCCCGCCTGGTCGCCTACGTCGTGGCCGACACCTCGGCGCGCGGACGGGACGAGGCGGTCGAGCAGGATCAGCTGAGCGAGTGGCGGGACCTGTACGACTCCGTGTACACCACGGCTCCGCAGACGGCGTTCGGTGAGAACTTCGCGAGCTGGACCAGCAGTTACGACGGTGAGCCGATCCCGTTGTCCGACATGCGGGAGTGGCGCGACACCACCGTCGACCGCATCAGGTCCCTGCACCCGCGCCGCGTGCTGGAGATCGGTGTGGGCACCGGTCTGCTCCTCGCCGGGCTGGCGCCCGGGTGCGAGGAGTACTGGGGCACCGACTTCTCCCCCACCGTCATCGCGGAACTCCAGCGCCACGTCGACGCCGATCCCGAACTCGCCCGGCGGGTGACGCTGCGGACCCAGCCCGCCCATGACTTCGCCGGGCTGCCGACGGGGCGCTTCGACACGATCGTCCTCAACTCGGTGGTGCAGTACTTCCCGAACGCCGGCTATCTGGAACAGGTCATCGACAACGCCCTGCGGGTTCTGGCCCCCGGCGGGGCCCTGTTCATCGGTGACGTCCGCAACCCGAGGCTGCTGCGCACCTTCACCAGCGCCGTCCAGACCGCACGAGCCGAGGACCCGCACGACACCGCCGCCATCCGCCGCGCCGTCGAGCAGAGCCTCGTCCTGGAAAAAGAACTCCTCGTCGACCCCGAGTACTTCACCGCCCTCACCCACCACCTCCCCGACCTCGCCGGCACCGACCTCCAACTCAAACGCGGCACCGCCCACAACGAACTCACCCGCTACCGCTACGACGCCACCCTCTACAAAACCGGCATCACCCCACACCCCCTCACCGACGCCCCCACCCGACCCTGGGCGGCTCACGCCGATGCCGGGGCGAACCTCGTGGAGCTGGCACGGCACTTGGAGGCGGAGCGGCCCGCCGCGCTGCGAGTCACCGGGGTTCCCAACGCCCGCCTCGCCCATGAACTCGCGGTACGGCAGGCCCTCGACGACGGGGAGCTTCGGGCCGTCGCTGCGCCGCCCGTCGACACGGCCTGCTTCCCGGCCGGCCCCGAGGCCTTCCATGAACTGGGCGACGAGCACGGCTACTGGACCGGCGTCACCTGGAACACCCACGACCCCGACACCGTCGACGTCGTCTTCGCCGACCGGAACCGGCTGGGCGGCGCTGTCCCCCTGGGCACCTACGCACCCCTCGACGCCGGCGCCGCCACGCCTCTGGCCAGGTGGACGACCAATCCCGCCGCACGCCGCGGGACCGGTGCCCTCGTCACCGCCCTCCGCGAGCACGCCCGTCACCATCTGCCCGACTACATGGTCCCCTCGGCCGTCGTCCCCCTCGACCGTCTCCCCCTGACGGCCAATGGGAAGCTGGACCGGGCCGCGCTGCCCGCGCCGGAGTTCCTGTCCTCCGGGGCGGGGCGGGAGGCCCGTACGCCGCAGGAGCAGATCGTGTGCGACCTGTTCGCCCAGGTCCTCGGGCTGCCCCGGGTCGGTGTCGACGACGACTTCTTCGAGCTGGGCGGCCACTCCCTGCTGGCCACCCGCCTGATCGCCCGCATCCGGGCCACGTTCGGGGTCGAGCTGGAGCTGCGCGCGCTGTTCGAGGGCCCCACTCCGGCCGCGGTCGCGGCCCTTCTGGACACCGCTGGACCCGGCCGCCTGGCGCTCACGGCGGGTCGGCGGCCCGAGGTGATGCCACTGTCCTTCGCCCAGCGGCGACTCTGGTTCATCCACAAGATGGAGGGCCCGAGCCCCACCTACAACATCCCGCTGGCTCTACGGCTGACCGGCGAACTCGACCGGGATGCGCTCCGTACGGCCCTCGCGGACGTGGTGGCCCGGCACGAGAGTCTGCGCACGGTGTTCCCGGAGGCCGAGGGCGTGCCCTGTCAGCAGGTGCTGGCCCCGGAG
>NZ_JBVIDR010000033.1:0-5111 GCF_055572275.1 Streptomyces sp. NPDC030798 | reverse complement strand
CCGGTCCGGCAACAACGGCTCGATCCTCGCCCACTGGGCGTCAGTCAACGACACACATCAACCAACGATCCGGTGATCCGAAGGAAACGGCCTAGCCGAGGGTGCCTCTTCGTGTTGCATTGCCGTCCTGCTCAACGGGCAGTTTGTCAGGTAGCAAGGTGAGATTCACTGTGTAGATACGTGTCTCCGCAAATGTGCACTCCGCCGCCGTCCGCAGGTGGCATTTCCCTACGCGACCGCCGGGCGGCTCAGCAGGCCACGCTTCTCCTCCGCTGCAACGAGACCCAGGCGCCGCCGCCCGGCTGGCAGTCGAACGGCACCAACCTGGAGGAGCTTCTTCGACTGGTCCGCGGTCTCCCTACGTCCGCTGATCAAGTCTCCCCTGATCGTCCACGCCGGCTTCCACACCGCTCAGGGATGGACCTCCGCTCCTGGGTGCAGGACAACGCCGGCCACCGCTTCGATGTCAAGAGCACACCGTTCATCGACCTCGTCAACCAAGGCCCGCCAGGACGGAGCAACTTCCCAGAAGTCGCTGGAGGTGTGGCTTGCAGACCATCAATGCCAGGAGTAGGACAGCTATCAGGCAGCCAAGAGTTTCTGGCACTTCCAGCTGAACGCGGCCGCCTCCTACACCGTGCTGGCCCTGGTCCTGGGTGCCGCCGCCACGTGGTGGGTCGCTCGTCGAGCCGCCCGAGTCACGTGCCTCGCCGGCTGGTGGCTGCACCGGCGGACGGGGCTGCGGCCGACCCGCTTCCTCGATTGCGACGCAGCGTCGTCGGTGGCGGGTCGGCTGACTTGGCGACAGAACCCATGCCGTCGACCCCTACGACCGCGACGTCCGGCACTCACCGGCCGTCCACCCCAAGCACGCGACGGGCGGCGATGGCCCTGACGTAGGAGGCGGTGAACAGGGCGGCCAGGTCGGGCACCGTTCCGGCAGTTCTGCCGTGGCGCGTGCACCGCCTGCTTCGGTGAAGTCGCCCTCCATGGACAGCCAGGTATCGGCGTCCAGGTGGGTGTCGTTGTAGCCGTCGAGCCGGTTCACCAAGACCGTCTGGTCGAGCAGCCCGTTGATCGTGACGATCCGCTCGCGACCCAGCGAGAGCGGCTGGCACAAGGCGTCACAAGCGGGTTGTCCGAGTCGACGTAGAGCTGCGGTCTGCCTCGGCCCCGGCCACCCGGGGCGGCCGCCGATGACGGCCCGAAGCCCTGCCGGCGGGTGTCCCCCTCCACTCAGGCCAGTCGACCCGCCGACTGGCGCGCTTCCTGAAGCAGTCTGTCGCTGGCTGGGAGGTTCAGCGCTGTTCGGTGCTGTGGCTGAGGAGACGGTTGTCGGCGTCGTACTCATCGACGGCAGCGATGGTCTGCCCGGTGGCGATGGGGACGGCATACGCCCGGTAAGTGGTGCCCGGCACGCTCACCACCTCGACCGAGACGCGACGGCCGTCGCGGAACGTCACAGTGACGTGCGTGACGGCGGTCTCGGGGTGACCCACCAACAGCCGGTTCCCGCGCGTGCCCTTGTCGGTGTTGCCTCGCAGCCCCGCGCCGGTGTGGCCCTCGTCCCGGGCACCGTCCACCACATCGCAGTCGACCCAGGGGTCGGCCGCCTCCTGCCAGGGCACGCCGTCGATGACGCTCTGAGTACACAACAGACTGCGCCCCTTGGGAGCCGGGATGTGCAGCCGCTCAGGATAGGAAGGCAGGGTGAAGCCCTGGGGGAAAACCGAGTAGTACTTCAACCTCACCGACCACGGCTTGCCACCCAGCGTCCCCCGGCCGACCACGACCGTCCTCGGCGCTGCGGAGGGGGAGGCTGCAGCCGTAGCCCTGTGTTGAGACCGAATGTTGTCCGCCTTGGAGCCGTGCAAGAAAGGAGCCACGCCCAGGCCGAAGGTCATGACTGCAGCAGCGGACACCAGGACGGTGCGGCGGCGGGTACGGCGGGCCCGGCCGCGGTGCAGGATGTCGTCCACCGGTACAGCGGACGGCTGAGTGCGGCGGGCGCTGCGTGCCAAGGCCCGGCGCAGTTCCTGCTCGGCCGGGGAGGTGCTCTCGGTGTGGTCTGCTGCAGGGGGCTGCCAGGTCATGGGGCGTCTCCGAGGCTGGTGAGAGACTGGGCGGCCAGTGCCGGGTGGGTTCTGAGCTTGGCCAGGGCGCGAGAAGCCTGACTCTTGACCGTGCCGACTGAACAGTTGAGAGCCACGGCCACTTCCTCGGTGCTGAGGTCGTCCCAATAGCGCAGGACGATCACGGCCCGTTGGCGGGGTGGCAGCGCAGCCAGGGCCTCCAGGACCGCGTCCTGGCATTCGCTGTCCTGTGTCGCGTCCGATGGGGCGGTGTCAGGAAGGAGCGGCATCAGCAACTGCACGATGCGACGTTTGCGATGGCGGCTTCGATTGTTGTTGATCAGGGCTCGGCGCAGGTAGACGTCCGCTTCCTCCCTCCGCAGCCTCCGCCACTGTGGGTACACCTTGATGAGCGTGGTCTGCACGAGGTCCTCGGCCTCGTGGAAGTCGCCGGTGAGCATGTGGGCCGTACGTACCAGCCGCGGCCACCGCGCGATGGTGAACTGTGCGAAGTCCGCGTCGTCGTCGCGGTTCCTGCCGGGATACACGAAGAGACTGTCCCTGCGTCGGATGGTCGTGGAGTGGGATGGCCGGTGGCCGGGACCGGACGACGGGCCGGCCACGCATGCGGTCAGCGCTGTTCGGTGTCGTGGCTGAGGAGACGGTTGTCGGCGTCGTACTCATCGACGGCAGCGACGGTCTGCCCGGTGGCGATGGGGACGGCATACGCCCGGTAAGTGGTGCCCGGCACGCTCACCACCTCGACCGAGACGCGACGGCCGTCGCGGAACGTCACAGTGACGTGCGTGACGGCGGTCTCGGGGTGACCCACCAACAGCCGGTTCCCGCGCGTGCCCTTGTCGGTGTTGCCTCGCAGCCCCGCGCCGGTGTGGCCCTCGTCCCGGGCACCGTCCACCACATCGCAGTCGACCCAGGGGTCGGCCGCCTCCTGCCAGGGCACGCCGTCGATGACGCTCTGAGTACACAACAGACTGCGCCCCTTGGGAGCCGGGATGTGCAGCCGCTCAGGATAGGAAGGCAGGGTGAAGCCCTGGGGGAAAACCGAGTAGTACTTCAACCTCACCGACCACGGCTTGCCACCCAGCGTCCCCCGGCCGACCACGACCGTCCTCGGCTGCACCGTGCCGGGGAATGTCGTGCGGTCGGCGGGCTTCCCGGCAGCCAACGCGGCGGGCTCGCGGACGGTCGCGGCGCTGTTGTCCCGATGGCCGACGGCGGCGGCTGCAGCGGCGGTGATGGCCACAACCGCAATGCCTGCGGCGGTCGCGCTGGCGATTTTCTTGACCTGTGTCGTGGACACAGTTCTCCTTCTGCAGGACGGACGAGGAAGGAGTGGCGCCTCTCCAACCTCGAATACTCCGTTTCCGTGCCGGAGGTTGCATGGGTGGCGTCGGTGACATTGGACGGCTGATCCGCACTCAGGCCAGAGGCGCGCTTGATCGCAGCGTGACGGCTCCCCTTGCCGGCATGTGCAGATCGGCTGCCGCACGTTGGCAGCGTCCGCCGTGCAGATCTCGGGATTCGCGGGTAACCCGTTGGGCGGTGCTGCAGGGCAGCCGGCGACCGTGTCGTGATCGCGGTGATGCCGCCGGGGCGTCAGCGAAGTCCTGGAGGCACAAGGAGCAGCGCAAGGCCACTCCGCAGTTCCGATCACTGCCGCCGCCAGCGTTGCGGTGCGCTTTCTGTGCATGTCGAGATGGCCTCACAGGGGGCAGACGATCGAGAAGGGGGACCCAAGGGAAGATCCGTGCTCACCCTGTCGTCCGCAGCGCGGATGGTCAATACTCCTACTCGAGAGCGCTCTCATATCCATCCAGGTATTCGTCACCACTGGAGGAAGGGGCCCGCGAGCGGCATCGCGCAGGAGGCGCCGAACGCGGTGAACGCGAGGGCGAGGCCCAGTTGGCCGGCGCTGAGGGAGGCGTGGTCCTGGATCCAGGGCACGCGGGTCGCGAAGGAGCCGGTCACGGCGCCGTGAGGTCGGAATACGGTATTCCAGGACGGTGCCCATCCCGGCAGCAGCGCCACCACTCAGCCTCTCCCGACATCTGGAGGTCCCCATGAGCTACAAGGCCGCCGCAAACTCCCGCGGCCACTTCCGGCCCCTCAGGACCCGGAGCCGGCGTCCTTGGCCCGACCGTTGGCATACGTGTCCAGCGTGACGAACCTTCACTGGCCTTGCCCCTGGCTCGAGCAAGGCCCAATACCTGTGGATCACTCCTGACGGAAGGAAGGCGTACTTTCCCGACGGTCGATCGATAGGTCATCGAGCAAGGCCGACGTTGCCGCGTCGGTCGGCAGAGCCCGCCCCGTTCTCACGGTAGTCAACGAGGACGCCAGCACGCCAAGCGGTGGTGCACTGCTGGATGACCGGAGCCGTGGGGGTGGCCGCGGTCGGCGATGGCCGGGCGAATGCCGCGCTGCCAGAGCAGCCGCCGGTACTTGTCGTGGTCGTAGCCGCGGTCGGCGAACAGCATGCCCGGCCGCCGCCGCGGTCGGCCGACCACTCCGGCCACGGCGGCAACCTTGTCGCGCGAGAGGAATACCCTGTCCGTCGGTGAGGATGTGGTGCTTGCTGCCCGGCCATGCGCGGTCGACCGGGCTGGGACCGCTTTTGGGCCCCGCCGGGCCGGCCGTCCAGCTTCTTCGCCGACCGCAGCTTCTTCGACAGCACCACGTGCGGTTCGTCCCACACTCCGGCCTCGTTCCATGCGGCCGGCGCCGCCAGCAGGTCATGCCCGAACCGAAGCCCAGCTCCGGCAGGTACTCCCACTGGATCCCGGCGCGCAGCACGAACAAGATCCCGCACAAGGCCTGCCGGTCCGAACCTCGCGGGTGGCCTGAGATACCGGCTTCCGCCCCGGCCCGGGCAGCAACGGCTCGATCATCGACGACAGTTCGTCGGAGATGATCCACGGTCTCGGCTAGGCCGTTTCCTTCGGATCATCTCGCTGACCAGATGAAGATGGCGGCGAGGTGGAGTCCGGCGAGGTAGATGGTGGCGGTCTTGTCGTAGCG
>NZ_JBVIDR010000032.1:0-5280 GCF_055572275.1 Streptomyces sp. NPDC030798 | reverse complement strand
GAGCCGGGTGAGGTGCAGGCCGTGTTGGCCGCCCATTCTGCCGTGGCCCAGGTCGCCGTCGTCGCTCGCGAGGACGTCCCCGGTGACATCCGCCTCGTGGCGTACGCCGTCCCCGTCGACGTCGATGCCAGCGGCGACGAACTGCCCGCCAGCCTGCGAGAGTTCGCGGGTGAGCGGGTGCCGTCCTACATGGTTCCGTCGGCGGTCGTGCTGCTCGACGAGCTGCCACTGACGGTCAACGGCAAGGTTGACCGCAAGGCGCTGCCGGCGCCGGAGTATGCGACGGGTGCGGGTCGGGCGCCGGCGACGGTGCAGGAAGAGTTGTTGTGCCAGGCGTTTGCGCAGATTCTGGGTCTGTCGGCGGTGGGGGTCGATGACGACTTCTTCACGCTGGGTGGACACTCGTTGCTGGCGATGCGGCTGCTGAGTCGGATCCGTTCGGTGCTGGGTGTGGAGCTGGCGGTCCGTGACCTGTTCGAGGCGCCGACGCCGGCGAGTCTGGCGGGACGCCTTGGGCAGGCCGATGAAGGCCGGTTGGCACTGCGTGCGACGGAGCGTCCGGAGCGGGTGCGGTTGTCGTTCGCGCAGCGCCGTTTGTGGTTCCTCGGTGAGTTGGAGGGCGCGAGCGCGACCTACAACACTCCGATGGCTCTGCGCTTGTCCGGAGAGGTGAACCGGCAGGCCCTCGCGGAGGCGCTGCGGGATGTCATCGGGCGGCACGAGGTGCTGCGGACGGTGTTCCCGGCAATCGATGGTGAGCCGTACCAGCGGGTTCTCGGTGTCGAGGAGTGCGGGTTCGAGCTCCCGGTGGTCGAGGTGGCGTCGGAGGGGCTCGAGGACGCACTGGCTGAGGCGGGCCGGTATGCATTCGACTTCTCGTCCGAGATTCCGCTGCGGGCGACGCTGTTCGCGGTGAGTGCGGTGGAACATGTGCTGGTGCTGCTGTCGCACCACATCGCCATGGACGGCTGGTCGAGTGCTCCGCTGGTGCGGGATCTGTCGGCGGCGTATGCGGCGCGGTTGGATGGCGTGGCTCCGCAGTGGGAGTCGCTGCCGGTGCAGTATGCGGACTTCGCCCTGTGGCAGCGGGAGTTGCTGGGCGACGAGCGGGATCCGTCGAGCCTGCTGTCGCGTCAGGTGGAGTACTGGCGCGAGGTGTTGGCGGGGGCTCCCGAGGAGCTGCCGCTGCCGTTCGATCGGCCACGTCCGGCGGTTGCTTCGCACCGCGCACACACCGTGGAGCTGGATGTGCCCGCCGAACTGCACGGCCGCTTGGCCGAGTTGGCGCGTGAGCGTGGGGTGACCATGTTCATGGTGCTGCAGGCGGCTGTTGCGGTGACGCTCAGCCGGCTGGGTGCGGGAGCCGACATCCCGATCGGGTCGGCGATCGCCGGGCGTACGGACGAGGCGTTGAACGATCTGGTCGGTTGCTTCGTCAACACGGTTGTCGTGCGGACGGATCTGTCGGGAGACCCTACGTTCGAGGAGATTCTCGGCCGGGTGCGCGAGGCGGGGTTGAGCGCGCTGGAGAACCAGGATGTGCCGTTCGAGAAGCTGGTGGAGGAGTTGGCGCCGGCGCGTTCGCTGGCCCGGCACCCGCTGTTCCAGGTCGTCCTGACCCTTCAGAACACCGGCTTGGTAGCGGATGGCGGTGCGCTGGACCTGCCTGGCCTGGGGGCTGAACCGTTGTTGCTGGGTCGGGCGATGGCGAAGTTCGACCTTGATGTGATCGTGGGCGAAGTGTTCGGTGCGCAGGGCGCGCCGGCGGGGATCCGCGGCATGCTGACGGCGGCGGCGGATCTGTTCGACGAGGGTGTCGCGGGTCGGGTCGCGGACTCTCTGGTGCGGGTGCTGACGACGATGGCCGATGACCCGCAGACCCGGGTCGACGCGGTGGATGTGCTGGGTGCGGATGAGCGTCGCCGGGTGCTGTCGGAGTGGAACGACACCGCTGCGGCCGGATCCGGGCTGATGGTTCCGCAGGTGTTCGAGGCGCAGGTGGCGAGGACACCGGAGGCGGTGGCCGTGGTGTCCGGTGGCGTGTCGATGTCGTATGCGGAGCTGGAAGCGCGGGCGAACCGCCTTGCCCACTATCTGGTCAGCCAGGGTGTTGGTCCGGAGTCGGTGGTGGGGTTGGCGTTGCCGCGTGGTGTGGAGATGATCGCGGGGATTCTGGCGGTCTGGAAGGCGGGGGCCGGGTATCTGCCGGTGGACGTCTCCCAGCCGGCGGAGCGGGTCGCGTTCACGGTGAAGGATGCGCGGGCGCAGTTGGTGTTGACCACCGATGAGGTGCTGGAGGACCTGCCTTCGGTGGGCGTGCGTCTGGTGGCGGTGGATGACACGTTGACGGCGATGCAGTTGGCGGCGGCGCCGACCACCTCGCCCGGCGTGGTGGTGGATCCGCGGTCGCTGGCGTATGTGATCTACACCTCCGGTTCGACGGGTCGTCCGAAGGGCGTGGCCGTTACGCATGGGGGCCTGGCGAACTACGTCTCCTCGGTGCCGGCCCGGGTCGGTTTCGAGGGTGGTAAGTATGCGTTGTTGCAGGCGCAGGCGACCGACCTGGGGAACACGGTGCTGTTCGCGAGCCTGCTGTCGGGTGGTGAGCTGCATGTCCTGGACGAGGAGGCGGTCACCGATCCGCGTCTTGTGGGCGACTACCTGGCCGAGCACGGGATCGACTTTGTGAAGGTGGTGCCCTCGCACCTGGCGGCGCTGGGTGCAGTGGGTGGTTTGGAGCGGGTGCTGCCAGGTCGGTCGGTGGTGCTGGGTGGTGAGGCCGCCTCGCCGGGGTGGGTCGATGAACTCCTGGCCGCCGCAGGCGAGCGGCGGGTGTTCAACCATTACGGTCCGACGGAGACCACGATCGGTGTGGCGACCACCCGTCTGACGCCGGGTGGGATGGTGCCGGTGGGTTCGCCGGTGGCCAACACCCGCTTCTACGTGCTGGACGAGCGCCTCAACCCCGTGCCGGTGGGTGTGGAGGGTGAGTTGTATGTGGCGGGTGCACAACTGGCGCGCGGCTACGTGCGCCGTCCTGGCTTGACCGCGGAGCGGTTCGTGGCGTGCCCGTTCGACAGCGGCATGGGTGTCCCTCCGGCCGAAGGCGGGGGGCGGATGTACCGCACGGGTGACCGCGCGAAGTGGTCGGGTGATGGCGAGATCGTGTTCCTGGGCCGTGCGGACGAGCAGGTGAAGATCCGTGGTTTCCGGATCGAGCCGGGTGAGGTGGCCAGTGCCCTGACGGCGCACCCGCTGATCGCCCAGGCGGCCGTGATCGCCCGCGAGGACACCCCGGGGGACAAGCGCCTGGTCGCCTATGTGGTCGCGGACGACCCGGATGATGTGGACGACACGCTCGCGGACGGGGTGCGGACCTTCGTCGCCGCCCGGTTGCCGGAGCACATGGTGCCCTCCGCGGTGGTGGCGTTGGACGCCCTGCCGCTGACGGGCAACGGGAAGCTGAACCGCGGGGCGCTGCCCGCGCCGGACTTCGCGGCGGCGGGTGGGGCGTCGAGTCGTGGGCCGGCATCGGTGCAGGAGGAGATCCTGTGCGAGGCGTTCGCCGAGGTCCTCGGGCTGGAGAGCGTCGGCGTCGATGACGATTTCTTCACGCTGGGTGGTCACTCGCTGTTGGCGGTGTCGTTGGTGGAGATGCTGCGGGTGCGCGGGGTCTCGGTGTCGGTGAAGGCGTTGTTCCAGACGTCGACCCCGGCGGGCTTGGCGGTCGAGGCGGGTTCGGAGCAGGTGGTCGTGCCGGCGAACCTCATCCCCGAGGACGCCACGCAGATCACCCCGGAGATGCTGCCGCTGGTGGAGCTGACCGAGACCGAGCTCGAGTCGATCGTGGCGAAGGTGCCCGGTGGTGCTGCGAACGTCGCGGACGTCTACCCGCTGGCCCCGCTCCAGGAGGGGATCCTCTTCCACCACTTGATGAAGGCCGGGCATGAGGGTGAGCGGGACGTGTACGCCGGGCCGACGGTGCTCGGGTTCGACTCCCGCATACGACTCGACTCGTTCCTGAAGGCGCTGCAGCGGGTGATCGACCGGCACGACGTGTACCGCACGGCGGTCGTGTGGGAGGGTCTGCGCGAGCCGGTCCAGGTCGTGGCCCGACACGCCGAACTACCGGTCCGGGAAGTCGTGCTGGACCCCCAGGGTGCGGACGCCGCGGAGCAGTTGCTGTCCATCGGCGGCGCCTGGATGGAGCTGGACCGTGCCCCGCTGATCGACGTGCACATCGCCGCCGAACCGGATGGCGACGGCTGGCTGGCCCTGCTGCGCGTCCACCACCTGGTGCGGGACGACACAACGACGGACGCGCTACTGGGGGAGGTGCGTGCCTTCTTGACAGGGCGGGGTGAATCGCTGCCCAAGGGGCTGCCGTTCCGCGACTTCGTCGTCCAGGCCCGCCTCGGTGTGCCGCGCGAGGAGCATGAGCGGTACTTCGCCGGGCTGCTGGGCGACGTCACCGAGACCACCGCCCCGTTCGGCCTGCTGGACGTGCACGGAGACGGCACGACCGCAGTATCGGCGCGTTCCTCGGTGGAGGCTGACCTTACGCTTCGACTGCGGGCAATCGCGCGCCGGATGGCCGTGAGTCCGGCGACGGTGTTCCACCTGGCCTGGGCGCGGGTGCTGGCCGCGCTGAGCGGTCGTGAGGACGTGGTGTTCGGCACGGTGCTGTTCGGCCGGATGAACGCCGGGGCGGGTGCCGACCGGCTCCAGGGTCCCTGCCTCAACACGCTCCCGGTGCGGGTGCGGGTCGGCACCTCCACGGTGGGCGAGGCGCTGGCCGGGATGCGGCAGCAGTTGGCCGAGCTGCTGGTGCACGAGCACGCGCCGCTGGTGCTCGCGCAGCAGGCGAGCGGTGTGGCGGGCGGCAGCCCGCTGTTCACCGCCCTCTTCAACTACCGCAACGGCCGCGGCGGTGCGACGGAGCTCGGCGCGGGTCTGGGCACCGGGTTGGAGGAAGTGCGGATCCTTGCCGCCGAAGGGCGCACCAACTACCCCCTGGTCGCGAATGTCGATGACGACGGAAACGGGTTCAGCCTGACCATCGACGCGGTGGCGCCGGCCGATGCGGAGCAGGTCGGCACGATGCTGCACACCTGCCTCCTCCAGCTCGTGACCGCGTTGGAGGAGGAACCGCAGGCACGGCTCGCGGCGCTGGACGTTTTGGGTGCGGCTGAGCGTCGCCTGGTGGTGGAGGAGTGGAACGACACGGCGGTCGGGGTGGAGTCGTCGACGTTGCCGGGGTTGTTTGCCGGGCAGGTGGCG
>NZ_JBVIDR010000031.1:0-5757 GCF_055572275.1 Streptomyces sp. NPDC030798 | reverse complement strand
CCCGCCACAACCCCGACGGCAACCTCGAATACATCGGCCGCACCGACCACCAAATCAAAATCCGCGGCTTCCGCATCGAACCCGGCGAAATCGAACACGTCCTCACCAACCACCCCGACATCACCCAAGCAGCCGTCGTCACGCACGGCGACCGGGCCCGACTCGTCGCCTACGTCGTCGCCGACACCGTCGTGTCCCCGGAGGCGGTGCGTGAGTTCGCTCGTCGCCGGCTGCCGGAGTACATGGTGCCGTCGGCGTTCGTCGCGCTGGACCGGCTGCCGCTGACGGCCAACGGCAAGCTCGACCGGGCCGCGCTGCCCGAGCCGGGGCCGGCCGTGCGGGCGGACGGGGTGCGCCGGGAGCCGCGTACCGCGAAAGAGCGGCTGCTCGGGGAATTGTTCGCGCAGGCGCTGGGGGTGGACCGGGTCGGGCCCGAGGACGACTTCTTCACGCTCGGCGGGGACAGCATCGTCTCGATCCGCCTGGTCAGCCTGGCCCGTGCGGCGGGCGTCGGGTTCGCGGTCCGGGACGTCTTCGAGCAGCGGACGGTGGCCGGGCTGGCCGGGGTCGCCGAGGAACTGCCCGGGGCGGCCCCGGACGCAGACGACACCGGTGTCGGAGCGGTGGAGCCGGTACCGATCATGCGCTGGTTCGACGCGCGCGGCGGAGAGGTCGACGCGTTTCATCAGGCGATGCTGCTGCAGGTGCCGGCCGCTCTCGGCGAGGACCGCCTGATCACGGCGGTGCAGGCGCTCGTGGACCACCATGACGCACTGCGGCTGACCCGGACGCAGCGCGGTACGGGCGGCGGGTCGTGGTCGCTGGAGGTCGGGCCGGTGGGCTCCGTGTCCGCCGCCGGTCTGGTGCACCGGGTCGGCCTCGGGGACGCCGATGTGGACGAGGCCCTGGTCCGCGAGCAGGTGAAGGCGGCGGCCGCCCGTCTGTCGACCGAGCGGGGGCCGTTGCTGCAGGTGGTGTGGTTCGACGCCGGGCCGGCTCGCCCGGGCAGGCTGCTGGTCCTCGTGAACCATCTGGTGGTGGACGGGGTGTCCTGGCGGATTCTGCTCCCGGATCTCGTCGCCGCCTGGGAGGCGGCCGGGCGCGGGCGTCCGCCGCGGCCGGCTCCGGTGGGCACCTCGCTGCGCCGCTGGTCGCAGCTGCTGGCGGCGGAGGCCCTGCGGCCGGCCCGCGTCGCCGAGGAGACGCTGTGGGCCGATCTGCTCGGCGCGGCCGACCCGCCGCTGACCGCAGGCCGGCTGGACCCCGTACGGGACACCGTGGGCGGGGCCGGGGAGTACACGCTGTCCCTGCCGCCCGAGGTCACCGAGCCGCTGCTGACCACGGTGCCGGCGGCCTTCCACGCGGGCGTGAACGACGTGCTGCTGACCGCGCTCGCGCTGGCGGTCGCCGAGTGGCGCCGGGGTCATGGCCGCGGGCGGCACACGGCGCTCCTGGTGGATGTGGAAGGGCACGGGCGCGAGGAGATCGTCGACGGGGTGGACCTGTCGCGCACCGTGGGCTGGTTCACCTCCCTCCATCCCGTCCGGATCGACCCGGGTCCGCTGGGTTGGGCCGAGGTGGTCGAGGGCGGTCCGGCGTTCGGTCAGGCGCTGAAGCGGGTGAAGGAGCAACTTCGTTCGCTGCCCGACCGCGGCATGGGCTTCGGTCTGCTGCGCCATCTCAATCCCGAGACCGGCCGGCGGCTGGCCCGGCTTCCCGTGCCCCAGCTCGGGTTCAACTACCTCGGCCGGTTCCCGTCCGCGGGGACCCCGGTGGTGCCCGGCAGTCCCGAGTGGACCGTGGCTGCGGAGACCGGCCTGCTGAGCGGCGCCGATCCGGCCACCGCCCTCGCGCACGGACTGGAGGTCAACTCCATGGTCCGTGACACACCGGACGGGCCATGGCTGGAGGCCGTCTGGACCTGGGCCCCCGGTCTCTGGTCCGAGCAGCACGTCCATGTCCTCGCCGAGCAGTGGTTCCGGGCGCTCCGGGGCCTGGTCCGGCACGGCGACCGGTCCGGCACGGGTGGCCACACGCCCTCGGACTTCCCCCTGACCGAACTCAGCCAGCACGACATCGAACAGCTGGAAGCCGCGTGGAGGATTCAGAAATGACGTCGTCGGGTCTCGAAGACATCCTTCCCCTCTCCCCGATGCAGGAAGGACTGCTGTTCCACTCCCGCTACGAGCAGGACGGCGCGGACGTCTATGCGGTGCAGCACGTCTTCGGCATCGAAGGCGCCCTCGATGCGGCGCGGCTGCGGACGGCGGTGCGGGCCCTCGTCCAGCGGCACCCGAACCTGCGCGCGGGGTTCCGGCAGGTGGACTCGGGTCAGACGGTCCAGTTGATCGTCCGTCAGGTGGAGGTGCCCTGGGAGGAGTTCGATCTGTCGGCGCTGCCCGGTGCCGAGGCGGAGGCGGAGGCGGACCGGCTCGCCGCGAAGGAGCACGGCCGCCGGTTCGACCTGGCCGAGCCGCCGCTGCTGCGCTTCCTGCTGGTACGCATGGCCGCCGAGCACCACCGGCTGATCCTGACCACCCACCACATTTTGCTCGACGGCTGGTCGACGCCCCTCCTCGTCCGCGAGCTGAGCGCGCTGTACGACAGCCACGGCGATGCCGCCGCGCTTCCCCGGGTGACCCCCTACCGGCAGTACCTGGGCTGGCTCGGGCAGCAGGACCGGCCGGCGGCGGAGGCCGCCTGGCGCGAGGCGCTGTCGGGTCTGGAGCAGCCGACCCTGCTCACCCCGGTGGATCCGGGGCGGCCCGGTCTGATGCCGGAACGGATCACCGTCGAGCTGGACGAGGACCGCACGGCGGCCGGCGCCGACTGGGCGCGCCGCCAGGGCGTGACGCTGAACACCGTGCTGCAGGCCGCCTGGGGGCTGGTGCTGAGCCGGCGCACGGGCCACGACGACGTGGTGTTCGGGGCCGTCGTCGCGGGCCGCGACCCACAGCTCCCCGGTGTCGAGGCCATGGTGGGCCTGCTCATCACCATGGTGCCGGTGCGGGTGCCGCTGGACCCGGCGCAGTCGCTGCGGTCCGCCGTCGTACGGCTTCAGGACGCGCAGTCGCGGCTGACCGCGCACCACCACCTCGGGCTGGCCCGCATTCAGCAACTGGCCGGGCTGGGTGACCTGTTCGACACCTCGCTGGTGTTCGAGAACTACCCGTGGGACGACCCTGCCGAGCGGGCGGACACCAGGCTGCGGATCACCCCCGACCTCGGCCGCGGGCGGGACGCCACGCACTATCCGCTCACCCTGATCGCCGCCCCCGGGCGCCGTCTCTACCTCCGCCTGGACTACCGCGGCGATCTCTTCGACCGGGCCACGGCCGCGGAGTTCCTCGACCGGCTGGTCCGCGTGCTCGACCTCGTCGTCACCGATGCCGAGCGGCCGATCGGCCGGATCGATCTGCTCACCGACGAGGAACGGGCCGCCCTGCTCGCCCTGCCCGACGACACCCCCCGAACAACCCAGGCCACCCTGCCCGGCCTGTTCGAAGCACAGGCCGCCGCCCACCCCGACACCATCGCCGTCACCTGCGGCCCGACCTCGACCACCTACCGGGAACTCAACGAGCGCGCCAACCGACTCGCCCACCACCTCACCACCCACGGCATCGGCCCCGAACACATCGTCGCCCTCGCCCTGCCCCGCTCCACCGACCTCGTCGTCGCCATCCTCGCCACCCTCAAAACAGGCGCCGCCTACCTCCCCCTCGACCCCCACTACCCACCCACCCGCCTCACCCACATGGTCACCGACGCCCAACCCACCCTCCTCCTCACCACCACCCACCTCGCCACCCCCCACCCCACAACCACCCTCCTCCTCGACACCCTCGACCTCAGCAACCAACCCACCCACAACCCCACCCCCCACCTCCACCCCCACCACCCCGCCTACGTCATCTACACCTCCGGCTCCACCGGACAACCCAAAGGCGTCGTCATGCCCGCGGGTGCGCTGGTGAACCTCCTGCAGTGGCATCACAGGACGGTCGGAGGCGAGGTCGGGACGCGGACCGCGCAGTTCACGGCGATCAGCTTCGACGTGTCCGCGCAGGAGGTGCTGTCGGCCCTGGCCTTCGGCAAGACACTGGTGGTGCCGGACGAGGAGGTCCGCCGCGACGCGGCCCGGTTCGCGGCGTGGCTCGAGGAGCAGCGGATCGAGGAGCTGTTCGCGCCGAACCTGGTGCTGGAGGCCGTGGCCGAGGCCGCCGTGGAGCAGGGCCGCACGCTGCCGAGCCTGCGGACCGTCGCGCAGGCCGGTGAGGCGCTGACGCCGAGCGGTGCAGTCCGTGCCTTCCACCGTTCGGCGCCGGGCCGGGTCCTGCACAACCACTACGGGCCGACCGAGACCCATGTGGTCACCGCCCACACCCTGGGCGAGGACCCCGACGACTGGCCGTCGTCCGCACCCATCGGCCGGCCGATCGCCCGCACTCGGGCCTATGTGCTGGGATCCGGGCTGGAGCTGGTGGCGCCGGGGGTGGTGGGCGAGCTGTACATCGCGGGCGCCGGTGTCGCCCGCGGCTACCTGGGCCGGCCGGGACTGACCGCCGAGCGGTTCGTCGCCGACCCCTACGCCCCCGAACCCGGCGGACGCATGTACCGCACCGGCGACCTGGTGCGCCGGAACACCGACGGCGAACTGGAGTTCATCGGCCGCGCCGACCACCAGGTCAAGATCCGCGGCTTCCGCATCGAACCCGGCGAGATCGAACACGTCCTCACCGACCACCCCGACATCGCCCAAGCAGCCGTCGTCACCCGTGCCGACCAGCAGCCCGGCAGGACGCGTCTGGTGGCCTACGTGGTGGCCCGGGAGACTCTCGGGGTCGAGGACGTCCGGCAGTTCGCGCGGGATCGGCTGCCGGAGCACATGGTGCCCTCGGCCGTCGTACTCCTGGAAGAACTGCCCCTGACGGCCAATGGGAAGCTGGACCGGGCCGCACTGCCCGCGCCGGAGTTCCTGTCCCCCGGGGCGGGGCGGGAGGCCCGTACGCCGCAGGAGCAAATCGTGTGCGACCTGTTCGCCCAGGTCCTCGGGCTGCCCCGGGTCGGCGTCGACGACGACTTCTTCGAGCTGGGCGGCCACTCCCTGCTGGCCACCCGCCTGATCGCCCGCATCCGGGCCGCCTTCAGTGTCGAGATCGGCCTGCGCACGCTGTTCGAGGCGCGCACCGCGGGGGCGGTGGCGGCCCGGCTCGACACGGCGGGGCCGGCGCGGCTCGCGCTGACCAAGCAGCGACTGCCCGACATGGTGCCGTTGTCCTTCGCCCAGCGCCGGCTGTGGTTCCTGCACAAGATGGAGGGGCCGAGCGCCACCTACAACATCCCGCTGATCCTGCGACTGACCGGTGACCTCGACCATGGCGCCCTGCGCACGGCCCTCGGGGACGTGGTGGCCCGGCACGAGAGTCTGCGCACGGTGTTTCCGGAGGTCGACGGCGCTCCGTACCAGCACGTCCTGGACGAGGTGACCGTGGAACTGCCCGTCACCGCTGTCTCCGAGGACGGGCTGCCGGAGGCACTGGCGTCAGCGGCTCGTCATGCCTTCGACCTGGCGAGCGAACCCCCGCTGCACGCCGAGTTGTTCCGTCTCGCGCCCGACACGTACGTCCTCATCCTCGTCCTGCATCACATCGCGGGTGACGGCTGGTCGCTGGGCCCGCTGGCCGCCGACCTCACCCGCGCCTACACCGCCCGCACCCAGGACCAGACCCCCGACTGGCCGCCCCTGCCGGTCCA
>NZ_JBVIDR010000030.1:0-9790 GCF_055572275.1 Streptomyces sp. NPDC030798 | reverse complement strand
ATGGCCGGTGATCCGAAGTATCCGGGTTCGCAGGCGATCCCGGACGTGCCGTACGCGGCGTTCGCGGAGCTGCTGGGTTTGAAGGGCATCATCTGTGACCGGCCGAAGAAGATCGGTTCGGCCTGGGACGAGGCCCTGTCCTCCAGGACGCCGGTGGTGCTGGAGTTCAAGGTGGACCAGGAGATCGCGCCGATCCCGCCCCACATCACGACCGCCCAGGGCAAGAAGGCCGCCAAGGCCGCCGTGCACGACCCGGAACGGATGGGCATCGCCGCCAAGGGAGCGCGGCAGAAACTCACCGAACTGGCGGAACACCTGCCCGGGCGGCACTCGTGACCGGAGCCGCGACCCCCCGGCAGAGGGCCGAGGCCCGGATCGACGCCGTCGACATCCACGCGTTCCAGGTCCCCACCGACGGACCCGACGGCAAGGAGCAGGACGGCACTCTGGAGTGGGACTCCACGACCGTGGTCCTGGTCCGGGTGCACGCCGGCGGGGTGACCGGTCTGGGCTACACCTACGGGGACGTGTCGGTCGCCTCCTTCGCCGCCTCCAAGCTCGTGCCCGTCGTGAAGGGGCAGAGCGCCGACTCGCCCCCCGTGCTGTGGCACCGCATGGGGCAGCAGATCCGCAACGCCGGCCGCCCCGGCGTCGGCGCCATGGCCACCTCGGCGGTCGACGTGGCGCTGTGGGACCTCAAGGCCCGGCTGCTGGACCTGCCGCTGGTCCATCTGCTCCCCGCGTACCACGACCGCGTCCCGGTGTACGGCAGCGGCGGCTTCACCAACTACTCGCCGGAACGCCTCGCCGACCAGCTCACCGGCTGGGTGGAGCAGGGCATCCCCCGGGTCAAGCTGAAGACCTCCCGGGACCCGGAGGCCGACCCGCGCCGGCTCACCGCCGTACGCAAGGCGATCGGCGACGAACCCGAGCTCTTCACCGACGCCAACGGCGCCCTCGGCCGCAAGGAGGCCCTCTACTGGGCGCACCGGTTCCACGACGAGTGGGACGTGCGCTGGTTCGAGGAACCGGTCAGCTCGGCCGACCTGGACGGGCTGCGGATGCTGCGCGACCGCGGCCCGCTCCGGCTGGACGTGGCGGCGGGGGAGTACGCCTACACCCCGCAGGACTTCGTCAACCTCGTGACCGGCCCCGCCGTCGACTGCCTCCAGGCCGACGTCACCCGCTGCGGCGGCATCACCGGCGTCCTGGAGATCGCGGGGCTCGCCGCGGCCCAGCACCTGGACCTCTCCGCGCACTGCGCGCCGGCCGTCTCGGCGCACGCCTTCTGCGCGGTGCGCCGCCTGCGCCACCTGGAGTACTTCCACGACCACGTGCGGCTCGAACACCTTCTCTTCGACGGCACCCTGACACCCGCCGGCGGCGCCCTGCGCCCCGACACCGGGCGGCCGGGGCTCGGCCTGGACGTCAAGTGGGCGGACGTCGAGCCCCACCGCGTGTACGGAACGCGACCCGCGTGAACACGCCCGTGAAGGAGAGCTGATCCGATGGCCGACGCAGCACGCCGCACGACCCGTGAGATCCCGGCGAAGACGCACCCGGAGATCGCCGGCGCCCCCCGGGGCCGCGAGACGATCGACGTCGGCAGACTGGAGCGGGCACTGCGCAAGGAGGTCGCCGGCGAGGTCCGCTTCGACGCCGGTTCGCTGGGCCTGTACGCCCAGGACGCCTCCAACTTCCGCCAGGTGCCGATCGGCGTCGTCGTACCCCGCACCCTGGACGACGTCGTCGCCGTGCACCGGATCTGCCACCGCTTCGGCGCCCCCATTCTCAACCGCGGCGGCGGGACCAGTCTGTCGGGCGAGACGGTCAACGAGGCCGTCGTCATCGACCACTCCAAGTACCTCACGGCCATCGGCGGGATCGACACCCGCCGCCGCCTGGTCACCTGCGAGCCCGGCGTCATCAACGAGGAACTGAACCGGCACACGGGCGAGTACGGTCTGGTGTTCGGGCCGGACCCGTCCTCGCACTCCCGGTGCGTGATCGGCGGGAACATCGGCAACAACTCCTGCGGCATCCACTCCGTGCAGTCCCAGCTGTACGGCCCCGGCCCGCGCACCAGCGACAACGTGCACGCCCTGGAGATCGTGACGTACGACGGAGCCCGCTTCTGGGTCGGCGTGGACGAGGAGAAGGACCTCGACCGGATCATCGCCGAGGGCGGTCGCAAGGGCGAGATCTACGCCGCGCTGCGCGACCTGCGCGACAAGTACGCCGACGCCATCCGCGCCGGCTTCCCCTCCGCCGAACAGGTCCCGCGCCGCGTCTCCGGCTACAACCTCGACGAACTCCTGCCCGAACGCGGCTTCAACGTGGCCCGCGCCCTCGTCGGCACCGAGAGCACCTGCGCCACCGCCCTGAGGGCCGTGCTCATGCTGACCCCGGCGCTGCTGCAGCGCACCACCGTCGTCGTGGAGTACGAGGATCTCGCCGAGGCCTCCGAACACTGCGCGGAAATCATCGAACGGTTCAGGCCGATCGGACTGGAGGGCCTGGACGACGAGCTGATCCGGGACCAGCAGCTGCAGAACATGAACGTGGAGGACATCGAGGAACTGCCGCACCCGGGCGGCGGGGCCTGGCTGGTCGTCCAGTTCGGCGCCGACACCGACGAGGAGTCCGTCGCCCGGGCCGAGAGCTTCGTGCAATGGCTCACCGACACCAAGGGCTACGCGCCCGACCGCATCCGCATGGCCAAGAGCAGGCAGGAGGGCGGCACCAGCGAGCACCTGTGGGCGATCCGCGAGAGCGGCCTCGGCTCCACCGCCTTCCCGCCCGACGGCCAGGACCACTGGCCCGGCTGGGAGGACTCCGCCGTCCCGCCCGACCGGATCGGCAGCTACGTGCGCGGACTGCGCAAGGTCATGGAGCGGCACGGCATCACCGGCGCCATGTACGGCCACTTCGGCCAGGGTTGCATCCACTGCCGGCTCAGCTTCGACCTGCGCACCGCCGAAGGCCTCGCCACCTACCGGGCGTTCATGGAGGAGGCCGCCGACCTGTGCGTGTCCCTGGGCGGCTCGGTCTCCGGCGAGCACGGCGACGGGCAGCAGCGCGCCGAGCTGCTGGAGAAGCAGTACGGGCCCGAACTCCTGCAGGCCATGCGCGAGTTCAAGGCCATCTGGGACCCGCGGTGGAAGATGAACCCGGGCAAGGTCGTCGACGCCTACCGCATGGACGAGAACCTCAAGCTCGGCACCGACTACAACCCGCCCCGCATGCCGGTGAAGTTCGCCTACCCGGAGGACGGTGGGGACTTCGCCCACGCCACCCTGCGCTGCGTCGGCGTCGGCAAGTGCCGGGTCCCGCAGGCACAGAACACCATGTGCCCCAGCTACCAGGTGACCCGCGAGGAGAAGCACACCACGCGCGGCCGGGCCCGCCTGCTCTACGAGATGCTCAAGGGCGACGTCATCACCGACGGCTGGCAGTCCGAGGAGGTCAAGGACGCCCTCGACCTGTGCCTGGCCTGCAAGGGCTGCACCAACGACTGCCCGGTCAACGTCGACATGCCGACGTACAAGGCCGAGTTCCTCTACCACCACTACCGGTCGCCGCGCCGCCGGCGCCCCCGGTACGCCTACGCCTTCGGCTTCATCGACCAGGCCGCGCGCATCGCCTCGCGGTTCCCGGAACTCGCCAACCTCGTCACCCACGCCCCCGGCCTCGCCCGGCTCGCCAAGCTGGCCGCGGGCATCGACCGGCGCCGCCCGCTGCCGCGCTTCGCGCCGCTGACGCTGCAGGAGTGGTTCGCCCGCCGCGGCGGCACCGCCAACCCCGGCGGGCGCCCGGTCGTGCTCTTCCCGGACACCTTCAACAACTACTTCCACACCGAGGTCGGCGTCGCCTGCGTCGAGGCGATCGAGGCCGCCGGCTGGCGGGTCGTCATGCCCGAGCAGCACATCTGCTGCGGCCGGCCCCTCTACGACTACGGCTTCCTCGACACCGCCGAGCGCTACCTCCACCACGTCATCGACACCCTGCGCCCGCACCTGCGCACCGGCACCCCCGTCGTCGGGATGGAGCCGAGCTGCCTGGCCGTCTTCAAGGACGAGCTGACCAAGCTGCTCCCGCACGACGACGACGCCCGAAGGCTGACCCAGAACGCCTACCACTTCGCCGAGTTCTTCCAGACCTATCGCATCGAGCCGCCCCGGCTGCGCGGCTCGGCCCTGCTGTGGGGCCACTGCCACCAGCGCGCCACCGGCGGCATGGACCCCGACCAGGAACTGCTGGAGAAGATGGGCCTGGAGGTGCGCAACCTCAAGGGCGGCTGCTGCGGCCTCGCCGGCTCCTGGGGCTTCGAGTCCGGGAAGTACGGCATCTCCCTGGACTGCGGAGAACAGGCCCTGCTGCCCGCCGTGCGCGACGCCGGCGAGGACTGTCTCGTCGTCGCCGACGGCTTCTCCTGCAAGACGCAGATCAAGCACGCCGGCACCGGACGGCGCGCCCTGCACCTGGCCGAAGTGATGCGGCTGGCCCGCGACCAGGACGGCGGCGGCCCCGCCCGGCTCCCGGAACGGCGCGTCGGCACCGGACCGAAGCCGCCCCTGCGCACCCGGGCCCTGCGGGTGTCGGCCGCCGTGGCGGCGGGCGCGGTCGTGACGGCCCTCGGCATCCGGGCGGTACGCCGCTGAGGGCGGTCGGCCGCCGTACGGCCCGGCACCGGTCCTTCCGACGAGAGCACCACCTCGGCGGTGAGAGCGATGAGCGTGAGCGCGGACGACATCATCATGGTCTTCGGGCGGGACGACGCCCTCTCGGTCTACCCCTCCCTGCGTGTGACGGAGGAAGAGCTGCGGGCGGCCGAGGTGGTCGACGGCGCCTACGCGGCCTTCACCGTCGAGGGGCAGGTCGTCGACCTCCTGGTGCAACGGGGCGGCTCGGGGCCGGTCGTGGCCCTGTGCACCGGGGAGGACGGCCGGGCCGACCTGGAGCGCCGCCTCGCCCGCTTCTGGGCACGCCGGCCCGACGCCGCCGACGGCACCGCCCCGGGACCGCGGGCCACCGCCGCCCTGATCCTCGGCCGCGGCACCCGGCTGCCCGGCCGGCGGGGGCACCGGCTGACCCGGCTCTTCAGACGACGCGGCGCCCCGGCCCGCGGCTGACCCCCGGGCCAGGGTCTTTCGTCTGGATCAGGCCAGACCCCGCGAGCCCGGCATGACCCGGACGAGAGGCCCCAGCGGCCCGGCGCCTCACTGCGGCAGCACCGAGGCGTCGCCCAGCCGTACGGCGCACTCCAGCAGCAGCGCGTGCACGAACGCCTGCGGCAGATTGCCGCGCAGCTGACGCTGCCGTACGTCGTACTCCTCGGCGAACAGGCCGGGCGGGCCGCAGGCCGAGCGGGTGCGCTCGAACCAGCGCAGCGCGGTGGCGCGGTCGCCCAGACGGTCGGTGGCGAGCGCCATGGTGAACCCGCACAGCAGGAAGGCGCCCTCGGCCTCGCCGAGCGGGATGCCAGGGTGGTCGAACCGGTAGACGTAGCCGTCCTCCGCCAGTCGCTCCTCGATGAAACGCCGGGTGACGGCGGCGCTCGGGTCGTCGGGGGCCGGGCAGCCCCGGGCCAGCGAGGTGAGCAGCGCGGCCTCGGGCCCGTCATCGTCGGCGGCCCGGCGCCAGCGGCCGTCCGGACCCAGGCACCGGCGGCGCGTCTCGGCGTAGACCACGTCGGCGAGGCCGGCGCAGCGCCGGCCCGACGCGCCCGGCAGCACCTGGGCGATCCTGCGCAGCCCGCACACCACGCTCAGCCGGGACTGGGACCACCACCGGTCCTCCAGCTCCCACAGCCCGGCGTCGGGCCGCTGCCAGCGACGCTCGACGGCGTCCACCGTCACCTTCACCGCCCGCTCGGTGTCCGGGCCGAGCCGGTCGTGGTGGGCCGCGGCGGCGAACAGCTGAAGGGCCTCCCCGAAGGCGTCGAGCTGGAACTGGGAGGCCGCCTTGTTGCCGAGCCGGTCGCTGCCGCCCGGGTAACCCGGCAGCGGCAACTCCCGCTCGTCCGGCACCGGGCCGCCGTCCACGGTGTAGGCGGGGTGCAGCCCGTCGCCGTCGGCGAGCACCCGCTCGGTGGTGAAACGCACGGCGGTGTCCAGCAGTTCGTGCGGCCCGTGCGCGGCGACCGCGAGACCGGCGTAGCACTGGTCGCGCACCCACGCGAACCGGTAGTCGTAGCTGCGGCCGGTGCCCGCCCGTTCCGGCAGCGAGGTGGTCGCGGCGGCGACCATGCCGCCCGAGGAGCTGGTCAGGCCGCACAGCACGGCATAGGCGTGCCGGGCGTCGCGCGGCGTGGCGAGCCCCGAGCAGTCGGGCACGGCCTTGCGCCACGCCTCCTCCGTCTCGGTCCACAGCTGCCCCGGGTCCGGCGGAGGCCCGTCGTCGCCGGTCGCGATCTCCAGCGCCAGGTCGTGCTCCTCACCCTTGCGCAGCCGGACCTCGCCCCTCAGCCCGGACTCCGGGTCCCAGGACGCGTGCGGAGCCCCGACCAGCCGCAGCCGCAGCCCCTTGGCCTCGGCGCTCCACACGCCGTCCCCCAGGCGGGGGTTGGCCATGCGCTCCCGGCCGAACCCGGGCCGCGGGTCGAGGGTCAGCCGCAGGCGGGCCTCGCCCCGCTCGACGCGCATCCGGCGCAACAGCACCAGCCGGTCCGGGCTCGCCGGCATCGCCAGCGCGTCCCGGCACTCCACCACCGCGTCGGTGGTCACCCAGCGGCTCACCCGGATGAGGGTGCCGTCCTCGTAGTAGCCGCCCCAGACGTGCCACCGGTCCTCGGGCTCCACGCCGAAGTGCCCGGCGCCGCCGACGAGCGCGGAGAACACCGCGTCACTGTGCCAACGGGGCGCGCACAACCAGACGATCCGTCCCTCGGGGTCCACCAGGGCACCGCGTTCGCCGTCGGCGAGGACGGCGTAGTCCCGCAGCACGAACGGCGGACTGGCGCCCCTGGGCGCCTCCTTCTGCTGATCGGCGCTTCTTCCCATGGCACTGAGGTTTCCCGGCGGTCCTGGCCGGAAACGGCGCCTGCAACCATCCGCGACCACCGCCTCTTCGACATCCAGCACGCGGTGGTCCCGACCGCCCTGCCCCTGGAGGAGTTCTACCGCGACCTGGTGCGCACCCGGGCCGTGATCAACCGCAAACCCCTCGGCCTGCGCACCGCCCTCGGCACGGCGCAGATCCTCGGGCGCAACCTGCTGCGCGGCCAGACCGACCTCGCCCGCATGCTCGGAAAGTTCAACCGGGTCCACCACCCCGAGCGTCGACTGGCCGACCACCGCCGGCCCGTGCGCTACGAGCTTCCGCTGCCCCGCCCGGTCGACGTCGGCGACCGGCGCAAGCTCTACGTCCACGTCAAGCCGGCCCCGCCCCGAGCCGGCAGGTGAGGCCAAGGGCCTCACGGAGGGTGGCTGACCGGCGCTCCCGAGTGGCCGACGGCCGACCGGGTGCCGTTTGCATAGGCTAAACGAAATGGGGAACCCATGGTCTGCCCAGCGGAACCAGCCGACCGGCAGAGGCACCCATGACCCCTCTCACCAGCACCGAAGCGCCGGCGACCCAGGAAGCCGCTGGGACGCGCCTGTCGTCGTGCGTGATCGACGACCTCGTCCGTGAGGTCCGCCGGGCGCCGGCCGGAGCCGCCCGCGACGCTGTCCGCGACCGGGTCGTCCGCCGGCTGCTCCCCGTGGCGCGCCGCATCGCCGCCAAGTACCGGCACGCCGGGGGAGAGGAGCAGGACGACCTCTACCAGGTCGCCTGCCTCGGCCTGGTCAAGGCCGTCGACGGCTACGACCCCGAGCAGGGCCACGCCTTCCTGTCCTACGCGCTGCCCACGGTCACCGGCGAGATCAAGCGCCATCTGCGCGACCGCACCGGACTCGTGCGGGTGCCCCGGCCGGTCCAGGAGGCCCGGCAGCAGGTGGTCCGCAGCCGCCGGGAACTGGAGCAGCGCTTCGGCGGACGCCCGCCGACCCGGGAGGAGATCGCCGAGGACTGCGGCCTGTCCGCGGAGGCGGTCGCGGAGGCGCTGCGAGCCCAGCAGGTCGCGCGCCCCTGTTCCCTCGACGCCACCCTGGACGGCTCGGACGAGGGCGCCCCCGCGTTCGCCGACACGATGGGCCGCCCGGACCCCGCCCTGGAAGAGGCCGACGAGCGTGTGGCGCTCATGAACGCCGTACGGCAGCTCCCGGACCGGGAGCGCCGGATCCTGTTCCTGCGCTTCTTCCACGACCAGACCCAGCAGCAGATCGCCGACGCCGTGGGCATCTCGCAGATGCACGTCTCCCGGCTGCTCGCGCACTGCCTGGAACGCCTCCGGGAGACGCTGGCCCCACCCGTTCGGCGGGAGCTGCGCACGGGGACGGAGGACAGCGGTCACGGCGCCGCAGAGAGAACGCAGGGCGCAGAGGCGCCCGGTCGGCCTGGAGGACCTGGGCGCCCTCACGCGTGCGGTGCCGACGGCCTCCGGGCTGCTGCCCGGCACCTCCGCCCGGTGGCGCGACCGCGTGGGGAGCACGGTGACCCTGCCTCAGCTCGGATTCCTGGCCGTGCTCTCCGGTCGGGGCCCGGCCGTGGTGGTGCCGGCGGGCCTGCCGCAGGTCGCCCTGTCGGCCGCGATGCGCAGGGGGACCGACTGGTCAGGGCCGGGGTGGCCGGCCGGCGGTCCAGCCCCGGCAACCGCCGCGGGACCCCGCTCCGGCTCACCGAGCACAGCCGGCGCACGGTCGGAGCGGTCACCGCGCGGCGGCGCGCCGAGATCGCCGCCACGCTCCAGCGGCTTCGGCCCACCCCGCGGCCGGCCCTCGTCGAGGCGCTCAGCGCTTTCCACGCGGCAGAACCGCCCGTGCCGAGGGGGAGGGGCCGCACCCGGGCGGCCGGGAAACGGGGACGGAGTCGGAGCGCGGCGCCGAGAGCGGCGCCGCCTCATCCCCGTCGTGGTGCATGGTCTCCGGCCGTGGAGCCGGCCCCGGCGTACGTCGGGAACCGGCCCGCAGCCGTGGGGTCATGAGCGGCGCTTGGCGCCGGCCATGGCCATGGTCATCAACCCGAGGATGACCGCCACCGCACCGGTGATGGTGTTGCTCACGATCGTGCCCGTGGTCGCCGAGGCGTGCTGCACGGCCCAAGGGCTGATGATCGTCCATGCGCCGATGGCGGCGGCCACCCAGCCCATGCCGAAGGTCCGCTCGTAGACCGAGCCGAAGCCCAGGGCCAGCACGGCCAGGGCGATGCCGGTGACGAGGTTGCTCACGGCGAGCGGGTTGCCGTTGAACCCGATCACCCAGGGGGAGATCGCCATGTAGAGGCCGGTCAGCAGCGTCAGGCCCTCGGTCATCTGCAGGGCGGGCTTCGCCGATACCTGGGCGTAGTGGGCTCGCATGGCGAGCAGATCGGGATGTTCCTCGATGCGCGGGTGTGTGGCCACGACGGCCACCTCCTTCGTGCTGCCTTGCTTTTCCTTCCGTCTTGCGCGTATCCGGCTCGGACCCGCTCAATCGTGGCACAGTGCAAAAAAAGCGTCCAGATTCTTCGGATGCCGGAAGATTCCTTCCGTTCTCTCTCACATGACCCCGAAGGGGTCATCACCGCGTTTATCGCCTCTTCCGTGCGGCAACCCCAAGGCGCGACCGTTCCACTCCAGCTCAGGAGCCCCCATGACCCAAGTCGCCGACTATGTGCTGCAGCGCCTGACCGAATGGGGCGTGAAGCGTGTCTACGGATATCCGGGGGACGGGATCAACGGGTTGCTCGGTGCGTTCGACCGGGCGTCGGG
>NZ_JBVIDR010000029.1:0-20120 GCF_055572275.1 Streptomyces sp. NPDC030798 | reverse complement strand
ATTCGGCTTCGGCTACTACCCCTACAAACACATCGGCGCCACAGCCTGGTACCTCCTCGCCGCAGCCCGCACCAACCCCCTCCACACAACCTGAAGCGCGAACTTGTGCAGCGACGCCCGACGGCCGGCCACTACCGAAGGCAGGCGCTCACTCACAACCCCACCACCACCCTCCCAGTGTTTCTCAGATCACGCCCCCGAACACGCACATGTGCACATGCCAAGAAACGGGTTCTCCATGTCCATAGCGAGACGTGTCACCGTACGCCGCCTACTGGAAACAGGCGCCGTGTCGCTCGCCCTCTGCGCCGCCTCCCTCGCCGCCGCCTCCGGAGCCTGGGCCGGCACCGCGCCCGGCGGCGACGGCTGGAAGTCCGGCGGCAGCTACAAGCCCGGTACGGGCGCCGGCACGAAGACGGAGACCGACCGCTGCCAGTTCTCGCTGGACGGCACCAACTTCTACGACTCGGTCAAGGTCGACGACCAGACCCTCAAGCCCACCGACGACGGCAAGGTTCACATCAAGGTCCGAACCGCCGGTGACGCCACCACCTGCACCGCCTCCCTCGCCTCGTACGTCGCCCACGGTCCGTCCTTCGATACTTCCGGGCTGCAGCTGTTCATCGACTTCGACAGCGTGACGGTCAAGCCGGGCCAGACCGACTCCCTTGACATCGCAGTGCCGGACGCGGACTGCTTCGCCCAGATCGACCTGTACCGGGGTGCTGTCAAGTTCGACGGCGTACTCGACGCGAAGGACGGCTTCGAGCACGGCGACCTGCCCAAGGGCCCGGACCACCCGGTCATCAAGGACAAGCTGATCGCGTCCTGGAACGGTGGCACGAAGGACTGCACGAGTACCGCGTCCCAGCCCCCGACCTCCGTCCCGCCGTCGACCCTGGCGTCCACCCCGAGCCCCTCTGCATCGAAGTCCGCGTCTACCCCGACCCCGAGCACCTCGGAGTCCACCACCGCACCCGCAGCCACCTCGAACGGCGGCAGCAGCCTCGCGGAGACTGGAGGCGGCAGCAACACCGGCATCATCGCCGGGGGCGCGGCGGTGCTCCTCATGGGCGGGGCGGCCATCGTCGTGGCGACCCGCCGACGCCGCACGACCGGTTCCTGACGGACTCGTTCCGGCAGACTCCGGCCCACGCCTGTCTGGTCACCCCTCCACGGTGGCCAGGCAAAGCTTGACGTGACGCCCCTCGTCGACGTCCACGGCGACATCGACTAGGGGCTGCTCGGGTGTGCCCTCGTGGAACTCCGACTCGCAGGGGCGCTGCCAGCGGTCGACGGGGCCCTCGCCCCACGGCGACGGGGAGACGCAGCCCGGCGGCACGCCGACACCATCCGCTTCGTGCTGTTCGAGGCCCGCCGGCCTCGCCTTCCACCATCTGGTGCGGGCCCGACCTGTCCCGCCACCAGGTACGCGACGGGCTCGCCGCCCTTACGCGACCTGCCTGCGGAGCGGGACTGGCCGCCGCTGATCTGGACCCGCGCGGTCGGCTAAGGGCTGTCCCGCAATGATCAAGAAGCCCTCGCTCGCGGACACACGAGCTGCGAGAGGAGCTCGTGCGCCGCACGAGCTGGCATCAGATTCGCTTGTTGAGCCCGGGAAAACCATTGGACCCGCTGATGGGGGCGCGTCGTAGGGTTCGGGGCGCGGAGACGCGCTCGACGGTGAGGGAACGGTGGATGGCGGGACTGTACGAGATCTGGCAGCGGGCGGAGGTGTCGCGCAGGCTCGACGTGTTGTCGGGCCTCATTGCGATGTGCGCAGCGGGGGACGACGACGCGCGACGCCGTCTCGCCCAGCTGATTGCCGGCGCGGACGCGGCCCTCTCCGCCTCGCCCCCAGATTTGGTGATCGCCTCGGAGTACCTGGATGAACTCGTCTGGTGGGCTGACACGGAGTGGGCCGATCACCCCTATCGTCCTGTGGAAGCCCGGCCCGACGAGGCCGACCGGCAGACGCGTGACTACGCCAAGGATCTCCGGCACGCCGCACTCCCGGTCCGCGTCCGGGACGAGATGGGCCGCATCGAGCTCAGTCTCGAGGTGCGGTTCCTGGCCTTGTGCCGCCAACCAGGGTTGGATTGTCGGATCCGCCAGGACGTCTTCTACGTCGCCGGGCGTGCCGCGATGGCCCTCGACCTCGGGCATCTGGAAGCGGCAGAGCGGGAGATCCGGCGCATGGAACAGGTGGGTTTCGTGGAGCCACGGGAGAGCCGCTGCGGCTGATTCGCGGCTATCCGAGGTCTACAGGTGTGGAACGATCTCTTCACGTGACTGGTGTGATCACGGCGTCAAAGCCGTCCTGGATAGCCCCGTTCTCCGGGCTGAGCCCGCGCACCTTTGGGAAGCTGGTGACGGTTCTGCGGCGCCAGGGTGCGGACGCGGAGGGCCGACCGTGGAGCCTTCCCTTGGAGGACCGGGCCCTGCTGGTCGCGGCGTACTGGCGCACGAACCTGACCATGCGGCAGCTCGCGCCGCTGTTCGGGGTCTCGAAGTCGGCGGCGGACCGGATCATCGACCACCTCGGGCCCATGCTCGCTCTTCAGCCCCGCAAGCGGTTCGCCAAGGACACCGTGCTCATCGTGGACGGCACCCTGGTCCCTACCAGGGACCACACTGTGGCCGAGCGGTCGAAGAACTATCGGTACTCCACCAACCACCAGGTCGTTATCGACGCCGACACCCGCCTGGTTGTCGTGGTCGGGCGGCCACTCGCCGGAAACCGCAACGACTGCAAGGCGTGGGAGGAATCCGGCGCCAAGGCCGCCATCGGCAAGACACTCACGATCGCCGACGGCGGCTACCCGGGCACCGGACTCGTCATCCCGCACCGCCGCGAGCGGGGCCAGGCCGAACTCCCTGCCTGGAAAGAGGAACACAACAAGTCCCACAAGCAGGTCCGCGCCCGTGTCGAGCACGTCTTCGCCCGCATGAAGACCTGGAAGATCCTCCGAGACTGCCGTCTCAAAGGCGACGGCGTCCACCACGCCATGCTCGGCATCGCCCGGATGCACAACCTCGCCCTCGCCGGATAGACCGGCGGGCCACACCGCGACCAAGTAGGCCCGAGCGGCCTGGAGATCATTTACGGTACAGCCTTTAGCAGCTCGGCGCCGACCGGGCCGCCCGGAGGCATACGAACGGGCCGTCGTTTCGGAGAAGCTTACCGAGTTCCGCCGGTTCATCACCGGCACCGTCGCCCCGCATGCCGCCGCCCACCCGAACGACAAGTGGGTACGCCACATCGCCGCCCAGCTCAACTCCACCAGCACGACAGCGAGCACTGAACCCCCACTCCAATACCCGCACTGGTCACGAGCAGCACCGCCGAACGATTACCCAGCGTCCTAGCCATGTCATGGCGGCATCAGGAACCACTCAGCAGAGCTGGATCGGCGACCGGGCAGACGGCGCCCGCGTCGCCGAGGCCGCCGCGGCCCGACTGCAGACAGCTCAGAGGTGAGACAGTCCTCAATTACACGGAGAACAGATGTCGGACAGCTTGTAGATGCCGTCAGCGATGACCGTTTCCTTGATATTGGTCTTGGTCAGGGCCACGACGGGCACGAGCTTCGCGGGGATGTTCGGGCTGGTGGGGCTGCCGACCTTTTCCGGGGTGAGGGAGTCGAACCGGATGTCTTTGCCCTGGACCTCGTAGATAGCCATCTTCGCGGCGGTTTCCGCCTCCGTCGGGTAGGGCTTGTACACGCTCATGTACTGCTCGCCGGTGAGGATCCGGTGCACGGCGTCGAGTGTCGCGTCCTGGCCGGTGATCGGGGGAAGCTTGGTGACGCCGGCCTTCTTGAGGGCTTTGATGACGCCGCCCGCCATGTCGTCGTTGGCGGAGTAGACGGCGGCGATGTTGTTCTTGCCGATGGCGTTGATCGCGTCGGTCATGTTGGCCTGGGCGGACTCCGGGTTCCAGTCCGCGGTGTCGTAGGACTTGGCGATGGCCACATTGCCCTTGAGCTGGGAGAGCGCACCCTCCTTGAACTGCTTGGCGTTCGGGTCAGTGGGCGAGCCATTGATCATGACGATCTTGGAGGAGGGATGGATGCCTGGACCCAGCGCCTCCAGCAGCGAGCGGCCCTGGACCTCGCCGACCAGTTCGTTGTCGAAGGAGATGTAGGCGTCGATCGGGCCCTCGGCGAGCCGGTCGTAGGCGATGACCGGGATGCCCGCGTCCTTGGCCTTCTTTACCTCGCGGGCAATGGTGTGCGAGTCGACGGCGTCGAGTAGAATCACGTCGACCTTGTCATCGATCATCTTCTGCATCTGGGTGAACTGTTTGTGCGCGCTCGCTTTCGCGTTGGCGTACTCGACCTTGCCTTGATTCCTCGTTAGCTCAGCGATATGACTCTTGATGATGGGGTAGTCGAACTTGTTGTACCGGGTGGTTCTCGTGTCCGGCAGCAGCAGCCCCACCGTCACGTCGTTGCCCTTGATCGGGCTGCCTCTGTCGCTAGTCCCTGAGGCGCCGAACGCCCCGCAGGCGGCCAGCGAAAGGGTCAGTGTGGGCGCGGCCACGGCTATAGCTATACGACGCATTGGGGTGCTCACTCCTGGCGCCTTCCGGACAAGTGCAGCGTTGCCACCCGGGTGACTGAAAAGTCGATGCGTGAACCGACCAGCGGACGTCAAGCGGAACCACTTAACGAGATGGGAACACTACCTCTGTTGGGTGTTAAGACCTTGAACTGCCCCGCCACCAGCAGCTATAGCCACGAAAGACGGAATCCAGCCGTAAGCGAAGTCTTGCACGCGTTCGGTGGCCTGCCCTTGTCGCTGAGCGCCAGGAGCTTGGCGATGCGTGCCGTCCGCCTGCCGATCACTGGGCAGCAGGACCGGTCAAAGTCAACGACGGCGTCAAGGAAGGCGTCGAAGGACCGCCTATCGATGGCCTTGAGGTGGCCCTCGACGGCTGCGGTGTCCTTGTCCCAGCAAGGACACCAGCACTCCGAGGACCGGCCCCGAACTGGCCCCCACCGGCGCCGATATCATTGCCAGCTTCGCGCCTTGGCTCATGTCGTCGGGCCGGCCAACGATGGGCATCCATGCACGCCTGGCACTTGGCCTGGCAGCTCACAGCGCGCTCGGCGTCGTAAGGGACCAGTGACGACCGCAATTTTGGCGGCGAGCACGGTGGCCAGTGCGGCCGTGTCTCCAAGCCCTGACAGGTGCCTTGGCCGCGAGCCGATTACAGCAGCGACGTGGGCGGTGGCATGGATTGCGGGCCTGAGCGGGTGGAGCGGCCGTGCAGGGCAAGGGCCCAGGCCAGACAACCGAAGGCGTTGGTGGAGGCCACGGCTCCGACGATTTTCCAGGTGCCCTCGGGGACTCGAAGCGCTCCCGTGTTGTGGCACTGTTCTCGCGTAGCTACATTTGCCCTTGCCTAAGGCTTGTCCCGTTACTCCTGACCGCGGGGCGTGGGTGATGGCATGATGACGTCCATGACTGCATACCGAAAGGCCGATGCCGCGTAGACGGCCTGGCGCCCTGCGGGTCGAACAGCGTGGTCCTCGCGCCTGGGAGTGCCCGCCGCCGAACCGGATCCACGGGCTCTCTGCCCGCACCAGCCTCGCGATACATCGGGTAGAGAGGCTGTCGGCCGATTATTACGTCTACCCCGGTGCCACGGACCGTGCGCTGCGGCGCTACCAAGCGTTTCTGGAACCGCCCGGACGTCGGCCTCTCTATCCGCAGGACGCGGAGTGCTCGTGCCGCGGCTGTTCCTTTGACGACGTGAGGCATGCCCGCGACGTGCTGGAGCTGGTCCTGGAGCAGCTGCCTGTCCGGGCTCGTGCCGAGTTGGAGCGCCAAGTGCTGTCTCTGGACGCTGTATACCTCAAGCGCACCCTTCCCGACCCGTTTGCCGACCGCAGGCAGTGGCGCTCTGACCTTTGGTGGCGTCGTCGACTCGCGGGCGGCAGGGAGCCTGGGTGAGTACCCAGGTCCAGCGCGGCGACAGTGAAATGATCACAGCGTGGCTGGTGTGATCACGGCGTCGGCGTCGTCATGGATAGTGCCCTTCAGCGGGCTGAGCCCGCGCCAGTTCGGCAAGTTGGTGACCGCTGTGCGGCGTGAAGGTGCAGACGCTGCACGTCGGGGTCGGCCGTGGGGCCTGCCGCTGGAGGACCGGGTGCTGCTGGTTGCCACGTACTGGCGTACCAACTTGACGCTACGCCAGCTCGCCCCGCTGTTTGGGGTCTCGAAGTCTTCAGCCGACCGCATCGTCGGCCATCTCGGCCCGCTGCTCGCACTCCAGCCCCGCAAGCGGTTCCGCAAGGACACGGTGCTCATCGTGGATGGAACTCTCGTGCCAACCCGCGATCACGCGGTGGCCGAACAGTCCAAGAACTATCGGTACTCCACCAATCACCAGGTTGTCATCGATGCGGACACTCGGCTGGTCGTCGTGGTCGGCCGACCACTTCCCGGCAACCGAGCCGACTGCAAGGCATGGGAGGAGTCTGGCGCCAAGGCCGCCGTCGGCGGCACCATGACGATCGCCGACGGCGGCTATCCAGGCACCGGCCTCGTCATGCCCCACCGGCGCCGCAAAGACGAGGAGCTTCCCGACTGGAAGCAGGCGCACAACAAGTCCCACAAACAGGTCCGCGCCCGCGTCGAGCACGCCTTTGCTCGCATGAAGACCTGGAAGATCCTGCGCGATTGCCGACTCAAGGGCGACGGTGTACACCACGCCATGAGCGGCATCGCCCGCCTGCACAACCTCGCCCTCGCCGGATAGGCGATCGGGCCGAACGACGGTCGACCTCGCCTCACCGAAGATCAGTTACGGGACAAGCCTTAATCATGAAGCGGGTGCGCCACAAGTCCGGGGCCGACTCGGCTCAGGTTCGCTCTGCTGTTGAAGTTCTTCGAGGTGGAGGCCCGGTTTATGGAGTCGGTCAGGGAGATGCCGACCTCCGCGGTGGAGTGACACCCTGCTGAACCATGTGCCGGAGATGCTCGACAGCGTGATGTCTGGCGTTCATCGACTGACTTCCAGGCGGCGTGAATCCACCTCTTCCGGTCTGCGGTGGGCCGAGGTCGTGGGCGAGGACGGCGCGGGTCATGAGGATCTCTGGAAGAGCCCCCTGCACACCGGCCATTTGGTGCAGAGGCTCGGCTCCGAGGCCGTCGGCCCCGGCCACGACGACGGTCACTACCCTGCCTTTCGCTCCGTCCGGCAGCCCAGCCAGAGCCCGCGCCGCGATCTCCTCAACCGGCCCCACGGCATGCACCGTCACTGGATTGCTCGAGCAGCGAGCGATGAGAGACGTGATCTGGCGTTGGAAGACCCGTTGCCGGTGCCGAATGACGTCCGTGTCGTCCGGCCGCCCACGGTTCACGCTGCGAGGCAACACCGCTGGGACGACTCGCTGCCGGACACCCCCGCGTTCTACCCCGGCGACATCCCACCCGCCTGGCCCGCTACGGTGTCCCGCCGAGCCGAGCGTGGTCTTGGCCCAGGTCGATTCCGAGAAGATCCTGCCTCCAGGCCCCGTGGATACAAAGCGCTCTATCCGGTGGCCCTCCTCCGGCGTCTTGGCCGGAAGGCCCGGCCAGCGACAGCGTTGTGCGGTCCGTGGCGATGCTGCCGGGGTAAAGCGAGGTAAAGCCGGGAACGTGTGCCAGCGGTATGTGGCGTGATCATCCAGCGGCGAGTCCTTTCAGGGAGATGAGCGGGCTGTCTGCCCCGGCCAAGGACTGCTCGCACCAGATCGTCTTGCCCGCCGCCGTCTGCCGGGTGCCCCAGCGCTCCGTGAGCTGCGCGACCAGCAACAGGCCCCGACCGCCCTCGTCGTACACCCGGGCCCGCCGCAGATGCGGTGCGGTGCTGCTGGAGTCGGAGACCTCGCAGATCAGCACGCGGTCGTGGATGAGCCGCACCTGGATCGGCGGGTCTCCATACCGGATGGCGTTCGTGACCAGTTCACTCACCAGCAGCTCGGTGACGAACGCGGCCTCTTGCAGTCCCCACTCGTCAAGGGCGCGGACGGCGTCCGACCGTATCCGCGCCACAGCGGCGGCGTCGGCCTCCACGTCCCACACGGCGACTCTGTGCGCGTCCAGGGCCTGGGGGCGCACCAGGAGCAGGGCCGCATCGTCGGCGGGGCCCTCGGGCAGCAGCTTGCGCACGACGTGATCGCACAGGGAGTCCAGCGAATCCGACGGCACGACCAGCGCCTCCCGCAGGTCCTCAAGCCCCTCCCCAAGGTCGCGGTGGCCGGAATGGATCAAGCCGTCGGTATAAAGGGCTAGCAGGCTGCCCTGCGGGAGGAGGACATCCACCGATTCGAACGGCAGCCCGCCCAGTCCGAGCGGCGGTCCCACGGGGACGTCCAGGAACTCCGCGCTGCCGTCCGAACCGACGACGGCGGGCGGCGGGTGGCCGGCAAGCGCCATGGAACAGCGTCTGGAGACCGGGTCGTACACCGCGTACAGGCAGGTGGCCCCGATGTCCCTGGCGGCCTCCGCCCACGGCCGCTCCGCGTCGGCCCCGGACTCCGCCGACAGCCGCAGGACCAGGTCGTCGAGATGGGTGAGCAGTTCGTCGGGAGCGAGGTCGACATCGGCAAGAGTTTGTACGGCGGCGCGCAGTCGGCCCATCGTGGCGGCCGCGTACATGCCGTGCCCGACCACGTCGCCGACCACCAGCGCGACCCTGGCTCCCGAAAGCGCGATCACGTCGAACCAGTCGCCGCCCACGCCGGAACGCTGCTCGGCTGGGAGGTAGCGGAAGGCGGCCTTCACCGCCGACTGCTCGGGCATCCGCTGCGGCAGCAGGCTGCGCTGCAGAGTGAGAGCCGCGACGCGTTCGCGAGTGAAGCGCCGGGCGTTGTCCAGGCAGACCGCCGCCCTTGCGACCAGGTCCTCGGCGAGGGACAGGTCGTCCGCGTCGAAGCTCTCGGGAGTCTCACGGGTGCGGGTGAACCACACCACGCCGAGGGTCGTGCCCCTGGCCTTCACCGGGACGAGAATCCATGAGTGCGTGCCGAGCCGTCGGACCTTCTCCTGCCGCTCGGGGGTCTGATCGATGTAGCTACGAATCGGCGGAGCAGCATTGGTCCGGTACAGCGCGGACTGGCCGGTGGCCAGGCACAGGGCGGCCGGCGAGTTCGCGAGGTACACGTCCGCCTCGCCGGCGGTTTGCTGTGCCAAGGTGACCCCCTCGAACAGCGTCAGTTCCGCGATGCGTCGCAGTTGCACGGGTCCGGCCAACGGCCCCGGAGCGGGCTCGTCGCCCCGGAGGATGACCTCCAGCAGATCCACACGGGCGACATCGGTGAACCTGGGTACGGACACCTCGGTGAGCTCACGCGCGGTCTGTACCATGTCGAGGGTGCTGCCGATGTGCAGGCTCGCGTCGTCCAGCAAAGAGAGCCGCTCCCGGGCACGGCGCCTCTCGGTCACATCACCTACGAGAGCACAGACCCCGAGCGTACGGCCCTCTGCGTCCCGCAGTGGTGTCGCCGAGACGCTGAAGACACGGGATCCGAGTCCGGTCAGGACGGTGCCCTTGAGCTCGCTGACCTGCTCCTCCCCCGTGGCCATGGCCAGCCGCATCCGCTCCTCCCACTCCACGGCATCGGGGCCGGCGAGGACATCCGTCAACCGGCGCCCGCGTCGCGCCTCGTCCGGCAGGCCGCTGAGGCGGTGCATCGCGGCGCTGTGCCACATGCTGCGCAGATCGGTGTCGTACACCGTCAGGGCCAGGGGCGAGTCCCGCATCAGCCAGCCGGACAGCGATTGCCGGAGCCCCTCGGCGGCCGGCCTGTACGACGGGCCGATGAGCAGGACGGTGCCGAGTCCTCTTCCGCTGCCGTCCGACCCCGGGTCGAGCGGGTGGCGGGAGACGGTCACGGCCAGCCGGTGCCCGTCCTTGTGGCGTACGACAGCCCCTTGTCCCCGGGCAGCCTCCCCGCCGGAGAGTACGGGGGCGTCCAGCAGCTCCGCCACGGACCGGCCGCGGGCCTCGGACCTGGTGTAACCGAGCAGGCGTTCCGCTCCGGGCGTCCACCCGATGATCAGGCCCTGCCGGTTGGTTACGACCACTCCGAGCGGCGGATCGACGTCCATGCAGTCAAGACTTACGCCGGAGACACCCATAATCAAATCAACCGAGACAAGACATCCAGGGCATGATGGGCACGTTCAGGCCGCTTCGCCGCGCGCTGAGATCGGTGCAGGCCAGCACGGTGAGTGCGGCGGCGACGACACGGGCCGGTTCGGTGAGCAGCCGGTCGCAAGTACGTCCCGTCACGAACCGCAGTGTCTGGTCCGGGTCGAGAACGAACCAGGCACCGATGGTGCGCAGGCCGTGCGGGGTCAGCCGCCACAGCTTGTCGGCGTCCTTCACCACGGCGTCGTCCAGGTCGAGGGCATCCTTGCGGGTATCGTGCCCGTCGATGATGGCGACGATCCGCTCAGTGGCCCGCTCGGGGTAGTCGACATCGGCGAGGATGCGGGCGGCGATGGCGGCGCCCTCGGTCTCATGCCTGCGTATCGTCTCGTGCCCGGCAGGTCCGGACCGCCCGGCGATGGCGGGCAGGATGTCCGCAGGGTCGACCGTCTTCCAGCCGGTGTCGTGCAGGAGGACGGCGGGCAGCACGACGTCCTCCCGTGTCCCTGGCAGGGCGTCCAGGAGTGCGGCCGCCAGCGCGAAGGCGTACAGGGAGTGGGCGCCGTTGTCGCGCACGTCGAGGTAGGGACGGGCGCGGTCCCATATCTCTCGCCGGACGCCGGTCAACGGCACGGGCCAGGGAAGCGTGTCGCTCGGCGGTATCTCCGAGGAGGCAAGCGGAAGTGTCGGCAGCGGCTCGCGGGCCACCGGGTCGGAAGTCATGACGTCTCCTGTCGTACGTGGCCGGTCAGTCGAGAAAGGTGACCGTGCCGGCCGTGCCGTCCACACGGATCCGCCGGCCGGACCTGATGCGGGTGGACGCCGAGCCCGTCCCAGTGACGGCGGGCAGGGAGTACTCACGGCAGACGATGGCCGCGTGGGACATGACTCCCCCGATGTCGGTGACGGTCGCGCGGACCTTCCCGAAGACCGGCGCCCAGCTCGGCGCCGTGACCGGCGCGACCAGGATGTCCCCCTCTTGGAGGAGGTCCAGCTCGTCTGGACTGCGGATCACCCGGGCCGTGCCGTCGGCCACGCCCGGCGAAGCGGCCATGCCGGTCAGGTCGCCCAGGTCGCCCGGGGCTGCCAGCCATGACCGGATCCGCTCGCTGGTTATGCCCCACAGCATGACGCTGAACGGCTCGGTGATGGCTCGCGGCGGCTCGTTCAACGCCGGTTCCGGGTGCTGCCGGGCGAGCGCGGCCACGATCCGGCGTCGCCGTGCCACCTCCGGTGGCCAGTGGCCGGGGCCGGCAGGCCCGACGCCAATCGCCCAAGCGGACGCGTGATCGAACAGCGCGGCCCGGACTTCGTCACGCGTGAGGTAGAACATGTCATTGGCGTCGGGCCAGAACCCTGCCCGGTGCAGCAGGGCGGACAGCTCCCTGGCCTTGCGCCAGAAGACGCCCATTGTCCAGTGCTCGATGTAGAAGTTGTGGTTCTCCACATACGGGTAGACCTGGCGGGCGAGGCCCAGTTTCGCCTCGAAGTCGGCACGTGCCGGGGAGTCGAGCAGGGCGGCGTACTCACCGGTGATGCGCTCGCGCTCGGCGGCGAGTTCGGAGAGGTGCCGGTCGATGGCCTCGCCCCGCCGCAGGCGCAGTATGTAGTCGCGGACGTACCCCAGGGGAAGCGAGGGAGTGTCCCTCCAGTAGCGGTCGTCGCTGTAGAGACCATTGCCCGAGGTGAAGTTGAACCAGGGATCGCGGGCGGCGTTCCAGGCGTCGAGCCAGTCACGGCCGCCCGGCTCGCGGCTGAGCAGGCTCAGGGTGTGCTCCCCGGGGTCGGGCAAGGTCAGTGCCCTGTCGACGCCCAGTTCGACAGCGAGCCTTGCCAGTTTCCGGAGCTCGTTGTCCGGGCGGAACAGCTCCATCTCCACGCCCGTGACCATCGCCGCGATGCCCTGGTCCGGGATGTCCGGGAACCGTTGCTTGCAGAAGTGGAAGAAGTCCAGATAGGCCGCGTACCCGAGGTTCAGGAACTCGAAGTGGTACTGCCAGGCGCGGTGACACAGGGCGAGGAGCCGGTCGTACCCGCTGATCAGGACATCGGCGGCACCCAGTCCACTCCCCGCTTCGATGTCCTCGTAGGGCTGGACCTCCGGCGGTTCGCTGAAGCTGATCGACTCGAGTTCACGGATGGTGCCGAGGACCTTGCCCTTCCAGTTCTCCAGCAGCCTGTCCCAGTTCGCGTAGTAGTAGCCGGCGCGTTCCAGGAACTGCGGCACGCGGGCGGCGATCCGGCTTTCCGGCGCGGCCACCGGGCTCAGATAGACGTAGCCCTGGTGGACGCGGAACATGACACCGTACGCGGGTGGTATGACAAAGTGTCGGGTGTTGAACTGGCCCAGGCCCTTGAACGCGAGCTCGGTGACGGACGTCTCGAATGGCTTGACCACGGTGGGCCAGTGCTGGCTGTCGCGGAACCAGAACCGTCCCTCCTCGGCCGAGCGCCGCCAGGACTGGAAGAGCATGTAGTACGGGTAGAGCTCCTCCCATCCCTCCGCACCGGCAGGGGTGGTCATCTCGTAGGGGCTCGGGAACGCCGTGCGCGACGCCGTTGTCATGACACGGTCCCTTCATCGCTGGCGGGCAGGTTCGTTCGGCAGTTCACGACGGCGTCCTACCCGGGCCGAGCAGGGTGTCGATGATGCTGGAGACGCCCGCGCCCCGGCTGGTCGAGACCGCTGCCCTCGCCCGACTGCTCCAGGCCGTCTCGGGCCGCGTCTGCAGCAGCACCACGGGGGCGCCCGCGGTGGCATCCGCGCAGTCGCGTTCGTGGCGGTCGATGGCCCATTCGATGTCCTGAGGGAGGCCGTAGTGCCGCTCGACGTTCTTGGCCAGGCGGGCGATCTCGACGACCTCCGGCGGAGCCAGGCAAGGGACCCGCCGACGGCCCTCCTCGACATCTCGCCGAACGAGCCCGTGCCCGTCGGAGGTCGGAGCCAGTTCCTGGTGCTTCGGCGACACAGTCGTCCGTACGGTCCTGAGCAGTACCTTGTCCACCAGATACGCGTCCGGGGTCACCTGGCCAGACACCATGAGCTGTCCCAGTCCCCAGACCGCCTCCACCATGATCTTCGAAGGGTCGCCGTCCGCCGGGTTGACGGTCACGGCAGCGCCGGAGGTACGGGCATCGACCATCTGCTGCACCCCGACCGCCATGCGCAGCCCTCTCTGCAGCAGCCCATGGGCCGCGCGGTAGATGATCGCGCGATCCGTCCACAGGCTCGCCCAGCAGCGCCGAACGGCGTCGAGGACGGCATCGGCACCCCGGATCCACAAGAACGTGTCGTGCTGCCCTGCCCAACTCGCCTCTGGCGAGTCCTCCTCCTCGGCGCTCGATCGGACGGCCACCGGGGCATCCGGACAGTCCACGGCCCGGCAGAATTCCTCGTACGCCGTCGTCACCGCCAACGCGACCGAAGAGGGCACAGGTGCCTCCCCGACCATGCGGCGGATCTCGGCGCCGCATGGTGGGACGACGCCCGGATCGGCAGCGAGCTTGGCGAGGGCGGTGTCGACGGCCCACCGCAATCCACCGTGGTCGAGCAGCGCATCGAAGGCATCCGTGGTCACCGCGAACCCGGGCGGGACAGGAGCACCGGCCCGGGTCATCACGGCCAGCGCATCACACTTGCCGCCAAGCCTGCCCGTCCCCGACGCGGCAGAGCTGTCGAACGCGACGGTGTATGGAGAGCTCACGTCTTCTCACTCCACTGCCACGGACCGCGTGCCGTCGGCATCGGCCTCCTCATGCGAGGAAGGCACGGTCCCTGAAGGCAAGCCTAAGGCGCCCGCCACCCTCCCGCACCAGGCAACCGCTCGCACCATGCCGCCTGGCGCGTGCGGTGGTCAGCGCTCGGTCAGGCACATGACCGACATGTTGTCCCATGCAGGATCGACGGCCGTCGCCCTAGGGCGGAAGGTGCGGGCGGCGACCGGTGTTCGCCGGGTTTCGGCGCCACACCAGCCGAAAAGCGGGGTGAACCCCGGCGGCATCCAAGCCCTGGCCGGACAAAGGGGGGTCACCTGGGAACGGCAGTGAGGCCGCCTGCGTGGTGGGAAGGCCCGGTCGTGCGTCGTATCTCCGCACCAGAATCCGAGGGCTACCACCCGCCACGACTCACTACGTTCCGACGTGAGCCTCCGTTGCCGTGCCGGAGTGACCCGGCCCTCGAGGAGAGGAAGGTGGTCGGGCAGGGTTGCGGGCTCCGCGCGGAGTCGAAGCCACCGGACGGACAGCTCCGGCGCAGGCGTGCCGCGGGTCATGCGGTGGTGGCGGCGGCTTCCGGCGTCGACTCCGGTTGAGCCGCCTCGAGAGCGCTCTCTCGGCGCTCACGCCACCAGGCGGCCGTCCAGGCGAACACCGCGCCGCCCACCGCGTAGGAGGCGAGCACCCAGAGCGCCAGAGCGGTGGCGTGGCCCGAGAAGTACACGGTGTTGCGGACCAGGGTCGTACCGGCGCCGGGCGGCAGCGCCTGTCCGATCGCGCTCCAGAACGACGGCAGCAGCGGAGCCGGGTAGACACCGCCGGAGCTCGGGTTGCCCAGCACCACGAAGAGCAGGATGACCACACCCGTACCCAGCAGTCCCAGCAAGGTCTGCAGGGCGAGCGCGGTGGTCCCCGCGGCCAGGACGATCAGGGCACCGATCATGGTCAGTGCCCAGAAGTGACCACTGAGCGCGTCGAACACCGGTCCGACGACGACTGCTCCGGCGAGGCCCGACACGATCGCGTACGGCACGAGAACGGCGAGGCGGATCAGGGTGCGGTGCCGGCTGCCGGGCCGGGAACCCGCCGCCATGCCCATGATCGTCGCGGTCAGGTAGCCGCCGATCACCCAGCCGAGGACGAGGTAGAAGGACGTCATACCGCGCCCGTCCTTGGCCTTCGGGGGCCGGATGTCGGTGACGATGATCTGCCGCTTCTGCGCCGTCTCGATCTCCTGCGCGATCTGCGTCGCCGTCTGTGACACCGACGGACCGCCCGCCGACGCGACCAGGAGGGTGTCCTTGGTTCCTGTCGCGTCGAAGAGGAAGGCGGCGTCCGTCCTCCTCGTCAGGACCCACTGCCGGGCGACCGTGGCGCTCGGCGCCGCCATCGCCTTGACCGGGTCGCCGTCGAGACCGTCGAGCTGGGCGACGATCTTCCCGGACACCTGTTGCGGAGCGGCCACCGCCACCGGAATCCGGTGCGGCGTGGGGGAGTGGAAGGCTCCGACGTAGGACACGACGAAGGCCAGCTGGACGAGCAGGACACCCAGCACGAGCAAGAAGGCCCGAAAGGTGACGGCATCCTTAAACTCGGCCACGAAACCGGAAGACTTGGCGCCGCGCGCGGCGGCGGATATGCCAGATGAGGTGCTGGAAGGTGCTGTCATGATCGCATGATGGCACAGCCGGATGAACCCGTTCTTCCGCTTCCCTGTACCCCTGAACGGCGTCTCCCCCAACCTGATCGCCGAACTTCTGGACCGCGGCTGGTCGAAGACCGGTCTGGCCAAGCCGACCTGGCAGAAAAGTATCGAGTCCCTCGATGGCTGGTCTGACGTTACTCTGATCCGCCTCTGATGCTGCCATGAGCAACGGCCTGTTGGCTGTTGCTGGAAATGGAACGCCGCCGCCGCGGTGCCCTCCGTTTCCGCACGTGACGATGCACAGGAGCGAGACGCGAGTGAGCCGCAGAATCAAGCGGTACGTGACGGTCTGCGCGGCCGTCCTGACGACGGCGGCCGGCATGGCCGTCACCGCACCCCCCGCAAGCGCCAATCCGCCGTCCGGCGTCAACATCCGCGGTAAGGAGTCCTTCGACACCGACGCCTTCATGGACAAGATCTGCGGCGACATCAGCACGCAGGACAAGGCGTTCGTGTTCAACATCAACACCGGCGAGGTCGTGGACTCCGCCGACGCCTACGAGAAGGAGCCCTACTACCAGCTCGTCCCCGGCGACTCCCACAAGGCCTACACCACTGCACCGTACGGAACCCACTGGGCCCTCACACCCGGCTGGGAGGTCTTCGGCGGCAACTGCGAGTACCCGGAGTCCTCGAGCTGGACCTGGTACGACAGCGAGCGGAAGATCTCCGACGACACCGTGACCAACTGCGGCACCGGCACGGCCACCCTCTCCGTCAACGAGTCGTACGCGACCACACGCACCACCACCAAGACCGTCGGCGTCAACACGAAGGCCTCGGTCAAGGTCGCCGACATCTACACCGGCGAGCTCGGTGCCAGCTTCAACTACTCCTGGGCCATCAGCAACACCCACACGCTGGGCCGGCAAGCCGGCATCTCGGTCCCGCCCGGCCGCCAGGGCTACATCGACGCCCGTCCGCTGAAGAGGACGGTCCGCGTCAACCCCGTCTTCCACGTCATCATGTACCAGTGGAGCGACGGCAATTCGGAGTTCGGTACGACCGTCCACGACTGGCGCGGCCGCGGCTACGACCGTATCTGGTCCTACGGCTTCTACACCGACGGTGTGGCGGACGTCCTCAACAGCGACGGCACCCCGGCGATGGACTACGTCACCCGTGACGAGCCCGGTCGCTGCTGAGCACAGCCGGGTGAGCGGAGGCCGGTCACCGGGCCGTGGGCGCCCGGCGGCCGGCCTCCCGTTCCATCCGGTAGCCGACCCCGCGCACGGTCCGGATCAGTGACTGATCGCGGTCGCCCAGCTTGCGGCGCAGGTAGTAGACGTAGGTCTCCACCACCCCCGACTCTCCGCGGAAGTCCGAATGCCAGACCCGGTCGAGGATCTGCCCCTTGGTGACCACCCGGCCGGCGTTGTCCATCAGATAGTGCAGCAGGTCGAACTCGCGGGGTGTGAGGGCCACCTCGGCCCCGTTCCGCCGCACCTCCCGCGTCACCGGGTCCAGCGTTAGGAGGCCCGAACGCAGCAGTCGGCTGTCCCGGCCCGTCGGCATCCCGCGTCGATCGGCAGTGTGGATGCGGGCAACCACGTCGGACAGCTCGGCGGTATGCGCAGCGAGGACATCGGAACCGAGCATCAGGCCGTGCACCCGAATCTCGGTGTCCTCGCCCGCGGAGACGAAGAGCACCGAGGCCCTCACCCCGCCGACCCGCAATGCACGGTAGGAGGCCAAGCCGTCGGTGTCCGGGTCGTCCACATCGAGGACCACCACGTCGGGCCGTACGCAGACGCCGACCGGCACGGCGTCTCCCACCCGGCCGGCCACGAATACCTCGAAGCCGAGCCCACGCAGCCGCTCGAGCAGAGGCCCGGTGCCGCCGTCGGCCGCCACAGCCAGGACGCGAAGCGGGCCGATTGAGTTTTGAACGTTCACGTACACATAGACGCGACGTCGCAGACGAATGTGGCAAGCGATCTGCAAACGCATTGTGACTTCTGGGTGACAAGACGCGACTCAGCCCCCGGACTTGCGCCGACCGTCCCCGAACACTGCCAGGAAGCCCACCCACCCGTGCGAGCCAGTGCCCCCCACGCGGACGATCCCCTAATCAGCAGGTGATGGCTCAACTGGCGGCCCTCGGCAAGCCCTGCGCGGCCGGCGCAGATGTCCGCAGCGCTTGTCATAGCCGAATGCCTATTCCAAGTTGTCCATCAGCGACCAGCAGAAGTAGCTGCGGCCTCATCCATGTCGACTACGCCACGCAACGGCACCCTGAAAACCAGTCCTCAGCGACTGCGCGACACCGCTGCCGCGTCGCGGGGCCGGTGAGGGGTCCACCAAGGCTTCCGGTAAGTCCTCAAGATTCAGCTCGTGTTGATACGTCCTTGCTGTGTGCCGCGGGGTGGTTTGACGTCGCAGGCCTTGGGGTGATCAGCTCGCGGCAGCGAGGTAGGACACCCTCACGTACGGCCCAGGGGAAGGGCCCACGGATGCGGGTGGTCTTGTGAAGCCGCGTGTTTTAATCGACTCTATCCGGTTCGTCGAATAAGCAACCTTCCTCATGGGCCCAATGGACACTTGCCTTCCTGGCCGCACAGGCTAGGGAGTGGGGAATCGAGGTCAGCCGCTCCCAGTTCCGGAGGATTCTGCTGGCCGAGGCGTGCTCCCGCGCCGTGCCCGCTCCTGAACCCGTTCAGTGGGCTCCGACTTCGCGGGGAAGGGACGCGAATCACCGGCCTCTAATGCCGCCGCCCGACGGCGCGACGGTCATCTGCGCCGACGAACCCGGGTCGGTGCTCCCCCGCGCCTTCCTATCCACACCGGTCTGGTCACCGGAGGGGCACTACATCAAACCCGAGATCGGCACAGCCGCGGACCGGAGAAGACCTAACGAGTTGGTGCGTAATAGCGGGTGAGGTGTCGTGCCAGGCAGGTGGCATGAACTGGTTGTGGCGATCATAACTAATCGGGCGGTGCTGGCGCATGGGCTGTTCACTGGGATCTCTCGACGGCATCTCGCCTGCCTGGTTGAGGAGTTGGCGGTGCCGTGGCAGGCCGGACTCGAGGGCCGACGCCATGCTGCACGAGGAGGAGTCCGGAAGCGGGCCGCGGGTGCCGGCGCCCGCCACCAGCTGGTGTTCGTCGACCGGCTGGTGGCCACGCTGATCCATCTGCGGCACGACTTGCCGCACTCGGTGCTGGGGCTGCTGTTCGACGTCGACCGTTCCACCATCACCCGTGCGATCGCAGAGATACGTACGCTCCTGGCCGAGCGAGTGCGCGGTCCCCGGCCGTCCCGGCCTGCGACTGCGGACGCTGACGGACGTGTTCGCCTACGCCCAGGCCGAAGGCATCGAGCTGCGGCTGGACGCCACCGAGATCCAGGTCCGCAGGCCGCCGGCCAACCGCGGCGGTCGCCGTGCGTTTGTCTCGGGCAAGAAGAAGCAGAACACGATGAAGGCCACCGTGATCGCCGACTGGCGGGGCCGCACGTTATGGACCGATGCCCTGCGGCCTGGACGTATGCACGACGCCACGGCCGCCCGCAAAGAAGGCATCGCCGTCTGCTTCCAGCACTTCCCCGACGTCGAGGTCCTCTTGGACGACGGCTACATCGGCCTGAGCCGCGACCACCGCGGGCAAGCGATCACACCGCCCAGAAAACCCCGGCCCGGGGCACTGCCCGGCAGAGTCGAACAGTGGGAACGCGACCGTCACGGGCACTCATCCGACCGCATCACCGTCGAACACGCCCTCGCCGACCACAAACGCTGGAAGCAGCTGATGCGCTGGACCCATCGCCGCGACCGCCTGCCCGACACCTACCGCGCCATCGCCGGCCTCGTCTCCGACCGCACCAACAACACCTGAGAACAGGCAACGACCAGGCCAAACACGTTGCACCCACTATCACGCACCAACTCGTAACAAACCGGTCATCGCCCGACGAGGCGTCCCGCACGGCTCCGGCCTCGGTGCTTACCGCTGGGTCGTCGAACGCACGATTGCCTGGCTGCACGGCTTCCGACGCTTACGTGTCCGTTGGGAACGACGCGACGACATCCACGAAGCCTTCCTCGGCCTCGCCACCTGCCTCATCACCCACCGACACGTCCAACGCCTTTGTTAGGACCTCTTAGCCGGACCTCCTCAAATATCCGCAAGCCTGAGGTCGCCGACCGCTGGACCTGGCTCGCCCTGGCCGCCTGCACCCAGCGCCGCCTCGCCCGCGCGCACCCGACCGACTCCGCCCCTGGGAGCAGCGCAGCTCTCCAGACAGGCTCACTCCCGCCGGCGTCCGCCGCGACTTCCGGCCCATCCGCCCACAGACGGCCTGCCCGGTCAGAGCCCCAGAACCCACCCGCCCCGGACCAGCGGGTCGAAAGAACACCCGTCCCGCACCCCGCCACGACGTGCGCGCATTCAAGAAGACCCAGCCAACAGCACAATAAGAGAATCAACCTCCACGAAGCCCCGCCGCACTGGTTAAAGATCGAGCTGAGCGACTTTCACCTTTGGCTGCGTCTCCCCGGTGGTGTAAGGGCCGTTCCCGGATGCATGAGTAGGAGTGCCGTGGAGGTGCGTGGCTGA
>NZ_JBVIDR010000028.1:0-30826 GCF_055572275.1 Streptomyces sp. NPDC030798 | reverse complement strand
CGCTACGACAAGACCGCCACCATCTACCTCGCCGGACTCCACCTCGCCGCCATCTTCATCTGGTCAGCGAGATGATCCGAAGGAAACGGCCTAGCGCGTTTGGCACCCGTTGAGAGTGCCCTTCTTGTCGCTCCACGACACGTTCTTGCAGATGCGTGCCTTCCGCTCTCGACGACCCCTCGTATGCCCAGCGCGTGCACATACTGGAAGCGTTCCCTGGCGCGCTGGCACACGGAACGACCATCACGGCCATGGGCTCACCGCTGCAGTACAAGGGGTGGCACAGGTCATAGACGGGTCGCCGCGTGTGCTTGGACAGGGTCAGGGTGAGGTGATGCAGCCACCGTCACCACTGCGATGCTCCGGTAACGCCAGGCAGCGCATCCAGCACCCGTCGACCCGGCTCTATGGCCGCATCAGCGCATTCCAGGAGCCCTACGAGGTGGTAACCGGAGGTGGCCCATTGACCGACCGGGCATCAGGCCACTGCCGTTTCGTAGGCGGAAGTCCTGGTATCGCCCGTCCCTCTCCGGGACGGCCGTATCACAGCAGAGACAAGGAGTTGGCTTGCGAACAATAGGCAGGAAGAGTGCACGGTGGGCAGGAGTCACAGCTGCGGCAGCGCTGCTCACCATGGTCGTACCAGGTGTCGCGGCGGCAAATGGGTCTAGGGCTGCGGCAAGTGCGCCACCTTGCTCCCCGGACGGTATCTGCGACGCTCGGCTCTACGGCAACAAGGACTTCAGCGTCAACGACGGCACCTACGACCACCGGTTCACCTTCCTCGGGGGACAGGGTGAAGATGGGCATTGGCGGGAGGACGTCTACCTGTGGGTGGTCCAGATCAATAGCTACAGGTTTGCTTGCGGAGGATCGGGCTGCCCAGTGAGTGAGTGAGGAGTAAGTCCAGGCCGGCGGCCGGCGCGGTGAGTTGGGCCGAAGGTCGGCCGGGTGGCAGCAACAACAATGAGGTGCGCAGCGTTGCATCGCCCATCTTGAGCAGCCGTCCGGCCGCCGATACTCCTCGTGGCTGCAGCCCTCGAAACGTCGGTGAGGTAGACGATTTCGGGGGAGACATCACGGCTGTTCGCCGTCTGCTTGGTGGCCATCACGCCACTTCGCCGATGCTGAGGCCGCCGTCGATGACACCGAAGATCCGGCCGTAGATGTCCAGTGATCGTTCTTCGACTTCCTTGGTGATCGTCCGTGCCGCCTTCTTGTCGACGGCCCCCTTGCGGGTTGCCGCGGCGGCCGCCGCATGATCGGGCTCGGTGATGGTCTGATGGCGGACCCAGATGCGGGTATGACGGGGTGACCTCGACACCGTCGCAGGTCATCGGGACCTGGTCCAGGTCCGCGGCGACCTCGATGGGGCGGCCGACGGCCAGCGGATGCACCGAGTAATCGCAGGTGTGCAGGGCGCCGGTTGGCCCTGGCCGGCCAGTCGGCGAGCTGGATGTTGAAGTCCGCGGGCGAGGTGAACACTCAGGGGCAGTAAGGACGTGTCCAGATCGCCGTTGGCCCGCTCGACCGGGCCCTTGGCCTTTGCATCGCGCGGCCTGCAGAGAAGGAACTTGATGTCCAGCAGCCCGGCGAACGCCGCAAACTCGCCGGTGAGTTGGGGGCCACCGGACCGCCAGGAGCCGATGGTTCCCTCGTTCTCCCAGACCAGGACCCGCGGGACGGCTCCGAGCTCGGTCAAGATCCGCCAGCGCCCGGCGATCGAGCGCTTCGGCGCCAGTTGGTACTTCGGGGGCGGGTCATCCGCAATCGTCCTGCGGACGGTGTTCCTCGAGAACCCCAGCTTCCTCGCGATCGCCCTCACCGGGCATCTGCTCGGCTCGGTGAAGCCGACCGATCTCCGCCCAATCCTCCACGCTGATCAGCTCCTCCCTGCCTGGCTCAACCAGCCAGACCCTTGGAGGGGGGTCAACCTTCGAGCGCCGCTGCCGGTCCACTTTTCAGCCGACGCCGACAATCACGGTGGTTCGAGTCGGCGCGCCCCAGGACGACCGGTGTGTTATGCGCTGTTGCACCGGTTTTTCGCGAGCACGTCCGGATGCAATCGGCCGAGGCATTCCCCCTGGGACTCACCAATACGGCGCCCACCAGGTGGCTATGGGTCAGCGTGCGGTCGGTACAGCGGTGGCGCCATGCATGGCAGCAGGGCGGAACGTCGGCTCTGAGTCGAAGACCTGCGGGAGGACCTGGGTGAGGCGGATCGGGAACTACTCGCGCTGATCGGATGCGAGGGGTTCTGCGCGCGTGGCGTTGCTATGGTGCTGGGCTTGTATGGCCGCGACGTGTGCGGTCCGACTGCACCGCGCTCGTCGAGCGCAGGCGCCGACCCCGCACGCAGGGGGTTCGCGGACGCGAGGAGGAAGCAGACTCACGGAGTCGATCGCGTCCCCGCGGGAGCCGAGCTCGTCCAGGAAAGCCGTTTAGCTTGGCCGACACTCTGGCTACCTCAGATCTACCCCCCAGCGTGCAGCTCGTCGCTCAGCTGGTTGATGCGGCTGGTGATGAAGGTCTGCTCGGCCTCGGTGAGCGGGAACTTCAGCGCGGTCCGGTACGAGTCGATCGCCTCGGTTCTTCGGGCGAGGCGGCGGAGCAGGTCGGCCCGAGCGAGGTGAAGTTGCGGCCAATGGCGCACCTGCGGGTGGTCGCTGAGAGCATCGAGGATAGCGAGGCCGGCCGTGGGACCGTCGCTCATGGCCACGGCGATCGCCCGGTTCGCCTCGACCACCGGCGTGGGTTCGTGGCGCAGCAGTTCCGCGTAGAGCAGGGAGATCTGCCGCCAGTCGGTGTCGGGGGAGTGGTGAACAGTGGAGTGACAGGCGGCGATCGCGGCGTGCAACTGGTATGGGCCGGGACGGCCCATACTCAGGGCCTTTTCCAGAAGCCGCTCGCCCTCGTCGATCATGTCCCGATTCCACAGGGTGCGGTCCTGATCCTCCAGCAGGACCAGGTTCCCGTCGGCGTCGACACGTGCCTGCCGCCGCGCGTCGGTGAGAAGCAGCAATGCGAGCAGGCCCCCGCACTCGGGCTCGTTGGGCAGCAGCCGTACCAGAGCACGCGCCAGTTCAATGCCAAGGTCACAAAGACGCTGACGCACCAACGTGGTGCCGGTCGCAGCTTTGTGTCCCTCGGTGAAGACCAGGTAGATGACGCGGAGCACGGCGGCAAGCCGCTCGGGCAGGGCGTCGCGTGCGGGAGTGCGCAGCCGGATGCCCGCCTCCCGTATCTTGCGCCTGGCACGGGTCAGGCGCTTGGCCATGGTCGGCTCGGGCACGAGGAACATCGCCGCGATCTCCGCAGTGCTCACACCGCACAAGGCACGTAGCGTCAACGCCACTTGCGTGGGCAGGTCCAACGCGGGATGGCAGCACATGAAGATCAGGCCGAGCTGATCGTGGTCCGGCACCGGGCCCGGCGGTGGTGTGACGGCTTGTTGCAAGGAGAGCAGGGCCTCCGGCTCCCTGGCTCGGCGACGTGCCTCCCGCCGCAAGGCATCCAGCGCTTTGTGCCGCGCCACGCCGATCAGCCAGGCTCGCGGGTTCGCCGGCGTGCCGTCGACCGGCCACTGTGTCATCGCCGTCAGTACGGCGTCCTGCACCGCGTCCTCGGCGGCGGCGAGGTCACCCACCAGGCGGGTCACACTCGCCACCGCCGGCCACCAGTGAGCGCGGAAGTCCTGCTCGGTCAGGACGGCGTCGGCGTGGGCATCACTGGGCGCACCTCGACCCAGCCGGTCTCCGCTGCCGGAATCGTTGCCGCCCATTTCAGCGCCTCGTCGAGGTCTGCACATTCCAGCAGTGTGTAGCCACCCACTTGCTCCTTGATCTCGGCGGCGGGCCCATCAGTCACCATCGTCTGCCCGTCACGGACCCGGACCGTAGTCGACGACGAGGGCGGCTGCAGCGGAGCGCAGTCCAGCAGAACCCCTGCTTCGGCCATGTCCGCGTTGGCCTTGGCGTAAGCCGCGAAGGTTTCCCCGTACTCGACGCTGTTGCGGTCCAGCGGCGGCCCTGCAGGCGTGTGCAGCAGCAGAAGGTATTTCACGATCAACCTCCATAAACGGCCGGTGCCCCTCACCGACCTTCCACCAGTAGTCGCCCGACAGCGCCGCATAAGGACAGCTCAACGAAAAAATGTTCTCATCGCTGCGACCGTCTAGCGACCGCTCTGGGGCGACTGCCCTCGCCGCAGCTACGAGCGAAGGACATGGGGCCGACAGGCTGGGCGTGCGCATGTTGTTTAGTCTTACTAGCTATCCAGCTCTGCATGCGGCACATGCCGACACGTCGATCTCGACCTGGCCTGCGGCCCCGGCTCGCCATGGGACGACTAGCGCGCAGGAGCCATCGCTGTTCACCGCGCGGAGGCGCTACCTTCCTCGAGTTCGTTGTGCTCCACAACCTCGCCGCCCGGCCCCCTCGCCCGAAGCCCTGGCGACCTACGAGGGCGTGACCCGCTCCGCGGACGCAGCGGCGCTCACCCCAGTGGAGACGCTTGGTCCGGATCTCCGGTCCAGGGACACTGACGACGACTGCGGGTCCCGCCAGGGCGTACTGCCCGACCACAGGGACGACGAAGAACGCCGACGAGCGGCCATGGCAATCCCCTCCTCGTGAAGGTACCCGTGTGATCACTGTCCGCTCACGGTCGCGAGCACCGCCCCGATCCGCCGCGTGGACGCATCACGGCTGGACGTCGAGGAATGCCACCTGCTCGCCACGACGGAGTGGGACGCTGGAACGCCGCGATCATCCGTCCCTCCGTGTTCCTGCTGCGCCCTGAGCAGGTTGGGCTGCGCACCCGGGCCTGCCTCGGCACCCTGAATCTCGGCCCTGATGCCGGCAGGTCAGGCCCGGCTCCTCGTAGCAATGCCAGCCCCTGACCACCTCTTGGCGGCTGCACCAGCGGTCGGGCGACTGTGGTTGGGCGTCGGCCGAGTGAGCGCGACGCCACACCCGCGAGGCGCTGCCGTGACCCGTCGGTGCGGCGCGCAGTCATCTTGGTAGGTCGTTTGACTGGACCGGGAGGTCGAGTGTCAGTTCTACGCTGGTTCCCGAGCCAAGGGCGGACTCCAGATGAACGTGGCCGCCCACTTCGAGGATTCGATGACGTATGGAGTGGGGCAGGCCCCATCCGACGGGCTGGTGATCAGGGTCGAAGCCGCGCCCGTGGTCGACGATGCTGATGGTCATGCGTGTAGGGGTGGTGGCGGCGTGGACCACGGCCCGGTTGACACCCGCGTGTTTGGCAACGTTGGTCAGTGCCTCCTCGACCGCGCCGCACAGAGCGCCGACCGCTGCTGCCGACAGTCCTGCGCGGACGGCCTCGTTCTGCCGCAGGGAGCCGTCGACGAGTTGGACGTCCAAGCCGTGTTCGGTTTTGCGGCACACCACGGCCTGAAGCGCCGTCAGCAGGTCATGTTCGTCGTCGATCGGATCACCGCGGACCAGGGCGCGGAGCCATGCAGCCTCACTGGCAATGTGGGTCCGCAACCGTTCATCGGTGATCCAGTGCCCCCGAGCCAGCGTCTCCATGGTTTGCAGCACCCGGTCATGCAGGGCCCTGGCGTGCCGTAGGCGTTCGCTTTCAGTGGCCAACGCCGTCGCGTCGGTCACGGCGTTGGCACGCGCGGTATCCAGTTCGCCTGCGGAACGGCGCAGTTCACGGGCGACGATCCAGGTGACCGAGGTGTCCGCGAAATAGCTGATGGTGTCGGGAAGGGCGTTCCAGGGGGGTTCTAGACCGAAGAACAAGGACGAGAAGACGTAGCCGATGGCCAGCGCGCTGGTTGCTGCGAGGACCGCGGAGTAGCGGATGTAGGCGATGCCGATGCCGATGCTGGTCAGGATGGTGAAGCCATACATGAAGTAAGCCCAGGTCAGGGCATCGTGCGTATCAGTGAGTGCCGCGTTGGCGGCGAGAGCCGCGACACACAGAGCGATGTCGGCGCTCATGGTGGCCGGTGTGACGCGCTGACGACGCAGCCAATAGAGGCTCAGGATCACGCTCTCCGTGCACACTGTCAGAGCGACGGTCAGGACCCATCCTGGATGCGCGTACTGGCTGCTGTGGGACAGGACGCTGATAAGGACCTGGAGGATCCCGGTGGCGCGGAAAAGCACGGCCGTGAGCGTGAGCATGCGCTCGCTACGCTGTGCGGCGGTCGCCTGGCGCGTCTTCGCTTCCTGCGCTGAAGACTCGATCGGCACGTGCGTCAAGGTCAGTCCGTTCTTGCGGCCTGCTTTCCCTGCCGGTGCAGGGCGGCGCGGGTCAGCTCGGCCTTGTTGCCAAGCTGCAGTTTCCGGCGGATACGTTCGACGTATGTGTCCACGGTGGCCTTGCTGATGCCCATGCGCGTAGCCGTCTGTGCGTGGGTGAGGCCCCGGGCGATGTAGCCGAGGGCTTCTTCCTCGCGTGCGGAGAGCCGTGGCGGGGCGGCCTCGTCGCCGCCCGACACGCCGTGAGGTGAAGGGGCGCCCAGCTCGGTGTGAATCACATCGGCGAGTTCGGAGGACATCGCGAACCCGCCGGCTGCGACCGTCTCCACGGCCTGCGCGAACATCTCGACACTGGAGTGCTTCGTCACGTAGCCCCGCGCGCCGGATTGGATCGCTCCCACGACATCTCGGGGCTGGGCCGACGCGGACATTACCACGACCTTGGTCCATGCGGACAGTTGTGCCACCGCGGGCAGAGATGGAGTGTCCACCGACAGGTACAGGTCCAGCAGTAGTACGTCCGGTGGGGGTGCGCCGGTGTTCAGCTCATCGGGCGAGCCGATCGACGCGGTGACCCGCACGTTGGGCCGGGTGGAGAGAGCGTGTTCAACACCGCATCTGGCTATGGGGTGATCGTCGATGATCACGACATCGATCATGTCACTCCAGCATCGCCCGTAGCCCTGGGGGCTTGATTCCGACGTCGTCCGATCAGTGTTCACATCTTCTCCGGAAGCGGTGATGGGCACAACCGATTCCATGTGCCTCAGGGCGCCACTCACTGTCTGATCCGCCGGTTGCACGGAGCGAGTCCCGTATTCGCACCACATCCGCGTGGTGCCTATGTCCGGCTGTCAGGGTCGGTGCTCCCGGACCTAGCGTTTCCCCGCCACACCGAAGCGGTAAGCGTTCGGCCTCTCAGGCCAGCTCCCGTGACGGCGTGGTGCCTCGGCGGACGCTTCCGCTGAGTCTGAATGCATCGAAAGGACTTCCATGCAACGGAACTGGATACGGTCCGCGCTCGCGGCCGTACCCGTCGCGGCGGTCTTGTCACTGACCGCTGCCGCATCCGCGCAGGCCGCCACAGTGCGGCCGGCCTGGTCCGGTGGGGGCTGTACCGCATCCTCCCAGGCCGGCTTTAGCGTGAGTGCCTGCATCAACGGCAACTTCCTGTCGTCGAACTCGGATGCGTACATCAACGCCAAACCGGGTGGCTGCTACGCGATGGAGATCGATCAGCTGGACAAACACGGCAGCGTGGTGGCTCCCGGCCAGTGGCAGACCGTCTGTGGCACGGGGCACTACCAGGGCCCGAGCTTCAGCGGTCTGAACAACTGGGGGCCGTTCTACACCCAGGTGACCATCATCGTCGGCGGCCACTCCGTCGTCTTCACCCCCAGCCCCTACCTGAACGCCTGACCATCCGACACATAGCGACGACTGGAGTACCTATGAACATCCGTACCCGGCTGGGGCTGGCAGCCGTGACCGCACTCGCGGCAGGCACAGCCTTCGCGCCCGCCGCCTTCGCCGACAACTCGGTGGGCACCGGAGTGATGGGTGGCAACGGCTACCGTATCGAGGCGCACGCCTGGAAGGACCCCGGCAACATCAACCCCCACTGGCAGACCTCTGCGTGGACCTACCACGGTGCGGCCCTGCAGAGCGTGACGCGGATTCGGAACACCGCCGATCTGTACACCACCGGCGGCGCCATCACCAGCGTCACCTGCGAGATCGGCGTTACCGGGGAGGCGCCCAGCGGCAAGTGCTCCGCCACCGACAGCATCTCCACCAACCACGTCACGATGTGGTGGGAGAACGGCAACACCTACGAGTCCGAGGTCGGCGGCCAGATGATGACCTCCTGGAACACGCTGGCCACCAAGGTGTGTTCGAGTGCTTCCGGGTTCTCCGAGCCGCTCGGCATCCACGGCACGGCCGCGACCTGCGTCGGCTGGGGCTGATCCGACACCGACGCGGCCGAGGAGTCCAGCGGCCCCCGGCTGCCGTGGGGGGGGGGGGGTTTTTCTCCCCCCCCCCCCCCCCCCCCCCCCCCCCCCCCCCCCCCCCCCCCCCCCCCCACGGCCCGGCGCACGCTGCCCGCCCACGAGACCGTGCTAAACCTCCGCCCTAGCTTGGATCACCGACATGACCACCTCTGCCTTCCCTTCCCGCCGCCGACGCTGGCTGGCTTCCGCTGTGCTGCTGCTGTGGGGCGCGCCGATCACCGCGTGCGGACCGCACCACACACCCCTCCCGGTGGCCGCGCGGGCACCGAAGCTCAGCACGGCCCAGCGCGCCCTGGAGCGGGATCTCGAGCAACTCCGGGGTGACAACGACCTGTTCACGAACGACGGCGACAGGGACCAGCCGGGCCTGTACACGTCCGCCTACGGCCTGCACGTGCTCGCCCGGACTGGACAGCACGTGACGCTCGCGGTCGATGCCACCCATCTGCACAGCGCCACCTCCAAGGAGTTGAACACGGAACCCTTGTGGTCCCGCTTCTATCTCGCGCTGCTGGAACAGGCCACGGGTCGGACGCTGCACAACGATCGCGACGTGTCCGCTCTCCGTGCCATGTATCGCGCGCAGGGCTACTTCGTCGACCCCGCCACCAGACACATGTCCCTCTCCGCCACCGCCGGCCTGCGGCTGGCTGACACCGCCGCGGCGCTGCAGGCGCTCGCCCAGTTCCGCACGCCACCCAGCCCCGACCAACGCGCACACATTCGGGCCTGGCTCGGCACCACGGGCCGCCACGCCGCCAACACCCTCAGCCAGCGATGGCACTGGGCCCAGGCTGCCCAGACCGTCGACCTTCCTCTGCCCACCGACACCCAGCAGGCATTGGAGCACTGGTGGAAGAACACCGGCAGCCGCCAGTCCGGCGCTCCCTCCGGGGACGCTCTGGTGGAGACCTGCTCCTATGTCCTGCTCGCCACAGCGGCCCACGCACCACTTGACGAACAGGGTCCGCGGCTGCGGGAGGCGCTCCAGGCGGCGGCGACGGCGGCCAGCGCCACCACCGACCCTCAAGAACTCGCGCTCGTCACCGACGCGTTCCGCGCGCTGAACGGCAAGCCCATCGCCCTCGCTCCCGTGAGCCGAGCCGTCCGCGCGCATCGCCTGCCCACGGGACTGATGACCTTCGCCCAGCAGCGCGAAGGGGACCTGGGAAGTTCCCTGACCGTGGAGGAGCTGCGCCGCCTCGCGGGCCTGCCTACACAGGACCCCCGACTGGCCGCTGCGCTGCGTTCCGCAGCCAAGGGGCCCGGTAGCCCTCTGTCCCGGTTGGTCGGCACTGCTGCACTTGCCGCCGCGGACCCTCATGCGGGAGGACCACGAAGCTCCATCACCGCAGCCCAAGCAGCCGACGCCCTTCCGCGTAGTCTCACCTTGGAGAACGTCCGTCAGTGGTACCAGGCTGCGGCTGCTCTGATGGAGTTGGGGCGGCCGCTGCCCACTTTCCAGGTCCACCCGTGGAGCACGGCAACGCGTCAAGGTCGCTATGCAAGCAACCTCGTGATCCGTATCCTGGCTCCTGCCGGCCGACTACGGCTGGTTCCGCATCCCGGCAAGCCAGCCACTCTGGCAGCCGAAGGACTGCGTCTGCTCGACCAGGGTGACCTGCATGAAGCCGAGGCGTCGCTAACTGCCGCCAGCCTGCTCGGCTGGCGACCCGGCGTGGCGGAGTCGTCAGCCGCGCGACACCGGCTGACGGAGTGGCAAGGCTGCCCCGGTGCTTCCACCCTCTACCGGGAACGCTCCGTGACCACTTGCAACGTGGCATCCACGCTCGCCGGGTGGCATCTCGAGCGCCTCCTGTCCACCACCCGCTCACCATGACTGTGGCTGGCCATGAGCCTAACGCAGCGGGCCCACCGAGGAAGCAGCGCCCGCCATCGACACAGACGCGTCTTCCAGCACTGCCATGACAAGGAGATCGAAGAGTGAGCATGCATCCCACAGCAGCGCGTTCTACCAAGGCTGCGAAGCGCCTCGGCCTCGACACCGTGCGCCGGTTCTCAGCATTGTCCGTTGCCGTCGCCGTCGTGGCCGGCGGCGTCTCGCTGGCCACGGCCGCTCCCGCCGCCGCGTTGGGCCCTGGGCGCGTCTGCATGTTCAACGCCACGGAGGGTGCACTGACCGCCGGTCATGTTGGGTGGGCGTTCCGGGTCGGTGATTCGGACGACTGGATCTACGGTGCGAGCGAGGACGCCAGCTACAACTGGCAGAAGGAGAGCAACTGGAAGACCATGCTCGACACGTTCAGGGCCCAGGGCGGCGCAGGTTACTACGACACGTACCGATGCAAGAACACCGGCCACAGCTCAGTGACCGCTGCCAAAAACGAGGTCAACGCCGCGTATGCGCGGCCGTATAACCTGGGCACTGACAACTGCCTCACCCGGGCGGTGGAGTTCTTCGAAGCCTACGACTCCGCCCTGTCGGGTGACTTGCCGCTTGCCAGCTACACGGGTCCGAACTGGTACTTCGATCACGATCTCCAAGGCTTCGAAGGCAAGGTCAACCTCTGACCGCACCCAGGCCTGTGCCGTGCCGGCCTTGCGCCCAGCCAATGGTCGGGGCGATGCTGTGGGCGCGGATCTGGTCACGAGAGCTGTCGTGGTGGTAACCGCGGTCGGCGAAGAGCAAGTGGGAATTGTGGCGGGGCGGCCGCCGCGGCCGCGGAGTGGCGGGAATGGGTCGCGCCGGGGCAGTAGTTGGCTGACGTCCTCGCCCTTGCCGACGTTTCGGAACCCAGTTGGTCACGGTCAGACCGTAGTGATGGCAAACCGCGGGGAGAGGCTGATCAGCTCTCGGCTCTGCGGTGATGGGGAGTAATGGCATGCTCCCCAAATGCGACTGAGAGCGCTCTCAGTGTAGGCTGACGCGGCCGACCGACCACGGGTGTCCTCACTGAAAGACACCTTGGGGTCACCACCGTTGCCTGCGGTGGTGACCGTAAGCAATGGCAGGAGCTGGCGTGACAGGTCGTCAAGGCGGTACTTGCAGAGGACGAAACCCGCACCGATGAGAAGTGCCCGTCTGCCGCGGTTCTCTGCCTGTTCACCGAGCCGGCGGGCAGCAAACAAGGAGGCGGGCCAGTGAAGACCAGCACACGAACGAGGCACCGATGAGCCCGAAGCACTCAACCCGCCACTCCATCTGGACCGTTGCAGCGAAGCGCTCGAGCCTCGGGCGATCACCGAAGGCCGGACCTTCCCCAAGCCGGACGGCGACCAGAAGGACGCAGAACGGCAGTGCCGCGGATACTCCCCCTCATTCCGTCAGACTTGCCAGGGGTCGACGCAGCAGGCGCTGGCGTGAATGGTCCACCTCGCTCGGCGCCGCACTCGTCCTGACACTGGGAATCAAGACGTTCTTCGTGCAGGCGTTCTCCATCCCCTCATTGTCGATGCAGAGCACTCTGGAGCGAGGCGACCGCGTTCTGGTGGACAAGTTCACTCCCTGGTTCGGCGCGACCCCCAAGCGAGGCGAGGTCGTCGTCTTCCGCGACCCCGGCGGCTGGTTGCCCCATCAGGCCCCCAGGGAGAGCAACCCAGTCCTGCACGCGGTGCGCAGCTCGCTGAGCTTCCTCGGGCTGATGCCCTCGGCGGACGAGAAGGATCTGATCAAGCGGGTGATCGCGGTGGGGGGCGATACCGTGGAATGCAATAGCGGCAGCCCGGTGAAGGTCAATGGCATCCCATTGAACGAACCGTACATCTACCGGAAAGCGACTCCGTGTGATGACTTCCCCGTTGGCACCGTCAAGGTGCCCAAGGGCTACCTGTGGGTGATGGGCGACCACCGAAACGACTCATGGGATTCTCGTGCCCACGTCCATGAGCCCGGGGGTGGCTTTGTCCCGGTGGATCACGTGATCGGTCGCGCCTTCGCCGTGGTATGGCCGATCCCCCGGGTGGCTGCCTTGCCGGCGATCTCGTTGCCCGAGCGGTGATGCTGCCCTGCTGACTGGCGCACTTCGGCGACGTGGATCATGGCTTCCGAACGGGCTGGAGGGTTTTCGGAGGAGCAGTATGCCGTGAAGGTCATCGCTCGAGTTGATCGCGGCGACGGACCAGGTGGTCGCGCTCGACGGCGTTCTCCGTCAGCAGTAGGGCCTCCTGGTAGGCGGTGTATGCCCCGTCGACGCGGCCGAGGCGGTGCAGGAAGTCGGCGTGGGCGGCCGCGAGATAGCCGTAACCAGCGAGTTGAGGTTCCGTGGTGAGCGGGGCCAGGGCGGCCAGGCCGGCTTCGGGGCCGTGGACGAGGCCGATGGCGACGGCATGGTTGAGCGCGGCGACGGGGGAGGACCACAGCTGGATGAGCAGGTCGCACAGGCGGAGTATCTCGCACCAGTCGGTGTCAGCCCAGGTGGGGGCCTCGTCGTGGACGGCGGCGATGGCGGCCATGAGCGCGTAGCGGCCGGGTTGGCGTTGCCGCAGTGCTTCGTGGACCAGGGTCACGCCTTCGGCGATGGCTGTGTGGTCCCACGGTCGCCGGTCCTGATCCGCGTGGAGCACTGCCCGTCCGGCGGCGTCGAGGCGGGCCTCCCGGCGGGCGTCGGTGAGCAGGATCAGCACGAGCAGTCCGGCCACGTCCGGGCCGTCGGGCAGCAACGCGCGCAAGATCCGGGCCAGGTCCAGCGACCGTTCGACCAGTTCACGACGGATCAATCCATGGCCAGCGGGGACGGCGTGGCCGGTGGTGACAGCTGTACGACCTCACAGACGGCCTGGACGCACTCGGGCAGTTCTTGCCGGTTCGGTACGCGGTAGGGGATCTGCGCGGCGGCGATCTTCTTCTTGGCGCGGGTGAATCCGGGCGGCCATGGCCGACTCGCTGACAGGAACGTGTGAGCCACCTCTGCGGTGGTCAGCCTGCACAGCAGCCGCAGGATCAGCGCGACCTGGGGCGGCTGGGCAAGCGCGGGGTGGCAACAGGTGAACACCAGTTGCAGCCGCTCGTCACCGATCTCCGGGGGCCAGCGCGACCAGGTCGGCTCCGGGCGTGGTCTCATCGGTGATCAACAACTGCAGGGTTCGCCCGGCGGTGGCCTGGCGGCGTAGGACGTCCAAGCACGAAGGCCCAGTCACGACGGTGCGCGTCCGCGACCGCAGTGCCGACCGCGGCCCGACGCGATAAAACAGCGGTCATGATCGCTAAGACGTCGTCTCATTTGGTGAGTCTGCGATAGCAGATGAGGCTGCAGGCGATGGCGGTGAAGGCCAGGAAATGCTCGGCCTTTCGCTCGTAGCGGCGGTGCAGGCGACGGCAGCCGGCCAGCCAGGACATCGTGCGCTCGATCGTCCAGCGATGCCGACCAAGCCGTGTGGATGACTCGATTCCCTTGCGGGCGATGCGGTGCCGGATGCCTCGCTTGCGTAGCCATCGGCGCAGGTGGTGGTAGTCGTAGCCCTTGTCCGCGTGCAGCTTGGCGGGCCGTCGTCTGCGCGGGCCGCGGCGGGAGCGGATCGGCGGGATGTCGCGCACCAGCGGCTCGAGCGCCTGGCTGTCGTGCAGGTTCGCGCCGGAGACGCCGACAGCGAGGGGCAAACCGGTCCTCTCGGTGATCAGGTGGATCTTCGAGCCCTTCTTGCCCCGATCGACAGGATTCGGACCCGTCAGTTCCCCCCTTTCGCGGGTGACCGGGACGCCGTCCTGGTCGTGGACGACACCGGCTTCCTGAAGAAAGGGGTGCGGTCGGCGGGGGTGCAACGGCAGTACTCCGGAACCGCCGGGCGGACCGAGAACTGCCAGATCGGCGTCTTTCTCGCTTATGCGGCTCCTGGCGGCCGGACGCTGATCGACCGGCGTCTGTATCTGCCCACCTCCTGGACCGACGACCGGGAGCGGTGCCGCCGGGCCGGCATCGACGACACGGTCGTCTTCGAGACGAAGGTGGCCATGGCCAAGGCGATGGTCCGACGGGCCATCGCCGATCGCGTCCCGTTCCGGTGGGTGACCGCGGACGCCGCATACGGGTTCAGCAAGGGCTGGCGGTCCGAGCTTGAACAAGCCGACGTCTACCACGTCTTGGCCCCCACCCGGCACGACACCGTCGTCACCCGCTGGGCCATCGATCACCCCGTGCACGACCTCTTTCCCGGCCTGCCCATGCAGAAGTGGAAGCGCCGTTCCTGCGGGGACGGCGCCCATGGTCGGCGCATCTACGACTGGGCACGCGTCGAGGTCAGGCCCTGGCACCGCGAGGACCGCCGGCACTGGGTCCTCGCCCGTCGCAGCGTCAGCCGCCCCGAGGAGATCTCCTACTACATCGCCTACTGCCCCGCGGAGACCACGCTTGATGAACTCATCCGCATCGCGGGCAGTCGGTGGGCCATCGAGGAGTGCTTCCAGAGCGCGAAGCAGGAGTGCGGTCTGGACGACTACCAAGTCCGCCGCTATCCCGGATGGCACCGCCACATGACTCTCGCCATGGCTGCTCACGCATGCCTGACCGTCCTGCGAGCCCGCCAGCTGGACACGGACAAAGCAGAAACGGATCCTCCCAGCTCATCCACCTCAGCCTCGCCGAGATACGACGGCTGATCACCCACCTCACCGACCGCCGCCCCACACCCGTCGAGCACATCCTGCACTGGTCAACCTGGCGCCGCCGACGACAACACCAGGCCCGCACCAGCCACTACAAACGGCGCGGACACAGCCCCTGACCTGGTCAGCAGTCACGGCAAGCACCGTTGCAGTACTAAGGCTACTCATGGAGTCGGGTGGACGGGTCGGACGGGCCGGGCGCGCGATGGCCACCGCCTCGTCGAGATCGCCAGTCTCCATGAGGTAGTACCCCGCGAGCGCCTCCTTCGTTTCTACGAACGGCGCGTCGGTCACCGTGAAGCCGCGTCCGAGGACGCTTCAAACATCGCCGAGGCCGTGTCACCACCGCCCTTGCTTTGTCATGTCTTTGTCCGGAGTTTTGTCGGTCGCTGGCCGGACAACCGTCTGAACCCGTCAAATCGTGGAGTGCACTACTGGCCCGGCTGCGCCTTCGCCGGTCTGACGCCGACCGGCACGTGGCCCCGGCCCTGCAAGGGCGGTAGTGCGCGGTCCAGACGAAAGTCGCATGTGAAGGGAAGTCATGTCCGCAACTCGAAGAGCAGTGCAGTTGGTGTTCGCTGTTGCGCTCACCACCGTCGGATTCGCCGCAACCACGCCGAACGCCCATGCGTACGTTCCTGACGTACCGCCCTGTTACGGGCCCACTTGCGTGGGCCAGTCGCCGTACATCAAGAACCGGGATGGGGAAAGCTGCGTGAGCGGGATCCCCGGCAACGGCGATGGCGCTGTCGACCTCGCCGGCTCCAAAGTGCTCGGCGATGGCAGCACCGGCAACTCCATCGTGTTGCGATGGTCCCCCTTCTGCCACGCGAACTGGGTCACGTACACCGGCGACTTCAACGCGCGCTACTCCAACTTCTACGCCCAGACGCAGGACGGCCACCAGGAGTGGCCGCAAGGCACCTACACCTACATGGTCGACGGAAACCAACTCGCACGCGGCTGCGTGAAGGACTACGCGGATCCCTATTTCCCCTGCAGCGCCTGGTTCTGACCCCCGCGGCAGACCCGGCGACGCATGCTGCGACCAACGGCCCGACGATGCGGCAGGTGATCCCGTCGAGAAGGCTGCACCTCCTCCGCCAGCGGTTCGTGGCACACGAGCTCCGGCGAGGAGCGTGCAGCTTCCCCAGCCGCGGGCCTCTTTCTGGTAGTGGGCCGGTGCACCTCCCGGACCGTTCAGTGCCGGCCACTTCCAGCCCATCTGCTGATTGCGCAACCAAGGGTTGCCATGTCTTGAAAGGGAGACGGTGCGAATACGACACCGGACGTGGACGGCAGTCGCGTGGGTGGCCGCCACGCTGTTGCCTTCTGGCTTGGTTCCTGCCACAGCCGAGGCCACCCAACCGGCGATTCACAGCAGCGTCGCCGCCCCTGGCCGCGAGGCGCATCGGTCACCGAAGCCAGACTCGGCCGTCCGTACGGTCGCCGTCTCGCCGGTGCCGGCCGGGGATGAGGTGGTCACCGGTCGGGGCGATGGGAACGGGTGGCACCTGTACGCGGCGAGTTCGGGCGGTGGATGGGCCTGGAAGCCACTGGCGACGTTGGCACCGGCCGGTCTGACCGCCGACGGGCAGCGATGGACCGGGCGGCAGTGCCTGACGAGCGACGGCCGTTTCGTGGTTGCGGTGGTGGCGCCGTGGGCGGCGAACAACTCCCCGGCGGGTCTGGACCGCGGTGGGCTGGCATACGTGGTGGACGCTCACACCGGCGCCGTGCGACCGCTGGTGGGTGGAGTGTCGCTTTACTACTCCACGCCCTCGTGCGGCTCAGGATCGAGGGTCGCCCTGACCCGCTATACGGGCGCCGATCAGCAGCACACCCAAGTGGTGACGGCCGACGCGGCCACCGCGAGGGTGGGTGACATCCAGCGCGCCGACGGGGAGATCACCGACGCCGTGCCCGGGCCAGGCGACACAGTGCTCGCCGTGCGCGGCAGCATGATCGTCCGGCTCCACCACGGCAGGGAACATAGGATCGCCCGCCTGGACGGCCGGCCGTTCGACATGACAGCCAACAACACCGGCGGGGTGGACTTCCTCCTAGGCAAGGGAAAGACGGCCTCTGTGTGGCGGCTGACCGGTCACGGCAGTGTGCGCCACGTGGCCGATGGCCGTCTTGCCGACCTGGCGCTGTTTTTGGGGCGCAACGGCCACACCACAGTGACCGGGACTCGCGGGCCTGCCACCGACGGTGGCCTGCGGGCGCTGCCCGTCTCGGAAGGCTCTGCGGTCGAGTCGGTGTCATCGGACGGCACAGCAGCTGTACTGGATGCCTCCAGCCGCGCCAGCGCCCGCCCCGCAGTCGGCGCAACCGGGGCAGCCAGGCCCCAGGCCCGGACCACGGATGCCGCGGTGCCCGCGGGCACCCCGCTTGTCCTGCAACTGACCGGCCGCGTCCGCGCAGCCGCCGCCCCGGTCAGGCGGTGGACGCCCGATGTCACTGCTCCCGCGACGACCCGGTGGCCTCGGATCCTGACCGGGGATGGGCGGTTGATCGCCCCGCACGCCACCAGCCCCCGGTCGACCGCACGGCCCATCCAGGGCTCAGCCCGCCCCTCCGCCGCAGGCAAGACACACGCCGCGACCGGGGCGGCCTTCACTTCCACCTGCGCGGTCCCGCGCAACCACACGGACCTGCAGGTCATGCAGCCCAATGCAGCTATGGTCGACTGGGCCGCCAGCCTGGCCGGCCAGAGCCTGCTGACGGGCAGCGCAGCCCGCCCGGCCGGATTCGCCAACCTCAAGCTGCCCAGCTACTCGCCCAGCCTCGACTTCCGGCTCCCGGCGCCCTTCGGCGCCGGCGGACAGAGCATTCCCCGAGAGCTGCTGGACGCGATCTTCGCGCAAGAGTCCAACTTCCACCAAGCCTCCCCGCACTCCATTCAGGGCCTGGCCGGCAACCCGTACATCGCCGACTACTACGGCGCTGGCGGCGGCTACCGTGTCGGCGCGCAAACTCCAGACTGCGGCTACGGCCTAGGGCAGGTCACCACCGGCATGACTACCGGCGCCATGGACTACGACCTGCAGCGTAAGGTCGCCGTCGACTACGCCGAGGGCGCCGCCGCGGCCGCGCAGTTGCTCGCGAAGAAGTGGAACGAGCTGACCGCCGCCGGCATCACTGCCAACGGCGCCGATCCGGCCCAGCTGGAGAACTGGTACCTGGCGGTGTGGGACTACAACAGCGGCCTTCACCTCGACGACGGCTCCGGTATCTGGGGTCTTGGCTGGCACAACAACCCGGCCAACCCTGCCTACCCCTATAACCGCCACCCTTTCCTGCACCATGACCTGGCATCGCTGGCCTGGCAGGTCACCTACGACGACGCTTCCCACCCCGGCGATTGGCCCTACCAGGAAAAGATCTTCGGGTGGATGGAAGTGCCACTCAAAGACCCGCAGAGCGGGCTGTACTCCTACACCGGCACACTCATGCAGACCGACGACGGCGTCAACGGCGAACGGCCGGACGCCTACGAATTGCAGCGCCCCGACCGGATGACCTTTTGCGGCATCAGCGACAACAGCTGCAACCCCTCCAAGTGCGACGTGAGTGACAAGGACACCGGCAAGAATTGCGACCCGAACAGCGAGCCAGGCGTCGGTCCATGCACCCTGCCGGACTCCCGCTGTTGGTGGCATTACCCCGCGCAGTGGTGCACCCTGCTCTTCCCCTGCCACAGCGGCACCTGGACCACCCAGGCCGGAACCCGGGAACCCACCCCCACCGGAGCGACTGAGTGGTTCCCGCCCATATGCAACGTCAGCAGCGACATCCCGCCCAGCGCGGTCCTGGTCGACAGCCAGCCCGGCGGCCTGAACCTGCAAGGCTGCAACCCGAAGACCGCTAACTGGGAAAACTCCGGATCCTTCACCTTCGCCTTCGGCGACCCCGACAACCCCGACGCGCAGGTCACAGACATGGACCTGCACCAGCTCGGGACTGGACTCGGCGGACACATCTGGTTCACCCACACCGACGAACCCACTGACCCCTCAGGCGCCTCGTACTGGGGCCTCACCGGCACCTGGAAACCGGACTTGGACAAGGGTCGCTACGAAATCAAGGCGTTCATCCCCGCCGCCGGCGCCACCGCCACGCAAGCTCGCTACACCATCACCAACGGCGCCGGGCTGAGCAGCAATACCACCATCAACCAGAACTCCTACACCAATCAATGGATCAGCCTCGGCACCCACTGGCTCGGCCCCGGCGCGAGCGTCTCCCTCACCAACCTCGGCATCCTCACCGACGGTGACCTTGCCTTCAGCGGCATGGCCTTCATCCCCGCACCGACCGGCACCTACGCCATGCTCGGTGATTCCTACTCCTCCGGTGAGGGCGCCGGCACCTACGACAAGACCACCGACCACTACCGCACTCGATGCGGCGGCGCACCCTGCACCAACAACGGCCACCGCTCCGCCTACTCCTATAACCGCAGCTTCGCCTCGACAACACAGACCTTCAAAGACCCAGGCACTTGGATCGACGTGGCCTGCAGCGGAGCCGTCATCGCCGATTTCTCCCTCACCAACCCCGACGGCAACTGCCCCGACGAGCCCGGCCAAAAGACCGCCCTGGGGCCTGACACCTCCCTGGTGACCCTCACCTTCGGCGGCAACGACCTCGACTTCGCACCCGTCGTACAGGACTGCATTCTCGCCGGGCTGAAGGAAAAGCTGCCACTGACGGCTGGAACGATCAACCACGTCATGACCCACCCAAACAAGACCTGCCAGGACGGATGGGCGACCGACTTCCAGACCCAGATCCAGCGCCTCATCACGCCCGGCGTCGCAGGCGGCCTGCCCCAGCTCTACTCGGAGATCAAAGCCCAAGCTCCCAACGCTGACATCGTGGTGCTGGGCTATCCACATCTGGTCCGCCCCGGCAACGACCCCAACGGCCGATGCCTGGCCAACGGATGGATCCTTGACAGCGACCGCGACTGGCTCAACTCAGTGGCAGACCAGATCGACGCCGCCATCAAGACCGCGGCCACCAATGCCGGCCTGAATTATCTGAGCGTCGACACAATGTTCGACGGCCATGAACTCTGCAGCACGGCGGCCACTCCCTGGTTCACCGGCATCGGCGACCCCACCACCAACGACGACCCAGGCGGCCTGTGGTCCTTCCTTCAGTCATCGACCGGCACCGACAAACAGGCATGGTTCCACCCCAACACCCAGGCCTACGCGGGCGAAGCCGACCTCCTCGACGTCCACCTCCCCGTCCCCTAGCAAGCCACTCACAGCACGGGGCACCGAGCCACACACGGCGGGTACCCCGTGTGCCAATCCAGCGGCTCTGCCCTGAGCACACCACCGACTGGACCAGTGTCGGCCAAGTTAGTGGAGGACCAACTGATCGAGGAGCTGGTGGGCGGCCCCCGGGGCGAGCGCCTGCATGTGACCGGCCAGGGCAGGCTGCTGCAACGTCGACGAGGTCGATCCCGACAGAACTCGTTCCGCCAAACGACGATGTGGTCTTCGTCGGCCAGATCAGCGAATATCCGTGCGCACGTCCGGTTCGGCGGGCGGGCTACGCGGGAAAACCGGTACTGCTGAATGGTGTACGGCGTCCCGCCGCCTATCCAACATATGGAACTCGATCTTCGAGGCGCTGAACTGCTGCTCCAGGTTCTGACCGAACGCGAGGAAGCAGCGTCGCCAACTCCTCGGACGAGTTTCTTCGGCGGCCGGACCAAAGCCTTCACCAACCCCAGGCTCTGCACGGCTATAGCCGATCGCCTCACCTTCAACGCCACCATCATCCAGATCGGCACGGATCCTGTCGCCTCGCCCACGCCCACGCCCACGCCCGGGCCCAGAGCCAGCAGACGGCCGCTGCCTCAAAGCGGCCACACCCGCCGCGTTCCGTCCCTCTCCTATGCAGATAGACCGGCGAGAAAGTCGGAGATCAGGCCACACACGATGTCAGGTTGTTCCAGATGCAGGTCATGACGGGTTCCGCGAATGCTGACGGACACGGTTGGGAGGCGCCGATGCATCAGTGCATCGACCCGTGCAGGCGATATGAAGCTCGACTGGGCGAGGATCAGCAGAGTGGGGCAGGTGATGCGCTCCCACTCGTGAGCGAAGGAATGCTGGGCAGCGTCCACCACGGACCGAACCATCACGTCCCGGTCAAAGCGGGGCCACCACTGCCCACCGCGCTCCTCCAGGCCATCCGCCCAGCCGACGCCGATCGCTCCGCCGCCGAAGAACTGGACCGCAGCATCGCGTGAGGCAAACGGGGCCGGCCACGAGTCGAACCACCGGCGGACATGCGTCGGCCATTCGGGGTCGGGACCGCTCACGTCGGCTTCGATGGCCACCAAGGCGCGGACCAATCCCGGATACCTCGCTGCGGTCAGGATGGCCGCGTGTCCGCCCATCGACTGTCCGACTACAACAACGCGCCCAAGGCCCAACTGCTCTGCCACGGCGACGATGTCTTCAACAAAGGCACCCCTGGAGACGTCGGAAGGGAAGCGGTCGCTGGCGCCTTGACCGCGTTGGTCGACTGCGACAACCCGATACGCCGAGCTCAGAGGGCCTGCCAGGGCATCCCACTCGCCCGCATGACCGGCCAGTCCATGCAACAGCACCAATGCTGGCCCGTCTCCGCCCCAGTCCCGGCAGATCAGCCGCACGCCTCCCCGCTCGACCACCCGCTCAGTCCACGTCACCTCGGCACCCTAGCGCGCAGAGATCTCCTCACGAGACCCCTCAGCCAGCCTTGCTGCCAGATCGGATATTGATCAAGCGCAACAGTCATGAGATTTCCGAAGCCGTGTCGAAGCGACATACACGAACAGCCATGACAGTCATGTTTTCCGGCCCACTACGGCGTTGTGTGGATGAAGTGACCAAGGGCTGGCTCTTTTCGGCGCGGGCCCGGAACACACACGGTGTCTCCTGAGTACGGACCGGGCCCTCCAAGCAGGGTGATACTTCTACAAGTTGTTGTCGTGTATGGTCCCTGCGGGGCCGATGGCCTGCCCCCCGACTCGATCCATGGCTGAGGCACGGGCCCATGTCCCCGAACAAGGACTGAGTCCTCTCACCGATGGACGAACGAGGAATGCCATGACCCCGGAAGAACGCTTCGACGACCTGGTGAGTGAGTTTCTCGGCCTGCCCGGAGTCACTCCTCCGGCGGGCACGGGCTCCGGTTTCGGCAAAAGTGCGTCGCGGATAAACAACAAGATCTTCGCGATGCTGGTGCGCGGGCGGCTGGTGGTGAAGCTCCCTAAAGAGCGGGTGGACGCCTTGGTGGCCGGTGACGAAGGAGATCACTTCGAGGCGAACAAGGGCACACCCATGAAGGAGTGGTTCGTCCTCGCTCCGGAGTCCACATTGGACTGGTTGTCCCTCGCCCGCGAGGCTCTGGCGTTCGTCCCCGGCGCAGGCGGGCGGTGAGCCGTGGGGCATCACCCGGCACCGGCCGGGCCGGGATGATGGTTCGGCCCGTTGCTGCCCTGACGAAAAATCGCTGGTTACATGGAGGCGGCAGTGCCGAAGACAGCGCGGTTGGCGTCGCGCGAGCCGTTGACCTCCAGGGTCACTCACCGCACACGTCGATCCGGTAGCGGTCGGCCAGCGCGGCGACGTCCAGTGCCTGGCCGGTCAGTGCGTGGCGCTTCGGGTCCTGGGCCACGGCCACGACGGCGCGGCCGACGCCCTCGGGGGACTGGGATGCGGTGAGGTCCAGGTATTCCTCGAACTGCATCACCCCTTCGGTGCGTACCAGCCCGGGGTGGAGAGCCACCGATGTGACGCCATGAGGTCGTAGCTGCTCGGCGGCGGCAAGGGCCAGCCGGTCGTCGGCGGCCTTGGCCATTCCGTAGGCCGCGCCGAAGGCGTGCTGCTCGCTCTCCGGAACGGCGAAGGAGACGGTCACCACCAGGCTGCCGGGGGTGCGCATGAGCAGCGGCGCGCACAGCGCCGTCGTGACGTAGTGAGCCCGTACCCCGTGGGTGAACATGGCATCGAACAGTTCCAGTGGCTGCTCCCACAGGGGGGCGTTCCATTCCTCCCAGGCCCCTGCGTTGAGCCGCTCATATCCGGCCCAGACGTTGTTGACGAGCAGGTCCAGGCGCCCGAACTCGGCGGAGATGCGCTCGGCCACCGACGCAGCCGCGGCATCGTTGCCATGGTCGCAGGCCACCGCGATCCCCCGCCCGCCGCCTGCAGACACCTCCTCGGCCGTCGCCTCCACCGTTCCGGGCAGGGGTGTCGTCACGCCGCTTGTAGAACGTGCCGTCACAAAGACCGTCCAGCCGGCCCGGCCCAGCGTCCGCGCGATACCCCGGCCGACTCCTCTACTGGCGCCCGTCACCCAGGCGACGCGCGAGGCGCCACCACTTTCGTAATCCGGCATGCCGCGCACCCTAGCGCCTGTCACCCTCAGCCTGCACCCTTCCTGAGAGCGCTCCTTGGCTCTCTGCCCACCTCGCTCGGCCGACGAGGCAGGCATCGGGTGCCCCATGCCGACGACAGGGTCGGTCCAGCCGCCTTCGACCTCCGGTGTCAGACCTGCTTGTTTCACGCCAGGCGGGAAGGCGGCCAGGTCCGAGCCGGTGCGGGGACAAACGGCGAGGCTGGTGCGTTCAGGTCCAGGGCAGGCCGCACGGAAGTCGAGCTCGACTGGTGAAGATGTTCAGGACAGGCCCTCCGGGGGTTGGCTGGATCCAATCCGTTACCGATTCAACCCTTGACGCAACCAGGACCCCTGCGGCAACCTCCTGGAACAACTTGAGAGCGCTCTCAACCGGCGCTCTCCCCGCGTGTCTCTCATCCCGTCCCGAAGCCATGGGAGGCTTCCATGCCCATCTCCCGAGCCGCCCGCCGTACCACCCTCAGACTCGGGGCGGTCGCTCTCGCCGGCGCTCTCCTCGCTGCCTGTGGATCCGGGTCCTCCGGATCGTCCGCGGACAAGAACGGCAAGGTGACGCTCACCATCGACTTGTTCGGCACCTTCGGTTTCAAGGAGGCGGGTCTCTACAAGGAGTACATGAAGCTCCACCCGAACGTCACCATCAAGGAGACGAGCACCGAGCAGGAGCCCGACTACTGGAAGGCTCTGAACACCCACCTCGCCGGTGGTGGCGGCCTCGCTGACATCCAGGGCATCGAGGTCGGCCGCACCGCCGCGGTCACCCAGCAGATGTCCGACAAGTTCGTGGACCTGAACACGCTCGGAGCGTCGGCGCTCAAGGCAGATTTCTCCGCGGCCAAGTGGGCGGCGATCACCACCGCCGACGGCCACACCCTGGGGCTGGGCACCGACATCGGACCGGAGGCGATCTGCTACCGCACCGACCTGTTCAAGAAGGCGGGGCTGCCCACCAAGCGCACCGACCTGGCCAAGAAGTGGGCCACGTGGGACGGCTATCTGAAGCTGGGCAAGCAGTACGAGGCCAAGGCCGGCGGCAAGAACCACTGGGTGGACAGCGTCGGCAGCCTGTACTCGGTGATGGTCGGACAGGAGAAGGAGCGCTACTACGATGCCTCCGGCAACCTGATCTACGACACGAACCCCGCCGTCAAGAACGCGTGGGACACCTCGGTCAAGGCCGCCCGGGAGGGGCTGAGCGCCAAGCTGTCCCAATTCTCCCCCGCGTGGAACCAGGCCTTCAGCAGCGGATCCTTCGCGACCATCGGGTGTCCCGCCTGGATGCTCGGCTATATCAAGGGACAGGCGCCGCACGCCAAGGGCAAGTGGGACATCGCCCCGCTGCCGGGCGGCGTCGGGGGCAACTGGGGCGGCTCGTACCTCGCGATCCCCAAGACCTCCCCGCACGCCAAGCAGGCATATGACCTGATCAAGTGGCTGACGGCGGCACCACAGCAGGCCAAGCTGTTCAAGAAGCAGGGCAGCTTCCCCTCGAACCTCGGCGCCATCGCGGAGGTCCAGAACGTCAAGGACCCCTACTTCAGCAACGCGCCCGTAGGCGAGCTCTTCGGCGCCGCGGCCAAGGCGTCCCCCGTGCAGGTGCTCGGGGTGCACGACGCCGACGTCGCCCAGCAGATCACCAACGCCCTGGGTGAGGTCGAGCAGAAGGGCACCAGCTCCGCCAGCGCCTGGAGTCACGCCGAAACGGGCATCAAGAACGCCGTCGGCTGATCAGTACCACCCCCACCGCCACCCCCCATGGGGCGCGAAGGGTCGCCGCCTCCCCGGCCCTGCTGGTCCTTCGCGCCCCTCCAACGCCGGACCCCCGATCGAAGGTCTCACCATGACCCTGACCGCCACCGCCCCCACGCGGTCCACGCGGCCGCCGGCCTCTCTGCGCAGGCGTCTGGCCAAGTTGTCACCGTACGCGTACATCACGCCGTTCTTCGCCCTTTTCGGCGCCTTTGGTCTCTTCCCGCTGCTCTACACCGCGTACGTCTCCCTTTACCGCGTCGAACTGCAGACACCTGGGCAGTTGGAGTGGCGGGGCCTGGACAACTACACGGCGATCTTCGGCGACGACTACTTCTGGACTGCGCTGCGCAACACCTTCTCCATCGGCGTCATCTCCACCGTCCCGCAGCTGTTGATGGCGCTCGGCCTGGCCCACCTGCTCAACTACAAGCTGCGTGGGCGCACCTTCTTCCGCATCACCATGCTCCTGCCGTACGCCACGTCGGTGGCCGCGGCCACCCTGGTCTTCGCTCAGCTCTTCGGTCGCGACTTCGGACTGATCAACTATCTGCTGGGTCTGGTCGGCATCCACCCGGTCGACTGGCAGTCCGGCACCGTCGCCTCCCAGATCGCCGTGTCAACCATCGTCACCTGGCGATGGACGGGTTACAACGCGTTGATCTACCTCGCCGGCATGCAGTCCATCCCCGCCGACCTGTATGAGGCGGCGGAGCTGGACGGTGCGTCCCGCTGGCGGCAGTTCCTGCATGTGACCTTGCCCGGACTGCGACCCACCATCTTGTTCACCATCGTGGTGTCGACCATCGGGGCCACCCAGCTGTTCGGCGAGCCCCTGCTGTTCGAGGGCAGCATCTCGGGCGGCATCTCGCACCAGTACCAGACCCTCGGCCTGTACATGTACGAACAGGGCTGGGGTTTCTTCCACCTCGGCCGCGCCGCCGCGATCGCGTGGGTGATGTTCGTCCTCATCGTGGTGCTGGTGCTGGTCAATACCGCCATCGCCCGCCGCCGCACCGGCAAGGAGACCGAGCGATGACCACACTCGCCACGCCTCGACACACGCAGAAGACCCCCGGTTCCGTCCGACCGGCCTCCCGCCCGCGCGGAGGGCGGGCGGGAGGCCACCAGCAAGGCGGCCGGCTGGCGTACGCGATCCTCATCGTCGCCGCGCTGGTCTCCGCCTTCCCTTTCTACTGGACGATCGTGGCGGCCACCCGCTCCAACGGGGAGCTGGCCCAGTCCCCGCCGGCGCTGCTGCCCGGTGGCAATCTGATGCACAACTTCCGGCAGGTCCTGGAGCAGGCCGACATCGGCAAGGCCCTGCTGAACTCGCTGATCGTCTCAGGATCGGTGACGGTCGGAACGGTGCTGTGCTCCACGCTCGCCGGCTTCGCCTTCGCCAAGCTGCGTTTCAAGGGCCGCAACGCGCTGCTTGCCGTGACCATCGGGACCATGATGATTCCGCCGCAGCTCGGCGTGATCCCGTTGTTCATGGTCGTCGCCAAACTGCACTGGGTGAACCAGCTCCAGTCGGTCATCCTGCCCGGCCTCGTGTCGGCCTTCGGGGTCTTCTTCATGCGCCAGTACCTCGTGCAGGCGTTGCCCGACGAGCTGATCGAGGCGGGCCGGGTCGACGGCGCGTCGACGGCGCGGATCTTCTGGACCATCGTCGTCCCGATCGCCCGGCCCGGCATGGCCGTACTCGCCATGCTCACCTTCATGGCCTCTTGGAACGACTTCTTCTGGCCGATCATCGCGTTGTCCTCGCAGGAGCCCACGGTGCAGGTCGCCCTGCGCCAGCTCGGTGGGGGATACGTCCACGACCAGTCGATCATCATGGCCGGCACCCTGCTGGGAACGCTGCCCGTGCTGCTCGTCTTCGGTCTGCTGGGCCGGCAGATCGTGGGCGGCATCATGCAGGGCGCCGTGAAGGGATAGGCGCGCCGTCCACGCTGTACGGCCGTGCGCGGGCGTGCCTCGGCCACCCAGACGGCCCCCGGTCCGCGACGCCGTGCTCCGGCGCGGGAAACCGCCCCGCCCTGCCGCGGCGGAGCCTCACGGCCGCCGACCGGGGGTCATGCTGCGCTCCCTTGCCCCCCATCCCGCGGCTCCCGTCGCGGCGAACTGGCGCCCGTCCCGTATGCCTGCGGCGGGGCGCGGCCCCCTTCCCACACATCCGTAAACGATCACGATGGAGCCCCGATGACCACCATCGCCCCCCACCTCGCCACGGCCTCGGAGGTGATGTTCCCTGCGGCGTTCCGCTGGGGCGCCGCCACAGCCGCTTACCAGATCGAGGGAGCCGCGACCGAGGACGGCCGGACGCCGTCGATCTGGGACACGTTCAGCAGGACGCCGGGCAAGGTTCGCAACGGCGACACCGGGGACATCGCGGCCGACCACTACCACCGGATGCGGGAGGACGTCGCGCTCATGGCCGAGCTCGGCCTGACGGACTACCGCTTCTCCGTCTCCTGGCCCCGGGTACAGCCGACCGGCCGCGGCCCGGCCGCCCAGAAGGGACTCGACTTCTACCGCGCCCTGGTCGACGAACTCCTCACCCGCGGTATTCGCCCCGTACTGACCCTCTATCACTGGGACCTTCCGCAGGAACTCGAGGACGCGGGCGGCTGGCCCGAGCGGGACACGGCCTTGCGGTTCGCCGACTACACCGCACTCGTGGCCGACGCGCTCGGCGATCGCGTACACACCTGGACCACCCTGAACGAGCCGTGGTGTGCGGCCTTCCTCGGCTACGGCGAAGGGGTCCACGCCCCCGGCCGTACCGAACCGGAAGCGGCACTCCGGGCGGCGCACCATCTCAACCTCGCCCACGGCCTGGCCGTCGGGGTACTGCGCCGGCAGGTGCACCCTTCCGCCGAGGTGTCGCTGACGCTGAACCTCGCGGCTGTCCGCCCGCTGACCGACAGCCCCGCCGACCAGGACGCAGCCCGGCGTATCGACGCACTGGCCAACCGGATCTTCCTGGACCCGGTCTTCCACGGCCGCTACCCCGAGGACCTGCGGGCGGACACCGCGGCGCTGACGGACTGGTCCTTCGTCCATGACAGCGATCCGGCGATCATCTCCCGCTCCATCGACGCACTGGGGATCAATTACTACACCCCCACCGTGGTCGCCGCCGGTTCCCACCCCCTGCCCTCGCCGTGGCCGGCTGCGCAGGACTACGTACGGTTCGCGCCCGCGCCGGGACCGCGCACCTCCATGGACTGGCCGGTGGACGCCGACGGGCTGTACGAGCTGCTGACTCGACTGCGGGCCGAACTGCCGGGCACGCCGTTGCTCGTCACGGAAAACGGCGCCGCGTACGACGACTACGCCGACCCGGAGGGAGACGTCCACGACCCCGAGCGGATCACTTACCTGCGCTCGCATCTCCAGGCGGTGCATCGGGCGATGGCCGAAGGCGCTGACGTCCGCGGCTACTTCCTGTGGTCGCTGCTGGACAACTTCGAGTGGGCCTACGGCTACAGCAAGCGGTTCGGCATGGTCCACGTCGACTTCGCCAGCCAGCGCCGCACACCCAAGGACAGCGCCCGCTGGTACGCCGACGTCGTGGCTCGCCGGACGCTGCCCAGCGCGTGATCTGAGATCAAGGGTGAGTGGCTGCTCGACGGGAGGGGCCAAAGGCGCAATCCCTGCATTCTGGCTGATGCGGGTTGCCGGTGGTACGGGATTGTCCTCGTGAGGTGACAGCGGGTGAGAGCGCTCTTCTCAAGTGCGTCAGCCCACTGATCGGCAGCTACAGTGGTGCCGTCCCGAGAGGAGCCTTCCTTGCACCACCAGACTTCCGCACCCCGCCCGACCCTGGAGGCCGTCGCCGAACGAGCGGGTGTCTCCCGGGCCACCGTCTCACGTGTCGTCAACGGGGGCAGCGGGGTGCGTGAGGCCTTGGTCGAGAAGGTTCGCCGTGCCGTCGAGGAGCTGGGGTATGTACCCAATCAGGCGGCCCGGGCGCTGGTCACCCGTCGTACGGGAGCGGTCGCCGTCCTCGTTGCCGAGCCGGAAACCAAGGTCTTCACCAACCCGTTCTTCGCCGAGCAGCTGCTCGGCATCAGCCGCGAGCTGACCAGTCAGGATCTGCAGCTGGTACTGCTGCTGGTCGAAGGCAACGCGGACTACGACCGCGTGGGCCGCTACCTGGCCGGCGGCCACGTGGACGGGGCCTTGCTGTTTTCCCTGCACGCCGAGGACCCGCTTCCCGACATCACCGGCCGCATCGGTATTCCCACCGTCTTCGGCGGTAGGCCGGGCTGGCCGGCAGCCGAGGGAGACCGCAGCCTCCTTTACGTCGACTCCGACAACCGCGGCGGAGCACGCGAGGCAGTGCGCCACCTGCTCTCACTCGGGCGCCGGCACGTAGCGACGATCACCGGGCCGATGGACCAGACGGCCTCCGTGGACCGGCTCGACGGCTATCACGACATGCTCATGGACGCCGACCCGAAGCTCATCGTCGAGGGCGACTTCACCGACACAGGTGGCGCGCGGGCGATGGAGGAGTTGTTGGAGAGAGCCCCCGAGCTGGACGCCGTGTTCGTCGCCTCCGACCTCATGGCCTCGGGCGCTCTGCGCGTCTTGCGGGAGCACGGGCGTCGGGTGCCGGAGGATGTCGCAGTCGTCGGCTTCGACGACATGGCCTCGGTGGCTGCGCTGACCGATCCGCCGTTGACCACGGTCCGTCAGGAGATCGAGGAGATGGGCCGCATGATGGTCCGACTGCTGCTGCGCGACTTGGAGCGGCGGGCGAAGGGGGAGAGCGCAGGTCGGCCATTGTCCTCCGTGATCACACCGACCCGGCTGATCCGGCGAGCCACCGCGTGAACCGCCCTCGTTCTCTTGGGGTACTGTTCCGGTTCACATCCGTGCCGCACATACTCGGCCGCTACTGAAGTCGAGGTTGGCGTCGTCACGGCCCCACAGCGTTGGTCAGTCGGGCCGCACTGCTGCCGCAGGGCGACGCCACGGAGGCCTTTCCGGCTCATCAGGCTCGGCGCAGTCGACGAGCGACGGCACACCGCCCATGGGTGTGTCGGATTCGGGCTCGGCGCCGTGACCTGCCGGATGCTCTCCGGTGTCGAGCATGACCGTCGCGGTGATGCGCTTACCCACTGGCTCCCTGCGCACCTCGACGGTATTGCAGAGCGCGACCACGATCTCCAAACCGTGCTGTCCGGCCCTGTGCGGATCAGGGGCCATGGCTACGGGCAGCACGGGGTCACTGTCCCAGACCGACAGCTCGACGCGGTCTCGGGTGAGCTCGAGATGGAGCAGGCACGGTCCCCGTGTGTACTTGCAAGCGTTCGTCACCAGCTCGCTGACCACCAGTTGCACTGTGTCCAACGTGTGATCGGAAATCGGATCGGGGATCGCAAGGCCGTGAACCGACTGCGATCGCATGAGGAAAGCGCGAGCTGTCCTGCGCGCCCGAGCAGCGTCGCGAGGGCTGCCCTCATACGACTCCGACATCGCGGCCAGCGGTTGATCCTTCAGCTGATCGTTGTCTTGGACAGCGCTGCCCATACGATCCGCCTTCTTTCTCTGCCTTGACCGCAACGCCGGCGCTTGTCCCCAACGTCGGCAACGACCGGGATCGATCTTCCGAGTCGACCATTGAGGGATGCCCCGCATCAGAGCCTGTCCGACACCCTCCCGCCGTCCGCTTACCGGCTGGGGAGGGTGGTGGGGTTGTGGGTGAGTGCTGGGTTTCGGTGGTGGTTCAGGTTGTGTGGAGGGGGTTGGTGCGGGCTGCGGCGAGGAGGTACCAGGCTGTGGCGCCGATGTGTTTGTAGGGGTAGTAGCCGAAGCCGAAT
>NZ_JBVIDR010000027.1:0-46910 GCF_055572275.1 Streptomyces sp. NPDC030798 | reverse complement strand
CCGTAGTAGCGCCGGCCCGGATAGCCCTCGGCGTACTTGTTGGTCAGGACCGAGCCCTGCGCCTCCATCACCGCGAGCGGCGCGAAGTTCTCGGAGGCGATCATCTCCAGCGTGGACTGCTGCCGGTTCAGCTCGGCGTCGACCGCCGCGGCGACCTCCGGGTCCAGCTCGTGCAGGGACTGGTTGAACAGGGTCATCGGCGCTCTCCTCGGGTGGGGGCACAGTGGGCGGCTGGGCGGAGTGACATCCAGGACCGGGCCGGGAGGTTGACGACCTTGCCGAGTCGTCTCGCATAACACAACGCAATTCGTTATATGAAACATGCTTTCCACCGGCGCCGGGGGCTGTCAAGGGAGCTGCAGCACGAGTTCGTACGGCCGCAGAGGCACCGCGGTCTTCCGCCGGCGGGCGGGCCGTGCGATCATGCGGGCGGCCGGATCCCGTCCGCGACGACCCCTTCCGCAACTCCCACGAACTCGCGGACCCGACCGTATAGTTGCGCCATGAGCAACCAAGCGGCAGAAGGCGCAACGTCAGAGGCCGCGGTGACCGGCGTGCAGTCCGTCGACCGTGCCGTCAGCGTCCTGGAGATCCTCGCCCGGCGCGGCGAAGCCGGTGTCAGTGAGGTCGCCGCCGAGATCGGTGTCCACAAGTCGACCGCGTTCCGCCTGCTCGGGGCGTTGGAGTCACGCGGTCTGGTGGAGCAGACGGCCGAGCGGGGCAAGTACCGGCTCGGCTTCGGGCTCGTGCGGCTGGCCGGCGCGGTCACGGGCCGCCTCGACATCACCCAGCAGGGCCGCCCGGTGTGCGAGCGCCTCGCCGAGGAGATCGGCGAGACCGTCAACATCGCGGTCCTCCAGGAGCACTACGCGGTCAACCTCTACCAGGTGCGCGGCCCCGGCGCGGTCGGCACGCACAACTGGGTCGGACAGCTCACCCCGGTGCACGCCACGTCGAGCGGCAAGATCCTGCTGGCCCACCTGCCGGAGAAGGAGCGGTCCGAGGTGCTCGCGGCGTCCGGGTTGCGGAAGTTGACACCACGCACTCTGACCGCCAGGACCAAGCTGGAGAAGAACCTCGCCGAAGCGCGGGAGCGCGGGTACGCGGTGACGCTGGAGGAGCTCGAGATCGGACTGCAGGCCCTGGCCGCCCCGATCCGCTCCCGCGACGGTGAGGTCATCGCCGCGCTCAGTGCCTCCGGCCCCGCCTACCGCTTCACCGAGGAGCGCATCCACGGGCTCGCGCCCGCGCTGATCAAGGGCGCGGAGGAGATCAGCCGCCGGATGGGCTACCTGGGCTGAGCCGCGCCCGCCGTACGACGATCACCGTGCCGGCGGACCCGTCCCGGCGCCCCAGCGGGCCGTCACCCGAACCGCGTCGAGCGTCGAGACGACGTCGTGGACGCGCAGGCACCAGACGCCCTGCGCCGCGGCGAGCACGGACGCGGCGGTGGCCGCGGCGTCCCGCCGAAGCGCCGGGCGACTCCCTGCTGGAGCAGCGCGAGTCAGGACGCCCACTACGGAGGCGTTCACGGCTCAGGCGAGGTACTCCGTCGCCGCGTCGAGCAACCAGTCCGCCAGATAGCCGGCGAACGACGAACGGACCAGCACCCAGAATCCGGCCCTGGGTTCGTCCCGGGCGACCAGGACGACCTGGGTGCGGCCCAGCGTCGTCTGCGCGCAGCGTCCGGAGCCGAAGACCCGCGGATGCAGGTCCAGCGCGCAGCCGTGGGCCAGCAGGTCGCGGGCGTCCGGGCCCGATACGAGGAGCGTGGTGCGCTGGGCGGAGACGTCGGTGACGGAGACGAACTCGTCGCCGGCGGCCTCCCGGATCCGGTTCTCCAGGTCCCGCTCGCTCCCCGGCGGTCCCACCAGCAGCCATTCGTCCGGGCCCAGCCACAGCACCGTGGACTCCCCGGCGCGCACCGCTGTGTTGGGCTGGAGGGGCAGGTGGAGGCCCAGTGCGAGGCCGACTGCCTCCGCCGCCGCCCCCTTGGCGTCGAGGCGCACATCGAGCTGGGCCAGGAAGGGGAGTTCGGCCAGCCGGATCGCGCCCCCGGACGCACGTGTCGCGGCGGCCAGGCGACCCGCGGCATGCGACAGGGGGCTGCGGAGCTGGGCGGTCAGGGCGTTGTCAGCCATCGCGGCGGGCTCCCTCGGGGTCGTAGAGGACGGGGCCGGCGACGGTCACCGGCACCAGTTGGTCGCCCACGGGGGCGTAGAGCCGCTCGCCGATGCGGTCCCGGCCGCCCTTGATCAGGGCGAGCGCGAAGGTCCGGTTGAGGGCCGCGCTGCGGTAGCTGGACGTGACGTGCCCGAGCATCGGGACCGGCGGTGCCGGCAGCACACCGTCGGCGATCACGTGGGTGCCCTCCGGGAGGAGGGTGCCCGGGTCCTCCGGCAGCAGACCGACCAGGTGCTTGCGGTCGCGGCGGACGGTGTCCGCGCGGGCGTGGGACCGCTTGCCGATGAAGTCCGGTTTCTTCTTCGACACCACCCAGCTCATGCCGAGGTCCTGCGGGGTGACGGTGCCGTCGGTGTCCTGCCCGATGATCGGGTAGCCCTTCTCGGCGCGCAGGACGTGCATGGTCTCCGTGCCGTAGGGGGTGATGCCGTACGGGGCGCCGGCCTCGTACACGGCCTCCCACAGGGCGAGGGCCTGCCACGGGGAGACGTTGATCTCGTAGGCGAGTTCGCCGGAGAAGCTGATCCGGCAGACACGGGCGTCGATGCCGGCGACGGTCGCCGCACGCCAGGCCATGAACGGGAAGTCGTCGTTGGACACGGCCAGTCGGGGTGCGAGCGAGGCGAGCACCTCGCGGGACCTCGGACCGACCAGGGCGACGGTGGCCCACTGCTCGGTCACGGACGTGCAGTGGACCCTCAACTCGGGCCACTCCGTCTGCAGCCACTCCTCCATCCAGTCCAGGACCGCGGCCGCATTGCCCGTCGTGGTGGTGACCAGGAAGCGGTCCTCGGCGACGCGGACGACCGTGCCGTCGTCGAAGACCATCCCGTCCGGGCGGCACATGACGCCGTAGCGGATCATGCCGGTCTTCAGGGTGCTCATCATGTTGGTGTAGAGCCGATCGAGGAACACGCCGGCGTCCGGGCCCTGCACGTCGATCTTGCCCAGGGTGGAGGCGTCCATGAAGCCCACGCTCTCGCGGGCGGCCCGGCATTCGCGCAGCACGGCGGTCTCCATGTCCTCGCCGCCGCGCGGGTAGTACCAGGGGCGCTTCCACTGGCCGACGTTCTCGAACAGGGCGCCGTGCGCGGCGTGCCACTCGTGAAGGGCCGTCGTCCGGATCGGATCGCTGAGCGCGCCGCGGTCGCGGCCGGCGAGTGCGGCGAAGGAAACCGGGGTGTACGGCGGCCGGAACGTGGGCAGGCCGAGCGCCGAGATGTCCACGCCGAGCAGTTCGGCGACGACACCGCTCGCCAGGACGCCGGAGGTCTTGCCCTGGTCGTTGGCGGTGCCGGCCGTGGTGTAGCGCTTCGTGTGCTCGACCGAGCGCAGGCCGGCGCCCGTCGCGCGGGCCAGGTCGTCGACGGTGACGTCGCGTTGGAGGTCGACGAACCGGGGAGAGTCCGAGGCGCCCGGCACGACGTACACGTGCATCGGTGGTGTCGGGCGCGGCTGTGCGGTCACCTCCGGGAGGCGGGGCGCCTCGGGCGTGTAGCCCTCGGCCTCGACGGCGCGGGCACCGGCGGCCGCGCCCTGTGCCAGGACGGTGGCCGGGTCGAGGACGCCGCTCGCGCTGCCCACCACCTCGACCGCCTGGTGGCAGGTGTCGGGGACGAAGGCGCCGAGCGCCTCGTCGTGGCGCAGCTTGCCGCCCGACTGGCTGAACAGGTGGGCCACCGGGTTCCAGCCACCGGAGACCAGCAGCAGGTCTGCTGCCAACTCCCGCTGTCCTCCGGCTTCTCCGTACGGCGCGACGGTCACGGCGGTGAGGCGGGCCTCCCCCTGGGTGCCGGTGACGGCGTGCCCGGCCAGCACCTCGATGCCGGCCGCCCGCGCGCGCTCGGCCCACTCCCCCGGTGCGGGGCGGGTGTCGACGATCGCCCCGACGTCCACACCGGCGGCGGCGAGGTCCAGTGCCGCCGCGTAGGCGCTGTCGTTGGTGGTGAAGACGACCGCGTGACGGCCCGGCAGGGCGCCGTGGCGGTTGACGTGGCTGCGGGCCGAGGCGGCCAGCATCACTCCGGGGCGGTCGTTGTCCGCGAAGGCCAGCGAGCGCTCGTGGGCTCCGGTGGCGAGGACGACGCGTCGGGCGCGGATGCGGTGGACGCGTTCGCGGGAGACCGTCTCCGGGGCGCCGGCGCCGAGGTGGTTGGTGCGGCGCTCGACGGCGAGGAGGTGGTTGTCGTCGTAGTAGCCGAAGACCGTGGTGCGGCGCAGGATGCGGACCTCGGGTTCGGCCTCCAGTCTCCCGACGACGTCCGCCACCCAGTCGAGGTGTTCGCCCGTGCCGAGGAGGCTGCCGCCCGGCTCCGGCCGGTCGTCGGCGAGGATGACGCGGGCGCCGCTCTTCGCGGCGGCGGCCGCTGCCGCGAGGCCGGCCGGGCCCGCACCGACGACGAGCAGGTCGCAGTGCTCGTGTACGGCGTCGTAGCGGGCGGGGTCCGGATCGGTGGCGAGGCGGCCCTGGCCGGGGAGGCTGGTGGCGACCAGGCCGTCGTAGAGCTCGACGGTCGTCGCGGGGAGCATCGGCTCGGGGAAGGGCTCCTCGATCTGGACGACCGCGTTGGGCTCTTCGGCGCCGGCGGAGAAGATGCCGCGGGGGCGGCCGAGCTTGATGCTGGTGGCGGCCTGGATGACGCCGTTGGCGAGGAGGGCGGAGGCGAGGGTGTCGCCCCGGAAGCCTTGGTACGCGGTGCCGTCGAAGGTGAAGGTGAGGGGGGTGGTGCGGTCGATTCGGCCGCGGGTCGGGTGGCGGAACGGCTGACCCGCGGCGGAGCCGCTGTTCGATGCAGCGCCCCCGCCGCCCCTGCCCTTCCCGTCCTGAAGGGGCTCCGCCCCTTCGACCCCGCTGGGGGCTGCGCTCCCGGACCCCCCTTCGGCCCGAACGGCCTCGTCCTCGAACGCCGGACGGGCTGGTACAGCCGCCCTCGGCTCGATCGTTGCCGGGCGTTCCTCCCCCGGCCGGTACACCGCGAGGATCTCGTTCGTCGACGTGTCCCGTACCGCGTTGAACCAGCGGCGGCAGCCCGCCGCGTGGCTCCAGCGCTCGGCGAAGGGGCCCTTGGGATTGTCGCGGAAGAACAGGTAGCGGGCCCACTCCTCGTCGGTGAGGGACGCCGGGTCCTGCGGGTACGGCACATGGGCCTGGCCGCCGTAGTGGAACTCGGCCTCGTCGCGGGGCCCGCACCACGGGCAGGGGATGAGCAGCATGGATCGGCTCCCTAGTGGGCCACCGCGGCCGCGCCGTGCTCGTCGACGAGCGCGCCGGTGGTGAAACGGTCGAGCGAGAAGGGGGCGTTGAGGGCGTGCGGGGTGTCGTGGGCGATGGTGTGGGCGTAGACCCAGCCGACGCCCGGGGTGGCCTTGAAGCCGCCGGTTCCCCAGCCGCAGTTGAGGTAGAGGTTGTCGACGGGGCTGAGCCCGACGATCGGCGAGGCGTCGGGGCTGACGTCGACGATGCCGCCCCAGGTGCGCAGCACATGGGCGCGGGCGAAGACCGGGAACAGCTCCAGGGCCGCCGACATCTGCTCCTCGATGATGTGGAAGGCGCCGCGCTGGGTGTAGGAGTTGTACGCGTCGATGCCCGCGCCCATCACCAGCTCGCCCTTGTGGGCCTGGCTGACGTACACGTGGACCGCGTTGGACATCACCACCGTGGGGTGCACGGGCTCGAGGAGTTCCGAGACCAGGGCCTGCAACGGGTGGCTCTGGACGGGCAGTTCGATGCCGGCCATGGCGGCGAGGACCGAGGTGTGGCCCGCCGAGCAGAGCGCCACCTTGCCGGCGGCGACGGGGCCCAGGTTCGTCTGGACACCGACCACCCGGCCGCCGACCACGTCCAGGCCGGTGACCTCGCAGTTCTGGATGATGTCGACGCCCGCCGCGTCCGCCGAGCGGGCCAGGCCCCACGCGACGTGGTCGTGCTTGGCGATGCCCGCTCGCGGCTGGTAGGTGGCGCCGAGGACCGGGTAGCGCACGTCCGGGGAGATGTTGACGATCGGGCACACCTCCTTGACGCCGTCCGCGTCGAGCCACTGCGCGTCCACGCCGTTGAGGCGGTTCGCCTCGACGCGGCGCACGCTGTCGCGGACGTCCTGGAGGCTGTGGGCCAGGTTCAGCACGCCTCGCTGGGAGAACAGGATCGGGTAGTCCAGCTCCTCCGCCAGGCCCTCCCAGAGCTTGAGGGCGTGCTCGTAGATGCCGGCGCTCTCGTCCCACAGGTAGTTGGAGCGGATGATCGTGGTGTTGCGGGCCATGTTGCCGCCCGCGAGCCAGCCCTTCTCCAGCACCGCGACATTCGTGATGCCGTGGTTCCTCGCCAGGTAGTGGGCGGTGGCGAGACCGTGTCCGCCGCCGCCGACGATCACCACGTCGTACGACCGCTTCGGCTCGGGCGTACGCCAGAGGAAGTCCGGGTGGTCGGGGAGGTCGGCGCCGGGCGTGCGGGGGCTCATCGGACAACTCCGTTCAGCACGTTCATACGGTGTTCGCGTTCCTCTCGGCGGCCTCGACGACATTGGCGAGCAACATCGCCCGGGTCATGGGGCCCACGCCACCGGGCATCGGCGCGAGCCATCCGGCGACCGCGGCGGCCTCCGGGTGCACGTCGCCGGCCAGGCCCTCGTCGGTGCGGGTGATGCCGACGTCCAGGACCACCGCGCCGGGGCGCAGCATGTCCTTGGTGACCAGGCCGGGCGAGCCGGCGGCGGCGACGACGATGTCCGCCTCGCGTACGTGCCGGGCCAGGCCCTTGGTGCCGGTGTGGCACAGGGTGACGGTGGCGTTCTCGGAGCGCCGGGTGAGGAGGAGGCCGATCGGGCGTCCTACCGTGATGCCCCGGCCGATCACGCAGACGCGGGCTCCGGCGAGGGGCACGTCGTGGCGGCGGAGCAGTTCGACGATGCCGCGCGGGGTGCACGGCAGCGGGGCCTCGACGCCCAGGGTGAGCCGGCCGAGGTTGACGGGGTGCAGGCCGTCGGCGTCCTTGGTCGGGTCCATGCGTTCCAGTACGGCGTTCGCGTCCAGGTGGCGCGGGAGCGGGAGCTGGACGATGTAGCCGGTGCAGGCCGGGTCGGCGTTGAGTGCGTCGATGGTCTCCTCGACCTGCTGCTGCGAGGCGTCGGCGGGCAGCTCGCGGCGGATCGAGGCGATGCCGGCCTGTGCGCAGTCGCGGTGCTTGCCGGCGACGTAGGCGCGGCTGCCGGGGTCGTCGCCGACCAGGACGGTGCCCAGGCCCGGCGGGCGGCCGGCGGTGGCCGTCAGCTTGGCCACACGCTCCGCGAGTTCGCGGCGGATGTCGGCGGCGGTCGCCCTGCCGTCGAGCAGCTGTGCGTTCACCGGCGGTGTTCCTTCCCTCGGAGTCGACGCGGAGTGTCAGCCACGGAGGCGGGACATGGTGGGGTCGAACAGGGGTTCCTCGGTGACGACCGCCTCGACACGCTGGTCGAAGTAGCCGATCCACACGGGCGTGCCGGGGGTGGCCAGCTCGGCCGGGAGCCACGCGTAGGCGATGCCCTTGCCGATCGTGTAGCCGTAGGCGGCGCTGGTGACGTAGCCGACCGCGCGGTCGCCGTCGTACACCGGCTCCTTGCCCATGACGACCGACCACGGGTCGTCGATGGTGAGGCAGGTCAGCCTGCGCCGCACGTTCTCCCTGCGGCGCTCCAGCGCGGCCCTGCCGATGAAGTCGCCCTTGTCGGGCCTGACGGCGAAGCCGACGCCGGCCTCGTACGGATCGTGCTCGTAGGTCATGTCGGTACCGAAGGAGCGGTAGCCCTTCTCCAGGCGCAGGCTGTTGAAGGCGCCGCGGCCGGCGATGACGCCGCCGAGGGGCCCCGCGGCCCGCCACAGGGTGTCCCACAGCTTCTGGCCCTGGTCGGCGGTGGTGTAGAGCTCCCAGCCCAGTTCGCCCACGTACGACAGGCGCATGGCGGTGACGGGCACCGAGCCGATGTAGGCGCGCTTGGCACGGAAGTACTTCAGGCCGTCGGCCGAGAAGTCCTCGTCCGTCAGCGGCTGCAGGACCTTGCGCGCCAGCGGGCCCCACAGGCCGATGCAGCAGGTGCCGGGCGTGATGTCGCGGACCTGGACGGTGCCGTCGGCGGGGAGGTGGCGGGAGAACCAGTCGAGGTCGAGATTGCCGTTGGCGCCGACCTGGAAGAGGTCGGGGGCCAGGCGGGCCACGGTGACGTCGCTGCGGATGCCGCCGTCATGGTCGAGGAGCAGGGTGTAGGTGACCGAGCCGACGGATTTGGCGACCTTGCCGGTGCACAGGCGTTCCAGGAACGCTCCCGCCCCGGGGCCGCTCACCTCCAGGCGCTTGAGGGCCGTCATGTCGTACATCGCGACGGTCTCGCGGGTGACCTGGGCCTCGGCGCCGACGATGGGCGACCAGAACCGGGCGGCCCAGTCGTTGGGGGTGGGGATGGTGCGGCCCTCGACGAGCTTCGCGTTGGCCTCGTACCACTGCGGGCGCTCCCAGCCGTTCGCCTCCAGGAAGAACGCGCCGTGCTCCTGCTGGCGGGTGTGGAAGGGGCTGGTGCGGATCGGGCGCGGGTCCCCGGACGGCTGGAGGGGATGGAGGATGTCGTAGACCTCCACGAAGTTCCGGCAGTCGCGCGCCAGGACGTACTCCGGGGCCAACTGGTGCGGCTCGAAGCGGTTGACGTCGCACTCGTGCAGGTCGAAGGACGAGCAGTAACCGTCGACGAGCCACTCGGCCATCGCCCGGCCCACGCCCGCGGAGTGGGTGACCCACACGGCCTCGGCGACCCAGAAGCCCTTGACGTCCCGGGACTCGCCGAGCAGCGGGAAGTTGTCGGTCGTGAAGGAGAACAGGCCGTTGATGCCCTCCTCGACCTTGGCCTCCTGCGTGGCGGGGAGCAGGGACTGGGTCTCGGTCCAGGCGGGCGCGAAGTCGTCCTCGGTGAACTTCAGCACCGACGGCATCCGGTCGGCCTCGTCGACGGAGAGGATCTCGTCCGCGGTGACGGGCATCGGGCGGTGACCGTAGTAGCCGATGCCCAGGCCGTCGAAGCGGTCGCGGTAGTACAGGTCGGCGTCCTGGTGGCGCAGGATCGGGCGGACCGCCTCCTCCGTCTGGCCGGCGAGGGCCGGGACGGGGCCGGTCCAGGCGAGCTGGTGGGCCAGTGGGGTCAGCGGGAGGTTCATGCCGGCCATGCGGGCGATCTTCGGGCCCCAGATGCCGGCGCAGCACACCACGATGTCGGCGGGGATCTCGCCCTGGTCGGTGCGGACGCCGGTGACGCGGCCGTCGGCCTGCTGGACGTCGAGCACCTCGTGGCGGGCGAGGAAGGTCACGCCGCGCTCGGTGGCCCGGCGGATCTGCGCCTCGACGGCGAGGACCGCCTTGGCGAGGCCGTCGGTCGGAACCAGCAGGCCGCCGAGGACCCTTGCGGGGTTGACCAGCGGGTGCTGCTCCACGCACTCGTCGGGGGTGAGCAGCCGGGCCGGTACGCCCCAGGCCGTGACCCAGCCGTGGCGGCGGTGCAGCTCCGCCAGACGCTCCGGGGTGGTCGCCACTTCGAGGCCGCCGACCTGCAGGAAGCAGGGCTTGCCGTCGACGTCGAGAGAGCAGAACTTCTCGACGGTGTAGCGGGCCATCTCGGTCATGGTCTTGGAGGAGTTCGTCTGGAAGACCAGGCCGGGAGCGTGCGACGAGGATCCCCCGGTCGCGGGGAGCGGGCCCTGGTCGACCACGGTCACTTCGGTCCAGCCTCGCGCGGAGATCTCGTCCGCGAGCGCCGCTCCCACGACACCCGCTCCGATGATCACCACTCGGGGTCCCGCCATCGCCGCACCTCCGAAATCAAGAACCGCTCAGTTGCTTGTTGCGCAACGTGATTCAGGTTGCGCAACTCAGCGTGCCTTCCGCGCGAGGGGGTGTCAAGGGGTCCGTGACGTCGGGGAACGACCCGGTGGGCGCCCTGGACACGGCAATGCCCGGCGGGCGGTGCACACGGGTGCGCACCGCCCGCCGGGCGTGTTCGACCGACGCGGGAATCCGGCTACTTGAGCCAGGCGTCCACCTTGTCCTTGTTGGCCTCGACCCACTTCTTGGCCGCCGCCTCGTCGGACATCTTGTCCTGGGCGATGTACTTGGCGACGGTGTTCTGGTCGTCGTTCGTCCAGTTGAAGTTCTTCACCAGGTGATAGGCGGGGCTGTCGGACTTGGCGAACTTCGTGCTGACGATCTTGTTGAGGTCGTACACGGGGTAGTCGCAGGCGATCTTCTCCGGGTCGGCGTCGCAGCCCGTCTTGTAGGCGGGCAGGGAGACCTTCTTCAGCGGGACCTCGGACAGGAACCACTGCGGCTCGTAGAAGTAGCCGATGACCCACTTCTTGTTCTTCTCGGCGTCCCGGAAGGACTGGATGAGCGCGGTCTCGCTGCCCGCGTACACCACCTTGAAGTCGAGCTTCAGGTTCTTCACCAGCGCGGCGTCGTTCGTGACGTACGAGGGGTCGCCGTCCAGGAGCTGGCCCTTGCCGCCCGACTCGGAGGTCTTGAACTCGGACGCGTACTTGTCGAGGTTCTTCCAGTCGAGGATGTCGGGATGCGCCTTGGCCAGCCACGGCGGCACGTACCACCCGATGACGCCCTTGTTGCCGGTCTGCCCGGCGTCCACGGCCGTCTTCTGCTGGTCGATGTACTTCTTCACCAGGTCGGGGTGGCCCCAGTTCTCCAGGACGGCGTCCACCTCGCCGGTGCCGAAGCCCTGCCAGGCGATCTCCTCCTTCAGGTTCTTCTTGGTGACCTTGCAGCCCAGGTTGTGCTCGGCGACGTACGCGACGACCGCCGCGTCGGCCTCGTAGCCCACCCAGGGGTTGACCGCGAGGTTGAACGTGCCGCACGTGCCGGAGCTGCCCGCGCTGTCCGAACCCGAGGCGGTGTCGCCGACCTTCGCGCCGCCGCACGCGGTGAGAGTGAGGCCGAGGACGGCCAGGCCGGCCGCGCCGGCTCGCCAGTGTCTTGCCATGGTGTCGTGCTCCTTAAGCGCCGGCGCGGCGCGCCGCGGCCTGAGTGATCCGGTCGAACATGACTCCGAGCAGTACGATGGCGAGTCCTGCCGCCAGCCCCTTGCCGTACAGCTCTCCCTGAGAGAATCCGGCCACGACGTCGTAGCCGAGGGCGCCCGCTCCCACCAGGCCGCCCACAACAACCATCGACAGCACGTAGATCAGGCCCTGGTTGGTGGCGAGTGTCAGGGCACTGCGAGACATCGGCAGTTGAACCTTCGTGATGATCTGCCAGGTGTTGCACCCGGCGGAGGTGGCCGCCTCCACGGTGGTCGCGGGCACCGCCCGGATCCCGTCCGCGATGATCTTCATGGCGACGGGCGCCCCGTAGACGATCGCGGCCACGATGGCCGTGAAGCGGGAGGCGCCGAACAGCGCGAGGAACGGCACGAGGTAGACGAACGGCGGCATGACCTGGGCCGCGTCCAAGGTCGGCCGGATCACCCGGTCCACGGTCGTGCTGCGCCCCATCCACACCCCGAAGACGACACCGAGGATCATCACCAGCACCGTCGCCACGAGCGTCGAGGCCAGCGTGGTCATCGCGTCCGACCACACGCCGGTGGCCACCAGCAGACCCACGCACACGCCCGTGGTGATGCCGGCCTTCCAGCCACCGAGCACCACGGCGAGCGCGAGCAGCACCGCGCCCACGAGCCACCACGGGGAGTCGGTGAGCAGTGTCTGGAACGGGTTGAGCAGGCCGTTGGTGAGGGCGTCACGCAGGGCGTTGGTCAGACCCGAGAAACTGTCCTGCGTCCAGTTGGTCGCGGTGTCGGTCGCGTCGGCGATGTGGGTGCCGACCGTGCCGTCGCCGGGGAAGTCGGCCGCCCACAGATAGGTGTGCGACAGGTGGACGAGGACTGCCGTGACCACGGCACCGACGCCCAGCAGCGGCCGCCGCCACCTCGCGAAGCGGTTGCCGGCCCGGCGCGCGTTCTCCTCGCGTGCGGCGGCCGCGGTGGTGACCCGGTCCAGGACGATTGCCATGACCACGATGGCGAGGCCCGCGTTGAAGGCCGTGCCGACGTCGAGCGACTGCAGCGCCTGGATGACGACCGGGCCGAGGCCGGGCGCATTGATCAGGGCCGCGATGGTCACCATCGCCAGGGCGGCCATGATGGTCTGGTTGACGCCCATCACCACGGTCCGCTTGGACATCGGCAGCAGGACCTTCAGCAGCGACTGGCGGCGGGTGGCGCCGAGGGAGTCGGCCGCCTCGACCGTCGTCCTGGACACGTTGCGGATGGCGTGCGCGGTGATCCGGATCGTCGGCGGCGCCGCGTAGATCACGGTGGCGATGGTGGCGGAGGCCCCGCCGATGAGGAAGAACAGGGTCAGCGGCGCCAGGTAGACGAAGGTCGGCATCGTCTGCATGAAGTCCAGGAACGGCGTCATGATCCGGTTGAACCGGTCCGACAGCCCGGCCCACACCCCGAGCGGGATCGCGAACAGCAGGGCCACGAACACCGCGGACAGGGTGAGCGCGAGGGTGTCCATGCTCTCCTGCCACAGCCCCTGCAGCCCGAAGAAGGTGAAGCCGGCCACGGCCAGCAGGGCGACCCGCCAGTTGCCCACGGCCCAGGAGACGTAGCCGGCGAGGCCGACGACGCCCAGCCAGCCGATCTGCGGGACCGGGCGGGCCCCGGACGGTTGGGAGATCAGGTGCTGGATGAAGGTCACCAGGTTGTCGATGACCAGCCGGATCTCGTTGAAGAAGTACAGGAAGAGCGGGTTGGAGTTGCGGTGGGCGCCGACGGAGTCGTTGAAGTCGTTGATCCAGCGGTGCAGATCGGTCAGATCGGCCGTCGCCAGGGAGAGCGTCTGCTTGCCGCGCAGCACGGCGAACAGCACCAGCCAGACGACGAGGATGGCGCCGATCACCAGGGGCCGGCCGACTCCCCGGGCGCGCTTGACGGGTTCGGGGGCCGGTGCCGCCTGGGTCTTCTGCGGTTTCTCCACGGCGACGGCCATCACACGCCGCCTTCCTGCCCGGCGACCACCGCGAGGATCTCCTCGTCGCCGACGATGCCGAGCAGCTTGCCGTTCTCCACGACCTTGACCGGCTTCTCGGCCGCGAGGACGACCCGGGTGGCCTCGCGCACCACGACGTCCGGGCCCAGCTCGGGACCGTCCAGGTCGTCGCCGGCCTCCGGCGCCCGCATGATCCAGCGCAGGGTGAGGACCTCGCCGCGCGGCACGTCCTTGACGAACTCGCGGACGTAGTCGTCGGCGGGGGCGCCCACGAGCTCGTCGCCGGTGCCGCACTGGACCATCTTGCCGTCGCGCATGATCAGGATGCGGTCGCCCAGCTTGAGGGCCTCGGACAGGTCGTGGGTGATGAACACCATGGTCTTGCCGACCTCGTGGTGCAACCGGATGACCTCGTTCTGCATGTCGCGGCGGATCAGCGGGTCGAGCGCGGAGAACGGCTCGTCGAAGAAGAGCACGTCGGGGTCGCCGGCCAGCGCGCGGGCCAGGCCGACACGCTGCTGCATACCGCCGGAGAGCTGGTCGGGGTAGGCGTTCTCGTACCCGGCGAGGCCCACCAGCTCGACGACCTCCAGGGCCCGCCTGGTGCGTTCCGCCCTGCCCGTCCCGCGGATCTCCAGGCCGAAGGCGACGTTGTCGACGACCCGGCGGTGCGGCAGCAGCCCGAAGTGCTGGAAGACCATGGAGAACTTGCTGCGGCGCAGCTCACGCAGGCGCGCGGCGTCCGCCTGGCGGATGTCCTGGCCCTCGAAGACGACCTCGCCCGAGGTGGGTTCGATCAGCCGGGTCAGACATCGCACCAGCGTGGACTTGCCGGAGCCGGACAGGCCCATGACGACGAAGACCTCGCCGGGCGAGACGTCGAAGTGCACGTCGCGTACGGCGGCGGTGCATCCGGTGCGGTCCATGAGCTCGCGGCGGCTGAGTCCGCACAACTCCTCGGATCCCGGGACCTTCTCGGCCTTCGGCCCGAACACCTTCCACAGATTGCGCACGGAGATGACCGGAGCGGCGTCCGAGTCCTGGGGTGTACCGCGCCGCTGCGGCACCTCGGTCTGTGTGGGGGTCACGATCGACCTCTTTTCGGCGTTCAGCCGCTGAACCAGCGCTGCGGCCGGGGGTGGATGTTCTGCCAGATGTGTTTGCGCTCTCGGTACTCGTCCAGGCCGGCCGGCCCCAACTCCCGGCCCACGCCCGAGTGGCCGAAGCCGCCCCATTCGGCTTGCGGCACATAGGGGTGGTAGTCGTTGATCCACACCGTGCCGTGGCGCAGTCGGCGGGCCACGCGCTGGGCCTTGCCGGCGTCCTGCGTCCACACGGCGCCGGCCAGCCCGTACTCGGTGTCGTTGGCGATGCGGACGGCGTCGTCCTCGTCCGTGAAGCGCTCGACGGTCAGCACGGGCCCGAAGGACTCCTCGTGCACCACGCTCATGTCCTGCGTGCACTCGTCGAGCACGGTCGGCGGGTAGTAGTGGCCGCCGGCCAGCGCGGGGTCGTCCGGCCGTGCGCCGCCGCAGCGCAGCAGGGCGCCCTCGGCGATCCCCGCGGCGACGTACGCCTCGACCTTGGCCAGGTGCTGCGCGGAGATCAGCGCTCCCGTCTCGGCCTCGGGGTCGAAGGGCCCGCCCAGGCGGATGCGTGCCGCGCGGCGGACGACCTCGTCGACGAAGCGGTCGTGCAGGCCGTCCTCGACGATCAGCCGGGCGCCGGCCGAGCAGACCTGCCCGGAGTGCAGGAAGACGGCGGTGAGGGCGAAATCCACGGCCGTCTCGAAGTCGGCGTCGGCGAAGACGACGTTCGGGTTCTTGCCGCCGAGCTCCAGTGCCACCTTCTTCACCGTCGACGCGGCGGTGGCCATGATCCGCTTGCCGGTCTCCAGGCCGCCGGTGAAGGAGACCATGTCGACGGCCGGGTCCTCGGCGAGCGGGGCGCCGACCTCCGGTCCGGTGCCCAGCACGAGGTTGGCCGCGCCGGCCGGCAGCCCGGCCTCCTCGAGCGCCTTCATCAGCAGGATGGAAGAGGAGGGAGTGAGCTCGCTGGGCTTGAGGACGATCGTGTTGCCGGCGAGCAGCGCCGGGGCCACCTTCCAACTGGCTTGCAGCAGCGGGTAGTTCCACGGGGTGATCAGCCCGCACACGCCGATCGGCTCGTGGACGACGCGACTGACGGCGTCGTCGCGGCCGGTGTCGATCACCCGGCCGGCGTCGGTGCCGCCGAGTCCGCCGTAGTATCGGAGGCAGGAGACCACGTCGGCGATGTCGTACTCGCTCTCGACCAGCCTCTTGCCGGTGTCCAGCGACTCCGCACGTGCGAACTCCTTCGCGTCCCGCTCGATCAGGTCGGCGGTGCGCAGCAGCAGGGCGCCGCGCTCACGCTCCGGGGTGCGGGGCCAGGGCCCCTCGTCGAAGGCGCGGCGAGCCGCGGCGATCGCCGCCTCGGAGTCGGGACGCGTCCCTTCCGACACGGTCGCCGAAAGGGTGCCGTCGGCGGGGCAGCGGATCTCCCGGAGGCCTCCGGCCACCGGCTTCCGCCATTCACCGTCCACATACAGGTCTGCCACGCGCCAAGCCCTTCAGCTGAAATGCGTTGCGCATCGTGCATCAAATTGCTTGTGGTGGAACACCCTGGCGAATGTCCAGACAGACGTCAAGTGGTTGGGGAATGACGATTTCACAAGAGGCCGGATGACCCTCGCTCCTCTTGACCGGGGGCCCCGTCGACACCGACGATGTTGCGCATCGCTCACTGAGTTGTGCATTACGCACCGACGGAGGCCGACATGTCACCTCGACCGCAACCTGGCCGCGAGTACGTCCTCACCCTCTCCTGTCCCGACAGCGCCGGCCTGGTCCATGCCGTGAGCGGTTTCCTCGTCAGGAACTCCGGCAACATCCTGGAGAGCCAGCAGTTCGACGACCGCCTCCAGGGCCGCTTCTTCATGAGGGTCCACTTCGACGTTTCCGACCCAAACGCGGACCTGAAAAATCTGCGTTACCGGTTCGGTCCGGTCGCCGAGGCCTACCGGATCTCCTGGACGCTGCGGGACGCCTCGACGCCGACCCGCACGCTCATCATGGTGTCCAAGTTCGGGCACTGCCTCAACGATCTGCTCTTCCGCCGGCGCACCGGCGCCCTCAACATCGAAATCCCGGCGATCGTCTCCAACCACCGTGACTTCGAAGGCCTGGCGGAGACGTACGGCATTCCCTTCCACCACATCCCGGTGACCGGGGAGACCAAGCCGGAGGCCGAGGCGCGGCTGCTGGAGCTGGTGCGCGAGCTGGACGTCGACCTGGTGGTGCTGGCCCGCTACATGCAGGTGCTCTCCGACGACCTGTGCAAGCAGTTGGAGGGCCGGGCGATCAACATCCACCACTCCTTCCTGCCCAGCTTCAAGGGGGCACGGCCGTACGTCCAGGCCTACGACCGCGGGGTGAAGCTCGTCGGCGCGACGGCGCACTATGTGACGTCGGACCTCGACGAGGGGCAGATCATCGAGCAGGACGTGGTCCGGGTGGACCACTCGCTCGACCCCGGAGAGCTGGTCACGGTCGGCCGGGACGTGGAGGCCCAGGTGCTGGCGCACGCGGTGAAGTGGCACAGCGAGAGCCGTGTGATGGTGGACGGCAACCGCACGGTGGTCTTCCGCTGAGCGATGACACGAGGGGTGGGCGGGGCCGGTTCTCCGGCCCCGCGTCGTCGTATACGGCCCTCATCGGGCGCGACGGTCAGCGGCTCCGCCGTGGACACCTCGGCCGGCGAGGCGCTCCAGGAGCGCGCGGCGCCAGGCCTCCGTCTCCGCGATCTGGTTGAAGGTGAACAGGTGCAGCCCGGCCACCCCGGCCGAGGGCGCCGTGAGAGCCGCCTCGGTGCCCCTGAGGAGTCTCTCCGGTGCATAGCCGCCGGGAGCCGCGAAGCGCAGGAACCACGAGGTGTGCCTGGTCAGGAAGCGCGTCGACTCCCCCACCCCGATCTTCGTGGCCGTCGCCAGCAGCTTCGCGCGCTGCACGGGCCCCGCGACGCCCAGGTGGACGGGCAGGGTGACGTCCCGGCACCGTATCCGCGCCACCCACTGCGCCAGCACCCGCGGGTCGAAGCAGAGGTTGCTCACGATGTACGTGGCGTGCTCGCGCTTGTCCCACATCGACTGGATGGTGACGTCGTCGTGGATGAGCGGATGGCTCTCGGGATAGCCGGTGACGCCGACCCGGGTGAAGGGCCTGCCCAGCTCGCTCAGCCGGCGCAACACCGGCAGCGCGCCCCGGTAGGCCCCGGCGGGCGGGTCGGCGTCCCCCGCGGGGACGAAGACGTCGTCCACGCCCGCCTCGCGGAGCCGGTCGACCACGTCCTTCAGGTGCGCGTCGTCCCGCAGCAGCCGCGCGGGCACGTGCGGGACGACACGGTAGCCGTGCGCCGCGAGCCGGCCGGTGAGAGCGAGGGTCGGCTCCAGGCCCTTGACCGGTGACGCCGTGACCGTGACCACGACGTCGCGCGGGACGTGGGCGAGGACCTTGTCCTCGGTCGCCTTCGCCGGCAGCACCTCGTAGCGGACGCTGCCGAGCAGCGCCCTCAGACCGGTGGCGCCCAAGGTCATCCGGCCTGGCTCTCGGCGTCGCGCAGGCGGTAGTACGCGGCCTTCGAGGGGGGCAGCGGCTCCTTGCCGAGGATGAGGTCGGCGGCCTTCTCGGCGACCATCATGACCGGCGCGTAGATGTTGCCGTTGGTGACGTACGGCATCACCGACGCGTCGACGACCCGCAGGCCCTCCACGCCGTGCACGCGCATGCTGGTGGGGTCGACGACGGACATCTCGTCGGTGCCCATCTTGCAGGTGCAGGAGGGGTGCAGCGCGGTCTCGCCGTCCTTGGCGACCCAGGCGAGGATCTCCTCGTCCGTCTCCACGGACGGCCCGGGCGAGATCTCGCCGTCGTTGTAAGGGGCGAGCGCGGGCTGGTTGAGGATCTTCCGCGCGACCCGGATCGCCTCGACCCACTCGCGGCGGTCCTGCTCGGTGGAGAGGTAGTTGAAGCGCAGCGCCGGGTGCTCGCGGGGGTCCGTGCTCTTGATCTTCACCGAGCCGATGGCGTCGGAGTACATGGGGCCGACATGAACCTGGTAGCCGTGGCCGCCGGCGGGCACGGAGCCGTCGTAGCGGACCGCGATGGGCAGGAAGTGGAACATCAGGTTGGGGTAGTCCACGTCCTCGTTGCTGCGGGCGAAGCCGCCGGCCTCGAAGTGGTTGGTGGCGGCCGGGCCCTGCCTGAACAGCCACTGCAGGCCGATGAACGGCGCCCGCCACTTCGCCAGGTACGGCTGCATGGAGACGGGCTGCTTGCAGGCGTACTGGATGTACACCTCGAGGTGGTCCTGCATGTTCTCGCCGACGCCCGGCAGGTCGTGCACGACGTCGATGCCGAGGGCGCGCAGCTCTCGCGCGTTGCCGACACCCGACAGCTGCAGCAGCTGCGGGGAGTTGATCGCGCCGCCGCAGAGGACGACTTCCCTGGCGCGCACCTGCTGCGGGGCCCCCTTGCCGCGCTGGAACTCCACACCGACCGCCCGCTTGCCCTCGAAGAGGACGCGGGTCACCAGGGCGCGGGTCCGGACGGTGAGGTTGGAGCGCTTCCTCGCGGGCTTGAGGTACGCCTTCGAGGCCGACAGCCGGCGTCCGCGGTGGACGTTGCGGTCGAACCGGGCGAAGCCCTCCTGCCGGTAACCGTTGACGTCCTCCGTGGGGGCGTAGCCGGCCTGCTGGGTGGCCTCGAGGAAGGCGCCGAAGAGCGGGTTGGTGGCCGGGCCGCGCTCCAGGACGAGGGGGCCGTCGTGACCGCGGAACTCGTCGTCCGGGTCGGCCGCCAGACAGTTCTCCATCCGCCGGAAGTACGGCAGGCAGTGCGCGTAGTCCCAGGTCTCCATGCCCGGGTCGGCCGCCCAGCGCTCGTAGTCCATGGGGTTGCCGCGCTGGAAGATCATGCCGTTGATGCTGCTGGAGCCGCCCAGCACCTTGCCGCGGGCGTGGTAGATGCGCCGGCCTCCCATGTGGGGCTCGGGCTCGGATTCGTACTTCCAGTCGTAGAACCGGCTGCCGATCGGGTAGGTCAGCGCCGCGGGCATGTGGATGAAGACGTCCCACGGGTAGTCGGGCCGGCCGGCCTCCAGTACCAGCACCTGGTTCGCCGGGTCCGCGGAGAGCCTGTTCGCCAGTGCACTGCCGGCCGAACCGCCGCCGACGATGACGAAGTCGTATTGCAGGGGAGCCATGGGGCCTCGTCTCGCTCGCGCCGTAGATACGCGAGGCATGGTAGTACCAGTAGCGCTATACGCACTAGGTTGCGTGGCACGCAACTTGCAGGGTCACCGTTCGGGCGTGGTCGCTTGCATCCGTGTTGTTTACTACGCGTATAGTTTCGTTGTGAGCAACCACAGCCAAGACACCGAAACGCCACCTTCGCAGGCCGGCGGAGTGCAGTCCGTCGACCGTGCCATCAGCGTCCTCGAGATCCTGGCCCAGCGGGGCGAGGCGGGCGTCAGCGAGGTGGCCGCCGAGATCGATGTGCACAAGTCCACCGCCTTCCGCCTGCTCGGCGCCCTGGAGGCGCGCGGCCTGGTGGAACAGGCGGGCGAGCGCGGAAAGTACCGGCTCGGCTTCGGCATCGTACGCCTGGCCGGCGCGGTCACGGGCCGCATCGACATCACCCAGCAGGGACGTCCGGTGTGCGAGCGCCTCGCCGAGGAGATCGGCGAGACCGTCAACATCGCGGTGCTGCAGGAGCACTACGCGATCAACCTCTACCAGGTGCGCGGCCCGGGAGCGGTCACCGCGCACAACTGGGTCGGTCAGCTGACCCCGTTGCACGCGACGTCGAGCGGCAAGGTCCTGCTGGCGCACCTGCCCGCCAAGGAGCGCGCCGCGCTGCTGGCCGAGGCCGGGCTGAAGAAGGTCACGCCGCACACCATCACGTCGAAGGCCAAGCTGGAGAAGCAGCTCGCCGAGGCGCGGGAGGCCGGCTACGCCTGGACCAAGGAGGAGCTGGAGATCGGTCTGCACGCCATGGCCGCGCCGGTCCTCGACCGGGAGGGCCGGGTCATCGCCGCCGTCACCGCCTCCGGCCCGTCCTACCGCTTCACCGAGGAGCGGATGCGGGAGCTCTCCCCGGTGCTGGTCAAGGGCGCCGAGGAGATCAGCCACCGCATGGGCTACCTGGGCTGAGTCACCCCTGGACAGTGCCCAGGCGCTCGTTCACCCAGTCGTGGAAGGCTCCGATGTGGTGCTCGCTCGGCACCAGCACACCGCCCTTGGCGTACATGCGGGAGCCCATCCCGGGCTGCGTGCGCTCGCAGGCGTCGAAGTCCTGCTGGTTGACCCGGTGGAACAGCTCCACGGACCGGCTGACGTCCTTGCCGCTCTCGACGACGTGCGGGAGGTAGAGCCAGTCGCACGCGACGATCGTGCGGTCCACGGACACCGGATACATCCGGTGGAAGATCACGTGGTCGGGTACGAGGTTGACGAACACCTGGGGCTTGACGGTGATCGCGTAGTAGCGCCGGTCCTGGTCGGCCGCGACCCCGGGAATGCGGTCCAGGCCCGCGGAGCCGTCCACGGTGAACCCCTGGACGTCCTCGCCGAACTCTGCGCCGTGGCCGACGTAGTACTGGGCGGCGTAGCCGTCCGCGAACTCCGGGAGCACCTCGGTGAGCTCGGGGTGGATCGTGGCGCAGTGGTAGCACTCCATGAAGTTCTCGATGATGAGCTTCCAGTTGGCCTTGACGTCGTAGACGATCCGCTTGCCCAGGGAGAGGTTGTCGATGTCGTAGCGCTCGATCGACTCCACGTCGCCGAGCCGCTCCACGACCGCGCCCATGACGTCCTCCTCGAAGGAGGGCGGGTTCTCCGCGAGGCAGACCCAGACATAGCCGAGCCATTCGCGCACGGCCACCCCCACCAAGCCGTACTCGGTACGGCCGACGTCGGGCATCTTGGTGAGGTTGGGGGCCGCGACGAGTTTGCCGTTCAGGTCGTACGTCCAGGCGTGGTAGGGGCACTGGAAGGCCCGCTTGACCTCGCCGGTCTCCTCCGTGCAGAGCTTGGCTCCGCGGTGCCGGCAGACGTTGAAGTACGCGCGGATCGAGTTGTCCCGGGCCCGGGTGACGAGGATGCTCTCTCGGCCCACGTCGACGGTGCGGAAGGCGCCGGGCTTGCCCAGTTCACAGGCGCGCGCGACGCAGAACCACATCGTCTCGAATATGCGCTCCTGCTCCTGGGCGAAGATCTGCGGATCCGTGTAGGAGGAGCCGGGGAGGGTGGCGATCAGGCTGTCCGGCAGGCTGGTCGAGGTCACGGTGCACTCCTCGGGAGAACGTCATGGAGGGGTCATTCACGCGCCGGGAAGAACGGCTCCGGACGACGTCGTTGGGCATCAAGCAGCGGTTTGCGCAGTGCGGCAGCAGCGTGGGACGCCGCTGGGGCGGGTCAGGACCTGGTGGCGGCGAGTTGCTTGCGCCAGCGCAGGAACAGCCGCGGCTGGTTCATCCCGAGCACGGCGACCGGGTTCCCGGCCCGCCGGTAGACGGCGAGGACGTCGCGATCGTCCGCGGCCCCCGCCTCGATGGTGACGCTGTCGGCGCCGGCCGCATGACCGGCGAACTGGATCGTCACACCGTACTGGTCGGACCAGAAGTACGGCGGCCGGGGCACACCCGGTTCCACCGCACCGCCGGCCAGCAGCGTGGCGATCGCGGCGTCGGGACGCTCCCGCGCGCCGGTCCAGTGCTCGACGCGGCGGTGGTGACCGACGCGCGGGTCGTACCAGTTGGCGCAGTCCCCGACCGCGACCACACCGGCCAGGCTGGTGCGGCCGTCCGCGCCGCACTTGACGCCGTTGTCGAGCGCGATGCCGGAGCCTTCCAGCCACTCGACGCAGGGACGTGCACCGACACCGACCACGACGATGTCGGCGGGGAGGGTACGGCCGTCCTCGAGCAGGACGGCGTCGACACGGGTCTCCCCGCTCAGTCCCTTGACGCCCACGCCGCACAGCAGCCGTACACCGTGGTCGGCGTGGAGAGCGGAGACGAGGGCGCCCATGGTCTCCCCGAGCGGTCCGGCAAGCGGGGTCGGGGCCACCTCCACGACGGTCACCTCGAGCCCGAGGCCGTGTGCGGTGGAGGCGACCTCCGCACCGATGAAGCCGCCGCCGATCACCACCAGCCGCCCACCGCGGGCCAGTTCGTCCCGCAGGGCGCGGGCGTCGTCCAGGGTGCGCAGGGTGTGCACTCCGGCCAGGCCCGCGGAGCCGGGGAGGCTGCGCGCGGCGGCGCCGGTCGCGATGACCACGCCGTCGGCCCGCACCTCCCGGCCGTCGGCGAGCCGGACGGCGCGGTCGCCGTGGTCGAGGCCGACGGCACGGGTGCCGAGCAGCCACGTCGCCCCGAGGTCCTCGTCGTCCGTCTCCAGGGCCAGTTCCGACTCGGCGAGAGTGCCGGCCAGGAACTCCTTGGAGAGCGGGGGGCGGTCGTAGGGGCGGTGCGGCTCCTCCCCGATGACGACCAGCCGGCCGTCGTAGCCCTGCTTGCGCAGCGAGCGCGCCGCCGACAGACCGGCCAGCGAGGCGCCGACCACGGCGACCGTCCTCACGCGGGACCCCCGGCGAGCCGGGCTGCGATGCAGGGCGGCAGGTTGGGCGCCTCCGTGGACAGCCGGACGTAGATCACGCCGTCCTCGACGGCGACCTCGTGCGTCCGGACCGGCAGCTTGGCCGGCGGGGCGTCGACCGCGCCGGTCCTGAGGTCGAACGTGGAAGCATGCAGCGGGCATTCCACCTCGCGGCCCTCCAGCCAGCCGTCAGCGAGCGACGCGTCCTGGTGGGTGCAGGTGTCGTCGATGGCGAAGAGCTCGCCGTCATCGGTGTGGAACACCGAGACCGGCGGATCGATGTCGAGCCGGTGGGCCTCGCCTCGTGGGAGATCCTCGAGACGGCACGCGGGAATCATCATGACACCTCGGTGCGTATAGCGAAACGGATTGCAGTAAGCGCAACATCAGTCTGGGGTCGCCCCGAACCCTTGTCAAGGCGTTCAGAGGGCACGCCGAGCCGTTCTTGGCGTTGCGTGATAAAGAACTTGATTCACATAGAGCAACTCGGGCGCCGCATCGGCTCGCGAGGGCCGCGAGCCGATGCGGCGGGCACGTGAGGATCGCCGGCGGGCGTCAAAAGCCGCGGTCGATCCACTCCTTCAGGTGCGGGGCCTCGGCGGCGACGGTGGTCGTCTCCCCGTGTCCGGTGTGCACGACGGTGTCGCCCGGCAGCGTCAGCAGCCGGTCCCGGATCGACTCGATGATGGTCGGGAAGTGGCTGTAGGACCTGCCGGTCGCCCCCGGGCCGCCGGCGAAGAGCGTGTCGCCGCTGAAGAGGGCCGCCAGCGCCGGCGCGTAGAGGCCGACCGCGCCGGGGGCGTGGCCGGGCGTGTGCAGCACGGTCAGCTCGATGCCGGCCACCGCGATGCCCTGGCCAGCGGCCAGTTCGGCGTCCGGCGCCTTGTCGGGATGGGTCTGCTTCCACAGCGGCAGATCGTCGGGGTGGAGCAGGATCGGGGCGCCGGTGCGCGCCGCGAGCGCGGGTGCGGCGTCGATGTGGTCGTTGTGGGCGTGGGTGCACACGATGGCCCTCAGGGTGCGCTCGCCGACGGCCCGGGCGATCGCCTCCGCGTCATGCGCGGCGTCGATGACGACCGCCTCGGTGTCGTCGCCGACGATCCAGACGTTGTTCTCCACGTCCCAGGTGCCGCCGTCCAGGGAGAAGGTCCCCGACGTGACGAGATGGTCGATCCGCGCGCGGGCCATCAGAGGACGACCACCGAGCGCAGCACGTCGCCGTGGTGCATCCGCTCGAAGGCCTTCTCGACCCCGTCCAGGGCGATGGTCTCCGTGACGAACGCGTCCAGGTCCAGTCGGCCCTGGAGATACAGATCGATGAGCATCGGGAAGTCCCTGGTCGGCAGGCAGTCGCCGTACCAGGAGGACTTCAGCGCGCCGCCGCGGCCGAAGACGTCCAGCAGGGGCAGCTCCAGCTTCATCTCCGGGGTCGGCACGCCGACCAGGACGACCGTGCCGGCCAGGTCGCGGGCGTAGAAGGCCTGCCGGTACGTCTCGGGGCGGCCGACCGCCTCGATGACCACGTCGGCGCCGTGGCCGCCGGTCAGCTCGCGGATCGCCTCCACCGCGTCCGCGCTCCTGGAGTTCACGGTGTGGGTGGCGCCGAGCTTCTTGGCGGTCTCCAGCTTCCGGTCGTCGATGTCGACCGCGATGATCTTCGCCGCGCCCGCCAGACCGGACCCGGCGATCGCGGCGGCCCCGACACCGCCGCAGCCGATGACGGCGACCGAGTCGCCGCGGCCGACGTTCCCGGTGTTGATGGCGGCACCGATACCCGCCATCACGCCGCAGCCGAGCAGCCCGGCGGCTGCCGCCGACGCGGCCCGGTCGACCTTGGTGCACTGCCCCGCCGCCACCAGCGTCTTCTCCGCGAACGCGCCGATGCCCAGCGCCGGGGAGAGCTCGGTGCCGTCGGTCAAGGTCATCTTCTGCTCGGCGTTGTGGGTGTTGAAGCAGTACCAGGGCCGTCCGCGCAGACAGGCCCGGCACTGACCGCACACGGCACGCCAGTTGAGGACGACGAAGTCGCCGGGGGCGACGTCGGTGACCCCCTCCCCCACCGACTCCACGACTCCCGCCGCCTCGTGGCCCAGCAGGAACGGGAAGTCGTCGTTGATGCCGCCCTCGCGATAGTGCAGATCGGTGTGGCAGACCCCGCAGGCCTCGATCCTCACCAGCGCCTCGCCCGGACCCGGGTCGGGCACGATGATCGTTTCCAGGCTGACGGGGGCGCCCTTGCCCCGCGCGACGACAGCACGGACCTGGTGCGTCATGGCCACTCCTCGGCTGATCGAGACCTGATTCAGATGTTGCTCAATGCGGCACACATCTCATGTTTCGCAACACAGCATCATGGAGCGCCGACGCGGGGTCAAGGATCTCGACGGGGCTTCCCTCGGCCGCCCCACGGGGTCACACGCCGACGGAGACGGGTTCCAGCCGTACGACGACGGACTTCGACGTGGGGGTGTTGCTGATGGCCGCCGTGGAGTCCAACGGCACGAGCACGCTGCGCCCGCTCACCGCGGACGAGTGCCCGGGAACCGGGGTCAGTCCTTGCCGACGACGACCACTTCGTCCTCGACCGCCCAGCGGCGCCGCTCGGCCTTGGCCGGGTTGATCCGCACGCCGTAGCCGGGGCTCTTCGACGAGTCGTGGCTTCGGTAACCGATGGCGCATTCGCCGCGACGACGTGCCGCGGCGACGACGGTGGCGAAGGACGTCTCGAGCCCCGGCAGCACGTAGTCGGTGGCGGGCCGCAGGCGCACCCCGGTTCCGTCGGCGGAGAACAGCTCCTCGAACACCGCTGCCAGGTGCCGGTTCTGGGAGATCTGTGCCATGAGCAGGCCGATGAGCTTGCCACTGATGATCACGTCGGCTCCGGGGCTGATCGGGGCCAGCGCCCGGTTGCGGTCGTCGATCAGTTCGGTGACGACCGGCAGTTCGCGTCCGGTGGCCTCCTCGAGTTGACGCAGCAGAAGAAGGGTGACGAGCGTGCGGTTGTCGGGGTCCTCCGGCGGCTGACCGGGGGCGGAGTCCTGACCGAGCACGATGATGCTGTCGTAGGAGTGCACGTCCAGACGTCGGAGGGTCTCGGGCCGGGTGACGTCCCCGTGATGCAGTGTCAAGGTCAGGTCGGTGCCGCTGCGTGCGGCGGCCTCGTTCACCTGCCGGACGGTCGCCTCACCACCGTCCGCCACCACGTCGACGGCCGAGCCCGGCCGGGCGCGGCGGCGCAACTGGTCGACTATGAGCGACGCTCGCCGGTTCCAGCCCAGCAGGAGAACCCGCTCCGGTCGTGCCGGTGTCGAGGGACCGGACGCCATCGCCGCCTTCTCGACCAACTCCGCGCAGTCGTCCATGCAGGCCGTGTCGTCGTCACGGGAGATGACGACGAGCGCGTCGTCCGGGCCCACGGGGGTCTGCGGTGCCGGGTTGAGCAGCGGCGTGTCTCCTCGCAGGATCCCGACGACGCTCGACGTCGGATAGGACAGCAGCGCGTCGCCGAACGGCCGGCCGGTCAGGGCCGGCTCGCTGACCAGGTAGAACTCGTCGCCGGCGAAGTCGAGGAGTTCCTGGTGGACGAGGGAGAGCCCGGGGCGGCGCGCCGCCTGGACGATCAGCCGGGCGGTGACCGTGTCGCTCTCCAGGACGATGCCGCCCGGTCCGGCGGCGAGACGGGCGGCCAGGCGGTAGCGGTCGTCCCGGACAGCGGCGACGACGGGCGGACGGGACGGCCTCCCTGCCAGGGCTGCCCTGAGCGCCAGCAGCGTCTTGACCACCTCGGCGTCGGCGTCGGGTGCGTCGTGCGGCAGGACCAGCACGACACCGGCCGTGGCCGGACTGGCCAGGGTGAGCACGGCCGGGTCTGTGGTGGGGCCGCTGCGGCAGATCAGCCGCGTACGGCCGGCAGGACCCACCTTCGTGCTCAGCGCCTCCTCCATGGCGGTCTTGTCCCGGGCGGCCAGCACGGCCACAGCCGCCCGCCGCTGGTTGGCGTTGGCGGCCACCAGTTCACTCACCACCGTGAAGACCTGTTCGGACCATCCCAGGACCACGGCGTGCCCGTGTTCGAGCACCGTGGAACGGCCCCGTCGCAACGCGGTGAGCCGCTCCGTGAGCGCCGTCGTGATGAGGCCGACCAGCGTCGAGACGTACAGGAGAGCGACCAGGGCGAGCAGCACCGACATCGTCACCCGGAGCGGCGTACCCGTCGTACCGCCCAGCCGCAGTGTCTCCCCGGTGAGGTGCCACACCTGCGCCGCTCGGTCCGCCAGGGACGCCGGTGCATCCGGATCGGTCCACACCAGCACCGCACTGGCCGGGACGACGACGGCCAGGCAGACCAGCGCCATCCAGCCGACGAGTGCGGAGGCGCCACGGGCCAGTGTGCTGTCGAACCAGTAACGGGCTCTGTCCCCGAACGGAGTGCGCCGCTGCGCCATCCTTCCCCCTCCGTCGCCCCGCGCTCTCGCCGGGGCCGGGCCGGCACCGCGTACGCGATGCCCCGCGCAGGCCCGGCGGAGAGCACGGATGTGGATACGCATGGGGAGTGTGGGGGTTCGGTCGCGGCCGCGGGCGGGGGTTCGCGCAGCATTCATCCCTTCGGGTTTCCCGGGCCGTCCACGTCGGCGGACCTGTCGTGACGTCAGGGTTTGTCGCGGTCTTCGCTCCTTCGAGTCAACGCCGGAGCGAAGGGCGGGCGCCCGGTCACGGCCGCCAGTACAAAGGCCGCCATGACTGACGATCACGCGGTGGTGCCTTCGGATGACGGTCTCTCCCGGCGGAGCTTCGCGGCGGTGGCCGGCACGGCCACGGTGGCGGCGACGGCCTTGACCAGCGGTACCGCCTCGGCTCTGCCCGCCCCGGCCGCCCCGGCCGCCCCGCCCGAGCGCCGTGGCACCGACTTCGACCGGTGCCTCGCCGTCGCTCGCGCACTGCTCGTACTGGATTCCGACGACCGCCCCCTCGTCCCGCGCTACCAGCGCCTGCTCCACCAGGGACTGCCTGCTCATCGACGGACAAGCGTCAAGAACGTACTGGTCATCGGCGCCGGTCCGGCCGGGCTGGTGGCGGCCTGGCTGCTGAAGAGGGCCGGACACCGGGTCACGGTGCTGGAGGCCAACGGCAATCGCGCGGGCGGGCGCATCAAGACCTTCCGGGCCGGCGGCCACGAACAGGCCGAGCAGCCCTTCGCCGATCCCCGCCAGTACGCCGAGGCGGGCGCCATGCGCATTCCCGGCAGTCATCCCCTGGTGATGGAGCTGATCGACCAGTTCGGGCTGAAGAAGCGGCGTTTTCACTACGTCGACGTCGACAAGGAGGGACGTCCCGCCAACCACACCTGGATTCACGTCAACGGCATCCGTATGCGGCGCGCCGACTACGCCCGCGCGCCCCGGCGCATCAACCGGTCCTTCGGCGTGCCCCGGGCCCACTGGGACTCCCCCGCTGCGGCCATCCTGCGCGCTGCGCTGGACCCGGTGCGCGACGAGTTCAGCCACGTCGACAGCGACGGCAAACGGGTGGACAAGCCGCTCCCGGAGCGGCTGCGGGGCTGGGCCCGCGTGGTGCAGCGGTTCGGTGACTGGTCGATGTTCCGTTTCCTCACCGAGCACGCCGGCCTCGACGAGCGGACCATCGACCTGATCGGCACCCTGGAGAACCTCACCTCGCGTCTCCCCCTGTCCTTCATCCACAGTTTCATCGGCTCCTCCCTCATCAGCCCCGACACGCCTTTCTACGAGCTGGAGGGCGGCACCGCCGTACTGCCGGACGCCCTTCTGGACCGCGTGCGCACCGACGTGCGGTTCGACCGCCGGGTCACGCGGATCGAGTACCACCACCCCGACCGGCCCGGTCCGGACACCGAGCACGTGGGGAGCAAGGGCCCGCACGTATGGGTCGACACCGTGTCCGAGGGCCGTGGCGGTCCCGTCGTACGCGAGCAGTTCACCGCGGACGTCGCCGTGGTCACGGTGCCCTTCTCCGGACTGCGCCACGTACAGATCGCCCCGCCGATGTCGTACGGCAAGCGCCGCGCGGTCTGCGAACTGCACTACGACAGCGCGACCAAGGTGCTGCTGGAGTTCAGCCGCCGCTGGTGGGAGTTCGACGAGGCCGACTGGAAGCGCGAGTTGCACGCCGTCGACCCCGGCCTGTACGACGCCTACCGCACCGGCCGCGCCGCCGCGGACGGCAGCCTGCTCGGCGCCCATCCCTCCGTGCCCGGCGGGCACATCACAGCCGGACAGCGCACCCACTACACCGCCAACCGCGCGATCGCGCGCGACCAGCCGGAGGCGGTCGACGTCGTGGGTGGCGGCTCGGTGTCGGACAACGCCAACCGGTTCATGTTCCACCCCTCGCATCCGGTTCCGGGCAGCGCGGGAGGCGTGGTCCTGGCCTCCTACAGCTGGGCGGACGACGCACTGCGCTGGGACTCCCTGGACGACGAGGCGCGGTACCCACACGCTCTGTGCGGCCTCCAGCAGGTCTACGGCCAGCGCATCGAGGTCTTCTACACCGGCGCCGGCCGCACGCAGAGCTGGCTGCGCGACCCCTACGCCTACGGGGAGGCGTCCGTGCTCCTGCCCGGGCAGCACACGGAGTTGCTCCCCGCCATCCCCGTGCGCGAAGGTCCGCTGCACTTCGCCGGGGACCACACGTCCCTCAAGCCGGCCTGGATCGAGGGGGCCGTGGAGTCCGCCGTGCGTGCCGCCCTGGAGATCCACACGGCATGAGCCGCGCGCTGCGCGGGGTCACGACGCAGACGCGGGTCCCGGCCCACCGGCGCCGAACCGGTGGGCCGGCGTCGACCGTACCGTCACGGCCCGGCACCTCGTCGAGGTCGTCCTCGCCGCGCCCCATGGCCCCTTTTGTGCCATATTGCGCCCATGCCCCCGGCGAAAGGTGAGTCATGAAGTTCGCGGTCATCGGCGGTACCGGACTGATCGGGTCACAGGTCGTCACGAAGCTGAACGCCGCCGGCCACGAGGCGGTACCGCACTCGCAGTCCACCGGAGTCGACGTCATCAGCGGCCGGGGACTGGACGAGGCCGTGGCGGGCTCGGACGTCGTCGTCAATCTGACGAACTCCCCCACCTTCGACGAAGCCTCCCTGGCCTTTTTCCAGACCTCGATGGACAACCTCCTGGCCGCCGCTCGCAAGGGCGGCGTCGGCCACGTCGTCATCCTCTCGATCGTCGGCGCGGAACAGGTTCCCGAGCTGGACTACTACCGGGCCAAGGTGCTCCAGGAGAACATCCTCGCGGCCGGGCGGATCCCGTACTCGATCGTCCGGGCGACGCAGTTCATGGAGTTCATGGACGCCGTCCTGTCATGGACCGCCGACAACGGCACCGTCCGGCTGCCCGCCACCCCGATCCAGCCGATCGCCTCCAAGGACGTGGCCGCCGCGGTGGCGGAGGTGGCCGCGGGCGCTCCGCTGAACGGTGTGCGCAACATCGCCGGTCCCGACATCTTCCCGCTCGACGAGCTGGGCAGGATCACGCTGTCCCACAAGGGCGACAGCCGTACGGTCGTGACCGACCCCACCGCCGGGATGCTCGCGGTCGTCCGGGGCGACGTCCTCACCGACAAGAACGCCCACCTCGCTCCCACCCACTACACCGACTGGCTGTCCTGACTCGCTCGTACGATCTTCTGTGGAGCCGGTCGACGGGTCGGAGGTGACGGGATGAGCCGGATTCTGGTGACCGGGTCCGCGGACGGGCTCGGGCGTGCCGCTGCCGATGCGCTGCTGGCCGCCGGCCACGACGTGGTGGTGCACGCCCGGAATCGCGAGCGGGCGGCGGTGCTCGGCGCGCTGGTCGGCCGTGGGGCGGGTCTGGTGGTGGGCGACTTCGCGGACCGTGACGCCGTCCTGCGCATCGCCGCCGAGTTGGAGGGCGCGGAGCCCCTCGACGCGGTCATTCACAACGCCGGTGTGTGGAGCGGACCGGCGGTCATGCCGGTCAACATCGTCGCGCCGTACCTGCTCACGGCCCTGCTCCGAGGGCCGGGCCGGCTGGTGTACCTGAGCAGCGGCTCGCACTTCAGCGGGCGTCCGTCGCTCGCCGGGGTCGACTGGCGGGGCGCGAGCGCGGGGTCGTATGCCGACAGCAAGCTGTTCGTGACGACGCTCGCGGCCGCCGTGGCTCGCCTGCGGCCCGGGGTGCTGAGCAACGCCGTGGATCCGGGCTGGGTGCCCACGAGGATGGGCGGCCCCGGCGCACCGGACGATCTCGAGCTCGGCCATCGCACACAGGAGTGGCTCGCCTCGAGCGATGATCCCGAGGCCCTGACCACCGGCGGGTACTGGTACCACCACCGGCGGCAGCAGCCGCACCCCGCGGTCCACGACGAGGCGTTCCAGGACCGGCTGGTGGAGGTGCTGGCCGGGGAGACGGGCGTTGCGCTGTGAGCGGGCGCCCTGCCCAGCCCCTCGGGCCACTCGGTCTCGTGCGGCCCGAGGGGGGTGCGGGTGTCAGCTCTTGCCGAGCAGGCGCCAGATCTGGTTCTTCTTCGTGGTCAGGGCACTCGCGGGGTCGCAGGTCCACTGGTGGATCAGGGCGCGGGGCGCGGTGGAGACGTCGGAGACGTCCACGCACTTGCCGCTGTGCACGGCGACCAGTTGGTAGTCCTGACCGTTGCCGAGGGCGCTGACCGGGTGGAGAGTGAACTGCTGGTTGGTGCCACCGGTGCAGCTCCACTGCTGGACGGCCGCCCCGTCGGCGGTGGAGGCACGGGAGACGTCCAGGCACTTGCCGCTCAGCTCGTTGACCACGGTGTAGGTGTCGGCCTTGCCGCCGACCGGCTTGAGGTCGAGCATCTGCTGGTAGCCGCCCTCGCAGTAGTACTGCTGGTACTGGGTGCCGTCGGAGGTGCCGAGGTTCGTGTCGTCCAGGCACTGGCCGCTGTTCTCGCTGACGGCGACCGTGGAGATCGTGGCGTTGGACGGCGGGAGCAGGGTGACGGTGTAGCCGTCCTTGGCGTTCGTCCACGGCAGGGTCACCGAGGCGGCGTTGTTGCCGACCGTCAGGGTGGTGTCGGAGACGGTGACGGGGCCGGTGACGGCGGCTCCGTTGTTGTGGGGGATGCGCTGGACGACGGCACGGACCCTGCCGTTCTCCACCACCGACGTGCTGTTCAGACCGGTCAGGTCGACGGTGACGTTGCCCGTGTTGCCGTTGCTGCCGAGCAGCAGCTTGGTGTTCTTGGCGGTGTTGTCCTTGGTGGCCAGGCCGTCGACGCCGCTGCCCGGCGTGAGCTTGACGACGGTCCCGCTCTGCGAGCCGTAGTAGCGGTACATGAACCACTCGCCCAGCGGCAGGTACTGGCCGGCGCTGTTCCTGGTGAGCAGGTTCGCCTCGTCGTCGTGCAGGGCGGTCCCCATGGCCCAGTTGCCGCGCAGGCCGTCGGCGCCGGCCCGCTCCAGGCGGCCGATGAACCAGGCGCCGCCGCCCGGGGACTGCATGGACGCGGTGGCGTACTCGTTGATCTGGTACGGGCGGGAGTTGGTCAACCCGGCCGCGGCGAGCGAGGAGTTGGCGCGGCCCACGTCGGTGACCGGGTCGCCGGGTTCGTCGTGCCAGCTGTAGATGTCGGGGGCGACGTTGTTCGCCTTGACGTGGTTCAGGTACGTGGTCCACCACGTGTTGGAGGAGTTGGGCTGGCTCGCGATGCTGGGCCCGACGATCAGCTGGCCGGGGAACGCGGCCCGCACCCGGGCGTAGAAGCGCGACCACATCTGGAGGTACTGCGCCTGCGACGGCTTCCAGAAGCCGCTGCCGTCGGGCTCGTTCCACAGGTCCCACTCGACCGTCATGTTGTTGGCCCTGACGTCGCCGATGAGCTGGTCGAGGAAGTTGTCGAACTGCGTCCAGTCGCCGTTGTCACCGGGGAAGGCCTGGCTGGTGGTGCCGTCGGCACCCCAGAGGTCGTGCGGCAGGAGGACGAACGTGCCGCCGAGTGCCACCGTGCGCCTGTACTGGGCGAGGGTCGAGTTCCAGCGGGTCCGGTAGTCGGCGAGGCTGGTGGCGTAGCCGCCGCTGTTGAGCTGCGCTCCGCCGGCCCGCATGAAGTGCCACTTGATGTCCTTGAAGAAGTGGTCCTGCGGGAGTGAGCCGTCCGGCGTCATGCCGTAGATCATTCCGGAGGCGTGGTGGGTGGGGGCCCCGCCGGCGGTGGCGAAGTCGACGGTGACGCTGGTGTCCGCGGCCTGGGAGGGGGCGGTGGGCACCAGCGTCGCGGCCAGGGCGGCGAGGATGACGGTGGCGGACGAGGCGGCCCTGCGTCCGGTGCGGGTTCCGGCTCCGGAGGCGGTCCTGGGTGACTTCATGGTGCGGCTCCTGGGGGAAGGCTGACCGGGGCCTTTGCGGTCCCGGGGCTGTGGGGGGGGACGGCAGCTCAGTGGCCGTCACGGTGTGCGTGCGCTTCGGCGAGCAGGAGGTAGGCGGCGGCGGTCCAGGTGTAGGCGCGGTCGCGCAGGCCTGTGCCGGTCAGGGCGTCGAAGTTCTCGGCGAAGCCGTGGGTCTCGCACAGGGCGCGGAAGCGGGCGCTGATGTCGTCGGCGAGGCGGTGGTGGCCGGCGCGACGCAGGCCGTCCTCGATCAGGACGGTGACGGGAGCCCAGATCGGGCCGCGCCAGTATCCGTCGGCGAGATAGTGCGGGGAGGTGGTCAGCTCGGTGGCCAGGCCGTACGGAGTCAGGTGGGCCTTGATGCGGTCGGCCAGGGCGCTGCTCGTCTCGGCGGGCAGGTGTTCGCCGAGCGCGATGGGCATCAGGTCGAGGAGCCCGGCGCTGCTCCAGGTGTCCCCGCTGCGGGCTCCCCGGACGACGAACCGTTCGCCGGTCCAGAGCTGGTCGAGCAGCGCGGCCTTGATCTCCCGTGCGGTGCGTATCCACCGGACGGCGTCGCCCGGTCGATCCAACTCCCGGGCCAGGTCGGCCAGTTCGTGCAGCTGGAGGACGAGGAAGGAGGCCAGGTCGGCGGTGACGGCGACGCGTTCGGGGTCGAAGGTGGTGGCGTTGTCCCAGCCGCTGTCGTTGCCGTGCTGGTAGTGGGGCAGAGCGGCGCCGGGGGCGCGGCGCGCGGTGAGCCAGAAGTCCGTCCAGCGTTCCAGTCGGCGGTAGGTCTCGGCGAGTTCGGCGCGGCCGGGGGGTTCGGGGAGGCGGCGGCGCAGCCGGCCGAGGGCCCAGCCGTGGATGGGGGGTTTGACGAAGTTGCGCAGGACCTCGGAGTGGGTGACCGAGTCGGGCAGCGCCCCGCTCTCGTCCTGGTGGTCGAAGGGGAGGGCGAACTGGTCCCAGGCCAGTGCGGGTGCTCCCGGCGCGAGGGCCAGGGCGTTGAAGCAGTGGTCCCAGCTCCACACCTTGTCCATCCAGTGCTTGGACATCAGCACGGCGGGGCGGGTGACCAGACCCGCCGGCCGCACCGTCGCGGACCACAGGACGTAGACGGCGAGTTCGGCGGCCGGGGTGCCGGGCGAGCGCCAGGGGGCCACCGCGTCGGCGAAGGCGCCGAACGCGGTGCGGGCGGCGGCTGTGACCTCGCCGAAGGTGAGCGGGGAAGTGTAGGGGCGGCGGGCGCTGTCCAGTTCCTCGACGGCCGCCTCCCACCACTCGCCGGCGAGCGTCACGGCGCGTTCGGCGGTGCCCAGGTCCTGGCTGCCGGTGACCTCCGCGGTGCCGGTCAGCACGGTGACGCGGTAGCGGCGCCCGGTCTCGTAGGAGGTGAACACGTACGAGCCGTCGACGGGGTCGGCGTAGAAGTAGGTGCCGCTGAACGGCGTCAGGGTGCCGGCCGCGGCGGCGATGCGCAGGGCGGCACCGCTGCCGCGCAGGCGCACGGTGTCCGGTGCGGCGTAGGCGACGTCGATCCGTCCCCCGCCGGGCAGCAGCCAGCTCAGCAGCGCGGGTGTGGCCTGTACGGCCGTCTCGGCGCGGGCGCCGCCGGCCAGCGGGGTGAACCGCAGGACGGGGTGCATGCCGTTCTGGTGGGAGACGAGGTGGAGGTCGTCGGCGACGGTCTTCTCGGCGATCACGGGGCTGATGCCGAACCAGGACCCGTGGGTGCTGAACGGTATCTCGCGCACGGAGAAGGCCGGGCCGGAGGCGGCGGTCATGAAGCGGTACTCGTTTCTGCAACGGAGGGAGGCGGTGGACGGCGCGCGGCGGCCGGACTCAGTCCTTGACGGCGCCGGCGGTCACGCCGGCGGCGACGTAGCGCTGGGCGAGGACGAGGATCACCGCTGCCGGGAGGGAGGCGACGACGGCGGTGGCCATGATGGCGTTCCACTCCTGGTTGTTGTTGCCGATGTAGTGGTAGATGCCGAGGGTGATCGGCTCGTGGGGGCCGCCGTTCGCGAGGGTGCCGGCGAAGACGAAGTCGGACCAGGACCACAGGAACGCGAACAGGGACACCGTGACGACGGCGTTGCGGCTCATCGGCAGCACGATGGACCAGAAGGTGCGCAGCGAGCCGGCGCCGTCGGTCCTCGCCGCCTGGAGCAGCTCACCCGGTATCCCGGACATGAACGCGGTGCAGATGAGCACGCCGAACGGGACGGAGAGGGTGGAGTCGGCGACGATCAGGCCGGGCACGGACTGGAGGAGGCCGAGCTGGAGGTAGATGGCGTAGAAGCCCATCGCCATGATGATGCCGGGGATCATCTGGGCCGCGAGCAACAGGAAGTTGAGTATGCCGCCGCCGCGGGGGCGCAGCTTGGCCAGCGCGTAGCCGGCGGGTGCGGACAGGGCGACGGTCAGGGCGACCGTGCCCAGGCCGATGACCAGGCTGGTGCCGAGGTAGGGCAGTTGCTGGTCGAGCACCGATCGGTAGCCGGCCAGGGTGGGGTGGACCGGGAACCAGTCCGGCGGGGTCTTGCGCATGTCCTGCTCGCGGGTCAGGGACACGTTGATCATCCAGTACACCGGGAAGAGCATGACCGCGGTCAGCAGCAGGCCGACGGCCGTCCTCCATCCCGTACGCCCGCGTCCGTGCCTGGGGTTCATGACAGTGCCTGCTTCCGCTGGATCCTGACGTGGATCAGGCCGAAGACCAGAGCGGCTGCGACGAGCAGGTTGCCGACGGCCGCGCCGGGGCCGAAGGCGGGCAGCAGGTTGCCGAAGCCGAGCTGGTAGGACCACGTGGCGAAGGTGGTGGAGGAGCCGGCCGGGCCGCCCTTGGTCATGATCCAGATGATGTCGAAGACCTTGAGCGTGTAGACGAGCCCGAGCAGCAGGGTGATGGCGGACACCGGGCGCAGCAGCGGGAAGGTGATCCGCCGGAACTGCTGCCAGGCGTTCGCCCCGTCGAGGGCGGCGGCCTCGTACAGGCTGCGCGGGATCGACTGCAGGCCGCTGTGGAGGACGACCAGGTTGAACGGGACGCCGATCCAGATGTTGGCGAGGGTCACCGACGCCAGCGACCAGGACGGTGAGGTCAGCCAGTTGACGGGCCCGATGCCCAGCGCGTGCAGGACGGCGTTGACCAGGCCGGACTCGCTGCTCAGCATCCACGACCAGGTGGAGGCGGACACGATCAGCGGCAGCAGCCAGGGCACCAGGAACAGGGCGCGCAGCGTGGCCGAGAGCCGGAAGCTGCGGTTGAAGAAGACGGCGAGGGCCAGCCCGATGGCGTACTGGAAGACCAGCGAGACGGCGGTGAACACGACGGTGTGCAGCAGTGCCGGAGCGAAGGTGGGGTCGTCGAGGACGGTCCGGTAGTTCTGCAGGCCGGTGAACGGCGCGTCGCCCTGGACGAAGGAGCGGACGGTGTAGTTGCGCAGGGACAGGTCGATGTTGCGGTACAGGGGACAGGCGTAGAAGAGGACGAGGTAGAGGGTGACCGGGGTGAGGAAGCCCCAGGCGGCCCACTGCGGTGAGGTCCGCCGGCGCCGTCGGGCGGCGGTGCGGGGCGGGGGCGGGGCGGCGTGGGCCGCCCCGTTCCGCTCGCGCGGGGCCCGGGCGTCCGGCAGGGGCGCGGTGCGGTTCATCGACTGGCTCCCGACCGTGCCTACTTGACCGCGGCCTGGGCCGCGGCGAGCGCGTCCTTGGGCGACTGCGCTCCGCTGAGCGCGGACTGCACGGCCTTCCACATCTGCTCGGAGATCTTGGGGTACTTGGTGCCGAGGTTGTCACTGGTGCGGCCCTTGGCCGACCGCACGGCCGCCACCCAGGGCTTCAGGCCGGCGTCGGCGGCCACCTGCTGCTTCTGCACGGCCCGGGTGGGCGCGACGTAGGAGAGCGTCCGGTCGGTGAGGTACAGGTTCTTGTCGCTGCTGACGCAGGACACCAGCTTCTGCGTGGTGGCGTAGCGGCCGGTGTCCTTCTGCACCGGTACGGTGACGAACTCGCCGCCCGTCGGGGCCGCCGCGGTGCCTGAGCCGGCTGCGGGGACGGGCAGGACGCCGTAGTCGAGGCCGTCCTTGCGGGCGCCTGCGAGCTGCCAGGTGCCGTTCTCGGCGAACGCGTAGTCGCCGCTCGCGAACTCCTGCCAGCTCGTGGTCTGGGTGTTGTTGAGCACCGAGTTCGGGGCGTAGCCCTTCTTCAGCCAGCCGGCCCACAGGGAGAGCGCGGAGACACCCTCGGAGGAGTCGAGCTGCGTCAGCTTCGCGCCGGAGCCCCAGAACCAGGGCAGGAACTGGAAGCTGCCCTCCTCGGTGCCGATCGCGGAGAAGGTGATGCCCTTCTTGCCCGCCTGCTCGACCTTCGCCAGCGCCGCCGTCAGCGACGCCCAGTCCTTGACCGAGGAGACGTCCACGCCGGCGGCCTTGAGGACCTTCTTGTTGTAGTAGAGGGCGAGGGTGTTGGCGCCGATCGGCGTGCCGTACGTCGTGCCGCCCACCTGGCCGGCCGCGAGCAGGTTGGGGTCCACCTTCGAGGTGTCGATCTTGTTGTCCTCGGTCGTGGTGAGAACCCCGGCCTCCGCCAGGGTCGACACCACGGGGTTGTCGACGATCATCACGTCCGGGGAGTTGCCCTGCTGCGCGGCGAGCAGTGCCTTGTTCGTCAGGTCGCTCGTGTCGAACGCCGTCCGCTTGACCTTCACCCCGGCGTCCTTGCCGCAGGCGTCCAGCAACTTGGCCCAGTCCGAGCCCTTGTCGAACTGCGGGTACGGGTCCCAGACGGTGTACGTGCCGCTGTCCGCGCCGTTGGCGTCGGTGCTGCCCGAGCCGGAGCAGGCGGTGCCGGCGAGGGCGACGACGGTCGACACGGCGACGGCGGCGAGGCGCCGTCCGGCGGAACTCTGCATGGCGGATCCTTCGTTCCGGGCACAGGGGTGCCGTGGGAGGGTGACGGGGAGGCGAGCGGGCACGCCGAAGGGGTGCGGGTGCTCCGAGCGGGGTGCTGCGGGCACGCCGAAGGCAGGGGCGGGTGCTCAGTGCGGAGAGGTGCGGGAAGTGGTGCGGGGGTGCCGGGGTCCTGGGGTCAGGAGCGGTGGCCGTCGGCGGAGGGTGTGCCGGTGGCCGGTGCGGTGCTGGCCCGCAGGGAGATCGGGGGGGTGAGCAGATGGTGCCGGGGTGGTGCCTCGGGGTGGTCGAGCCGTTCGACGAGCAGGTCGACGGCGCGCCGGCCCATCTCCTCGGCCGGTACGTCCGCCGCGGTGAGCTGCGGGGTCACCGTCTCCGCCCAGCGGCCGGCCACGACGCCGGTGACGGAGAAGTCGCGCGGCACATGGCGGCCCGCCTGGGCGAGCCCCCGGTAGAGGCCGCCCAGGGCGGCCTCGTTCAGCGTGACCAGGGCCGTGGTGGCCGGGTCGTCGTGCAGGATCTGCTCCAGGCATGCCTGGCCGGAGGCGGCGTCGTCCCCGCAGCAGTACGTCCGCACGGTCAGCCCGCGCTCGGCGGCGGCCTTGGTGAAGCCGTCCAGTCCCCGCTGCGCCGACTCGTACCCGGCGCGCAGGAGCTGCTCGGGGCGGTTGACGAAGGCGATCCTGCGGTGGCCGAGGTCCGCGAGGTGGTGGACGCACGCCGCCGCGAGCGCGGTGTGGTCCAGGCCGACCCACCAGCCGCCCTCGGGACGGGCGGTGCGGCCGATGGCGACGGCAGGGAAGTCCAGGGCGGCCAGGTGATCGACCCGGTCGTCCTCCAGCCTGATCTCCATCAGGATCGCGCCGTCGACCCGCCGCTCCCCCAGCAGCCGCTGGAAGGAGCGGTCGCTGTCCACGCCGCTGGGTGACAGCAGCACGTCGTAGTCGTGGGCCGCGGCGGCCTCCACCACGCTGCCGATGAAGTCCAGCTGCATCCCGGTGTAGTGGTTGCCGGCCGGCGGGAAGACCAGCCCGATGGTGCTGGTCCGGCCGTTGGCCAGGGCACGGGCGCTGGCGTTGGGCCGGTAGCCCAGCTCGTCGATGACCTGCTGGATCTTCCGGCGGGTGTCCTCCGAGACGGGACGCTTGCCGCTCAGCGCGTACGACACGGTGCTCCGTGAGACACCGGCCCGCCGGGCGATCTCACCGATGTTCACGGGGACTCCTTGCTCGAACCGGTTCGGCGCTCGGGGTGAGCGTACCGGCCCGGTCGTGTCTGTGCCGAGAGTGGGGAAGAGGTGCTGCCCGGTTGTCGAACCGGTTCGCGTAGAGTGAAGTTAGGAAGCCGTCCGGGAAGCTGTCAACACCTCGCACAGCCCCGATTCTCCTGCTGTGCGAGGTGTTGCTGGGGGATTTCGCCGGTGCTACCGTCCCTCGAACCGGTTCGACCGGTCCCCTTCGCCCGTACCCACGACGCGAATGCTCTGCCGTACGGCGATGCGCCTGGCGGGCCGGGAGTCCAGGTAGGCCCGGGCGCCCGGGACGAGGACGGCCTCGGCGATCAGGACGCCCCGCCGGTCGCCGGTGTGGTCGAGCTGGTCCGCGGCGTGGCGGCAGTGGGCACAGCCGGTGAGGTGACGCTGGAGGTCGGGCACGAGATGCGTGCCGCCACGGTGGACGCTGACGTCCAGCAGCCGGGTGAAGCAGCGGCACGTCTCCTGGACGGCCAGCTCGCGGTGCGCCACGACGCACGCCTCCCGGAACTGGGTGCGGGAGGTCTCCAGCTGGGCCGCCGCCGTGGCCGGGTCGACGCCGAGGAGGGTGGCGGCCACCTGAGGCCCCTCGGCCTCGACGTCGCTGTGCCACAGCAGGCAGCGCGCGGGTTCGGGCAGCCGCTGGAAGGCCCGGTGGGCGATGCGGCGGTGTTCGGGGACGGCCACCGGGACCCCGGACCACCCCTGCGGCGCGCGGAAGGCGGGGCCGACCGCGGCCTGCCGTCCGGGGTCCGCGGCCCACTGGGCGGCGGTGTCGCGGACGGCGGCCAGCAGGCCGGGGCGCCAGGCGGCCCTCGGCCCGGCCCGGCGGAGCGAGGCGGCGAAGACCTGCGTGAAGACGGCGGTGGCGAGGATGCCCGCGGTGTGCGAGGACACCGTGCACACCTGGGCGTAGTCGAAGACCGGTTGCCAGTGGCGGGCCAGCAGCTCCTCGGTGGCCCGCTGGTGCGACGTCTGCCCCGAGGGTTCTCTCAGGACCGCGGACAGTGCCTCGTCCGACAGCGACAGGTCGGCCCGGCGCCCCTGGTGGGGTGCGCGCGGATGCGGTGTGTGGTGGAACACGTCCTTCTCCCCGTGCGTGCGCGGCCGGGCACCGCATCGTGCGGCGCTCAGCCCGCCTTGCCGTCGCTGCCGTTGGTGCCCGTGGCGCCGGCGCCGGAGCTGCGGACGGCCACCCAGGTGGCCGCGTCGAGCCGGGAGGCGTTCACCGAGTCGTACGGCGCGTCGTCGACGTACGAAGGTGCCGGCGCAGGCCGTCGCGGGGCAGGCACGGCTCGCGAGGGCCGGGCGTGGGTGCGGCGGGCAGAGGGCGTTGGGGGCGTCAAGGGATGACCTCCGCGAGGGCGGCTCGGACGGGAGACCGGCGACGCGGCTGCCGGAACTGGAGGGGCCTCCCGAAAGGTTTGAGCCACTGTGATCCCTCGGCTCGGACGACGTCAACAGTGCGTGCTGAGAGCGCTCCCAAAAACACAAAACGTTCAGATGGTGAAGATGAGCCGAGCCGGAGTCAGATGTCCGGGCTCCGTGGGGTCGGCCGACTCAATCAGCCGTGGTGAGGCCTCACTTGGTACGCGATCACCGACTCCGCCACCGATCCCTTGCCGCTCTCCTTCCTTGACCGGTCCGCCTGCGGACAGCACAATGTGGGCCCTCTTGAGAGCGTTCTCACGCTCACGGTGACAGCACCCTGGGAGGGGCTCCATGTCCGGTTCGGCACGTCATCACGAGAACCGCGTCTCGCGGCGGACACTGATCGGCGCCGGTGCGGCCACCGCGGTGCTGTCCCTGGCCGGCGCGGGCCCGGCCCTCGCGGCCGGCGGTGTCAAGGGCGGTGCCGGCGCGCGCGGTTACGCCTTCCTGGACGCGGCCATGGACGGCTATCCCGAGCACGGGACGACCCGCCTGGCCCAGAGCTACGCCGACCAGGCGGGCCTGTTCAGCACTGCCTTCACCTACGACAACGCCCTCGCGGTCCTCGCCTACCTCGCAAGCCCCGGCCGCGCAGCGCGGGCCAGAGCCGTGGCACTCGGCGACGCACTGCTGTACGCGCAGGCACACGACCCGCAGTACGACGACGGCCGGCTGCGCCAGGCGTACAACGTCGGCCCGTACGTCTTCTACGACGGCTCGCCGCAGCCGGACGGGTTCGTCCGCCCGGACGGCACGGTGAACGTCGGCACCCAGTTCGGCTTCACCGGTACGGCCGTCGGGGACATGGCGTGGGCGGGCATCGCCCTGGCCGCCCTCGCCGCCCGTACCGGCGCGGACCGCTTCCTGACCGGCGCCGTCCGCATCGGCGAGTGGATCGAGACCAACGCCCGCACCGACGAGCCCCTGGGCGGCTACAAGTTCGGCGTCGACGGTGGCAACACCAAGCTGCCCTTCACCGCCACCGAGCACAACATCGACCTGACCTCTCTCTTCGGGCGGCTCGCGCGCCTGACCGACGAGCGGGTCTGGCTGGAGCGGCGCGACCGTGCCGTGGCGTTCGTGCACCGGATGTGGGAGGCCTCCGGCGGCTTCTTCTACACCGGCACCAACGACGGCGTCACCGTCAACACCTCCGCCGTGCCGGAGGACACCCAGACCTGGAGCTACCTGGCCCTGCGCGAGCGCCGCCACGCCGGCTCGCTCGACTGGGCCTCGGCCCACCTGAAGGTGCTGGACACCGCGGACCGGACCAACAGCACGGTGCCGGCCGGGCAGTCGTACGAGGGCGTCACCTTCAGCTCGGCGTCCCTGACGGCGAACGAGGACGCGCCCATCGCGCCGTCCCAGCCCAGGCCGGACCGCAACGGCGTGTGGTTCGAGGGCACCGCCCACCTCGCCCTGGCCCTGCGCGAGCGCCGCGCACCCGGCGACGCCCGGCGCGCGGCCCGCCTCCTCGCCTCGCTGGAGCAGGCCCAGGACAAGCTCGGCCAGGGGCAGACCATCGGCGGCAGGGCGCTTCCCGAGCAGTCGGGCGTGGTGTCGGCCAGCAGCCCGCTCGACACCGGTTTCGGCTTCGGCTACTACCCGTACCGGCACACCGGCGCCACCGCCTGGTACCTGATGGCCGCCGCGTGCGCCAACCCGCTGGGCGGGTGCTGAACGCCGGTCAGGCGGTGGCCCGGCGGATCAGCCGGGTGGGTATGACCAGGGAGGTCAGGGGGCGGTCCGAGCTGCTCCCCTTGGCCCGCTGGTCGAGGTCGCGCACGAGGAGCCGTACCATCAGCCGGCCCATCTCCTCGATCTCCTGACGGACCGTGGTCAGCGGCGGGTCGGTCAGCTCGGCCACCGAGGCCACGTCGTCGAAGCCGACGACCGCGACGTCCTCCGGCACCCTGCGCCCGCGCTCGCGCAGGAGGCGCAGGGCGCCCGCGGCCATGAGGTCGGAGGCGACGAAGACGGCGTCCAGGTCCGGGACCCGCGCCAGCAGCTCGGCCATGGCGCGGGCGCCGCCCACCTCGGTGAAATCGCCTTCTACGACGAGCCTCCGGTCGGCGTCCATGAGCAGGTCGTGGAAGCCGTCGAGCCGGTCGACGGAGGCCGTCTGGTCCATCGGGCCGGTGATCGTCGCGATGCGCGAGCGCCCCAGGGACAGCAGGTGGCGGACGGCCTCGCGGGCGCCGCCGCGGTTGTCGGAGTCGACGTAGAGGATGCTGCGGTCGCCCTGTGCACCGCGCCAGCCGGGGCGGCCGCCGAAGACGGTCGGGATCCCGATGCGACCGGTGATGGCGGGCAGCGGGTCCTCGTTGTGCAGGGAGAACAGCAGGGCGCCGTCCACGTGGCCGCCGGCGAGGTAGCGGCCCACGCGGTCGTAGTCCGCGTTGCCCTCCACGAGCAGCAGGACGAGTTGCAGGTCGTGGGCGGTCAGTTCGCGGCTGATGCCGAGCAGTTGCTCGGCGAAGAACGGGTTGGCGAAGACCTTGGTCTCCGGCTCGGCGACGATGACGGCGACCGCTCCGGTGCGCCGGGTGACCAGGGTCCGGGCGGCCTGGTTCGGTACGTAGCCCAGCTCGTCCACGGCCCTGCGGACCTTCTCGACCAGGGCTTCGCGCACCCCGCTGCCCCCGTTGACGACCCGGGAGACGGTGGCCCGGGACACCCCGGCCCGTTCGGCGACGGCTTCCAGGGTGGGGCGGGGCGCGGCGGTCTGGTCGGACAAGAAACGCTCCTCTCGGGGACGGCAACAGCGTAGCTTCCCCGGAGGGAGCGGGAACGCCTGCGTCGGGAGCGCTCTCACCTGCGCCGCTTCCGGCACGGAACCGGTGTCGGGCGTGCGGCCGCCGGCCGGGCCTGCCGTGGGTCCCGCGTTCGATGCGGCACACGAGGGTCCCGGCGCCGCCCGCGGCGAACGGCCGCCGGGACCGGGGCGGAGGGCCGTCTCAGGCCCGGGTGCCGCCGCCCGGCATGCCGCCGAGCGTGGTCGTGTCCCGGGGGCCGCGCCGGTTCAGGTGCCGGGGGCCGTGGTGGCCGCTGGTCGCCACGAGGGCGAGGCCCAGACAGAAGATGAGCGCCAGGGCGAGACCCGCGCTGAAGATCGCGAGGGTGTTCATCGTGGCGATGTCGTTGCCCAGCACGGACACGGTGTACGAGGGGCCGCCGAGCATGTTGTCGGCGATCACCAGTCCGGTGAACGCGGCGGCCCCGGCCAGGAGGAGCAGTCCGACGAAGCGCATCCGAGTCATCTCCTCAGGTCCTCGGGTGAGGTCTCTTCGCCGGCCGAGTACCCGCGCTTCCCCGCACGTCCCCCGACGGGGCCGGACGGCGTGGGACGCCCCCCGGCGGCGCCGCCCGGAGCCGCGCCGCGCGAGGGCCGACGGACGTCACCGCGGCTTCCCGGGGGTGCCGAGACGGCGGCGCCGCCTCCCGACGCGTCCCGCGGCGTGGGGCGGTGCGAGGACGATGGCTCTCGGTGCCCCTCCCCGAAACGTCCCGGTCGCGGGGCCGGGGGGAGCATCGGCGTCCGCCGTCGTGGCCGGAACGGCGTGGGCGGCAAGGTTCAGTGGTGGTCGGGCAGGGCTGTCCGGGTCCTGGTCCAGGGGCTGGTTCCGGTGCGGGCCGGGTTGAGCGTCGCCGCCACGCCCGCGGCGGCTGCCGCTCCCGCCGCACCGAACGCCAGCGGGCGCCGGTGGCGGGAGAGCCAGAGCTGGAGGCTGCGGGCGTGGGCCTCGCCGTCGAAGGCACCGTGCGCGCCGTGGTCGGCGCCGTGCGCCTCGTCGACCGGCTTCCAGAGGTTGACCGGACGGGACGGGTCCACGGGCTCGTCCGTCTGCTGGGAGTCGTATCCGGTCCGGGCCAGGTACCGGTCGAGCAGCGCGGGGGCGATCCTCTGCGCGAGCAGCGTGCCGACCGTGGAGCCGCCGATCCAGTACTCCCGGCGCTCGGGATGGTCGGCCGCGTGGAGGATGCCCGCCGCGGCGACCTCGGGCTGGTAGACCGGGGCCACCGGCCGGGGTCGGTGGGGCAGCCGGGTGAGGACCCAGCCGAACTGGGGCGTGTTGACGCCCGGCAGGTGGGCCGTGGTCACCCGGACGTGGCTGCCGTCGTGCAGCAGCTCGCAGCGCAGGGCGTCGGTGTACCCGCGGATGGCCGCCTTGGCGCCGCAGTACACGGCCTGCAGCGGCACGCTGCGGTACGCGAGGGCCGAGCCGACCTGGACGACGGTGCCGCAGTCGCGCGGCAGCATGCGCCGCAGGGCGGCCTGGGTGCCGTGGACGAAGCCGAAGTACGTCACCTCGGTGGCCCGCTTCAGCTCCTCCGGCCGGACCTCGGAGGCGGGCGAGAAGACGGTGGTGAAGGCGGCGTTGACCCATACGTCGATGGGGCCGAGCTCCTCCTCCACCCGCTGTGCGGCGGCGTCCACCGCGTCGGCCTGGGCGACGTCGACCACCAGCGGCAGCGCCTGCCCGCCGGCCGACCGCACGTCGTGGGCGGCCTGTTCCAGCCCCTGCTGGCCGCGCGCGAGCAGCGCCACCGAGGCCCCGCGCGCGGCGAACGCGCGGGCCGTCGCCCGGCCGACGCCCGCGCTCGCGCCGGTGACCACGACCACCTGGCGGTCTTCCGCGCGGTGGCCCGCTCCGCCGCCGGGTCGCCCGGCCGGGCTCACTTGTGCCCCCGGCCGGGGAGGTGCTCGGCGTACTCGGTCAGCTTCTGCCGTACGCCCTTGGCGATGATCCCCGCCCTCTCGGGATCGTGCAGCATCGCCTTGGCGGCCTTCTTGCCCTGGGCGGTCGTGATGTGGGGCGGGATCGGCGCGATCTCCTGGTCCACCTTGAACTCCAGCACCACCGGCGTCCCGGAGGACAGGGCCTCGTCCCAGGCCGAACCGATCTTCTTCGGCCGGTCGCAGATGATGCCCTTCAAACCCAGCAGCTCCGCGAACGCCGCGTACGGCACGTCCGGGATCGCCTGCGAACCCGGATACTTCGGATCACCGGCCATCGCCCGCTGCTCCCAGGTCACCTGGTTCAGATCCTGGTTGTTGAACACACAGAACACGAACGGCGCCCTCCCCGACAACCGGTCCAGATACCGCTTGACCGTGATCATCTCGTTCATGCCGTTCATCTGGAACGCCCCGTCCCCCACGAACGCGATCACCGGCCGGTCCGGATGGGCGAACCGCGCCGCGATCGCATACGGCGTACCCGGCCCCATCGTCGCCAGCGTCCCCGACAACGACGCCCGCATCCCCTGCCGCAACTTCAGATGCCGCGCCCACCAGTTCGTCCCCGAACCCGAATCAGCCGTCAGAATGCACCCCTCCGGCAGACGCGGCGACAGTTCGGCCGCCACAGCCTGGGGGTTGATGGTGTCTCCGAAGTGCTGGCTCGACCACCGGTCGCACAGGTCGTTCCACTCGCGGACGTCCTTCTCGATCTGCTTGCGCCAGCTGCGGTCCTCCTTGCGGTGCAGCATCGGGATCAGTGCCCGCAGGGTTTCCTTGGCGTCGCCGACGAGGTGGGCGTCCATGGGATAGCGGATGCCGATCATGCGGCCGTCGATGTCGATCTCCACCCCCCGCGCCTGCCCCTCGTCCGGCAGCCACTCCGCATAGGGGAAACTCGTGCCGACCATCAGCAGCGTGTCGCAGCCCTGCATCATGTTGTCGCTCGCCTTGCTGCCCAGCAGACCGATCGGCCCGGTCACGAACGGCAGATCGTCCGGCAGCACCTCCCGCCCGAGCAACGCCTTGGCCACACCCGCGCCGAGCAGTTCCGCCACCTCGGTGACCTCCTCCTGCGCCTTGGCCGCCCCCTGTCCGATGAGCATGGCGACCTTGGTGCCCTCGTTGAGGATGTCGGCGGCCCTGCGGAGCTCGTCGGGATTGGGAAGCACGCGTGGCCGGCTCCAGCCGACGCTGGAGAAGACCGAGCCGTGCACCTTCGGCGGCGACGGCACGGCCTGCGACTCCTGGATGTCCTCCGGAATGATCACCGTGGCCACCCCGCGCATGGTCAGCGCGGTCTTGAACGCCCGGTCCAGGACATGCCGCATCTGCCCCGGATGCACCACCATCTGGCA
>NZ_JBVIDR010000026.1:0-57897 GCF_055572275.1 Streptomyces sp. NPDC030798 | reverse complement strand
TGAAGGAGACCGCCTTGGCCGCGATCACGTGCTCCAGGGGGCCGCCCTGGAAGCCCGGGAAGACCGAGGAGTTCAGCTTCTTCGCGAAGTCCTTCTTGGCGAGGATGATGCCGCCGCGCGGGCCGCCCAGGGTCTTGTGGGTGGTGGAGGTCACCACGTCCGCGTACGCGACGGGGTTCGGGTGCAGCCCGGCCGCGACCAGGCCCGCGAAGTGGGCCATGTCGACCCACAGGTACGCCTCGACCTCGTCGGCGATCCGGCGGAACTCGGCGAAGTCCAGCTGCCGGGGGTACGCCGACCAGCCGGCGATGATCACCTTCGGGCGGTGCTCCTTGGCCAGCCGCTCGACCTCGGCCATGTCGACCAGACCGGTCTCGGCGTCCACGTGGTAGGCGACCACCTGGAACTGCTTGCCGGAGAAGTTCAGGCGCATGCCGTGGGTCAGGTGGCCGCCGTGGGCGAGGTCCAGGCCGAGGATGGTGTCCCCGGGCTGGGCCAGCGCGAACAGGGCCGCCTGGTTGGCGGAGGCACCGGAGTGGGGCTGGACGTTGGCGTACTCGGCGCCGAACAGCTCCTTGACCCGGTCGATGGCGATCTGCTCGGCGACGTCCACGTGCTCGCAGCCGCCGTAGTAGCGCCGGCCCGGATAGCCCTCGGCGTACTTGTTGGTCAGGACCGAGCCCTGCGCCTCCATCACCGCGAGCGGCGCGAAGTTCTCGGACGCGATCATCTCCAGCGTGGACTGCTGCCGGTTCAGCTCGGCGTCGACCGCCGCGGCGACCTCCGGGTCCAGCTCGTGCAGGGACGTGTTCAGGACAGACATTCGGCTACGACTCCTCAGCCGGCGGTGTGGGCGGCGTACTCGTCGGCGGAGAGCAGGTCGGCCGGCTCCTCCGTGACGCGCACCTTGAACAGCCAGCCGCCCTCGAAGGGGGCGGAGTTCACCAGCGACGGGTCGTTGACGACGTCCTCGTTGACTTCGGTGATCTCACCGGTGACCGGCGAGTACAGGTCGGAGACCGACTTGGTCGACTCCAGCTCGCCGCAGCTCTCGCCCGCGGACACCGTGGAGCCGACCTCGGGGAGCTGGGCGTAGACGACGTCGCCGAGCGCGTTGGCCGCGAACTCGGTGATGCCGACCGTCGAGACGCCGTCCTCGGCGACCGACAGCCACTCGTGCTCCTTGCTGTAGCGCAGCTGCTGGGGGTTGCTCATGGCGTGAATTCTCCTGTACGCGGGTGACTGCTGGTGAAAGGGGGACTGCTGAAAGCGCACGTGAGCAGCGCGGATGTGCCCCACGTCACTTCCAGTGAAGAGCCGGGCTACGACGGTGTCACTTCTGGCGCTTGTAGAAGGGCAGCGCCACGACCTGGTACGGCTCGTGGCTGCCCCGGATGTCCACGCCGACGCCCTCGCTGCCCGGCGCCGCGTGCGCCGCGTCGACGTACGCCATGGCGATCGGCCTGCCCAGGGTGGGGGAGGGGGCGCCGGAGGTGACCTCGCCGATCACCTCGCCGCCCGCGACGACCGAGTACCCGGCGCGCGGCACGCGGCGGCCCTCGGCGACCAGGCCGACGAGGACGCGCGGCGGGTTCTGCTCGGCCCGGGCGGCGGCCTCCCGCAGCGCCTCGCGGCCCACGAAGTCGCCCTCCTTCTCGAACTTCACCACCCGGCCGAGCCCGGCGTCGAAGGGCGTCAGGGAGGTGGTCAGCTCGTGCCCGTACAGCGGCATGCCCGCCTCCAGGCGCAGCGTGTCCCGGCAGGACAGGCCGCACGGCACCAGGCCGGCGCCCTCGCCGGCCTTGGTCAGTGCCTGCCACAGCTCGACGGCGTGCTCCGGCTTCACGAACAGCTCGAAGCCGTCCTCGCCGGTGTAGCCGGTGCGGGCGATCAGCGCGGGGACGCCGGCGACCGTGCCGGGCAGGCCCGCGTAGTACTTCAGGCCGTCCAGGTCGGCGTCGGTGAGCGACTTCAGGATGCCGGGGGACTCCGGTCCCTGGACGGCGATCAGCGCGTACGCGTCCCGGTCGTCGCGCACCTCGGCGTCGAAGCCGGCGGCACGCTCGACGAGGGCGTCCAGCACCACCTGGGCGTTGGAGGCGTTGGCGACCACCATGTACTCGGCCTCGGCGAGCCGGTAGACGATCAGGTCGTCCAGGATGCCGCCGTCCGCCCGGCAGATCATGGTGTAGCGGGCGCGGCCGACGCCGACGGAGGCGATGTTGCCGACCAGGGCGTAGTTCAGCAGGGCGGCCGCCTCGGGCCCGGTCACGGTGATCTCACCCATGTGGGAGAGGTCGAACAGCCCGGCCCGCGTCCGCACCGCGAGGTGCTCGTCGCGCTCGGAGCCGTAGCGCAGGGGCATGTCCCAGCCGGCGAAGTCGGTCATCGTCGCACCGAGCGAGCGATGCACGGCATCGAGCGCGGTATGACGGAGTTCAGTGCTGCTCATCGGACGGTCGTCTCCCAAGGCAGGTATGACAGGCGAGGAACGTTCCTCCCCATCTGTCATCGGAACCTGAGAGGTTCGCCAGGACCGCCACGGGGGCGATCACGGCTTGCACCTTGGGTGGAGCCACTGTCACAGCGGCCCGCTTTTCAGATGTGCCTCGCCCGCGCGGTAACGGGGCCTGAGAGATTCAAGGGAGGGACTTGCTCCTTCGGCGCCCCGGCGAACATGGCCAGGGACTCTCCCGCGCGGATTCAAGCGGCCGGTATGCAGTTGGCGGGGCCATCATTGCACGCCACGCCCCCGGCCGTCAGGGCCCGCATCTGTAACCGACCTGTGGCACGACGCGCACGCAACCACCGGACATCGCGCATTACCTTCTCTTTACACGCGATGGGCATGGAGATTACCAGGCCCACAGGGGAGGACGATCACGGTGAACAGGACCACGGCCTGTGCCGCCACCGCCGGCGTCGCGGTGCCGAAGCAGCCCTCCGCCCCGGCCCGCGAGCGTTCCGCGGACCGCCCCGCCCCGGTCGTGCGCGACCTGCGCGAGCGCGCCGGGCACAGCCCGCACGCCCTGCTCTTCGGACCCCGGGACCTGGTGGTGATCACCGGTCTGCCGGGCAGCGGCAAGTCCACGCTGATGCACCGCGCGGTGCGCGGCCACCGCGTCGACTCCCAGGACAGCCGCGACCGCTGGGCCGCCCGCGTGCCCCGCCTCCTGCCCTACGCGCTCTACCGCCCCCTGGTCCGCCTCGCCCACTACGCCGGACTGCGCCGCGCCCTGCGGACGGGCGAGGGAGTCGTCGTGCACGACTGCGGCACCCAGGCCTGGGTGCGCGCCTGGCTGGCCCGCGAGGCCCGCCGCCGCGGCGGCACGCTGCACCTGCTCCTGCTCGACGTCACCCCCGAGACGGCCCGGGAGGGCCAGCGCGAGCGCGGCCGGGGAGTCTCCCGCTACGCCTTCCGCCGCCACCGCCGCACGGCGGCCCGCCTGCTGCGCGCGGTGGAGCGGGGGAACCTGCCCGCGGGCTGCGGCTCGGCGGTCCTGCTGGACCGCGCGGCGGCGGACGTCCTGGGCCGCATCGGTTTCACGGGCTGAGCCCCCCCGGGGCTCATGAGCGAGGGCTCAGGGATGAGGGACTGTCACCGGCACCCGCTAGCCTTCTGACCGATATCCAGTGGTACCGGCAGGCGGCAGGCAGATGGACTTCTCGGCGGCGGACTTTCCCGCGGACTTCCCGGCACAGGCACACCCCCACCCGCACGGCGGCTGGCCGGGCAACGAACTGGAGGAGGTGCTCTCGGCCTCCCTCGGCGTACCCGCCGCCGGCGGACGGATCGTCGAGGTGCTGAGCCGCAGCTTCCTGTGGATCCCGCTGCCCAGCGGCGGCGGCCCGCACAGTGGCCCGCTGGACCTGCCCACCCTGGAGATCGAAGGCCAGGTCTACGTCCCCGTCTTCAGTTCCGAGGAACAGCTCCACCAGGCGACCGGCTCCCACATGTCGTACACCATCGCCCCGGCGGTGGAGTTCGCCCAGGGCCTGCCGCCGCAGGCCGGCATCGCGGTCAACCCCGGTGGCGTGGTCGGCGTCCCGCTGCCGCCGGAGGCCGTGGCCGAGCTGTGCCGCGCCGGGCGCACCCCGCTGGACGGCCCCGGCACCGGCGGCCGGGTCCGTCTCTTCGAGCCGGACTGGCAGGACGACCCGGTCGACTTCCTCGCCGCCGCCTCCGCCGAGTTCTCCGCGACCGGCGTGGTCCTCACCGCCCGCCGCTGCCTCGCCGTCATCGAGACGGCCGAGCCGGTCATGTTCATCGGCGTCGAACTCTCCCAGTGGGAGGGCGACCTGCGCTCCCGCCCCCTGGAAGCCCTCGGCCGCGCCCTCGGCAAAGTCCCGGTCAAGTGGCCCGTGAACCTGGTCCTCCTGGACGTGACCCAGGACCCGGTCTCCACCTGGCTCAGGGCGAACGTCCGCCCCTTCTACCAGTACGGCACCTAGAACCCGACCGGGGGATGCCGGACCCGAAGGGGCGCGGGGCCGTGCCGATGCGCGACTCCGCCGCGGGGCGCGACCAGCCACTCCCGACCCGCACCCGCGAACGAGGACGAGGCCCCGAGCGACTGGGCGCATAAGCTGTGTCCAAACGCGGGGCAAGAAGAATCGAAGGGGCGGTAAGACAGGTGAGCGCGAGCCCAAGCGGCAGCGTCGAGCACATGCTGCGCCAGGTGACCCCCGGCCGCTACGACGCCTACGAGGCACTGCTGCGCGCCCTCGCCACCCCCTCCTCCGGCCAGATCTGGATGCTCCTGTGGCACGGCCAGGCCGGCTCCCCGGACGCCCAGTACGGGAACATGGAGGTCGAGGGCTTCCACTACGCCCCCTGCGTGACCTCCGCCCAGGAGCTGTCGGCCAGCGGCTGGAACCGCTCCTACGAGGTGGTCGACGCACTCGACGTCGCCCGCACCCTCTACCCCGACCACTACGGCCTCTGGCTCAACCCGCACGCCCCGGGCGGCGGCGTCGGCGTCCCCTGGCTGGACCTGCGCCGCATCGCCACCGGCCTGGACCGCCAGCCGGCCGGCCCCCTGCGCCTGTCCGAACCCGGCATCGAGATCCCTCAGTTCTACGCCCTCATCGCGCAGAACGCCCACCGCACCCCCGCCCTGCGCTCGCTGCGCCGCGCCTGGGTGCAGCCCGCGCTCGGGGCGCCGTACCTCGCCATCGGCCTGGACGTGTACGACACCTCGCCGGCCGCGGTCGACTCCGTGCGCGCGATGATGCAGCAGTCCGTCGGCGCGGTCCCGGACGGCCTGCCGGTCTCGACGGTCGCGATGACCGACGACTACGACCCGGTCGTGATGTGGATGCGGGCCAACGCCCGCCCGTTCTACGACCGCGAGGCCCACGCGGCGCCGCTCCAGCCCCAGCTCCAGGCACCGCCGCAGTCCCAGTCACCGGCCGCCGGATACGGTTATCCGCCGGTGCACGGCGGCTACTGACCGACGGGCCCGCGCGGTCCGGCCCTTGGACGGGATGGCAGAATCAAACAGCCGACCGGACTTCTGCGCGCGTAGACGCGCGCCTCTATGTCCGGTGATGCGGCAAAACAATCCTGTATGTCCCAATTGGCCTGTGTCCGATGGGCGTTACCCAGGGATCGGATAACGGAATCCCCTGGACTGCATCACGGTTACGCATACTTTCTCCGCCAGCTCTGGCGGGTGATCGCGGCAAAGCTGAAGACTCGCGACTCAGACACGAGGTCGAGACCTCGTGATCGAGCAAGTCGACAAAGCCGCAATCCGCGGCAGGCGCAGGCCGGTCACCACCGGCGAGAGGGGTCGGGTCACTGTGACCGCACCGATCGAGACCACCGGGGCGGCATCCGAGGCACAGCCGGAAGCTGTGCTCGAGGGTGCCGGTAAGGGGCAGATCGAGGGCCGTTCCCTGGGGCAGATCGCGTGGTCCCGGTTCAAGAAGGACAAGGTCGCCGTGGCCGGCGGCGTCATCGTCGTCCTGCTGATCGTCCTGGCGATCCTCTCGCGTCCCCTCCAGGCCCTGTTGGGTCTCGACCCGAACGCCTTCCACCAGGACCTGATCACTCCGGACACCTCGCTGCCCAAGGGCGCCTGGGGCGGCATGAGCGCGGACCACCCGCTCGGCGTGGACCCCAAGTTCGGCCGGGACATCGCCACCCGCATCCTCGAGGGCTCCTGGGTGTCGCTGGTGGTCGCCTTCGGCGCCACCATCCTGTCCAATGTGATCGGCGCGGTCATGGGTGTCGTCGCCGGCTACTACGGCGGGCGGGTCGACTCCGTCATCAGCCGTCTGATGGACACGTTCCTCGCCTTCCCCCTCCTGCTGTTCGCGATCGCCATCTCCGCGACCCTGCAGGGCGGTGCGTTCGGCCTCAACGGGCTGCCGCTCCACCTGAGCGTGCTCATCTTCGTCATCGGCTTCTTCAACTGGCCCTACCTGGGCCGGATCGTGCGCGGCCAGACCCTCGCCCTGCGCGAGCGCGAGTTCGTGGACGCCTCGCGCGGCATGGGGGCCAAGGGCCCGTACATCCTCTTCCGCGAGCTGATGCCCAACCTGGTCGGCCCGATCATCGTCTACTCGACGCTGCTGATCCCGACCAACATCCTGTTCGAGGCGTCCCTGAGCTTCCTCGGCGTCGGCATCCAGCCTCCGCAGGCGTCCTGGGGCGGCATGCTCCGCGATGCGGTCACCTACTACCAGGTCGATCCCCAGTACATGATCGTGCCCGGTCTCGCCATCTTCGTGACCGTCCTGGCGTTCAACCTGCTCGGTGACGGTCTCCGCGATGCTCTCGACCCGCGCAGCCGCTGACGCCTGCACCCGAGAGCCCAACAAGTTTCCGACAATGGAGGGGAAAGCGCCCATCATGCGAAGGTCAGCGCTGGCCGCGATCGCGGCCATCGGCTCCGCCAGCCTGCTCGTTGCAGGCTGCAGCAAGGCCGATGACAACACGAATGACAACGGCACCAAGTCCGCCGGGGCCAACGCCGCGACCAAGGGCGTCGTCAACGCCTCCGACAAGAAGGGCGGCACGGTCACCTACGAGCTGTCCGACGTGCCGGACTCCTTCGACCCCGGCAACACGTACTACGCGTACATGTACAACCTCAGCCGGCTCTACGCCCGTCCGCTGATGACCTTCGAGCCCGGTCCCGGCTCCAAGGGCAACACCCTCGTCCCGGACCTCGCGGCGGGCAAGGGCGTGCCGAGCGACGGCGGCAAGACCTGGACGTACAAGCTGCGTTCGGGCCTGAAGTACGAGGACGGCACGCCGATCACCTCGAAGGACGTCAAGTACGCCGTCGAGCGCTCCAACTTCGCGCGTGACGTGCTCTCCCTCGGCCCGAACTACTTCCAGCAGCTGATGGCCGGCGGCGACAAGTACAAGGGCCCGTACAAGGACAAGAGCGCCAAGGGCCTGTCCTCCATCCAGACGCCGGACGACACCACGATCGTCTTCCACCTGAAGCAGGCCTTCCAGGAGTTCGACTACCTGGTCGCGGCCCCGCAGACGGCCCCGGTGCCCCAGTCCAAGGACAAGGGCGTCGACTACGTCAAGCACATCGTGTCCTCGGGCTCGTACAAGTTCCAGAGCTACGACGAGGGCAAGCAGGCCGTCCTCGTCCGCAACCCCAACTGGGACCCGAAGACGGACCCGCTGCGCAAGCAGCTGCCGGACAAGATCGTCGTCAACCTGAAGGTCAACCCGGAGACCATCGACCAGGACGTCATGGCCGGCAAGGCCATCGACCTGGCCGGCACCGGTGTCCAGGCCTCCACCCAGGCGAAGATCCTCACCGACACCGCCAAGAAGTCCAACACCGACAACACCTACGGTGGCCGCCTGGTCTACATGGCGGTCAACACCAAGGTCGCGCCGTTCGACAAGGTCGAGTGCCGCAAGGCCGTGCAGTACGCGATCGACAAGGTCTCGGTGCAGACCGCCGAGGGCGGCCCGATCCGCGGTGACATCGCCTCCACGGTGCTGCCGCCGGACATCCCCGGCTACGAGAAGTCGGACGTCTACGCGACCACGGGCAGCAAGGGTGACGTCGCCAAGGCCAAGGAGCAGCTGAAGGCCTGCGGCAAGTCCTCGATCTCCACCAACATCTCGGCCCGTTCGGACCGTCCGCAGGAGATCGACGCCGCCACGGCGATCATCAACTCGCTGAAGAAGGTCGGCATCAACGCCACCCTCAAGCAGTACCCGTCGGGCAAGTACTTCACCGACTACGCGGGTGTCCCGAAGTTCACCGAGAAGCAGAACATCGGTCTGATCATGATGCAGTGGGGTGCCGACTGGCCCTCCGGCTACGGCTTCCTGCAGCAGATCCTGAACGGCAAGGCGATCAGCCAGTCGGGCAACACCAACCTGTCGCAGTACGACAACAAGAAGGTCAACGACCTGCTCTCCAAGGCCATCGCGACGCAGGACACGGCGACGCGCAACGGCATCTACACGCAGATCGACAAGCAGACGATGGATGACGCCGTCCTCGTCCCGCTGACCTACTTCAAGGTCCTGCTGGCCCGCCCGACGACCTACACCAACCTGGTGTCCACGGCGGCCTTCAGCGGCCAGTACGACTACCTCAACATCGGCGTCGCGTCGAAGTAGCAGCCCCGGAAGGCAGGTGAAGGCATTGGTGCCCGCGGGCTTCGCGGCCCGCGGGCACCAGCGCCGGTCCCCGTGATCTCGTACATCCTCCGCCGGACGATCGCCGCAGTGCTCCTGCTGCTGGTCGTCTCCGCGGTCACCTTCGCCATCTTCTTCCTGCTGCCACGGCTCGTCGGCCAGACAGCGGACCAGCTGGCGCAGCAGTACATCGGCAAGAGCCCGTCGAAGGCGGACATCGCCGCTGTCAAGCACAACCTCGGCCTGGACCAGCCTGTCTACGTCCAGTACTGGCACTTCATCAAGGGGATCGTGGCCGGCGCCGACTACAACCTCGGCCCCACCACGGTGCACTGCGACGCGCCCTGCTTCGGCTACTCCTTCAAGGACCACGTCGCGGTCTGGCCGCAGCTCACCTCCCGCCTTCCGGTGACCCTCTCGCTCGCCGTGGGCGCCGCCGTGATGTGGCTGGTCTCGGGTGTGGTGGTCGGTGTGATCTCCGCACTGAAGCCGCGCTCGTTCTTCGACCGCACCTTCATGGGCGTCGCGCTCGCCGGTGTCTCGCTCCCCATGTTCTTCACGGGCAGCCTGGCGATCCTGCTCTTCACCTACCAGTGGCCGATCTTCGGCCGCACGTACGTCCCGTTCACCGACAACCCGGCGCAGTGGGCCAACACGCTCTTCCCGGCATGGTGTTCGCTCGCGCTGCTGTACTCCGCCATCTACGCCCGGCTCACCCGCTCGGGCATGCTGGAGACGATGAACGAGGACTTCATCCGCACGGCCCGCGCCAAGGGCCTGCCCGAACGGGGCGTCGTGGTCCGGCACGGACTGCGGGCCGCCCTCACCCCGATCATCACGGTCTTCGGCATGGACCTCGGCCTGCTCCTCGGCGGCGCGGTGATCACCGAGTCCGTGTTCTCGCTGCACGGCATCGGCGAGTACGCGGTGCAGGGCATCACCGACAACGACCTGCCCAAGATCCTCGGCGTGACCCTGCTCGCCGCCTTCTTCGTCGTGATCGCAAATCTTGTGGTGGACGTCCTCTACGCCGCCGCCGACCCGCGGGTGAGGCTCTCGTGACCGAACTGTCCAAGACCGGCGCCGCCGTGGGCGAGCCGGCTCCCACCGGCAAGGCGCCCGAGGCCTTCCTCGAGGTCCGCGACCTCAAGGTGCACTTCCCGACCGACGACGGCGTGGTCAAGTCCGTCGACGGGCTCAGCTTCAAGCTGGAGAAGGGCCGGACCCTCGCCGTCGTCGGCGAGTCCGGCTCCGGCAAGTCGGTCACCTCGCAGGCCATCATGGGCCTGCACCGGCTGGGCACCCGCGGCAAGAACGTGCGGATGTCCGGCGAGATCTGGCTCGCCGGCCAGGAACTGGTCTCCGCCGCTCCGGACGAGGTGCGCAGGCTCCGCGGCCGCGAGATGGCGATGATCTTCCAGGACCCGCTGTCCGCGATGCACCCGTACTACAAGGTCGGCGACCAGATCGTCGAGGCCTACCGGGTCCACCACAAGGTCAGCAGGAAGGTCGCCCGCACGCGGGCCATCGAGATGCTCGACCGCGTCGGCATCCCCGAGCCGGCCAAGCGCGTCGACAACTACCCGCACGAGTTCTCCGGCGGTATGCGCCAGCGCGCCATGATCGCCATGGCGCTGGTGAACAACCCCGAGCTGCTCATCGCGGACGAGCCGACCACCGCCCTCGACGTCACCGTCCAGGCGCAGATCCTCGACCTGATCCGGGACCTGCAGAAGGAGTTCGGCTCCGCGGTCATCATGATCACCCACGACCTCGGCGTGGTCGCCGAGATCGCCGACGACGTCCTGGTGATGTACGGCGGCCGGTGCGTGGAGCGCGGCCCGGCCGCGGAGGTCTTCGAGCAGCCGCAGCACCCCTACACCTGGGGCCTGCTCGGCTCGATGCCCCGCATCGACCGCGAGACCTCCGAACGGCTCATCCCGGTCAAGGGCCAGCCGCCGAGCCTCATCAACGTCCCCTCGGGCTGCGCCTTCCACCCGCGCTGCCCGTACGCGGACATCCCCAAGGGGAACGTCACCCGCACGGTGCGTCCCGAGCTGGAGCAGGTGAGCACCGGACACTGGTCCGCCTGCCACCTCTCGGCGGAGGACCGTACGCGGATCTGGACCGAAGAGATTGCGCCGAAGCTGTGAGTGAGACGACGAAGAACCAGTCCGCCGATGGCGAGGTGCTGCTCCGGGTCGAGGGTCTGACCAAGCACTTCCCGATCAAGAAGGGCATCCTGCAGCGCCAGGTCGGCGCCGTGAAGGCCGTCGACGGCATCGACTTCGAGGTGCGCAAGGGCGAGACCCTGGGCGTGGTCGGCGAGTCGGGCTGCGGCAAGTCGACCATGGGCCGGGTCATCACCCGCCTGCAGGACCCGACCGGTGGCCGGATCACCTTCGAGGGCCGGGACATCACGCGGCTGCGGACCGGGCAGATGCGTCCGCTGCGCCGCGACATCCAGATGATCTTCCAGGACCCGTACGGCTCCCTGAACCCCCGTCACACCATCGGCTCGATCGTCTCGGCGCCCTTCCGGCTGCAGGGCGTGGAGCCCGAGGGCGGGGTGAAGAAGGAGGTCCAGCGGCTGCTGTCGCTGGTCGGCCTGAGCCCCGAGCACTACAACCGCTACCCGCACGAGTTCTCCGGCGGCCAGCGCCAGCGCATCGGCATCGCCCGCGCGCTCGCGCTCAAGCCGAAGCTGGTCGTCGCCGACGAGCCAGTCTCCGCGCTGGACGTGTCGATCCAGGCCCAGGTCGTCAACCTCATGGACGACCTCCAGCAGGAGCTGGGCCTGACGTACGTGATCATCGCGCACGATCTGTCCGTCGTCCGGCACGTCTCGGACCGGATCGCGGTGATGTACCTCGGCAAGATCGTCGAGCTCTCCGACCGCACCTCGCTCTACGAGGCGCCGATGCACCCGTACACCAAGGCGCTGATGTCGGCGGTGCCGGTGCCGGACCCCAAGCGCCGGGGCCAGAAGAGCGAGCGCATCCTGCTGCGCGGTGACGTGCCGTCGCCGATCGCGCCGCCGAGCGGCTGCCGCTTCCACACCCGGTGCTGGAAGGCGACGCAGATCTGCACGACGACCGAGCCGCAGCTGGTGGAGCTGAGGCCGGGTCAGCGGGTCGCCTGCCACCACCCGGAGAACTTCGCGGACCAGGCGCCCGAGGACACGGTGCTGCTCTCGGCGGCGCAGGAGGCCTCCGCGCTGGTCCCGGACGCGGTGCTGGAGGAGTCGGCGCAGGCCACCGACGCGAAGACGGGTCCGGGTGCGAAGGTGTCGACCGACAAGGCCGCCGCGCCGAAGGCCGACAGCCCCGCCCCGGAGCCCACGGACGCCGAGGGCGCCGCCGCCGACGCTCCCGCCATGGAGCCGGAGGCCGCCACCGTGGCCGAGGAGACGGCTCGCGAGGCCGGGTCCGAGGAGCCGAACGAGTCCGGGACGCCCGCCGCGTCTCAGGAGTCAACCGACAAGTAGCACATGACAACTCGGTAAAGTCATGTACATGCCCGAACGGGAGCGTGCAGAGTCCTCCGTGTCCGACCACTGATCGGTACACGCTCGAAAGGGACGACCATGGCACTCTCCCGTTCGGCACGCTTAGCCGCCCTGACCACCGCGGCGGCCTCCTTCCTCGTCCTCGGCGCCTCCTTCGCCCCCACCCCGGGCGCCCCCGGCATCGGCGACCCCTACTTCCCGCAGCTCGGCAACGGCGGCTTCGACGCCCGCCACTACGACCTGGACATCGCCTACGCCCCCGGCACCGGCCGCCTGGACGGCCGTACGACCCTCACCGCGCGCGCCACCCGCACCCTCTCCTCCTTCGACCTCGACCTGCAGCAGCTGAAGATCACCCGGGTGGAGGTCGACGGCAGACGCGCCCGGTTCACCCGCGACGGCGACGAGGTCACCGTCACCCCGCGCGACGTCCTGCGCGAGGGCCGCACCTTCACCGTCCGGGTCACCTACGGCGGCGTACCCGAACCGCTCGGGGGGCCCATCGTGTTCGGCTCCAAGTACGGCTGGATGAAGACGGCGGACGGCGTCTTCGTCGCCTGCGAACCCAACGCCGCCTCCACCTGGTTCCCGTCCAGCGACCACCCCGCGGACAAGGCCACCTACGACATCCGCATCAAGGCGCCCAGGGGCCTGACCGGCGTCTCCAACGGCCGGCTCGTCTCGACGTACGACCGGGGCGGCTCGACGTACACGCACTGGCGCGAGAACCGGCCCATGGCCACCTACCTCGCGACCGCCACCATCGGCAGGTTCGACGTGCGCACCGGCCGCACCCCGGGCGGCATCCCCGTCTACGTGGCCATCGACCCGGTGCTGAAGAACAGCAACGACGTCGACGTGTACGCCGTCACGGCCGCCGCCACCGACTACTGGTCGCAGGTCTTCGGGCCGTACCCGTTCGAGGAGACCGGCGCCATCGTCGACGACATGCCCGAGGCCGGGTTCTCCCTGGAGGTGCAGAGCAAGCCCGCCTACTCGGCCGTCCGCAACGAGTCGACCATCGTCCACGAGCTGGCCCACCAGTGGTTCGGAGACTCGGTGAGCGTGGCGCAGTGGAAGGACATCTGGCTCAACGAGGGCTTCGCCACCTACGCCCAGTGGCTGTGGGCCGAGCACCAGGGCACCCGCAGCGCCCACGACTCCTTCCGCGCCGCCTACGACTCCCGTCCCGCCGACTCCTCCTTCTGGCAGATCGAGGTGGCCGACCCGCAGCGCGACACGATGTTCGCCTCCGCCGTCTACCAGCGCGGCGCGATGACGCTCCAGATGCTGCGCGAACGGATCGGCGACCGGGCGTTCTTCCGGCTGCTGCCCGCCTGGACCCGGCTGCACCGCTACGGCAACGCGGACACCGCCGACTTCGTCCGCCTCGCCGAGCGGATCAGCGGACGACAACTGGACGACCTCTTCCACACCTGGCTGTTCACGACAGGCAAGCCCGCCGTCTGAGCCTGGCTTTGTAAGGCCCACACCCCTTGACAGGGGACAATGGCAGGGTGCCAGTCCTGCAGCTCTTCAGTCCCTCCGTCCAGCACACGCTCGATGTCATCGGCATCTTCGTGTTCGCGATCTCCGGCGCGCTGCTGGCCGTCCGGAAGAACTTCGACGTGTTCGGCATGGCCGTGCTCGCCGAGGTCACCGCGCTGGGCGGGGGGCTGTTCCGCGACCTGGTCATCGGGGCCGTACCCCCGGCCGCCTTCACGGACCTGGGGTACTTCCTCACCCCGCTGCTCGCCACGCTCGTGGTCTTCTTCCTGCACCCGCACGTGGAGCGCATCCAGTCGGCGGTCCTGGTCTTCGACGCGGCCGGCCTCGGGCTGTTCTGCGTGAGCGGTACGACGAAGGCGTACTCCTACGGCCTGAACCTGACCGCGTCGGCCACCCTGGGCCTCGCCACCGCGGTCGGCGGTGGCGTGCTCAGGGACGTGCTCGCCAACGAGGTCCCCTCGCTGCTGCGCTGGGACCGCGACCTGTACGCGGTCCCGGCGATCGTCGGCGCCACCATGGTCGCGCTGTGCCTGCGCTACGCCGCCCTGACCCCGCTGGCCAGCGGCCTCGCGGCCGTCACGGCCTTCGTCCTGCGCCTGCTCGCGATGCGCTTCCACTGGCGAGCGCCGCGCGCGTGGAACCGGCGGTCGACGGTGTCCGAGGAGTAGTGCCGGCGGTTCCGGTCAGGGACCGGTCCTCGCCCCGGGCGTGGTTCTGGCCCATCTGCAGGGTCAGCCAGCGGAACACCGTGGTGACCTGCGGCCGCCACAGCGCCATGGTGTGCCCGCCCGCGCTGCGCGGCAGGAACACCACGTGCACGGTCGTCGGCGCCTTGGCGATCGACTCCAGCGCCACGCCCGCCTGGTAGCCGTCCCCGGACTCGCCGGAGACGTACAGCGCGATCCGCGGCGGCACGGCCGCCTTCCGCAGCAGCAGGTACGGGTTGTTCTCGGCGCGCAGGGCGGGGTTCTGCGCGGCGAGGGAGTTGCGTTCGCCGATGGGGTCGTTGTAGCCGGACATGCTCACCGCGGCGCGGTAGCGGTCGGGGTGGGCCACGGCCAGCTTGACCGCGCAGTGCGCGCCGGCCGAGTACCCGGCCACCGCCCAGCCCTGCGGGGCGGGCTGGGCCCGGAAGTTGTCCATGACCATCTTCGGCACGTCGATGCTCAGCCAGCTGTCGGCGTTGACCTGCCCGGGGATGTTGGCGCAGCCGGTGTCCACACCGGCCAGCAGGTTGGTGCGCGGCGCGACCAGGATGAACGGCGCCACCTGGCCGCTGCGCATCAGCGGCAGCAGCTGCTCGTGCGCCTCGAGCGAGCCGAACCAGGCCTTGGCGGACCCGGGGTAGCCCGGCAGCAGCTCCACGACCGGGAACCTCGTGTGGCGGTAGGCCGGTTCGCCGTACTGGGGCGGCAGCCAGACGTAGACCTCGGCGTTCACGCCGGAGACCCGGCCCTTGAGCTGGGTGACCCGCACCCCGCCGGCCGCGCGCATGCCGGGCCCGTCGGCCGGCTTGAAGGCCTGGCGCACCTTGGGCAGGCGCTTCAACGAGATGCCGCCGGTGCCGTCCCGGCCGAGGTCGGCGGCCTGCTGGACGTGGTTGCCGGTGCCGAAGAGGTCGGCCCAGTTGTCGTACAGGTTGTTCTGGTTGTTGACCAGCACGAAGACCAGCGTGACGGCCGTGCCCTGGGCGAACAGCAGCATCAGCACCCGGGCGGCGGTGCGCAGGGCCTTGGGCCCGCGCATCCGCGACCACAGGACGAGCGGCAGTATGAGGGCGACCACGGCCAGCACGACGGTCGTGTAGAGGAACGGAGTCCCGGTGAGGCTCATGTCCCCATAGAGGGGAATCGGCGGCCGGGGGTTGTGGACGTGTCCGGACACTTACCGAGAAATTGCCGGGATCTCACCCGCTGGCGGGAGGGTTTCGCGCGGGCGTCCGGATTGCGGTGGTCGGTCGCGGCGGCGATGGAATCCGAAAAGCTACCGCTTAGTAATTTCCTGTTGTACCGTTCAGTCATGCCAGAAGCAGCTTCCGTTCCCGCCACCCGGTCCGTGACCGGCGACAGCGAGTTCGACCGCGACACGGCGGTCACCCGGCGTCGGCCCGGTGTCTACGACATCGACCTCTCGGCCGGCTGGACCATCATCAACGCCGTCAACGGCGGCTATCTGCTGGCCGTCCTCGGCCGGGCCCTCGCGGACACCCTGCCGCACCCGGACCCCTTCACCATCTCCGCGCACTACCTGACCGCCTCCCAGCCGGGTCCGGCGGTCGTCCGCACCGAGACGGTCCGCACCGGCCGCACCCTCTCCACCGGCCAGGCCTCGCTCTTCCAGTACGACGAGGAGGGCAACGAGGTCGAGCGCATCCGCGTCCTCGCCTCCTACGGCGACCTCACCACCCTCCCCGACGACGTCCGTACGACGGCCACGCCGCCCGCGATCCCGCCGCTGGAGCAGTGCTTCGGCCCGGACGACTCTCCCGCACCGATCCCGGGCAGCTCGGCCATCACCGACCGGCTCATGCTCAAGCTGGACCCGGCCACGCTCGGCTGGGCCCTGGGCGCGCCCTCGGGCAAGGGCGAGATGCGGGCCTGGTTCGGGCTCGCCGACGGGCGGGACGCGGACCCGCTCTCGCTCCTGCTCGCCGTGGACGCCCTGCCGCCGACCGCCTTCGAGATCGGCCTCCAGGGCTGGGTGCCGACGGTCGAACTCACTGTGCACGTCCGCCACCGCCCGGCCCCCGGCCCGCTGCGCGTGTCCATCACCACGCGCAACCTGGCCGGCGGCTTCCTGGAGGAGGACGCGGAGGTCTGGGACAGCGCCGACCGCCTGGTCGCCCAGTCGCGACAGCTCGCGCGGGTCAGGCTGGGCTGACGCGCCCGGGTCCCGTAGGGCGGTCGGCCCGGCGGTGTTCCGGCCCCCTCGGGGGCGGATGTCATGCCCGGGTGAGCGGGGTGCGGCCCAGCCAGGCCGCCAGCCGGCCGTAGGCGTCCGCTCCTTCGGGTGCCTCGCGGCGGTTGTCGAACGGGGTCTGCGCGTCGCGCGGGCGGGAGTCGGGCAGCACCCGGCGGGCGGTGGCGAGGGCGAACTCGGCCAGCTCCGGGTCCAGTTCGTGCGGGTGACCGACGGCCTCGGCGAGGTCCCAGGTGTGCGTCACGATCTCCATGACGTACCCGGACAGCGCCGCGTGCCCCGGCACCTCGCCCCACGGCACGCGCACCGTGGACGTCATCCGCTCGTCGCTCTCCCAGGCCTTCAGCACGCGCACCCGCACCTCGTCGTAGGCCGCCGCCCAGCCGTCGTCCGCGACGCCCTCGGCGACGGGCTGCACCGCGAGTCCGTCACCGCCCTCGCCGACCACGGCGATCCGCCGGGTGCCGCCGACCACGTGGCTCAGCAGGGCACGCACATCGAACTCGGCACAGGGGGTGGGGCCGGCGAGCTGCTCGGGGCGCACGGTCTTGATCAGAGCGGCCGCCTGCTCGGTGGCGCGGGCGTAGAGGGGGCGCGGGTCGGTGAAGCCGGTGGTGGTCATGGTGTGCACCTCTCGTGAGTCGGTGCGCCGAGCATCCCCGGATAACCTGACAGAATCCGTCAACATTTGCACGGGCGGCCGACGCGGCGCGATGCTGGGGCCGTGAAGTCCGACCGGCTGCTGTCGATCCTGCTGCTCCTGCAGACCCGGGGCCGCGTCCCCGCCCACGAACTCGCCGGCCGGCTCGAGGTGTCGGTCCGCACCATCTACCGGGACATCGAGGCGCTGTCCGCCTCCGGCGTGCCCGTGTACGCCGAGCGCGGCCGGCACGGCGGCATCGAACTCCTCGCCGGGTTCCGCACGGACGTGACCGGCCTGACGGCCGACGAGTCCCGGGCCCTGTTCGTCCTGGCCGCGCAGGGCGCCCACGCCGCCCTCGGACTGGACGCGGCGCTCGGCTCCGCCCTGCGCAAGGTGATGGCCGCCCTGCCCGCACCGCACCGGCCCGCCGCCGAGGTCACCAGCCGCCGGGTCCTGGTCGACGCCACCCGCTGGAAGAGCGGCCCGCAGCAGTCCGTCGACCTGGAGGTGCTGCAGGACGCGGTGTTCTCCGACCGGCGGCTGAGACTGCGCTACCGGCACAGCGGGGAGCGCGAGCCGCGCACGTACACCGTCGATCCCTACGGCCTGGTCGCCAAGGCCGGCGTCTGGTACCTGGTCGCCGACCGGCGCGGCGCGCCCCGCCTGTTCCGCGCCGACCGGGTGCGCTCGGCCCGCCTGCTGGACGATCCCGTGCGGCGCCGGCCCGGTGTCGAACTGGCCGATGTCTGGGAGGTGCTGCGCCGCCAGGTGGAGGACCGGCCGAAGGACGGCATCGACGTCACGGTACGGGTGCGGCGCGAGCGTCTCGACATGTTCCAACGCATGGCCGCCGCCCAGCTCACCGCGCTTCCCGAGGACGACGGCGAGAGCGAGTGGGTCACCGCCCGGCTGTCGTACCCGGTGCTGCGCGCGGTGCGCCAACTCCTCGCGTTCTCCGACCAGGTGGAGATCCTGGACCCGCCCGAGGCACGCGCGGAACTGCTGCGCGGGCTCCGCTCTGTCACGGCCCTGTACCAGGAGGCCGAGCCGGGCGTGACGTGAAACCCCTGGTGAGTGGCGGCACTTGAGGCGTGCTTCACCCGACTGACAGGCCGGGGACAGCGGGTGCCCAGGAACGGCCCAAGCACGGTTGGTTCAGTGCCTGCCTCAGGACTTCCTCATCGTTCGCGGAGCTGATTCTCATGACACGTGCACGCCTCGTCCCCGCCGTCGCCCTGCTGGGGCTGTCCCCGCTGCTGCTCACCGCGTGCGGCTCGGGCGACTCGTCCTCCTCCCCGACCGGTTCCTCCCGTCAGCAGGCCTGCCAGGCCCCGTCCGGCATGCCGACGGGTGCCGCGGGCCGCCGCCCGAGCGGGGCACCGTCGGGGCTGAAGCCGACGGGCACGCCCACGGGCACGCCCACGGGCACGCCCACGGGGCGCCCGTCGGGGGCGCCTTCGGGGATGCCGAGCGGGGCTTCCGGCGGGGACCGGGGCGCGCAGGGCGGTCAGGGTGGCCCCGGCGGCGGTCAGGGCGGGTGCGGCGGGCCGGGCGGTCGGGCGGGGGGCCAGGGCGGGGGCCAGGCCCAGCAGGGCTGACCGGAGAACGGCGCGCCTGCCGGACGGCGGGGCGGGTCAGTCCAGCCAGTGCCGCCGGCCGATGCTGATGAGCCGCATCTGCCGGGTGGCGAGCTGGGTGACGCGCTCCCGTTCGCCCTGGGGTGACTCAAGGGCCTCCAGGAAGAGGGAGGCGGTGATGAGCATCTGGTCGACGTAGAGATGCGCGAGCATCAGCAGGTCGTCGTCGTTCCACCCCTCCGCCTGCGGGTCCTTGGCCAGCTCGGCCTTCACCTCCTCGGCGAACCGGGCCAGTTGGGCCTGGATCGCCTCGCGCACCGGCTGGACCCCGCCGTGCCGCTCGCGGGCGATGAAACGGACGTGCGCGGGACAGGCGTCGACGTGATCCGCGATCAGGTCGATGGCGCGGGCGATGCGTTCCTCGCTGTCGCCCGCCGTGGACACGGTCGTGCGCACCATGGGGTGCAGGCTGCCCAGCGCCTCGTCGACCAGCGCGACACCGAGGTCGGCGGTGGAGCGGAAGTGCCGGTAGAAGGCGGTGGGGGCGACCCCGACGGCCCGGGTGACCTCACGCAGGCCCAGACTGCTCAGGCTCTGCTCCTCCAGCAGCGCGAGCGCCGCGTCGAGGAACGCCTGCCGGGTCTTCTGCTTCTGGGCCTGCCGGATGCCGAGGGTGTGACTCATGTCATCCAGTTAACAACTGTTCTCTGTAATTGGGAAGCGGTGGGGCGCGCTAGACTGAAGTCAGTGAACAAGTGTTACTACAACTGTTCACCCAAACTTCACACGGGCTCGATCACGGGGCCCGACACAAGGCATCCCGGAGGGGGGATCCGATTCCATGCTGTTCCTCGTCGCCGCACTCATGCTGCTCGGCGTGGTGCTGGGCACCATCGCCCACGCGCCGCTGACCGTCACGGCCGCCATGGCCGCCGGCATCGCCGTCTGGCTCGGCGTCTTCGCGATCCGCGAGCGCCACGGCCGCCGTCGCCGCACCTCGGCCAACTGACCGTCCGCACCGACTTCCAGGAGCTGAGCACCATGCAACTGACCGCACCGGCCACCGGCCGCACCGACACCCGTCCGCGCACCCGCGACGCCGACGGCATGGCCGTGGCGTCCTTCATCCTCGGCCTGCTCGGCCTGCTCGTCCTCAACATCTTCCTGGGCCCGGTCGCCATCGTCCTGGCCGCCGTGTCCCTCTGGCGCGGCACCACCCGCCGTGCCCGCGCCTACCTCGGCCTCGCCCTCGGCATCGCCGACCTCGCGGTCCTGGCCCTGGCGATGGACATCTCCCACACCGTGTCCTGGAGCCTGTGACCGGCGGCAGGAGCCCCGAGGGCGACGGGGCGCCGATCCGCCGGGCCCACTCGCAGCGAGGCGGAGGAAGCAGGCGCCGTAGAATCGCCTCACCATGGCTTACCTCGACCACGCCGCGACAACCCCGATGCTCCCGGAGGCGGCAGAGGCACTGACCGCCCAGCTGAGCATCACGGGCAACGCCTCCTCCCTCCACGCATCCGGCCGCCAGGCCCGCCGGACGGTCGAGGAGTCCCGCGAAACCCTCGCGGAAGCGCTCGGCGCCCGCCCCAGCGAGGTCGTCCTCACCTCGGGCGGCACCGAGGCCGACAACCTCGCGGTGAAGGGCCTCTTCTGGTCCCGCCGCGACGCCGACCCGGCCCGCACCCGCGTCCTCGCCAGCCCCGTCGAGCACCACGCCGTCCTCGACGCGGTCCACTGGCTCGGCGAGCACGAGGGCGCCACCGTCGAATACCTCCCCGTCGACTCCCACGGGCGCGTCCACCCCGAGACGCTGCGCGAGGCCGTCGCCCGCAACCCCGACGACGTCGCCCTGGCCACCGTGATGTGGGCCAACAACGAGATCGGCACGGTCATGCCGGTCCGCGAACTCGCCGACGTCGCAGCGGAGTTCGGCATCCCCCTGCACGCCGACGCGGTCCAGGCCTTCGGTCAGGTCCCCGTCGACTTCGCCGCCTCCGGCCTTGCCGCGATGACCGTCTCCGGCCACAAGATCGGCGGCCCGTACGGCATCGGCGCCCTGCTCCTCGGCCGCGAGTACAGCCCCGTCCCCGTGCTGCACGGCGGCGGCCAGGAACGCCACGTCCGCTCCGGCACCCTCGACGTCCCGGCCATCGCCTCCTTCGCCGTGGCCGGCCGCCTCGCCGCCGAGCAGCGGGAGTGGTTCGCCCGCGAGATCGGCGCCCTGCGCGACCAGTTGGTCGACGCCGTGCGCAGCGCCGTCCCGGACGCGATTCTCGGCGGCGACCCGGCACCCGGTGGCCGCCTCCCGGCCAACGCCCACTTCACGTTCCCCGGCTGCGAGGGCGACTCCCTGCTGCTCCTGCTGGACGCCCAGGGCATCGAGTGCTCCACCGGCTCCGCCTGCACCGCCGGTGTCGCCCAGCCCAGCCACGTCCTGCTCGCCACCGGCACCGACCCCGACCTGGCCCGAGGCACCCTGCGCTTCTCCCTCGGCCACACCTCCACCGAGGCGGACGTCGAAGCCGTGGCCAAGGCGATCGGACCGGCGGTGGAACGCGCCCGCGCGGCGGGACTGACCTGACCCGACCGCTCAGCCACCGGGCATCAGCAGCACCACCCGAAGACCGGCAGTACCACCCGGACCCCTACGCGGCCCGTGCCCGGCGCACCAGCCCCAGGTACCGCTGCCAGTCCCAGTGCGGGCCCGGGTCGGTGTGGTCCGTGCCCGGCACCTCGACGTGGCCGATGATGTGCCCGCGGTCGACCGGGATGCCGTACCGCCCGCATATCGCGGCCGTCAGGCGCGCGGACGACGCGTACATGGCGGCCGTGAAGGAGGAGGCGTCCTCCACGAACCCCTCGTGCTCGATGCCGACGCTCCGCTCGTTGTACTCCCGGTTGCCCGCGTGGAAGGCCACGTCCAGCTCCCGTATCAGCTGGGTGATGCGGCCGTCCCGGCGCACGATGTAGTGCGCGGCCGCCCTGTGCGCGGGGTCCTGGAACGCCTTCACCGCGCTCGCGTAACCGCCCTGGGTGACATGGACGACCACCCGGTCCACCGGATAGTCGGCCGGCCGGTCGGCCCGCCGGTAGTTCGCCACCGACGCCGCCACCCAGCGCGCTCCCCGGAAGTCGACCGCGCCCGCCACCCGCGGCTTCTCCACGTCCGGCAGCCGCCACCACAGCCGGGACAGCTCGTCCCGGGCCAGCACCGCCGTCCCCACGGCCGCCGCGGCACCGCCCACGAGCAGGGCCCGCCGCCCCAGCCGGCGGTCCGCGTCCGCCTCGCTCATATGCCCACCCCCCGGCTCCTCCCCGTCCCGCCCTCTTGATCGCCCTCGTGATCGTGTTCTCGGATCGCCTTCTTCGATCGCCCGCTGTGATCGTCAACGGATGTCCGGCGGCCCGGGTTCCCTGGGCCCCGTACCCTGAAAGGGTTATGACTGAGACCCCGCAGCGCCCCCTCCGCGTCCTCGCCGCCATGTCCGGCGGTGTCGACTCCGCCGTCGCCGCCGCGCGTGCCGCCGAAGCCGGGCACGACGTGACCGGTGTCCACCTCGCGCTCTCCGCGAACCCGCAATCCTTCCGCACCGGCGCCCGGGGCTGCTGCACCATCGAGGACTCGCGCGACGCGCGCCGCGCCGCCGACGTCATCGGCATCCCGTTCTACGTCTGGGACCTCGCCGACCGCTTCCGCGAGGACGTCGTCGAGGACTTCATCGCCGAGTACGAGGCAGGCCGCACCCCCAACCCCTGCCTGCGCTGCAACGAGAAGATCAAGTTCGCGGCGCTGCTGGACAAGGCGCTGGCCCTCGGCTTCGACGCGGTCTGCACCGGTCACTACGCGAAGGTGATCGTGAACGCGGACGGCTCCCGGGAGCTGCACCGCGCCTCCGACATGGCCAAGGACCAGTCGTACGTGCTCGGCGTCCTGGACGACAAGCAGCTCGCCCACGCGATGTTCCCGCTCGGCGACACGGTCACCACCAAGGAGGAGATCCGCGCGGAGGCCGAACGCCGGGGCCTGGCGGTCGCCAAGAAGCCCGACTCGCACGACATCTGCTTCATCGCCGACGGCGACACCCAGGGCTTCCTTGCGCAGCGGCTCGGCAAGGCCGAGGGCGACATCGTCGACGAGTCGGGCGCCAGGCTGGGCACGCACGAGGGGGCGTACGGCTTCACCATCGGCCAGCGCAAGGGCCTGAGGATCGGCACCCCGGCCCCCGACGGCAAGCCGCGCTACGTCCTCGACATCTCCCCGGTGACCAACACGGTCACCGTGGGCCCGGCGGCCTCGCTGGACGTCAGCGCCCTCACCGCGATCAAGCCCCGCTGGTGCGGCTCCGCCCCCACCGGCCCCGGCACCTACACCGCCCAGCTCCGCGCCCACGGCGGCGAGACCGAGGTCACCGCGGAACTCGTCGACGGCACCCTGGAGGTCTCCTTCACCGAGCCGGTCCGCGGCGTCGCCCCCGGTCAGGCGATCGTCCTGTACGACGGCACGCGGGTGGTCGGTTCGGCGACGATCGCGACGACCACACGCGCGACGACGGCGGTCTAGGACCGGCCCGCCGGCGGTCCCGGCCAACCCGGCGGTCCCGGCCAACCCGGCGGTCCCGGCCAACCCGGCGGTCCCGGCCAACCCGGCGGTCTCGACCAACCCGGCGGTCTCGACCAACCCGGCGGTCTCGGCCAACCCGGCGGTCTCGGCCACCCCGACGGTCTCGGCCACCCCTGCGGTCGGCCAACTCGGCGGTCGGCCAACTCTGCGGTCTCGGCCAACTCTGCGGTCTCGGCCAACCCGGCGGCCTCGGTCAACCGTGCAGTCGCGGCCAACCGTGCAGTCCCGCCAACCGCGCGGTCTCGGCCAACCCTGCAGTCCCGGCCAACCGTGCGGTCCGGCCAACCCGGTGTCCCGGCCTGGGTCCCGGCCAGCCAACCCCGCCGTCCCGGCTAACCCCGCTGTCCCGGCTGCCCGGCGAAGAAGTCCGCCAGCACCGGCCCCAGGACGTCCGGCTCCACCATGTGGGTCTGGCCCTCCAGGACGCGGTGGAAGCCCTGCGGCACCCCCCGGGCGACCTCCCGGGCCGCCTCGCGCATCCACTCCGGGCTCGCCCCGCCCGCGACGGACAGCACGGGCACGGAGATCGCGGCCAGCCGCTCCCGGGGCAGCACGCCGTCGCCCATGACCGCGTCGTCGTAGGCCAGACTCGGCGCGACCGACTCCATGCCGGCCCACATCGGGGACTGGCGCGCGCCCCGGATCGTCTCCTCCCCGAGGCCGGTCAGCCGCAGGAACAGCTCCACCGCGTCCCCGCGCCGGTTCTCGGAGAGTGCCTTGTGCAGGTTCTCCGCGTACGCCTGCTTCCCGGCGCCGCCGTCCAGGAAGTCGGCGAACGGCACCTCGTACACCGCGGCCTGACGGACCGGCAGCCCGCTCGCCGCCGCCTCGAGCACCAGGGCGCCGCCCGAGGAGACCCCGAAGAGGCCCGACGCGCCGCCCACCGCGTCGATCAGCGCGGCCAGGTCCTCGACCTCGCGCGCCACCGCGTACGGCGCCGTGTCACCGCTCTCGCCGCGGCCCCGGCGGTCGTAGACGACGGCCGTGCAGCGGTCCGCGAGCCGGTGCGCCAGGGGCGCCACGGTGCCGCCGGTGGACATCGCGCCGCTCACCAGGATGACCGTCGGCCCCTGGCCGATCACTTGGTACGCGAGGGACGTGCCGTCGCGGGAAGTCGTCTTCTTGTCCATGCCCGTGCAGACTGCCGCACGGCACGGGACTCATCGGTCGCGACACGTCGGTCTCGCGCAAGGTCAGGCCACTTCGACCTCGTAGAAGCACAGGTGGTCCTTGATCTGCGCCACGTCCGGCTTGGGGTCGGGATACCCCCACGCCAGGTCTGGCGCGTCCGGCAGCGACCAGTAGGAAGCGGTGCCCTTGAAGGGGCAGACGGTGTGGGTCTCGGAAAGGGTCAGGAGGTCGAGGCGGACGTCCTCGGCGGGGATGTAGTACCGCACCGGACAGCCGGTCTCGCGCAGCAGAAGGGCACGGTCGCTCTCCGCGAGCACCTGGCCGCCGTGCACCACGCGCACGTGCCGCGCACCCTGTTCGATGGTGATCGTGTGTCCATGGGCCATACCGGATGAGCACCGCCGGGTCCGCGCTTGTTCCCGCGTACGGTGGGGGGCATGAACATCTGCGTCTTCCTGTCCGCCGCCGACCTCGACGAGCGCTACACGCGCCCCGCGCGCGAGTTCGCGGAACTGCTCGGCAAGGGCGGCCACACGCTGGTCTGGGGCGGCTCCAACGTCGGTCTGATGAAGGTCGTCGCCGACGGCGTGCAGGAGGCGGGCGGCCGGCTGCTGGGCGTCTCCGTGGAGTTCCTCGCCAACAAGGCGCGGCCGGGTGCCGACGAGATGGTCATCGCCGCCGACCTCGCCGAGCGCAAGAAGCTGCTGCTGGAGAAGGCCGACGCCGTGGTGATCATGGTGGGCGGCACGGGGACGCTGGACGAGGCCACCGAGATCCTGGAGCTGAAGAAGCACGGCCGCACCGAGAAGCCGGTCGTCCTGCTCAACACCGCCGGTTTCTACGACGGCCTCCAGGAGCAGTTCCGCCGCATGGAGGACGAGGGCTTCCTGCCCCGCCCGCTGTCCGACCTGGTGTTCTTCGCCGAGGAGCCGATCGGGGCACTGGCCTACCTGGAGGAGTCGGCGGGCACCCGCTGATGCGAGCATGGCGGGCATGGCTACTCATGTGATCACCGGGGCCGGTTCCGGCATCGGCGCCGCCGTCGCCCGCCGTCTGCACGCGCGCGGGGACGATCTCGTGCTCCACGCGCGCGACGCGGGCCGGGCGAAGGAACTGGCCGCCGAGTTCCCCGGGGCGCGCACCCTGGTCGGCGACCTCGCCGACCCCGACAAGCTGTCCTGGGCGTTCTCCCACCAGACGCTCCCGGACCGCGTCGACTCGCTCCTGCACATCGCCGGAGTCGTGGACCTCGGCGCGGTCGGCGACCTCACCCCGAAGTCCTGGCGCCACCAGCTCAACGTCAACCTCATCGCCCCCGCCGAGCTGACCCGGCACTTCCTGCCCCAGCTGCGCGCGGCCCGCGGCCATGTGATCTTCGTCAACTCCGGCGCCGGCCTGAACGCCCACGCCGGCTGGTCCGCGTACGCCGCCTCCAAGCACGGCCTGAAGGCCCTCGCCGACTCCCTGCGCCAGGAGGAGCACGCGGCCGGCGTCCGTGTCACCTCCGTCTACCCCGGCCGCACGGCCAGCCCCATGCAGGCCAAGGTCCACCAGCAGGAGGGCAAGGAGTACGACGCCTCCCGGTGGATCGACCCCGAGTCGGTGGCGACGACGATCCTGACGGCACTGGACCTCCCGAGAGACGCGGAGATCAACGACCTGACGGTACGTCCGGGCCGCTGACCGTGCGGTGCCCGGGGCCGTACGGCATACCCTGCCGGGGTGAGTGAGAACAGCCAGTTCAGCTTTCCGGCGGCCACCGGCGTCGGTTCCCTGCCCGGCGGCGACGCCAGGGAGGCCGCCAAGACCGCGACCGGCAGCTTCGAGGACTTCCCGTTCCTGCCCGAGCTCCCCGCCCGCGGCCCCGGCGCCGACATGATCGGCCGCACCGCCGGCCTGCTCGTCGAGCTGTACGCGCGCGTGGAGCCCAGCGGCTGGCGGATCGGGGACCGGCCGGGCCGGGACACCAAGCGGGCCCGGTCCTGGCTGGGGGAGGACCTCGACTCCCTGGAGGAGTTCACCCAGGGCTACGAGGGCGACCTGAAGGTGCAGGCGGTCGGCCCGTGGACCCTGGCCGCCGCCCTGGAGCTGAAGAACGGCGAGGCCGCGCTGTCGGACCCCGGTGCCTGCCGCGACCTCGCCGCCTCGCTGGCGGAGGGGCTGCGGCTGCACCTGGCCGAGGTGCGCCGCCGCGTCCCGGGCGCCCGGCTCGTGCTGCAGCTCGACGAGCCCTCCCTCACCTCCGTCCTGCGCGGGCAGGTCAGGACCGCCAGCGGCTACCGCACCCACCGGGCCGTGGACCGGCAGGTCGTCGAGGCCACGCTCCGGGACGTGATCGGGGCGCACGGCGGTGGACCCGTCGTGGTCCATTCCTGCGCGCCCGACGTCCCCTTCGCGCTGCTGCGCCGGGCGGGTGCGTCGGCCATCTCCTTCGACTTCTCGCTGCTCACCGAGCGTGACGACGACATGATCGGCGAGGCCGTGGAGGCCGGGACCCGGCTGTTCGCCGGTGTCGTCCCGGGCACGGACGGCCCATTGTCAGACCCTGCCGGTAGCGTCATGGGTGTCAGGACGCTGTGGCGCAGGCTGGGGCTGCGTCCCGGGCTGCTCGCGGAGGCGGTCACGGTGACTCCGGCGTGCGGTCTCGCGGGCGCTTCCCCCGTCTACGCGCGCCAGGTGCTCGCCCACTGCGTCCGGGCGGCGAGATCCCTCGCGGACAACCCAGAGTAACGGGAGGAACACGGTGGCCGGCGACAAGCAGCAGGCTCAGACGGCAGTGCCCGCCGAGGCACGGGACAGGCACGCGCAGCTCGCTGAGCAGATCGAGGAGCACCGCTTCCGGTACTACGTGAAGGACGCTCCGGTCATCAGCGACGCGGAGTTCGACAAGCTCCTGAAGACGCTGGAGGCTCTGGAGGCGGAGTACCCGGAGCTGCGCACCCCGGACTCGCCCACCCAGAAGGTGGCGGGGTCGTACGCGACCGAGTTCACCGCGGTCGAGCACCACCAGCGCATGCTCTCGCTCGACAACACCTTCAACGACGACGAACTCGCCGCCTGGACCGACCGCATCGCCAAGGAGCTGGGCGAGCAGACGTACCACTTCCTGTGCGAGCTGAAGGTCGACGGCCTCGCGGTCAACCTCACCTACGAGCGCGGCCGCCTCACGCGCGCGGCCACGCGGGGCGACGGCCGCACCGGCGAGGACATCACTCCCAACGTGCGGACGATCGCGGAGATCCCGGACCGCCTCAAGGGCGACGAGGTGCCCGACCTCGTGGAGATCCGCGGCGAGGTCTACTTCCCGATGGAGAAGTTCCTCGAGCTCAACGAGCGCCTGGTCGCCGCCGGGGACAAGCCCTTCGCCAACCCGCGCAACGCCGCCGCCGGTTCGCTGCGCCAGAAGGATCCCCGCGTCACCGCCACCCGCCCGCTGCACATGGTGGTCCACGGCATCGGTGCCCTGGAGGGCTTCACGGGCATGACCCGCCTGTCCCAGGCCTACGACCTGCTCAAGACCTGGGGCCTGCCCACCTCCCGGCACAACCGGGTGGTCGACGACCTCGACGGCGTACGGAAGTTCATCGCCCACTACGGCGAGAACCGCCACTCCGTGGAGCACGAGATCGACGGCGTGGTCGTCAAGCTGGACGAGATCCGCCTCCAGGGCCGCCTCGGCTCCACCGCGCGGGCGCCGCGCTGGGCGATCGCGTACAAGTACGCGCCGGAGGAGGTCAACACCAAGCTCATCGACATCAAGGTGGGTGTCGGCCGCACCGGCCGGGTCACACCGTACGCGCAGGTGGAGCCGGTCACCGTCGCGGGCAGCGAGGTGGAGTTCGCCACCCTGCACAACCAGGAGGTCGTCAAGGCCAAGGGCGTGCTCATCGGCGACACCGTGGTGATCCGCAAGGCGGGTGACGTCATCCCGGAGATCCTCGGCGCCGTGGTCGACCTGCGGGACGGCAGCGAGCAGGAGTTCGTGATGCCCGGCGCGTGCCCGGAGTGCGGCACGCCGCTGCGGCCCATGAAGGAGGGCGACATCGACCTGCGCTGCCCCAACGCCCGCACCTGTCCGGCCCAGTTGCGCGAGCGCGTGTCCTACCTGGCGGGCCGTGAGTGCCTGGACATCGAGCACTTCGGAGGGGTGGCCGCGGCCGCGCTGACCCGCCCGCTGGAGCCCACCGACCCGCCACTGGTCGACGAGGGCGACCTGTTCGACCTGACGGTGGAGAAGCTGCTGCCGATCAAGGCCTATGTCCTCGACCCGGACAGCGGCCTGCCCAAGCGGGACCCGAAGACGGGCGAGGAGAAGGTCGTCACGGTCTTCGCCAACCAGAAGGGCGAGCCGAAGAAGAACACCCTGGCCCTGCTGGAGAACATCAAGGCGGCCAAGCAGCGGCCGCTCGCCCGGTTCCTCAACGGGCTCTCCATCCGGCACGTCGGACCGGTGGCCGCGCAGGCCCTCGCGCGCGAGTTCCGCTCCATCGACCGCATCGAACAGGCGACCGAGCAGGAGCTGGCGGCCACCGACGGCGTCGGACCGATCATCGCCGCCGCGCTCAAGGAGTGGTTCGCCGAGGACTGGCACCGCGAGATCGTCCGCAAGTGGAAGGCGGCCGGAGTGCCGCTGGAGGACCAGTCGTCCGGCGAGGACGAGGGGCCCCGCCCGCTCGAGGGGCTCACCGTCGTCGTCACCGGCACCCTGGAGAACCACACCCGGGACGGCGCCAAGGAGGCACTGCAGAGCCGTGGTGCGAAGGTGACCGGTTCGGTGTCGAAGAAGACCTCGTTCGTCGTCGTCGGCGACAACCCCGGATCGAAGTACGACAAGGCCATGCAGCTCAAGGTGCCGGTTCTGAACGAGGACGGATTCGGCGTCCTGTTGGAGCAGGGCCCCGAGGCGGCGGCCGAAGTCGCGCTTCCGACCGGGGAGTAGCGGTTGAAGGCCACCCGATCGGCGCATATCAGTTGCATACGGGTGGCCCGGGCGCATTCGGGCAACCGTCGACGACCGCTGCCCGAGGAAGCCTTCCGCGGCCTACTGTTGAGATGTGCGCCTGCCGTGCCCAGCTGCGGTTGGGGCATCCTCCTGCCCGCCAGGGGCACGGGGAAGGGTTCTTCGACGCGGAGCCGCTGATGGTTGTCGGGCATCGGGCCGCGTGGCGTGGGCACCGCCGGCTGTGAGAGGGACGGGAATGGAACCGACCGAGAGCGCCGCCCCGGACTCATGGCTGCGCCTGCGCCGCCGTGCGGGCGCGTGGCGGGGGAGCCGGTGGACGGGGCGCGGCACCGAGCGCCCCGGTGCCCGGGCGCGCCCGGGCACCGCCCCCGACGCACCCGTCACCCTCCCCCTGGCCATCGAGCCCGCCCCCGCCCTGCCCGGCGGCGACGCCGAACGGCACCTGTCCTGGCCCGCACGCCCCCTGGCCGCAGTGGCCGGCGCCGCGCTCGCCCTGGGCGCGGGCCTGTACCGCGCCGTCAGCGGCAACCACGCCCTCTTCCCGTGCGGCACGCTCGGCTGGTCGCTGGCCCTGCTCACCGGCATCATCGTCGGCCACCTCGTGATGCTCGGCCGCGCCCGCTGGTGGGGCGGCACCGGCTCCGGCGCGGCCCTCACCCTCGCCGTCCTGCTGCTCTACGGCTGGGTGGCCGCCGGGATGGTCAGCCTCACCGTCGTCGTCCTGGTCGGCGTCGCCCGGCGGCACCGCTGGCGGCAGGGCGTGCTGCACGGCGCGGTCGACATCCTCGGCATCAGCGCCGGCGCGCTGGTGCTCGGTTCCTTCGGGCGCGTCCCCACCGTCGAAGAACCCTGGCGGCCGGACAGCTGGAGCATCGCCAGCGTGCCCGAGGTGGTGCTGGTCGCCGGCGCCTACCTCGCGGTCAGCCGGGGCCTGTTGTGGTACCTGCACGCCCCGCGCGGCGCCGGGTTGTCCGCCGTCACCCGCGCCGCCGTGGTCAGACAGGGCCTGGTCGCCGTGGCGCTGCTCGGCATCGCGCCGCTGGTGTGCGTGGTCGCCGACGCCCAGCCCATCCTGCTGCCGCTGTTCGCGATCCCGCTGATCGCCCTCGACTCCACCCTGTGGATGGCCCGCGCCCGCGCCGAGGAGCAGCTGCGCGACCCGCTGACCGGACTGCCCAACCGGCAGTGGCTGCTGGAGCGGATCTGGACCGCCCTCGACGACGCCGAGCGCATCGGCGCCCGCGCCGCCCTCATGCTGATCGACCTCGACCGGTTCCGGTCGGTGAACGACACCCTCGGCCATCTCGCCGGTGACCGGCTGCTGCTCCAGATCGCCGAGCGGCTGCGGCTCGCCCTGCCGCGCGGTGCGGAGGCGGCCCGGCTCGGCGGGGACGAGTTCGCGGTCTTACTGCCCGTCGCCGACTCCACCACGTCGGCGACCCGGGTCGCGCGCGGTCTCGTCGCGGCCCTCAGCTCCCCGCTCGACCTCGACGGGCTCACCCTCGTCCTGGAGGCCAGCGCGGGCGTCGCCGTCTTCCCCGACCACGCCCTGGACGCCGAGGGGCTGCTGCGCCGGGCGGACGTCGCGATGTACCAGGCGAAGCGGGACCGCACGGGCGTGGAGGTCTACGAGTCCAAGCGGGACTCCAACACCCCCGACCGGCTGGGCCTGCTGGGTGATCTGCGCCGGGCGCTGGACGCGCACGAGGTCGAGCTGCACTACCAGCCCAAGGTCCGCTTCGACGGCCAGGTCGCCGGGCTCGAGGCGCTGGTCCGCTGGGTGCATCCCGAGCGCGGGAAGGTGCCGCCGGACGAGTTCATAGCGATAGCCGAGTCGTCGGGGCTGATGCCCCATCTGACGGAGTACGTGCTGGAGACGGCGCTCGGCCAGGTCGCCCGGTGGCGGGCACAGGGGCTGCGGGTGCCGGTGGCGGTCAACGTCTCCCCGCGTGACGTGCACACCCCCGGTTTCGCCGGGTCGGTCGCGGCCCGGCTGGCCCGGCACGGGGTTCCCGCGGGGGCGCTGCAGCTGGAGATCACCGAGCACGTCCTCCTCGAGGATCCCCAGCGGGCCGCGGACACCCTGGCGGGTCTGACCGGGCACGGCGTGAAGATGTCCCTGGACGACTTCGGCACGGGGTACTCCTCGCTGGTGCATCTGCGCCGGCTGCCCGTCAGCGAGCTGAAGATCGACCGGTCCTTCGTGGCGCGGCTGGCCGTGGACGCCGAGGACGCGGAGATCGTGCGCTGCACCGTCGACCTGGCCCACTCCCTGGGGCTGCTCGTCGTCGCCGAGGGCGTGGAGGACGACGAGACCTGGGAGCGGCTGCGGGACCTCGGCTGCGACGCCGTGCAGGGCTGGCTGGTCGCCGCCGCGATGCCACCGGACGAGACGACGGCCTGGCTGCTGGCCCGCGGCTCACGCGGCTGGCAGCGCCCTCGCGCCGCCCTCCCCGCCGCCGAGTGACCTCTCCCGCCCCTGCTCGCCCGGCGCAGCCGTGACCGCTCGGCTCACCGCGCCCACCCTGAAGCGGCCGATCAGCAGCTTCGGCCCGGCCCCGGCGCCGGCTGCGGCGCCCCGGCCGACCTGCCCGGCGACGCGGGCGCCCACCTGTCCGTCATGGGCCTGGGGACGGCACGTCGGTCCTGCCGGGCCCGGCCCTGCTCGCCTTCGCCGGCGCACGGGCCGAGACCCGGGATCCACTTCGCCACCGCGATCGTTGTACTGATCGGCGCCGGACGATCTTCGCCGTCCGACGCCTCGAGAAGGGGGATGACCATGTCGCTGTTCGTACCGAAGTTCGACGAGACCGTCCTGGTCCGTGACGCCGAGGCCGAGGTGGTCGGCGGCGACCCGGTCGCCGTCCGGCTGCTGGCCGACAGCAGCGCCAGCGGCGGCGCGCTGTCCACCGTGCGCGTGACCCTCGCGGAGGGCGCCGACGGAGCCCGCCCGCACGTGCACCACCACTCCGCCGAGATGTTCTACCTGCTCGACGGCGCCGCCGAGGTCCTCTCCGGCGACGACGTCGTCACCGCCGGGCCCGGCGACCTGATCATCGTCCCGCCGGACCGCCCGCACGCCTTCGCCGCCGCCCCCGGCGCCACCGCCGACCTGCTCATCGTCATCACCCCGGGCGTCGAGCGCTTCGAGTACTTCCGCCACCTCCAGCGCATCCGCCTGGGCGAGCTCACCCCAGAGAGCCTGCTGGAGGTCCAGGAGCGGTACGACAACCACTTCCTGAGAAGCGCGGCCTGGGACGGACGGCACTGATCCGTTTCACGGGCACGGCCCCCCGCCCCATAGGATTGGCGCCAAACCACACACACTCACCCCAGAGGATCGCTGCATGCCTGGCATCACGCGCGAGGAGGTCGCCCACCTCGCCCGGCTGGCGCGTCTGGAGCTGAAGCCCGAAGAACTCGACCACTTCGCAGGCCAGCTGGACGACATCATCGGCGCGGTCGCCCGCGTCAGCGAGGTCGCCGACCAAGACGTACCGCCGACCTCGCACCCGCTCCCGCTGACGAACGTCATGCGGCCGGACGAGGTCCGTCCCTCGCTCACCCCCGAGCAGGCGCTCTCCGGCGCCCCGGCCCAGGAGCAGCAGCGTTTCAAGGTGCCGCAGATCCTGGGGGAGGAGTGACCACCATGACGGACAGCAACATCATCAAGCTCACGGCCGCACAGATCGCCGAGCGGATCGCCTCCGGCGAGCTCACGGCCGTCGAGGTCACCGAGGCCCACCTCGCCCGCATCGAGGCCGTCGACGAGAAGGTGCACGCCTTCCTGCACGTCGACCGCGAGGGCGCCCTCGCCCAGGCCCGCGCCGTGGACGCCAAGCGCGAGCGCGGCGAGAAGCTCGGCCCGCTGGCCGGCGTCCCGCTCGCGCTCAAGGACATCTTCACCACCGAGGGCGTGCCCACGACCGTCGGCTCGAAGATCCTCGAGGGCTGGATCCCGCCGTACGACGCGACGCTCACCAAGCGGCTGAAGGCCGCCGACGTCGTCATCCTCGGCAAGACCAACATGGACGAGTTCGCCATGGGCTCGTCCACGGAGAACAGCGCCTACGGGCCGACCGGCAACCCCTGGGACCTCACCAAGATCCCCGGCGGCTCCGGCGGCGGCTCCTCCGCCGCGCTCGCCTCCTTCCAGGCGCCGCTCGCCATCGGCACCGACACCGGCGGCTCCATCCGCCAGCCGGCCGCCGTCACCGGCACGGTCGGTGTGAAGCCGACGTACGGCGCGGTGTCCCGGTACGGCATGGTCGCCTTCTCCAGCTCGCTCGACCAGGGCGGCCCCTGTGCCCGCACGGTCCTGGACGCGGCCCTGCTGCACGAGGTCATCGCCGGCCACGACCCGATGGACTCCACCTCCATCGACGCCCCCGTCCCGCCGGTGGTCGAGGCCGCGCGGAACGGAAGCGTCCAGGGCATGCGGGTCGGCGTGGTCAAGCAGTTCCGCGGCGAGGGCTACCAGGCCGGCGTGATCCAGCGCTTCGACGAGGCGGTCGAGCTGCTCAAGGAGCTGGGCGCCGAGATCGTCGAGCTGGACTGCCCGTCCTTCGACCTCGCGCTGTCGGCGTACTACCTGATCGCGCCGTCCGAGTGCTCCTCCAACCTCGCCCGCTTCGACGGCCTGCGCTATGGCCTGCGCACCGGCGACGACGGCGGCCACTCGGCCGAGGAGGTCACCTCCCTCACCCGTGAGGCGGGCTTCGGCCCCGAGGTCAAGCGCCGCATCATGCTCGGCACGTACGCGCTGAGCTCCGGCTACTACGACGCCTACTACGGCTCCGCGCAGAAGGTCCGCACGCTCATCACGCGCGACTTCGAGAAGGCGTTCGAGCAGGTCGACGTCATCGTGTCCCCGACGACGCCCACCACCGCCTTCGCGATCGGCGAGCGTGCCGACGACCCGATGGCGATGTACCTCGCCGACCTGTGCACGATCCCGACCAACCTGGCGGGCAACGCGGCCATGTCCCTGCCCTGCGGTCTCGCTCCGGAGGACAACCTCCCGGTGGGCCTGCAGATCATCGCCCCGGCGCTCAAGGACGACCGGCTCTACAAGGTCGGCGCCGCGGTCGAGGCCGCCTACGTGGAAAAGTGGGGACACCCGCTGATCGAGGAGGCTCCGTCGCTGTGAGTGCACTGAACAAGGCCAAGGGCTTCAAGAAGTCGAAGTCCGGCACGTACCTGTCGATGGCCGGGACCGCGTTCAGCGCGTTCGGCGTGGCCAAGCAGATCAAGAAGGCGCGCGCCGAGCAGGACACGCTGCGGCTGATCGACGCCACCGTGTCCGCCGTCGCGATCGTCACCGGCCTCGCCATCCTCTACCGCGAGCTGAAGCGGCTGGGCGACGACGACGTCCTGCTGGGCTGAGAGGGAAGTTTTCACCGTGACCACCACGACCGACCTGGTGTCGTACGAGGACGCACTGGCGTCGTACGACCCCGTCATGGGCCTCGAGGTCCATGTCGAACTCGGCACCAGGACCAAGATGTTCTGCGGCTGTTCGACCGCGCTCGGTGCCGAGCCGAACAGCCAGACCTGCCCCGTCTGCCTCGGCCTGCCCGGCGCGCTCCCGGTCGTCAACGCGACCGGCGTCGAGTCGGCGATCAAGATCGGTCTCGCGCTGAACTGCGAGATCGCCGAGTGGTGCCGCTTCGCCCGGAAGAACTACTTCTATCCGGACATGCCGAAGAACTTCCAGACCTCCCAGTACGACGAGCCGATCGCCTTCAACGGCTACCTCGACGTGCAGCTGGAGGACGGCGAGACCTTCCGCGTGGAGATCGAGCGCGCCCACATGGAGGAGGACACCGGCAAGTCGACGCACGTCGGCGGCGCCACCGGCCGTATCCACGGCGCGTCCCACTCCCTGCTGGACTACAACCGCGCGGGCATCCCGCTCATCGAGATCGTCACCAAGCCGATCGTGGGCGCCGGTGAGCGCGCCCCCGAGGTGGCGAAGGCGTACGTCCGTGAGCTGCGCGAGGTCATCCGGGCCCTCGGCGTGTCCGAGGCCCGCATGGAGATGGGCCAGATGCGCTGCGACGTCAACCTGTCGCTGATGCCCAAGGGCAGCGACAAGTTCGGCACGCGCTCGGAGACCAAGAACGTCAACTCGCTGCGGTCCGTGGAGCGCGCGGCCCGCTTCGAGATCCAGCGGCACGCGGCCGTGCTGTCCTCCGGCGGCACGATCGTGCAGGAGACCCGCCACTTCCACGAGGACACCGGGTCGACGACCTCGGGCCGCGTGAAGGAGGAGGCCGAGGACTACCGGTACTTCCCGGAGCCCGACCTCGTCCCGGTGGCCCCCTCCCGCGCGTGGGTCGAGGAGATCCGGGCCGCGCTGCCCGAGCTGCCGCTGGCCCGCCGCACCCGGCTGCTCGCCGAGTGGGGCATCTCGGCCACCGACATGCAGGCGATCCTCAACGCCGGCGCGCTGGACCCGATCGTCGCCACGATCGACGCCGGCGCCGACGCGGCCTCCGCCCGCAAGTGGTGGATGGGCGAACTGGCGCGCAGCGCCAACGAGTCGGGCAAGGCCCTGGACGAGCTGCCGATCACGCCGCAGCAGGTCGCCCGGGTCACCGAGCTGGTCACCAAGGGCGACCTGAACGACAAGCTGGCCCGTCAGGTCATCGAGGGCGTCCTCGCGGGCGAGGGCACCCCGGACGAGGTCGTCGACAAGCGCGGCCTGAAGGTCGTCTCCGACGAGGGCGCGCTGACCGCGGCCGTCGACGAGGCCATCGCCGGCAACCCGGGCGTCGCGGACAAGATCCGCGGCGGCAAGGTGGCCGCGGCCGGCGCCCTGGTCGGCGCCGTCATGAAGGCCACGCGCGGCCAGGCCGACGCGGCCCGCGTCAAGGAGCTGATCCTTCAGAAGCTGGGCGTCAGCGAGGGCTGAGCAGGTTCTGCCGTGCGGCCCCGGAGGGATGCCCCCCGGGGCCGCACCGCTACCCGCGGCGGCCCACGATGCGGGCGAAGCCCAGCAGCCGCCCCCGGTCGGCGTTCAGCAGCTCCACCGACTCGCGCGCCATGCCCGCCATGAACCCGCTCGGGCTCTCCTCGGCGCACACCTCGCTCCACAGCAGCCAGTCGCGCCAGCCGTCCGGGAGCCAGTCGGCGGTCTCGACGGTCACGGCCGTGCGCGTCCAGTTCCGCCGCCACCAGGCGGGGGAGTGGAACGCCCAGAAGGCCGGGTCCCAGTGCTCCCGCAGATGCGCGGGCGGCTCGGTCCCGTCGAGTTCCTCCCGCAGCGACGGCACGACGACCCCGATCCGCCCACCCGGCTTCAGCAGCCGGGCCACGGTGGGCAGATACAGGTCGTTCGTGCCGAAGTACTGGTAGGCGTCGACCGACACGACGGCGTCGAAGCAGGCCTCGCCGAAGGGCAGGTCGTGCGCCTCGGCGAACACCGGCAGCACCCGGTCGGCGACGCCCGCCTCGGCGATGCGTGCGGCGTTGTCGTCGGGCTTGACCCACAGGTCGGCGGCGACCACCTGGACGCCGTACTCCCGGGCCAGGAAGACGGACGTCATGGCACGCCCGCAGCCGAGGTCGAGCACCCGGGCGCCGGGCGGCAGCCGGTCGAGCCCCAGCGCGGGGGCCAGCCATTCCAGCAGCCACAGCGCGTGCGGGCCCATCTGGTTCTCGACGGCCCAGCGGGCGTCGTAGCCGCTGCTGCGGGGGTAGCGCGGCAGGGTGAGGCGGTCAGTCAGGGAGAGGTCCGGGTCGTTCGGGGTGATGTCGGGCATCGGTGAACGGGCTCCTTGGTTCCTTCGTACGGAAGAGGGATGCGTGGGAGCTCGGTCGGACCGTCAAACAATGCACCTGCTTCGGTCGGCGGCGATGGGCCGGCGGCGGACGGCGGGACGCTAACAGCCGCCCGCGCGCACCGCATCCGAATTGCCGAGCCACGGGTACTACGCTCACCGGCCATGAGTGGACGCATCGATTCCGGCACCGGTCCCGGCATGGAACCCGCCGTGACCGACGCGGCGGACGATCCGGCGGACGACCTGGTGGACGACCTGGTGGACGACCCGGTGGACGACGTCGCCGAGGCTCGGCGGGCCCGCTGGACGGCGGCCGGCACCGGAGCCCTGCTCTGCCTCGCCGGGCTCGCCGCCGCCCTGCTCCGGCTCACCGGCGCCGCGCCGCTCCTCGTTCCCGCCGCCTACGCCGCCGGCGCAGCCGTGTGTGCGCTCGCCGCCGTCCTCGGCCACCGCGGCCGCACCCGCCGCGCGCTGTGGCTGCTGGTCGCGGGGGCGATGGTGATGGCGCTGGGCGACCAGTTCGACTGAGGCGGTCCCTGCCGCCTCACGCGCCGCAAGTGAACAAAAGGGACCGAAACGAGCGACGATACGACAGAGTTCGCGTCACTGTCCTGTGACGTCCCTCCCACTCTCCTTCGTCAGGCCCACGAACGCGGCAAACGATCACTTTCGCCTGCAAGAGTGTCCTGCGCACATTCATGTGTTCTTTGCGGGCTGTTCCGTTCATGGACGATGATTCCCTGCCAAAGATCCATACATCGTTCTCTGGGAGCACGTTCGTGGCAGCCCTCGCCCGTTGGTGTGTCCGGCACCGCCTGGTCGCCGTCCTGCTCTGGCTGATCGCCTTCGGAGGGGCCACCGTGGCCGCCGCCGTGGCCGGTGGGGCGTACTCCAACCACTACGACGTGCCGGGCACCGAGTCCGGGCGGGCCGCCCAGCTGCTGAAGAAGGGTTTCCCGGGCCTGGCCGGGGACAGCGACACCGTCGTCTGGCGCACCACCGACGGCACCGTCCGGGCGCACGGCGTCAAGCGCAGGATGACCCGCACCCTCGACCGGATCGCCGACCTGCCCGGTGTCGCCTCGGTGGCCGGACCGTACGGCCGCCACGGCGCCCACCGGATCAGCGAGGACGGCCACACCGCCTACGCCACCGTCACCTTCACCCGGCAGGCGGAGGACATCAGGAAGTCCGAGGCCGAGGCCGTCGTCCGCACCGCCAGGGCCGCCGAGCGGGACGGGCTGCGCATCGAGCTGGGCGGCAGTGCCATCGGGCTCACCGCCCCCTCGCGGGGCCACACCGCCGAGGTGGTCGGCGTGGCCGTCGCCGCCGTCGTGCTGTTCGTCGCCTTCGGCTCGCTCGCCGCGTCCCTGCTGCCCATCGCCACCGCCCTGGTCGGCGTCGGCACCGCGTACGCCGGGATCGAGCTGCTCGGACACGCCATGAACGTCGCCGACTTCGCGCCGATGCTCGGCATGCTGATCGGCCTCGGCGTCGGCATCGACTACGCCCTGTTCATCGTGACCCGCCACCGGCGTGGCCTGAAACGCGGCCTGAGCGCCACCGAAGCCGCCACGAACGCCGTCGCCACCACCGGACGCGCGGTTGTCTTCGCGGGTGCGACCGTGTGCATCGCCCTGCTGGGCATGCTGATACTGCGCCTGAGCTTCCTCAACGGCGTCGCGGTCGCCGCCTCGCTGACCGTGGTGCTCACCGTGGCGGCCTCCGTGACACTGCTGCCCGCCCTGCTGTCGTACATCGGAGCGCGCGCCCTCAGCCGCCGCGAACGGCGCCGGCTCGCCGAGCACGGGCCGCAGCCGGAGCTGCCCACGGGTGTCGCCGCCCGCTGGTCCGCGTTCGTCGAGCGCCGGCCCAAACTGCTCGGCGCGCTCGCCGTCGTCGTCGTCGCGGTGCTCGCGCTGCCCACCCTGGGCCTCCGCCTCGGCACCTCCGACCAGGGCAACGACCCCCGCACCTCCACCACCCGGCAGGCCTACGACCTGCTCGCCGAGGGCTTCGGCCCCGGCGTGAACGGCCCGCTGACCCTGGTGACACGGGTGGACGGCGGGGACGACAAGCTCGCCCTTGACACCCTCGACACCACCCTGCGCGCCACCCGCGACGTCGCGGCCGTCACCCCGGCGACGTTCAACAGCGAGGGCGACACCGCCTACCTCACCGTCGTCCCCGGCTCGGCGCCCCAGTCGCAGCGCACCAGCGAACTCGTCGACCGGCTGCGCACCGAGGTGCTCCCGCGCGCGGAGACCGGCACCTCCCTCGACGTGGCGGTCGGCGGCGTCACGGCGAGTTACGACGACTTCGCGGATGTGATCGTCGGCAAGCTGCCGCTGTTCGTCGGGGTGGTCATCGGGCTCGGCTGTCTGCTGCTGCTCGTCGCCTTCCGTTCGCTCGGCATCCCGCTGAAGGCCGCCGTGATGAACATCGCCGCCGTCGCCGCCGCGTTCGGCATCGTCGTCGCCGTCTTCCAGTGGGGCTGGGGCAGCGAACTCCTCGGCCTCGGCCGCGCCGGACCCATCGAACCCTTCCTGCCCGTCATCATGGTCGCGGTCCTCTTCGGGCTCTCCATGGACTACCAGGTCTTCCTGGTCAGCCGGATGTACGAGGAGTGGCTGGAGACCGGCGACAACCGGCGCGCGGTACGGGTCGGCCTCGCCGAGACCAGCCGGGTGATCAACTCCGCCGCGGTCATCATGATCTCGGTGTTCCTCGCCTTCGTGCTCAGCGGTGACCGCGTGATCGCCATGTTCGGCATCGCGTTGGCCTCCGCCGTCGCCCTCGACGCCTTCGTGCTGCGCACGCTGCTCGTGCCCGCCCTGATGCATCTGCTCGGCGCCGCCAACTGGTGGCTGCCGGCCTGGCTGGAGCGCCGGCTGCCGCGCATCAGCATCGAGCCGCCCGAGTGCCGCGCCGCGCATGAGAGGCTCGGCGAGGTCTCGGTGGCGGAACTGCGGGAGGAACAGGAACACGATGTACGCGATATCCCTGGGTGACGACGGTGCCGAACTGCGCCCGCTGGAGGTCTGGCACGCCGAGGAGCTGCTCGCCGACATCGACCGGGGGCGGGAGTTCATCGGCCGGCACATCGGCCTGCCCGACGTGGTGTCCGACCTGGACGGCGCCCGCGCCTGGATCCGGTCGTACGCCGACAAGCGCGCCGCCGACGCCGGCGCCCTGCACGGCATCTGGCTCGACGGCACGCTGGTCGGCGGCGTGCTGTTCCGGGTGTGGGACACCCCGAGCGGGGTCTGCGAGGCCGGCTGCTGGCTGGAACCGGCGGCGGCCGGGCGGGGCCTGGTCACGCGCGCGCTGCGGGTGCTGCTCGACTGGGCGTTCGACGAGCGCGGCATGCACCGGGTGGAGTGGCACGTGTCCTCGGCCAACGAGCCCAGCATCAACGTGGCCCGGCGGCTCGGCATGACCCGCGAGGGCGTCCTGCGCGAGAACTACCCCCACCGGGGCGTGCGCACCAGTACCGAGATCTGGTCGGTGCTCGCCCCCGAGTGGCGGGAGGCACGCGCGCGGAGTCGTCACAACGATCATTAAGGGACTTCTCAGACAGCGTCCGTACGGTGCCCGGCATGGCAACGAAGACAGTGGACGTGACGAAGACCGACGACGAGCGGGCACCGGAGGAGACACCGGAGGAGACGGAGCCCCGGGCCGAGGCCGGCGGGGAAGCCGAGGCCGCGCAGGCCGCCGAGGGCGCCGAGAACGGTGAGGACAAGCGGCCCTCCGGGGTCGGTCAGGGCGCCGGTGCCGTCGTCTCCGCCGCGCTGGGCCTGGTCTCGCTCAGCGGTGGCTGGATCGGCACCGTCGCCGCCGCCCGCGAGACCCTCGTCGGCCAGTTGCAGACCGCCTCCAACGCGAGCGTCGCCAAGCAGGTCAAGGAGGTCTACGGCGACGCCTGGCACACCACCGCCCTGTGGGCCGGCCTGTTCGCGCTGGCCGCGCTGCTCACCGGCGTGGTCGTGCTCGCCCGGCCCGCGTTCGGGGCGCCGGGCCGCCCGCAGGCCGCCTGGATCAAGTCGGTCGCCTGGGCGGGCGTCTCGCTCGGCGTCGTCGGCCTGCTGCTGGCGGTCCTGAAGTACTCCGACGCGCTGCTCGCCCTGCCCTCGACGGGCTGAGAAACCGCAGGTCCCCGGGGGCCTTAGGGAATCCGTACCCACCATGCGGAGCCTCTGAGGCCCCCTTACCCGCGTCCGGGGCCCGCCCCGCGCTCGAAGATGCGGAACTCTCCCGATGTGGCGCACCCCCCTGGGCGACGAGGGTGGAGGCATCGCAGAACGCGACGCCCCACCGACTCTCCCGGAGGACCTGCCATGCACGCCGCCCTGTACGAACTCGACCTGCACCGGATGCGTTCCGCCGAGCTGCGCCGCACGGCCGAGCAGGAGCGCCTGGCCCGCGAGGCCGTACGCGCCGCCCGCCGCGAGGAGGCGGCCCGCCACGCCACGGCGGGCGCCGAGAGCCATACCGGCCGCTCGCGACGGCACCGGCTGCCGCGCACCGCGTGAGCACCGGGCCGGCGGGCGCCGGCGGCACGGGCCCGAGTGGTACGACTCTCCCGGCCGCCGGTACGCCCCTTCCGCGCACGGGTCCGTCCATCAATATGACCATCGCACCGGAGCTGTGGAAAACGGGTGCCCCGGCCTCCCGGCCCCGTGCGATGCTCGGGCCCGTGGAAACCAGGTCCGTCAGTCCCGTGTTCGTCGGCCGCACCGACGAACTGGACACGCTCAACGATGCGCTCGCCCGTGCCGCCGCGGGCGAGCCGCAGGCGCTGCTGCTGGGCGGCGAGGCGGGGGTCGGCAAGACCCGCCTCGTCGAGGAGTTCGCCACGGCCGCCTGCCGCGGCAAGGCGGTCGTCGCCGTGGGCGGCTGCGTGGAGATCGGTGCCGACGGGCTGCCCTTCGCCCCCTTCACCACCGCGCTGCGCACCCTGCGCGAGGCCCTCCCCGAGGAGTTCGCCGCCGCCGCGGCCGGGCAGGAGGAGGAACTGGCCCGGCTGCTCCCCGAATTCGGCGAGGCCCCCGCCGGCCGGCACGACGAACAGGGCATGGCCCGCCTGTTCGAACTCACCGTGCGGCTGCTGGAGCGGGCCGCCGCCGAGCGCACGGTCGTACTCGTCCTCGAGGATCTGCACTGGGCCGACGCCTCCACCCGCCACCTCCTCGCCTATCTCTTCCGCACCCTGCGCACCGGCCGCCTCCTCGTCCTCGCCACCTACCGCGCCGACGACATCCACCGCCGCCACCCGCTGCGCCCCCTGCTCGCCGAACTCGACCGGCTGCGCACCGTCCGCCGCCTGGAACTCGCCCGGTTCACCCGCGAGGAGGTCGCCCGCCAGATCGCCGGGATCCTCGCCACCGAACCCGACCCCGCCAAGGTCGACGAGATCTTCGAACGCTCCGACGGCAACGCCTTCTTCGTCGAGGAACTCGCCGTCGCCGCCTGGGAGGGCAGCTGCACCGGCCTCACCGACTCGCTGCGCGACCTGCTCCTGGTGCGCGTCGAGGCGCTGCCCGAGAGCGCCCAGCAGGTCGCCCGGATCGTCGCCGAGGGCGGCTGCACCGTGGAGTACCGGCTGATCGCCGCCGTCGCCCGGCTCTCCGAGGACGACCTCATCGAGGCGCTGCGGGCCGCCGTCGGCGCCAACCTGCTCACCGTCACCCCGGCCGGCGACGGCTACCGCTTCCGGCACGCCCTGGTCCGCGAGGCCGTCGCCGACGACCTGCTGCCCGGCGAGCGCTCCCGCCTCAACCGCCGCTACGCCGAGGCCCTCGAAACCGACGTCACGCTCGCCCCCGCCGACGAGCGCGTCATGCGCCTGGCCAGCCACTGGTACCACGCCCGGGACGCCGCCCGGGCCCTGCCCGCCGTCCTGGCCGCCTCCGTCGTGGCCCGCCGCCGGCACGCCTACACCGAGCAACTGCGCCTGCTGGAGCGGGCGATGGAGCTGTGGGACACCACCCCCGAGGAGGTCCGCTCCGCCCTGCGCCCGGTCGACTACACCGACGTCTACCCTCCCTGCGGCTGCGACCCGGCCACCACCCCGCTGCGCTACCTCGACCTGATGGCCGAGGCCGCGGCCGCGGGCCGCTTCGGCGGGGAGCGGGAACGCGCCCTGAAGATCGTCAAGCGGGCGCTGCGGCTGCTGGAGGACGAGCCCGACCCCCAGCGCGCCGCCTGGTTCTGGGTGCAGCGCTCCCGGCTCGTCCAGGCCCTCGCCCGCGGCGACGGATGGCGGGAACTGTCCACCGCCCAGGACCTGGTGCGCGGCCTGCCCCCCTCCGAGGTGCACGCCGAGGTCCTCGCGCTCGCCGCCAACTGGTCCATGCTGCACCGGCCGGGCCCCGAGGCCTTCGCCGCCGCCGAGCGGGCCGTGGAGTACGCGCGCATGGTCGGCGCCCGCGAGATCGAGCTGAACGCCCGCCTCACCCTGGGCGGCCTCACGGTCGACGCCGGCGACGTCGAGGCCGGGCTCGCCGAGATGCGGCAGGTCATGACGGACGCCCTGGCCGAAGGCTTCACGGACGTGGCCGGCCGCGCCCATGTGAACCTGCCGTCCCTGCTGCAGAGCGTCGGCCGGGACCGGGAGGCCGAGCCCGTCCTGCGCGCGGGCGTGGCCTACACCCGGAAGTACGGGCTGCTCGACGCCGAGGCGTGGGTGTGGGGCAACCTCTCCGACGCGCTGTACGCGCTCGGCCAGTGGGAGGAGGCCGCCGAGGCCGCCCGCAACGCCATCCGCGTCGGCCACAGCGCCAAGCCCCAGGGCGCGGGTGCCCTGCGCCTGGCCCATTTCGCCCTGGCGCGCGGCGACATCGCCGAGTCCGCCCGCCACCTCGCCACCGCCCGCGCCCGCTACGGCACCCACGACCCGATGCCCCAGCAGTGGTTGCCCGTCGCCCGCGTCGCCATCGGCGTGGCAGCCGCGGAGGGCAGGATCCTCGACGCCCGCGCCGAGCTGCTCGCCGCTCTGGAGTCGGGTCTCCCGGCCGGCACCCAGCGCTATGCCTGGCCCCTGCTGCTGGCCGCCGCCACCGCCGAGGCCGACGCCCGCACCCTGCCCGCCGCCGAGCCCGGCCGGGCGGAGCTGCTCGACCGGCTCTTCGCGGCGGTCCGCACGCTCACCACGGGCGCACCCCTGTGGGCGGCCTACGACCGGTGGACCCGCGCCGAACTGCTCCGCGCCGAGGGACGGGACACCGTCTGCGTCTGGTCGGAGGCGGTCACCGCCTTCGAGTGCCTGGACCGTCCCTACGACCTCGCCCGCGTCCGCCACCGCCTGGCCCGGGCCCTGCTCACCCAGGGTGGCGAGGACGAGCGGGAGCGCGCCGTGGAACTGCTCCGGCTGGTCGGTGCCGTCGCCGAGCACCTCGGCGCCCGCCCGCTCGCCGACGCGGTCGCACGGCTCGCCCAGCGCGCCCGGCTCCCCCTCACCCGCGCCCCGCGCCAGGCCCCGGCGCCGGCCGACCCGGCCGAGGCGCTGGGACTGACCAGCCGGGAGCGGGACGTGCTGCGCCTGGTGTCGGCCGGGCGCACCAACCGTCAGATAGCCGAGGAGCTGTTCATCTCCCCGAAGACGGCGAGCGTCCACGTCTCCAACATCCTGGCCAAGCTCGGCGTCGCGGGCCGGGGCGAGGCGGCGGCGGTGGCGCACCGGCTGGGGCTGTTCCCGCCGGGAGCGGAGGACCGGCTGGTGGCGGGGTAGGGGCCGCTCATGGAGGCCGGGCACCCCGCCCCCTTACCGCACCCGCACCTCCAGCACCCGGTCGTCGCCCTTCTTCGGGTTCCCCCGGCCGTCGGTGTTGCTCGTCACCAGCCACACCGTGCCGCCGCCCGCCGCGACCACCGTGCGCAGGCGGCCGTACTCGCCCTGGAGGAAGGACTGCGGGGGCGCCGAGGCCTTGGTGCCCCGCAGGGGGATGCGCCACAGGCGCTCCCCCTTCAGGCCCGCCATCCAGATCACGCCGTCGACGTAGGCGATGCCGCTGGGCGAGGCGTCGTCGGTGTGCCACTGGGCCACCGGGTTCTGGAAGGCGGCGTCGGAGGACTTGCCCTCGGCGTCGGGCCAGCCGTAGTTGCCGCCCGGCTTGATCGCGTTCAGCTCGTCCCAGGTGTCCTGCCCGAACTCCGAGGCGAACAGCCGCTGTTCGTCGTCCCAGGCCAGCCCCTGCACGTTCCGGTGGCCGTAGGAGTACACCACCGAGCCGGGGAAGGGGTTGCCCGGCGCCGGTTCGCCCTCCGGGGTCATCCGCAGGATCTTGCCGCCCAGGGACTTCTTGTCCTGGGCGAGGCCCCGGTCGCCGCTCTCGCCGGTGCCGGCATACAGCATCTTGTCCGGGCCGAAGGCGATCCGGCCGCCGTTGTGGATCACGCCCTTGGGGATGCCCTTGAACACCGTGTCGGGCGCCCCGAGTTGCTCACCGGCCGGCTTGCGCTCGTCGTAGAGCATCCGGACGATGCGGTTGTCCGAGGCGGAGGTGAAGTAGGCGTAGATCATGTGGTCGGAGGCGTAGTCGGGGGACAGGGCGATGCCCAGCAGCCCGCCCTCGCCGGCCGGGGAGACCCCGGACACCTGGCCCAGCTCCGTCTTCTTCCCGGTCTTCGTGTCGATCCGGGTGATCGTGCCGTCGTCCCGGGAGGAGACCAGCAGGCCCCCGCCGGGCAGCGGCGCCAGTCCCCACGGCGTCTTCAGACCCTCGGCCACCGTGCGCAGCACTTTCACCGAGCCCTTGGCGGGCGGTGCCGACTCGGTGGCCCGGGCGGAAGAGGCGGCCTTGCCCGGTGACGTCGTGCTCCCGTGACCGGCGGGTGGTCCGCCGTCCCCGGAGGAGCAGCCCGCCGTCAGCAGGAGCGCGGTCGCGGCCAGCACGGCCGACACAGCTCGACGTTGCACGATCATGGTCCCTTCGAGGCGGTGATCCGGCGAACGCTCTCCCTCTCTCATACACCGCATGAGCCGGCCCGGGTTCCCGGGCGGGGTCCGCGGCATGCGGAACCCTCGGATCGGGACCCGCGCCGCCGGACGGGGCGTCCCGCGCGGCCGGTTGCAGGGCACGTCTCGCTCGAGGACCCGGCCGCCGGTTCCGGCCCCGGACGCCGGTGCCGTCGGCCGGCCGCCGTTCGGGAGCCGGTGGACGGTTGCAGGACCCTGACGTCACCTCGGGCCCGCCGCCGGTCAGTCCCACGACCCTGGCGTCATCCTGGGCCCGCCGCCCGCCGCCCGCCGCCCGCCGCCCGCCGCCCGCCGGTCCCACGACCCTGGCGTCATCCTGGGCCCGCCACCTGTCAGTCCCACGACCCTGGCGTCATCCAGGGCCCGCCGCCCGCCGGTCCCACGACCCTGGCGTCAGCTCGGGCCCGCCGCCCGTCAGTCCCACGACCCCTGGGCCCCCGGCAGCCGGGACAGCTCCGTCAGGTCCTCGGGCGTCAGCCGCAGGGCCGCGGCCGCCGCGTTCTCCTGCGCCCAGCGGGCCCGCTTGGCGCCGGGCAGCGCGATCACCTGAGGGCCCTGCGCGAGGACCCAGGCCAGCGCCACCTGGGCGGCGGTGACACCCTCGCCGTGCCGGCGGGCGACGCGGCGCAGACCGGCCACGATCGGCTGGTTGGCCGCCATCATCTCGGCCGTGAACCGCGGGTGCCGGGCGCGCACGTCGTCCGGCTCGAAGCCCTCACCGGGAGTCAGCGTTCCGGTCAGGAAGCCGTTGCCCAGCGGCATCGCCGCGAGGAGGCCCACGCCCCGCGCCGCACACCACGGCAGCAGCGCCTCCAGCGCCTCCGGCGACCAGACCGACAGCTCGGCCTCCACCGCGCTCACCGGGAACACCTGCTGCACCCGCTCCAGCCGGCGCAGCGTGGCGTCGTGCAGCCGGGCCCCCGGCCGGCGTCCGGCCCGGGCGCCCACCGCGCACAGGCCCAGCGCCCGCACCTTCCCGGCCCGCACCAGCTCGGCCATCGCACCCCATGTCTCCTCGACCGGGACCTCGGGGTCGGCGCGGTGCAGCTGGTACAGGTCGATCACGTCCGTCTGCAGGCGCCGCAGCGAGGCGTCGCAGGCCCGCTTCACATACCCGGGGCGCCCGTTGGCCACGATGTGCTGCTCGCCCACCAGCAGCCCCACCTTCGTCGACACGAAGGCGTCCTGGCGCCGCTCCTTCAACACCCGCCCCAGCAACAGCTCGTTGGTGAACGGGCCGTACATGTCGGCCGTGTCCAGCAACGTGGAGCCGAGGTCAAGCGCCCGGTGCACGGTTCTGAGCGACTCGTCCCCCCGCTGCCGCGAGGTGCTGTATGCCCAGCTCATCGGCATGCACCCGAGTCCGACGGCCCCCACCGCGAGCGCCCCCGCGCCGATCGTCCTGCGCTCCACGTGCCCGTGAACCTCCCTCGTCCGGGCCCCCAACCTAACCCCCGCACACCAGTACGGCTGACATAGCCTCCTTCCCATGACTGCAGACGTATGGCTTCCCATCGCGCCGGAGGAGATCGAGGGGCTGCCCGAGGGGCCCCGGTACCTGTTCTGGGACGGCGGCGAGGACGGCGACCAGGAGTTCCCCGGCGACCCGGCGGACTGCGTCCTGTACGTGGTGCCGTACATGAAGCGGTGGCCGGTGAAGGTGCGCCCGCTGGAGCACCTGACCGGCGTCCAGGTCATCCAGACGCTCACGGCCGGCGTCGACGACGTCACCGCCCGGCTCTCGGTCATCCGGCCGGGCGTGCGGCTCTGCAACGCGCGGGGCGTGCACGAGGCGAGCACGGCCGAGCTCGCGCTGGCCCTCACCCTGGCCTCGCTGCGCGGCATCCCGCAGTTCGTGCGCGCGCAGGCGGAGGAGCGCTGGCAGAGCTCCTTCCACCCCTCCCTCGCCGACAAGAGCGTCCTCATCGTCGGCTACGGCGCGATCGGCGCCGCCATCGAGGACCGGCTCGCGCCCTTTGAACTCGCGCGGGTGGCGCGCGTTGCGCGCTCCGAGCGCACCACGGCGCGCGGTCTGGTGCATCCGCTCACCGATTTGCCCTCACTGCTTCCGCACGCCGATGTCGTGATCCTTTCCACGCCCTTGACGGAGCAGACCAGGGGTCTGGTGGACACCGAGTTCCTCGGCCGGATGAAGGACGGGGCGCTGCTCGTGAACGTGGCCCGCGGGCCCGTCGTCGACACCAAGGCCCTGCTCGCGGAGCTGGAGACCGGCCGCCTCACCGCGGCCCTGGACGTGACGGACCCCGAGCCGCTGCCCCCGGGACATCCCTTGTGGCAGGCGCCCGGCGTGCTCATCAGCCCCCATGTGGGCGGGCCCAGCTCGGCCTTCCTGCCGCGCGCCAAGCGGCTGCTCGTGGACCAGCTCACCCGCTTCGTGAACCACGAGCCCCTGCGGAACGTGATCCTCACCACAGGGGCGTAATCCAGCTCCGGTACGCTCCGCAATCCTCCGGACGCGGACGGTGTCCGACCCTCCCTCACTCGTCACGGAGCGTAGAGAAGCTATGTCCCTGAGTGACGATCCTGGTGTATCGTCCCGGACAGGGGCAGCGCCGCTGACCGTTCGGCGCCGGGGATGGACATTTCAGATCTGTGAGGGGGGCGACGGGCGATGCACGGCCTATGGACGAACGATCCGACGCGGCGGAGCCGCCGGCGGCGACCCTGGCGCACGGCCACGCGCAGGCGCGGCCATCACACCGGCCACCACACCCACCACCGCAGGCCGGGCGGACGCAGGAGGCATGCGCACCGGGACCCGCGGGACCGGGGAGCGGCGCAGACCGGGAGGCCCCGGTGAACGCGCCGCCCTCCGTGACCACCCCCCTCGACGGAGCGCTGCGCACGGCGCCCTCGTCGGGGGCGCTGCCGCCGCCCCGTCCGCCGGCCGCCGGCCCCGGATCGCGGCTGGTTCCTCAGCTCGTCCTCGCCCTGATCTGCGGGGCCTACGCCATCGGGTCCACCTTCGACTGGGGCTCACAGGAACTGGCCCTCGTCATGGGCGACTTCGGACTGAGCGCCGCGGCCGGCACCGCCGCCGTCTCCTGCTTCCGCTACGCGCGCAGCCCCCGGGTGCGCTTCCGCCCGGCCTGGCTGCTGTTCGCGCTCTCCTCGGTGATGGCGGCCCTGGGCAACGCGGTCTGGGGGTGGTACGAGGTCGTCCTCGACCGGCCCGTGCCCAGCCCGAGCTACGCCGACCTGTTCTTCCTGTGCTTCGCGCCCCCGGCCATCGTGGGCCTGCTGGTCCTCGCCAAGCGGCCGGTGACCCGGGCGGGCTGGATCTGCCTGGGGCTGGACGCCTGGCTGATCGGCGGCTCCCTGCTGACCCTGTCGTGGAGCCTCGCCCTCGCCCAGGCCGCCCGGTTCGACGGGCCGAGCGTGGCGCACACCGCGCTGTCGCTGGCGTACCCGCTGCTCGACATCGCACTGGTCAGCATGGTGCTCGCGCTGCACTTCCGCCGCTCCCCGGGCAACCGCACGGCGGTGAACACCGCGATCGGCGCGCTCGCCCTCACCGTCATGTGCGACGCGCTGTTCACCTCGCCCCTGCTGCACAGCAGTTACCACTCCGGACAGCTGCTGGACGCGGGCTGGTTCGCCGGTTCGCTGCTGCTCGCCTACGCCCCCTGGGCCGCCCCGCGCCGCCGCGGGGCACAGGAGGCCGAGCGGCACGTGCCGGACGGGCACACGCGCGTGGTCCACGAGCACGTGCCGGGCCAGCGCGGCGCGGCCCACCCGCACCCGGCCGCACCCGCCCCCGGCAGCGACCACAGCCGCTACCCGGCCGGCCGCCCGCTCACCGGATCCCTCGCCGCGCTCACCCCGTACCTCGCCGCAGCCGTGTGCACCCTCGGCATTCTCTACAGCGTCCTCAACGGCCGCAGGCCCGACCACGTCGTGCTGATCACCGCGGGCGCCGTCGTGCTGGCGCTCGTCATCCGCCAGGGCATCATGCTGCTGGACAACATCACCCTCACGCAGGAGCTGGCGCAGGCGGAGAACCACTTCCGCTCCCTGGTGCAGGGCTCCAGCGACGTCATCATGATCGCCGCGCCCAACGGCGTCCTGAGGTACGTCTCCCCGGCCGCCGCCGGGGTCTACGGACGGCCCGCCGAGGAGCTGGTGGGCACCGAACTGGCCGCGCTGATCCACCCGGAGGACCTGGGCTGCGTGGTGCACGAGGTGCGCCGCTTCCTCGCCGTCAGCCCGCTGGAGGAACCCACCACCCGCATCGAGTGCCGGTTCCGCTCCGGCGACGGCGGCTGGCTCAACGTCGAGTCCACCGTCAACCGCCACCACGGCGGGCTGATCTTCAACAGCCGGGACGTGACCGAACGGGTGCGGCTGCAGGCCCAGCTGCAGCACAACGCCGAGCACGACCCGCTCACCGACCTGCCCAACCGCGCGCTGTTCACCCGGCGCGTCCAGCAGGCCCTGACCGGCCGCCGCGCCACCGACCGGGGCGCCGCCCTGCGCGGCACGGCCGTGCTCTTCATCGACCTGGACGGCTTCAAGGCCGTCAACGACACGATCGGGCACCAGGCCGGGGACGAGCTGCTCGTCCAGGCCGCCCGCAGACTCCAGGACGCCGTCCGGCAGGGGGACACCGCCTCCCGGCTCGGCGGCGACGAGTTCGCGGCCCTGATCGCCGGGGACGGCACCTGCGACCGTGCCGCCCGCGAGCGCAACATCCTGGAGCTCGCCGACCGCCTCAGGGCGACCCTCTCCCAGCCGTACGCCATCGACGGCAACGATGTCCGGGTCAACGCCTCCATCGGCGTCGCCTTCGCCGAGCCGGGCCTCGGCGCGGGCGAGCTGCTGCGCAACGCCGACCTCGCCATGTACCGGGCGAAGGCCGCCGGGAAGGGCCGCGTCGAGCTGTACCGGCCGCAGATGCAGCAGGACGTCGTCCGCAAGGCCGAGCTGGCCACCCGGCTGCGCTCGGCGCTGCACGACGGCGAGTTCGCGCTGCTGCACGAGCCGGTGGTGTGCCTGGAGAACGGCCGGATCACATCGGTGTGCGCCCAGGCCCGCTGGCGCTCCTCCCAGGGGGTGCTGTTCACCCCGGCCGAGTTCCTGCGGGTCGCCGAGGACGGCGACAAGACCGCGGAGCTGGACCGCTGGACCCTCAAGGAGGCGGTGGAGCAGGCCGCCGAGCGAGCCACCGCCGGCATCGTCGTCCCCGTCACCGTGCGGATGAGCGCACGCAGGCTGCTCGACCGCGGGGAACCGCTCGGCTCCGTGGAGGCCCTGCTCACCCGGCACGGGCTGCCGCCCGGCGCGCTGGTCGTGGAGCTCGCCGACACCGACTCCCGGACGTCGCTGGACGAGCTGGAGCGGCGCCTGACCGCGCTCAGCCGGCTCGGGGTGCGGATCGCGCTCGACGGCTTCGGCAGCGGCTGCGCGGCCATCACCGCCCTGAGAAGACTGCCCGTGCACATCCTCAAGCTCGACCGCAGCCTGGTCGAGGGCGTCGTGGAGTCCCCGCGGATGCACAAGATCACCAGTGGACTGCTCCGCATCGCCGACGACCTCGGGCTGCAGTCCGTCGCCGAAGGCGTGGACCTGCCCGAGCAGGTGGCCGCCCTGCGCGCGATGGGATGCACGCACGGCCAGGGCATGGCGTTCGCGGGGCCGCTGGACGAGTACCGGCTGCGCCGAGCGCTCGGATCCGGCCACTATCCGGTCCCGCACACCCCCGCCGAACCGGCGTTCGCGGGCGGGGGCCCGGGGGTGTACACCGGAGGGGTGTCCGCCGTCATCGGAGGTGGCAGTGCCCTTCGTTCACATAATGAGACTCCCGTCCCACCCACTTGACACGTGGTGCGTGCCGGGGGGAGGGTCAGTGCCATGCGCACCCGAATTCTCGTACTTGGACAGCGCGTCGGCTGAGCTGGGACCCACCGGAGAACGTCCGGAACACCCAGCGACCTTCACCGGCGCGCTCCCCTCGCTTGCCTCCCGGCACGAGGGGTTTTTTGTTGCACGGGCACAAGTCGAACTCCGGCAGAGCCCGAGCCGTACGTCGTACAAACCTCGAACAAACCCTCAGCATCGAGAAGAGAATGCCGATGACCGAGCAGGCCACCGGGGCCCATCCGCAGCCGCGGCCCCGATCCGGAGGACAGCAGTCCGCCCCCGTCGAGCACGTCACGGGTGCGCAGTCCCTCATCCGCTCCCTCGAGGAGGTCGGCGCTGAGACGGTATTCGGCATTCCCGGCGGTGCGATCCTTCCGGCGTACGACCCGCTGATGGACTCCACCAAGGTCCGCCACGTCCTGGTCCGGCACGAGCAGGGCGCCGGCCACGCGGCCACCGGCTACGCGCAGGCCACCGGCAAGGTCGGCGTCTGCATGGCGACCTCGGGCCCCGGTGCGACCAACCTGGTCACCCCGATCGCGGACGCGCACATGGACTCGGTGCCGCTCGTCGCGATCACCGGCCAGGTGGCCTCGAAGGCGATCGGCACGGACGCCTTCCAGGAGGCGGACATCGTCGGCATCACGATGCCCGTCACCAAGCACAACTTCCTCGTCACCAAGGCCGAGGACATCCCCCGCGTCATCGCGCAGGCGTTCCACATCGCCTCCACCGGCCGCCCCGGCCCGGTCCTGGTCGACATCGCCAAGGACGCCCTGCAGGCGAAGACCACCTTCTCCTGGCCGCCGGTGATGGACCTGCCCGGCTACCGGCCGGTGACCAAGCCGCACGCCAAGCAGATCCGCGAGGCCGCGAAGCTCATCACCTCCGCCAAGCGGCCCGTCCTCTACGTCGGCGGCGGCGTCATCAAGGCGCAGGCCACCGCCGAGCTGAAGGTCCTCGCCGAACTCACCGGAGCGCCCGTCACCACCACCCTGATGGCGCTCGGCGCGTTCCCCGACAGCCACCCGCTGCACGTGGGAATGCCGGGCATGCACGGTGCGGTCACCGCCGTCACCGCGCTGCAGAAGGCCGACCTGATCGTCGCCCTCGGAGCCCGCTTCGACGACCGCGTCACCGGCAAGCTGGACAGCTTCGCCCCGTACGCCAAGATCGTCCACGCCGACATCGACCCCGCCGAGATCGGCAAGAACCGCGCCGCGGACGTGCCGATCGTCGGCGACGCCCGCGAGGTCATCGCCGACCTGGTCCAAGCCGTGCAGAAGGAGCACAGCGAGGGCCACCAGGGCGACTACACCGCCTGGTGGAGCGACCTCAACCGCTGGCGCGAGACCTACCCGCTCGGCTACGACCAGCCCGAGGACGGCTCGCTGTCCCCGCAGGCCGTCATCGAGCGCATCGGGCAGCTCGCGCCCGAGGGCACGATCTTCGCCGCGGGCGTCGGCCAGCACCAGATGTGGGCCGCCCACTTCATCCAGTACGACAGGCCCGCCACTTGGCTGAACTCCGGCGGCGCCGGAACGATGGGCTACGCGGTCCCCGCCGCCATGGGCGCCAAGGCCGGGCAGCCGGAGCGCACCGTCTGGGCGATCGACGGCGACGGCTGCTTCCAGATGACCAATCAGGAGCTCACCACCTGCGCCCTGAACAACATCCCGATCAAGGTCGCCATCATCAACAACGGCGCCCTCGGGATGGTCCGCCAGTGGCAGACCCTGTTCTACAACCAGCGCTACTCCAACACCGTGCTGCACAGCGGCCCGGAGGACATCAACCCCGAGGCCCGAGGCACCCGGGTGCCGGACTTCGTGAAGCTGTCCGAGGCGATGGGCTGCGTGGGCCTGCGCTGCGAGCGTCCCGAGGACCTGGACAAGGTCATCGCGGAGGCCAACTCCATCAACGACCGCCCGGTCGTCATCGACTTCATCGTCCACGAGGACGCGATGGTGTGGCCGATGGTCGCCGCCGGCACCTCCAACGACGAGATCATGGCCGCCCGGGACGTCCGCCCCGACTTCGGCGACAACGAAGACGACTGAGCGAGAGAGACGTAAAAAGACCATGTCCAAGCACACGCTCTCCGTCCTGGTGGAGAACACCCCGGGCATCCTGGCCAGGATCGCGGCCCTCTTCTCCCGCCGCGGCTTCAACATCGACTCGCTCGCGGTCGGCGTCACCGAGCACCCCGACATCTCCCGCATCACCATCGTGGTGGGCGTCGAGGACCTGCCGCTGGAGCAGGTCACCAAGCAGCTCAACAAGCTCGTCAACGTGCTGAAGATCGTCGAGCTGGAGCCGGGTCAGGCCGTGCAGCGCGAACTCGTTCTGGTGAAGGTGCGCGCCGACAACGAGACCCGCTCCCAGATCGTGGAGATCGTCCAGCTCTTCCGCGCCAAGACGGTCGACGTCTCCCCGGAGGCCGTGACCATCGAGGCCACCGGATCCAGCGAGAAGCTGTCCGCCATGCTCAAGATGCTGGAGCCGTTCGGCATCAAGGAACTGGTCCAGTCGGGCACGATCGCGATCGGCCGCGGCGCCCGCTCGATCACGGACCGTTCGCTGCGCGCGCTGGACCGATCCGCGTAAGGCTGGAAACGGGCGGTCGGCGCGCTGCCGGTCGCCCGTATGCCGAGACCCCGAGACTTCCCGTCCCCTCACCGGCATACGGTGGGACGCACAACCTGCACACCAAGGAGAGAACCCAAAGTGGCCGAGCTGTTCTACGACGCTGACGCCGACCTGTCCATCATCCAGGGCCGCAAGGTCGCGGTCATCGGCTACGGCAGCCAGGGTCACGCCCACGCGCTGTCGCTGCGCGACTCCGGCGTCGACGTGCGTGTCGGTCTGCACGAGGGCTCCAAGTCCAAGGCCAAGGCCGAGGAGCAGGGCCTGCGCGTGGTGACGCCGTCCGAGGCCGCCGCCGAGGCCGACGTCATCATGATCCTGGTCCCGGACCCGATCCAGGCCCAGGTCTACGAGGAGCACATCGCCCCGAACCTGAACGACGGCGACGCCCTGTTCTTCGGCCACGGCCTGAACATCCGCTACGGCTTCATCAAGCCCCCGGCCGGCGTCGACGTCTGCATGGTCGCCCCCAAGGGCCCGGGCCACCTGGTCCGCCGCCAGTACGAGGAGGGTCGCGGCGTTCCCTGCATCGCCGCCGTCGAGCAGGACGCCTCGGGCAACGCCTTCGCGCTCGCCCTGTCGTACGCCAAGGGCATCGGCGGCACCCGCGCCGGCGTCATCAAGACCACCTTCACCGAGGAGACCGAGACCGACCTGTTCGGTGAGCAGGCCGTCCTCTGCGGTGGTACCGCGGCCCTGGTCAAGGCGGGCTTCGAGACCCTGACCGAGGCCGGCTACCAGCCGGAGATCGCCTACTTCGAGTGCCTGCACGAGCTGAAGCTGATCGTGGACCTCATGTACGAGGGCGGCCTGGAGAAGATGCGCTGGTCCATCTCCGAGACCGCCGAGTGGGGCGACTACGTCACCGGCCCCCGCATCATCACCGAGGCCACCAAGGCCGAGATGAAGAAGGTCCTCGCCGAGATCCAGGACGGCACCTTCGCGAGGCAGTGGATGGACGAGTACCACGGCGGTCTGAAGAAGTACAACGAGTACAAGCAGCAGGACTCCGAGCACCTGCTGGAGACCACCGGCAAGCAGCTGCGCAAGCTGATGAGCTGGGTGAACGAGGAGGCGTAAGCCTCGCGTCAGGGGGTCGGGGCACACTGCTCCGGCCCCCTGTTCCACAACCGGTTCCACCACGGCCGGAAGGACTTCGACAACTGCCGGCAGGACTACGAAATGTAGTTTCCCGTCCGGGTGATACTTCCGCGGTGGCGTAAAGCGAGGACCGCGGCGCCACTACACTGCTGCACAACAACGCGTCAGGCCCACAGCGTCGTGCGTCTTCCGCGGCTAGCCCCCCTCCACCGCCAGCGGCCGTCGGGACGGCCGTCCGCATTGGACTTGTGAGGACCTCTCGTGAGCTCGAAACCCGTCGTACTCATCGCCGAAGAGCTTTCGCCCGCGACCGTCGACGCACTGGGCCCGGACTTCGAGATCCGGCACTGCAACGGAGCCGACCGAGCCGAACTGCTCCCCGCCATCGCCGACGTCGACGCGATCCTGATCCGTTCCGCCACCAAGGTCGACGCCGAGGCCATCGCCGCGGCGAAGAAGCTCAAGGTCGTCGCGCGAGCCGGCGTCGGCCTGGACAACGTCGACGTCTCCGCCGCCACCAAGGCCGGCGTAATGGTCGTCAACGCCCCCACCTCCAACATCGTCACCGCAGCCGAGCTGGCCTGCGGCCTCCTCGTCGCCACCGCCCGCCACATCCCGCAGGCCAACGCCGCGCTGAAGAACGGCGAGTGGAAGCGCAGCAAGTACACGGGCGTCGAGCTGGCCGAGAAGACCCTCGGTGTCGTGGGCCTGGGCCGCATCGGCGCCCTCGTCGCGCAGCGCATGTCCGCCTTCGGCATGAAGGTCGTCGCCTACGACCCCTACGTGCAGCCCGCCCGGGCCGCGCAGATGGGCGTCAAGGTGCTGTCCCTGGACGAGCTGCTCGAGGTCTCCGACTTCATCACCGTCCACCTGCCCAAGACCCCCGAGACCCTCGGCCTCATCGGCGACGAGGCGCTGCGCAAGGTCAAGCCGAGCGTGCGCATCGTCAACGCCGCGCGCGGCGGCATCGTCGACGAGGCGGCGCTGTACGCGGCGCTGAAGGAGGGCCGGGTCGCCGGCGCCGGCCTGGACGTGTACGCCAAGGAGCCGTGCACCGACTCGCCGCTGTTCGAGCTGGACCAGGTCGTGTGCACCCCGCACCTGGGCGCGTCGACGGACGAGGCGCAGGAGAAGGCCGGTATCGCCGTCGCCAGGTCGGTGCGGCTCGCGCTCGCCGGCGAGCTGGTGCCGGACGCGGTGAACGTCCAGGGCGGTGTCATCGCCGAGGACGTCAAGCCGGGCCTGCCGCTCGCCGAGCGCCTCGGCCGCATCTTCACCGCCCTCGCGGGCGAGGTCGCGGTCCGCCTCGACGTCGAGGTCTACGGCGAGATCACGCAGCACGACGTGAAGGTGCTGGAGCTGTCCGCGCTCAAGGGTGTCTTCGAGGACGTCGTCGACGAGACGGTGTCCTACGTCAACGCCCCGCTGTTCGCGCAGGAGCGTGGGGTCGAGGTGCGGCTGACCACCAGCTCCGAGTCGGCGGACCACCGCAATGTGGTGACCGTGCGCGGCACGCTGGGCACCGGCGAGGAGGTGTCGGTCTCCGGCACGCTGGCCGGCCCGAAGCACGTCCAGAAGATCGTCGCGGTCGGCGACTACGACGTCGACCTCGCGCTCGCCGACCACATGGTCGTCCTGCGCTACGAGGACCGCCCGGGTGTCGTCGGCACCGTCGGCCGCATCCTCGGCGAGGCGGGCATCAACATCGCCGGCATGCAGGTCGCCCGCGCGGCGGTGGGCGGCGAGGCCCTCGCCGTGCTGACCGTGGACGACACGGTGGCGCCGGGTGTGCTCGGTGAGGTGGCCTCGGAGATCGGGGCCACGTCGGCGCGGTCGGTGAACCTGGTCTGAGGATCCTGACGGATCGCGGGGGGGGGGGGGGGGGGGGGGGGGGGGGGGGGAGGTAGGGGGGGGGGGGGGGGGGGGGGGGCTGGAGTAGCTCAGCTTCATGCTGGCCGCCGACCCTGAGGGAGCCAAGGACTTCCTGGAGAAGATCCGGC
>NZ_JBVIDR010000025.1:0-62029 GCF_055572275.1 Streptomyces sp. NPDC030798 | reverse complement strand
CCCCCCCCCCCCCCCCCCCCCCCCCCCCCCCCCCCCCCCCCCCCCCCCCCCCCTCTTCCCCCCCCCCCCCCCCCCCCCCCCCCCCCCCCCCCCCCCCCCTCACCCCTCCCCCCCCCCCCCCCCCCCCCCCCCCCCCCCCCCCCGGCGGTACGTCAGCTGAAGACGGAGGCGCAGGTGGTGGCGGTGGCGTGGGCCGGGTCGAGCGCGTTGGTGACCTCGTGGAAGGCGATGCGGTCGAACAGGGCGATGGCCACGTGCTCGGAGAGGTCGAGCGGGCACAGGTTCTGGAGCAGGACGTTGTGGACGTCCGGCCCGCTCAGGTACTGGCTGCGCCAGGGGGTGGCCACCTCGTCGTACTGGGTGGCGATGACCGTGTAGTGCACGCCGGGCACGGTGTCGCCGTCGGCGTTGAGCTTGGTGAGGAAGTCGGAGCCGGTGATCTGGTCGGCGAGGCCGGGGGTCGAGGCCTTGATCAGGTCGGCGGCGCCGGGGAAGTACGGCAGCAGGTGGGTCAGGCCGTCCAGGTCGGTGCCGTGGTTGTCGGGGGCGAGGCCGACGAGGCTGTTCACCTTGGCGGCTCCGCCGAGGAACTTCAGGTAGTAGCGGGGCATCATGCCGCCCTGGGAGTGGCCGACCAGGTCGGCCTTGGCGGCGCCGGTGGCGGCGAGCACCTGGTCGACGAAGACGGAGAGCTGTTCGGCCGACTTGTCGATGGGGCCGAGGCCGTGGAACAGGGGGACGCCGGACAACTGGCCGTAGTCCAGGGAGAAGACGCAGTAGCCGCGGTGCTTGAGGTACGGGGCGAGGGCCAGCCAGTTGTCCACGGAGTTGCCGAGCGTGCCGTGGACCAGGACGACGGGGCGGGGGTGGGCGGCGGAGGGCTTGCAGGAGAAGTCGTTCCAGCCGGAGCTGGGGGCGGTCGACGCCTGGGCGGTGGCGGCGGGAACGACGGCGACGGCGGCGGTGAGGAGCAGCGCGGCGAGGGGTCTTATCACTCGCTTCCAGGGCAGCATCGTGTGATCTCCTTGCGGCTCAAGGGAGGTGCGACGGCCTAACCCTGTGATCCGGATCACGAGGATGCTGTTCACTCGTCAAGTTACGGGCGAGTAGTGCAAGTGTGAAGTTACGCGTCAGTAAAAACTTCCAGTGATAATCAGAGGTTTGCGCACACGCTGTCGAAACGTCACCAGGCGGGCCTGATCGGACCGTAGGGGGCGATGCGGGTCAAAGCGTCTCGCAGCGTGCGCAGTTCCCGCTCCCCGAGCAGTTCGGCCCACTCCCCCACCACCTCGGCGGCCGCCTCCTCCGCCGCCCGGGTGCAGGCCCACCCCCGCTCGGTGAGCACCACGAGCCGGGCCCGCGCGTCCCCGGGATGCGGGCGCCGCTCGGCATACCCCTTGCGCACGATCTCCTCCACCAGCTGACTGGCCGCCTGCTTGGTGACCCCGAGATGCGCGGCCAGCTCGGTGACACCGGCACCGTCCGGCGCGAGCCGGGCGAAGGCGAACCCGTGCGCGGGCCGGAGATCCGCGAACCCGCGCGCCATCACCCCCGCGTGGATGCGCTGCGTGAGATCGCCCGCCGCGGCGAGCAGGGCGGCGGACAGGGCCATGGCGTCGGAGTTGTGCACGGAGGAATTGAAACACCCTTGACGTGATGGTCAAGCTGCTTGACTATATGGTCAAGCTACTTGACCACTTGGCCTGCTGAACGGAGAACCCGCCATGCCCGTCGTCCGCTCCCACGAGGCCGTGTCCCACGAGATCCACGGCGCCCGCTTCGTCTCCTACGCGACCCCGCTCACCGGCAGCAGGGAACTGTGCGCCTGGCGCGGCGAGATCCCGCCCGGGACCAAGGCGCCCTCGCACACCGTGAACCGGGAGGAGATCTTCCATCTGCTCGTCGGCGACCTGCTGATCACTCTCGACGGCCACACCGAGCGGATCTCCGCCGGGGACACCGTGATCGTCAACCCGGGGGCCACCCTGGCCGTGGAGAACCCTGCGGAGCACACCGCCGTCTCCTGGGTCACCACTTCCGTGGGCCTCACCGCGCAACTGGCCGACGGCACGCTCCTCACGCCGCCGTGGGCCAACTGAGGGCGCACACCGCGGCCAGGGTGCCCGGGATGATCGCCCGGGGCCCGAACTTCGCCCGTGCCCGGTCCGCGACCTCCTCGATACGGCGGACCTTCTCGTCCCCGGGGTCGAAGGTGAGCTGGTGGGAGGCCTGGTCGGCGGGGGCGAGGCCCTCGGCGCGCAGGGCGAGGGCGCGGACCCGGGCGCGCTGCAGGCCCAGGGTCTCGTAGATGCCGTAGGCCGCCTTCGTCAGCGCGGCGGAGTGCGCGGTCGGTTCCCTCAGGGTGCGGCTGCGGGTGGTGGAGGAGCGGTCGGCGTAGCGGACGGTGAGGGTCAGGGTGCGGCAGACCTTCTCCACCGCGCGCAGCCGGGTGCCGATCTCCTCGGCGGCCGACAGCAGCGCCCTGCGGTGCCGGTCGGGGTCCAGCTCGTCGAGGTCGAAGGGGCGTTCGGCGACCAGGGACCGGGAGACGGCGTTGGGCACCACCCGGCCGCGGTCGACGCCGCTCGCCTTCTCGCGCAGCTCACGCCCCGCCTTCGCGCCGATCAGCCGCTGGAGCGTGGACAGCGGCGCGGTGGCGACCAGGCCCAGGGTGTCCAGGCCGTACTCGCACAGGGTACGGGCGGTCGCCGTGCCGACGCCGGGCAGCGCGGACACGGGCCGGCCGGCGAGGAACTCCGCGACGGCGTCCGGCTCCTCGGGCACCGCGCAGGTCACCCCGGGGCGGGCGTCGCGCAGCGCCACGCGGGCCAGCATCGGGCCCGGCCCGGCGCCGATCGCGCAGTCGACGCCGTACCGGGCGAGGGCCCGGACCCGGATCACCGAGGCCAGCTCCACGGCGCTGCGCCCGAAGTACCGCTCGGCGCCCCGGAGATCGGCCAGTGCCCCGTCCGGGGGCAGTGCCTGCACGACCGGGGTGAAGTCCTCCAGCAGCCCGAGCAGCCCGGGCAGGGCCGCCTCGTGCGCCGGCGGCAGCTGGAAACGTACGCAGAGGATGGTCATCCCGCACTCCCCGGACTCTGGTGCCACAACTTCCTTCCCACCGCGGGCCCTTCGCCCGCGGGGCGCAGATCGGCCCAGGGGTGCATCTCGTACCCCGTGGGCATGCGGATCCGCCGGCCCTCCATCGGGTCGGGGGCAGCCGAGCCGGCCGGTGCGGGCAGTCCGTCCGAACCGGCGACCCGGGCCCGGGACGGACCGCCGCCGCCCCCCGGCGCGGAGCCGTCCCCGGCGTCGCCGGGCGGCTCGGCGAGGCGGGCCGCGACCCCGTCGAGTCCCTCCTCCCGGCGCACCTCCAGCAGGTCCGCGAGGTTCCAGGCGGCGGAGCCCACCACGCTGAGGCTGCGCGGGCCGCGCCGCTGCACCACGCCGCGCACCAGCAGCAGCCAGGAGTGGAAGACGGTGTGCGCGCAGGCGTCGTGGGAGTCGTCGAAGAAGGCGAGGTCGACCAGGCCCGTGCCGTCGTCCAGCGTGGAGAAGATGACCCGCTTGCCGGACCGGATCGGCGGGGTCTGGGTGGCCGCCTTGGCGCCCGCGACCAGCACGGTCTCCCCGTGCCGGGCCTCGCGCAGCCGCCGTGCCGAGACCACGCCCAGCTCGTCCAGGAACTCCCGGTGGTCGTCCATCAGATGGCGCGAGGCGTCCATGGACAGCACGCCCAGCTCGGCGCTGAGCCGCTCCGCCGGGGAGAGGTCGGGCAGGCCGGCCGAGGCGGTCCTCCGGCCGCCGGCGAGCGGGAGTTGGCCGCCGCCTCCGCCCCGGGCGCCCCGGTGCAGCTCGGTCAGGTGCAGTTGCAGATCACGGCGGTTGGCGCCGAACGCGTCCAGCGCGCCCACCTGGGCGAGCCGTCCGGCGAGCGGGCGACTCGGGCGGGCCCGTTCCCAGAAGTCCAGCAGGGAGGCGTACGGCTGTCCGTCCGCGATCCGCCGCGCCTCCGCCTCGCTGATGCCGTGCACGTCGCAGAGGGCGAGCCGAAGTCCCCACACCCGAGGCGATTCAGACACCAGTTCGATCCTGTGTGCGACCCCGGACGCGTTCACGTCCAGCGGCAGGATCGGCACGCCGCGCCGCCGCGCGTCCGCCAGCAGCAGCCGCTTGGGGTACATCCCGGGGTCGTGCGTGAGCAGCCCGGCGTAGAAGGCGGCCGGGTGATGCGCCTTCAGCCAGGCCGACTGGTAGGTCGGTACGGCGAACGCGACGGCGTGCGCCTTGCAGAAGCCGTACGACCCGAACGCCTCGACGATCTCCCAGGTCCGCCGAATCGTTTCCGCGTCGTACCCGTTCGCCGCCGCGGCCTGCGCGAACCACACCTTGATCCGACCCTGGGACTCCGGGTCGGACAGCCCCCGCCGCACCCGGTCCGCCTCGCCGCGCCCGCAGCCGGTCAGGACGGCGACGATGTCGATGACCTGCTCGTGGAAGACGACGACCCCGTACGTCTCCTTCAACGGCCGCTCCAGGTCCGGGTGCGGGTAGCGGACGGGTGCCCGCCCGTGCCGGGCCTCGATGAATGGTCGCACCATGTCGGCGGCGACCGGCCCGGGACGGAACAGGGAGATGTCGACGACCAGGTCGTGGAAGGTGCTCGGCTGCAGCCGCCCCACCAGGTCCCGCTGGCCCGGCGACTCGATCTGGAAGCAGCCCAGCGTCTCGGCGGACCGGATGAGCCGGTACGTCGCCGGGTCGCCCGGCGCCACCGCGTCCAGGTCGACCCGCTCCCCCGTCACCCGCTCCACCTCGGCGACCGCGTGCGCCATCGCCGACTGCATCCGCACGCCCAGCACGTCCAGTTTGAGCAGCCCGAGGTCCTCCACGTCCTCCTTGTCGAACTGCGACATCGGCAGCCCCTCGCCGCTGGTCGGCACCACCGGCGTACGGGCGAGCAGCGAGGCGTCCGACAGCAGCACCCCGCACGGGTGCATGGCGACGCCGCGCGGCAGCGCGTCGAGCGCCTCGACCAGCTCCCAGAGCCTGCCGTACTTCTCCTTCTCCCCGGCGAGCCGCCTCAGCTCGGGCAGCTCCTCCAGCGCGGCGCGGGCGTCCCGGGCCCGGATGTGCGGGAAGGACTTGGCCACGCGGTCGATCTCGGCCGGGTCCATGGACAGGGCGGCGCCCACGTCCCGCACGGCGTGCCGGACCCGGTAGGTCTCGGGCATGGAGACGGTGGCCACCCGCTCGGTGCCGAACCGGTCGATGATCGCCCGGTAGACCTCGAGGCGGCGCGCGGACTCCACGTCGATGTCGATGTCCGGCAGCACCACCCGCTCCTTGGACAGGAACCGCTCCATCAGCAGCCCGTGCTCGATCGGGTCGGCGTGCGCGATGCCGAGGAGGTGGTTGACCAGCGACCCGGCGCCGGACCCGCGGGCGGCCACCCGGATGCCCATCTTCCGTACGTCGTCGACGACCTGGGCGACGGTCAGGAAGTACGAGGCGAAGCCGTGGTGGGCGATGATGTCCAGCTCGTGGTGCATCCGCTCCCAGTAGGCGCGCCGGCCGCCGTGGCCGAGCCGCACCATCCCCGCCGCGGCCCGCGAGGCGAGTGCCCGCTGGGCGGTGCGGCGGCCCGCGCCGACGAGGTGCGCCTCGGGGAAGTGGACCGTGCCGATGCCGAGGTCGTCCTCGGGGTCGACCAGGCACTCGGCGGCCGTGGCCCCGGTCTGCTCCAGCAGCCGGTGGGCGGTGTCGCGCCGGTAGCCGGCCGCCTCCACGATCCGCTCGGCGACCCGCAGCATGGCCTGGGCGTCCTTCAGCCAGGCCTCGCCGGAGTCCAGTTCCTTGCGCGGGTCGATCGGCACCAGCCGGCGGGCGGCGTCCAGGACGTCGGCGACCGGACCCTGGCCCGGGTCGGCGTAGCGGACGGCGTTGCTGAGCACCGGCCGGACGCACTGCTCGGCGGCGAAGCCGACGGTGCGGGCGGCCAGCCGCAGGGAGCCGGGGCCCGTGCCCTCGCGCCCGTGCCAGACGGCCTCCAGCCGCAGCGCGTCGCCGTAGACCTCGCGCCAGGGGGCGAGCAGCTTCGCGGCCCGGTCGGGGCGCCCCGCGGCGAGGGCGCGCCCCACGTCGGACCCCGGCCCGAGCAGTACGGTCAGGCCGTCGCCGCTGTTGCCGGACCAGGGAAGCAGGGGCGGGCCCTCGCCCGCGTGCGCCGCCGTGACGAGCCGGCACAGATCGGCCCAGCCCCGGGCGCCGTCCCGGGCGAGGAAGGTCACCCGGGGGGTCGACTCGTCGACGAAGGCACCGCCGCGCACCGGGGTGCGGCGCCTCTCACGGTGCGGCAGCTCCGCCTCCGCCACCGCCAGGTCCACCCCGAACAGCGGACGGACGCCGGACCCGGCGCAGGCCTTGGCGAAGCGGACGGCGCCGGCGAGGGTGTCGCGGTCGGTCAGGGCCAGGGCGTCCATGCCCCGCTCGGAGGCGCGCTCGGCCAGCCGCTCCGGGTGCGAGGCGCCGTACCTCAGGGAGAACCCGGAGACGGTGTGCAGATGCGCGAAGCCCGGCAACGCACCTCCCGTTCTCGTGAGCCCCGACCGGCTCTCGAACATCAGTTCCCAATTTCCCCACCCCCACCATACCCCCATTCTCGAACATCCGTACGACACCCGCGCGGCAGTCACTGACCTGCGCAAACACCGGAAAGCCCCGCCCCTGGGACCCGGGGCGGGGCTTCCTTGTGCGAAGGGCGGAGCCGGAGACTCAGCCGATCTGCGTACCTGTGGCCGACAGCGCCTCGGTGACCGGCTGGAAGAAGGTCTCCCCGCCCAAGGTGCAGTCGCCACTGCCACCGGAGGTCAGGCCGACGGCCTGGTCGCCCGAGAAGAGCGAGCCGCCGCTGTCGCCGGGCTCGGCGCACACATCGGTCTGGATCAGTCCGCTGACCGTGCCCTCCGAGTAGTTCACGGTGGCGTTCAGACCGGTGACCGTGCCGTCGTGCACCCGGGTGGTGGAGCCGCTGCGGGTGACCTTCATGCCGACCGTGGCCTCGGTCGCACCGGTGATCTTCTGGGCGGAGCCGTTGTAGAGGTCGACCTCGCTCGGGTGGGCGGTGTCGCCGGTGTACTTCACCAGGCCGAAGTCGTTGCCCGGGAAGCTGGACTGCTCGTTCCTGCCGATGACGCCGCCCGAGGAGTCCGACCAGGTGGAGATGGCCTGGGTGCAGTGCCCCGCGGTCAGGAAGTACGGCCGGCCGCCCTTGACCACGTTGAAGCCGAGCGAGCAGCGCCCGCCCGAGCCGGTGATGGCGTCACCGCCGGCGATGAAGGGCTTGAACTCCCCCGGGGACCGCTTCAGTTCGGCCTTGCCGCCGAGCCCGTCGACGACCTTGCTCAGCCTGCTCCACTCGTTCCCGGACACCGTCCGGTCGGCGGTGACGACGACCTTGTCGGTGACCGGATCGGTCGCCCACGAGGTGCCGGGGATGGTGGCGTCCTGCTTCAGCGTCGTGCGGGCGCTGTCGAGTTCGGCGAGCGAGTGGGCGACGACTCTCGCCTTCGCTCCGGCCGCCTCGACGGTCCTCGCGGCGGTGGCGTCGAGCACGTTCACGACGAGGCTTCTGGCCCGGGCGTCGTAGTAGCTGCCGGCCGCGTCCGGACCGAGGCTCTCGATGAGCGTCGAGGCGAGCTTTCCGGCCGCCGGGGCGGACAGGACCCGCGGCTGGGCCGTGCTCGCGCCGGGCTCGCTGGCGTTCGCATTCTGCAAGGTGACCCCCGCGGCGACCAGCGCGGCGATTCCCGCGCCGGCCACGGCGACCCGGCGCCGGGGTATGCGTCGGTGCTTCAACTCACGTCCTCCTGTGGGGGGTCGGCCCGCGAGTTGTGGGGACTGCGCGGACCGGAAGGCTGGTTGACGGGCGCCCACTCTTCCGAACCGCACAGGGAGCACACAAGGTCGACTTCAGGACGCGCGTGGAGAGGGCTTGCGCGCTCCTTCCGCGCCCCTCCCCTCTTGACCGTTCGCAGTCATCCCAGGGAATTCGCACCGCAAATACTACGGGCGAGTAGCCTTCTGCGGACGGTGACGGCGTCCGCTGGCTTGATCTCGCCCCTGACGCCCCGCCAGAACTCTTTCGCACCAGGGGCGGCGGAAGGCCCCCGCACGCAGCTCGCGTGCGGGGGCCCCGCTCATGCGTCGCCCGGAAGGGAGATCTCAGCCGACGCTCACGCCGTACGCGCTCAGCGCCTCGGTGACCGGCTGGAAGAACGTCGTACCGCCGCTGCTGCAGTTGCCGCTGCCGCCGGAGGTCAGGCCGTAGGCCGTGGTGCCGGAGTACAGCGGGCCGCCGCTGTCGCCGCCCTCGGCGCAGACGGTGGTCTGGATCAGGCCGTAGACGATGTCACCGCCGCCGTAGTTGACGGTGGCGTTCAGCGCGGTGACCCGGCCACTGTGCGTGCCCGTGGTGGAGCCGCGGCGGTAGACGGTCGTGCCCACGGACGGGGTGGCGGCCCGGGTGATGGTCTGGCTGCCGACCGCGCTCGGGTGCGCGACGGAGGAGTTGGTGTACCGCACCAGGGCGTAGTCGTTGCCCGGGAAGCTGTAGCTGACGTTCGTGCCCAGCACGGTGGTGTGGTTGGAATTGCTGTACCACGTGGAGGCCACCTGGCCGCAGTGGCCGGCGGTCAGGAAGTAGTACGTGCTGCCGCTGTGCACGTTGAAGCCGAGCGAGCAGCGGTACTGGCCGCCGTAGATGGCGTCGCCGCCGGTGATCAGCTTGTTGAACTTGCCGGGGGTGTGCTTGATGGTGAGCGCGCCGGCGGTGGTGCCGGCCTGCTGCTTGATCCGGGCGATCTCGGCCTTGGAGACCGTGCTGTCGACGGTGACGACGACCCGGTTCGTCCGGCTGTCCACGGCCCAGGCCGTGCCGGGTACGTCGGCCTTCAGGACGGAGTCGCTGGCCCTGGTGAGCTGGTTGGCGCTGAACGCGGCGCCGTCGCTCGCGTTCGCGGTGGGGGCGGCGAACGCTGCCGCGGCGAGGAATCCGGTGGCCACGGCGATCAGCCGGGTCCGTCTTGCGGTGCCGCTGCGGGGAGTGGTGCGCTTGATCCTCACTTTTCGTTCCCTCCCAGGGGAAGTCGGGGGCCCGCGTGGGGTCGGGGCCCGTGAGGCGCAGCCAGGGAACGCGCCGGGGATTCCCGAACACTCATGCCCCTGACAAGCGCTGAGGGGGAGTATTCGGCCGAACGGCCGGTCGGCACAAGGGCGCCTTTCGGCCGTCAAGCTTTGAACCACCCGGACGCAGCAGCGCCTGACACCGGATCAGGCACTCGCGCGTGACGGCGGGAGCCGCTCAGCAGCCGTCGCACGGACAGCAGCAGCAGTCGCAGCCGTCGCAGCCGTCGCACGGACAGTCGCAGTCGCAGTCGGAGCAGCAGCCCTCCCGCTTCTTCCGGGACCACGGGCCCTCGTACTCGTCCGCGCAGCACATCCGGCACGTGCAGCACAGCGCGAGGAACGCCCCGCAGCCGGCCAGGAACCCGCGCGGCGCCTTGGGCTTCTGCGGCGCGTACGGCCCGTACGGGCCACTCGGTCCGTAGGGGCCCGGCGCCTGGGGTCCCGTTCCGTACAGCCCCGGCTCCTGGGGCCCCGGCCGGTGCGCCGCGCACGTCGGCAGGGTGCCGAACGCCCGGTCCACCGAGCGCCGCAGTTCGTGCGCGAGCAGCAGATGGACCAGCCGGCCGTCGGCGAACTCCGCCTCGCGCAGCGCGAGCCGGATGCCGTGCAGGGCGTCGTCGGCGAGCCGGCGGGCCTCGGTGAGCGGGGTGCCCGTGGCGGTGAGGGGGTTCCAGGCTCCCGAGAGCGCGTCGGCGTGCCGGTCCTCCACGGCGTCCAGGAGGTGCGCGAGGCGCCCGAAGAGGCGGCCGGCCTCCGCGAGCGGTTCGGCGTTGTCCGGCCGCCCGGCCAGCACCGCCGTGTGCGCGAACGCGGCCGCGGTGGCCGTCTCGGTCGGCTCGGTGACGGTCAGCAGCGGGGTGCCCGGTCCGGCCAGGGCCTCGATGCCGGTCTGCCGGTCGACGGCGTCGACGAGGACACCGGTGTCGAAGCCGACGGCGGAGCCGCTGTGCGCGCCGGCCCGCCCCCAGCCCGCCGCGACCCGGCGCGCCGCGGCGGCCACCGGCCGGCGGGCCATCAGTCCGTCGCGGTCGGCGACATGGTCGCGCACCTTGGCGGAGGCGAGGACCAGGGAGACGGCGGCGGCGAGCCGGGCGCCCTCACCCTGGGCGACGGACGCCGTCCGCATCCCGCGCAGGGCGCACGGCCCGGCGGTGCGCCGGGCTCCGCCCACCATGCCCGCCTGAGCCTCCGTCAATACCGATATGAGAAGTCCGTCGTAATTCGTTACGATACGAGCGAACTGTCCGTGATCCCGGCGCAGGGCGAGACACAGCCCGCACAAGTGGGCCATCCACTGGGCTTTGAGGCTCTCCCCGAGCCGATGACCGCACGGTCTGACGATTCCGAACACGTCGATCCCCCGTGGCGGATTCACCCGGACGCCCCGTGCGTCACCCATCCGCCGATGACTATCATATTTCACTCTCAGTCAGCAGCTGTATGAGTTGCGGCCCTTGGGGCACAAGGACTCTCGACGGATCGGCTGTGCACCAGTACCGTCACAAACCCCCCGCGCGGCGTCTATTCACTTGGCGCGCCGTCCGCATCATGGATGACCATAGGGATGCGGAAGCAAGAAAGACCGCTGTGAGAGGAGGCGTCCATGGGATCGGTACGCAAGGCGAGTGCGTGGCTCGGCCTCGTCGACGACAACGATGACGAGCGCTACTACGACGACGACTACTCCGAGGGCACCGAGTCCGGGGACGCCTGGGTCACGGACCCCCGGGTGAAGGTGGCCACGGACACCGCCGAGGAGAAGGGCCGCCGGATCGGCACGGTCACCCCGGACAGCTTCCGGGACGCCCGCGCGATCGGCGAGCTGTTCCGGGACGGCGTCCCGGTCATCGTGAACCTCACGGCGATGGAGCCCGCCGACGCCAAGCGCGTCGTGGACTTCGCGGCCGGACTGACCTTCGGCCTGCGCGGCACGATCGAGCGGGTCGCGAACCGGGTCTTCCTGCTGACGCCGTCCAACACGGAGATCGTGAGCGGCGAGCCCGCCTCCCGCCGCGAGGACGGCTTCTTCAACCAGAGCTGAGGCAGGGCCGCGCACCGGCCCTGCCTTCGCCCGGTGCTCACCGGAAGGCGTCGAGCCCGGTGAGCGCCTTGCCCAGCACGAGCTGGTGCATCTCGACGGTGCCCTCGTAGGTGAGCACCGACTCGAGGTTGGTCGCGTGCCGCATCACGGGGTATTCGAGGGAGATCCCGTTGGCACCGAGGATCGTCCGCGCCGTACGGCAGATCTCGATCGCCTCGCGGACGTTGTTGAGCTTGCCGAAGCTGACCTGCTCGGGACGCAGGCGGCCGGCGTCCATCCGCCGCCCCAGATGATGGGCGAGCAGGATTCCCTTGTGCAGTTCGACCGCCATGTCGGCGAGCTTGGCCTGGGTGAGCTGGAAGCCGCCGATGGGCCGCCCGAACTGCTCCCTGGTCCTCGCGTAGTCCAGCGCCGCCTCGAAGCTGCTGCGCGCGGCACCCATCGCGCCCCAGACGATGCCGTAGCGGGCGTGCGAGAGACAGCTCAGCGGTCCGCGCAGGCCGGCGCCCTCCGGCAGGACGGCGGTGGCGGGCAGCCGTACGTCGTCCAGGACCAGCTCGCTGGTGACGGAGGCGCGCAGCGACCACTTGTGCTTGATCTCGGGGGCCGAGAACCCGGGGCTGTCGGTGGGGACGACGAAGCCGCGAATCCCCTCCTCCGTCTGCGCCCAGACGACGGCCACCCCGGCGACCGATCCATTGGTGATCCACATCTTGCGGCCGTTCAGCACCCAGTCGTCGCCGTCGCGCTTGGCGTGGGTGCGCATGGAGGCGGGGTCGGAGCCGTGGTCGGGCTCGGTGAGGCCGAAGCAGCCGATCACCTCGCCGGCGGCCATGCGCGGCAGCCACTGCTGCTTCTGCTCCTCGCTGCCGAACCGGTGGATCGCGTACATGGCGAGGGATCCCTGCACCGAGACGAGCGAGCGGATGCCCGAGTCGGCGGCCTCCAGCTCCAGACAGGCCAGGCCGTACTGCACGGCCGTGGCGCCCGCGCAGCCGTACCCGGTGAGCGACATGCCGAGGGCACCGATGCCGCCGAGCTCCCGCGCGAGGTCCCTGATGCCGGGCAGCTCGCCCTTCTCGTACCAGTCGGCGACGTACGGCAGCACGCGGTCGGCAGCCCAGCCGCGGACCGTGTCCCGGATCGCCAGGTCCTCCGCATCCAGCAGGTCGTCGAGCCCGAGCGGGTCGGCGGCGTCGAACGGGGGCAACTTCGCGGACGCGGACATGGAACACCCTCCGGAACACGGCTACTGGCGTTGCGGGCGCCGCCAATAAATTAGCAGCGCTAGTTACGATTCTGCGGCCGACGTTACGGTGCGGTGCGCCGCACGTCCAGAGCGGGGGTCAGGCCGAGACCCTCGGCTTCTCGGCCTCGCGCGGGGAGGGCACGCCCACCTCGAGGGGCTCCTCGCCGCAGCTCATGACCCGGGGCAGCCGCAGTGCCATCGCCGCGCCCAGCAGCAACAGGCCGGCGCTCACCAGCAGGGTCACGTGCAGCCCGTGCACGAAGGACTCACGGGCGGCCCGGCGCAGTGCGGCGCCGGGGGCTCCGCCCAGCCGCCCGGCGACCTCGTAGGCCTCGCCGAGCGAGTGGCCCGCCGCCGCCGACGCGCCCGAGGGGACGCCCGGCACCCCGGCGAGACCCGGCGCGTAGGCCGCGTTCATCACACTGCCGAGCAGCGCGATCCCGATCCCGGCGCCGAGCTGGTACGAGGTCTCGCCGATCGCCGCCGCCCCGCCGGCCTGGCCCGCGGGGGCCTCGCTCAGCATCGACTCGTAGGCCCCGAAGAGGGTGGTCTCCAGGCCGAAGCCGAGCAGCACGAAGCCGGCGAGCAGCAGGGGCGGGTCGTCGGCAGCGCCCATCGCGGTCAGCGTGACGACCGCCGCGGCGGTGAGGCAGAAGCCGAAGCAGACCATGCGGCGCGGCCCGAACCGGCGCAGCATCCGCGCGCCCGCGAGGCCCGCCGCCATCGCCGCGATGGTCAGGGGCAGCAGTCTGAGGCCCGTCTCCAGCGGGGAGAGTCCGAGGACGAGCTGCAGGTACTGCGCGGCGATCAGTTCCAGGCCCACCAGCGCGAGCATCGCCAGCACGATGCAGCCCACCGAGGTGCTGAACGCCGGCCGGCGGAACATGCTCAGGTCCACCAGGGGGTGCGGGCGCCCGCCCTGCCGCCGGACGAAGAGGACGAGCAGTGCCGCGCCCACCAGCAGCGGAACCAGGGTCAGCGGGCTCGCCACCGGCTCGGCCCCGCCGAGCCGCTTCACCCCGAAGACCACGCCGAACAGGCCGCCGGCCGCCATCAGCGCACCGGCCACGTCCCAGGGACCGTCGCCCTCGCCCCGCGACTCGGGCAGCAGCATCCGCCCGACCGGCAGGCTGACCAGCATCAGCGGGATGTTGACGAGGAAGACCGCGCCCCACCAGAAGTGCTCCAGAAGGAAGCCGCCGAGCAGTGGCCCGACCGCGGCGCCCACGGCGGCGACGGCGCTCCAGATCCCGATGGCCAGCGCGCGCTCGCGCCGGTCGGGGAAGACCTGGCGGAGGATGGACAGGGTCGCCGGCATGATCATCGCACCGCCGACGCCGAGCAGCGCGCGGGCGAAGATCAGCATCTCGGCGGACTGCGCGAAGGCGGCCACGGCGGAGGCGACGCCGAAGAGCGCGTACCCGAGCAGCAGGATGCGTCTGCGGCCGACCCGGTCGCCGAGCGTGCCGAAGAGGATCAGCAGCGAGGCGCAGACCAGCGGGTAGGTGTCGACGATCCAGAGCAGTTCTATGGCGCCGGGCCGGAGGTCCTCCGTGACGGCGGGGACCGCCACGTGCAGCACGGTCGCGTCGACGGCGACGAGCAGCAGGCTGACGCACAGGACGACGAGCACGACCCAGCGGTTGGCACCGGCCCCGGCCGCCCGACGGCGCAGCCGAACGGCAGCCGTGGTCGTCCCGGACATGTACGTACCTCCCAGATGATCCCTCGCGTGCGGCGGATCGGCGGGGTGGGGACTCCCCGTCGTACGGCCGGAGAGGAGCGGCGTCTCCGGCCCGCGCAAACCCACGCGGGTGACTCGTCAGCGTACGCGAGTTCGCCGCGCGGACGCGTGGCGGACCTCTCACACGCGGGACCGAACCCGTGTGGCGTACGCCACTTCGTCCGTCCTCGACCACGCCCCGGCGACCTGCCCGGTTCCCGCTCCTGTCGATAATCGAGCCCGTGACCGACCTTGCGACGCGCGTGGCAGCACCCCGCGCCCCCCTTCTGCGCCGGGCGGCCCCGGCCCTTCTCGGGTACGCGGCCGTCCGTGCGCTGGGCCTGGCCGTGCTGGCCGTGTGGAGCGCCGCGCGCGGCAAGAGCGCGTACACGCTGCTGACCGCGCGGTGGGACTCCCTCTGGTATGCGCGCGTCGCCGGCCCGGGCTATGGCTACGAGGTGCGGCTGCCGAACGGCGACGTCCATTCCGACCTGGCCTTCTTTCCGCTGCTGCCGTGGCTGGAGCGGCTGCTGCACGCGGTCGCGCCGCTGTCGTACGCGGACGCCGGCTTCGTCGTCAGCCTGCTCGCCTCGCTCGCGGCGGCCGGGGGGATCTTCGCGGTCGCGGAGCGGCTGTACGGGCACCGGACGGGCCTGTTCGCGGTACTGCTCTGGGCGGCGCTGCCGGTGGGGATCGTGCAGTCGATGGCCTACAGCGAGTCCTTGTTCACGGCGCTGGCCGCGTGGTCGCTGTACGCGGTGCTGAGCGGCCGGTGGCTCGGCGCGGGACTGCTGGCGGCCCTGGCGGGACTGACCCGGCCCGTGGGGCTCGCGGTGGTCGCGGCGGTGGGGGTGACGGGCGTGCTCTCTTTCGTGCACGACCGACGCACGCAGGGCGCGGAGGGCGCTCACGAGCCAACTGGCGCCCCCGAGTCGCCCGATGGCGCCCCCCTAGCCTCATCGGCCTCAGGCGCCCTTTTGTCATCACGCGCCCCAGAAGCGAACAGCGCGCCGGGTGCCCCCGCTTGGCGCCGGGCGCTCGGGCTGCTGCTCGCTCCCCTGGGCGCGGCCGGCTATGTGCTGTGGGTCGGGTGGCACACGGGCAGGGGGCCGCTGGGATATCTGGACGTGCAGGCCGGATGGCGCAACGGGTTCGACGGCGGGTACGCCTTCGCCCGCTTCGTGGCCGCCATGTTCACGTCCTTTCCGTCGGCTCTCGCCGGCGCCGGCCTGATCCTCGGCGTGGCGCTGCTGATCCGGCTGTACGTCACCGGAGTACGGCAGCGTCAGCCTCTGGCGCTGCTGGTGTACACGGGTGTCGTCCTCGCCCTCGCCCTGTGCGCGTCGAGTTACTTCGGCTCGAAACCGCGGCTGCTGATGCCGGCCTTCCCGGTGCTCTTCCCGCTCGCCCGCGCCCTGGCCCGGCTGCGGACGCCGCGATCGGCGCTGGTCACCGCGGGTGTGGCGGTGGCGTCGGCGGTGTACGGGGCGTTCTGGCTGAACGGCTCCGGGCCGCCGTGAGCCGCGCCGTCGGCCGCTCCCACGGCCGATGACGCTCCGGATAATTCCAACCCATGCACCGGTGAACGCATTCATAAGGCCGATATAAACAACACCCGGCATGATCAAAGGAATTGCATCAAGCAGCTTCACAGGATTGTGGAATCCCGGTAATTCTGGCCACTCCTGAGAGGTTTCCCACATCACATCGTCATCACAAAGCCGCTGTTTCGACCGGGAACTGAGCTCACTCGCTGTAACGTCGATTGGGTGCGTACCGAACGAAACCTCACCCGGCGTCTGGACCGGGTGTTCGCCAGACTGGACCGTGAGCCGGAACGACCGGCTCACATCGATGTGCCCAGGATGAGCCGGCACCGGGTCGTGCTGTTCACCGCGACCCTCGCCTTCTACCTGGCGATCGTGTGGGCCGTGGTGATCACCTCCTGGCTGGTCCGGCTCGACTGGCAGGTCATGTTCTTCCGGCCGTACCAGCAGTGGCCGCAGATCCACGCCTTCCTCGACTACTACGTGGTGCTGGGCCAGCGCGGCCCCACCGCCGTGATGGTCGCGGCCTGGCTCGGCTGGCGCTCCTGGCGGCAGCACACCCTGCGTCCCCTGCTGACCCTGGCCGCCTCGCTGCTGCTGCTGAACATCACGGTCGGTGCCGCCAAGTACGGCATGGGACGGCTCGGTCCGCACTACGCGACGGCGATCGGCTCGAACGAGATGGGGATGGGCGGGGATATATTTCCCAGCGGCCACACCGCCAACGCCGTGGTGACCTGGGGGATTCTGGCGTATCTGGCCTCCACCCCGCGGGCCCGCCGCTGGCTGTCCGCGATCTCGGCGGTCACCTCGCTCGGCGTCGGCCTCACCACCGTCTACCTCGGTACGCACTGGCTGAGCGACGTGCTGCTGGGCTGGGCCGCGGGCCTGCTGATCCTGCTCGCCCTGCCCTGGTGCGAGCCACTGATCGCCAGGGCCGAGACCGCGCTGTTCGACCTGCGCGACCGCTGGCGCTCCCGCCGCGGCCGTACGGTGCCGGCGCCGGCCGTGCCCGTCACCCCGGTGGTCCTCAAGCCCCGCGCGGTGCCCGCCGAGCAGCGGCACACCCCGGCGCGCGAGCCGGTGTCGCCGGGGCGCGGCACCCGGGCACCGGTCCATCTGGCGCCCGGTTCGCGCGCGGTCCGTTCCGAGCGCACCCCGGTCACCCCGGTGGGCAGCCGCCGCCCGCCGCACGCCGACCGGCTGCCCCGCGGCGCCTCCCAGCCGGCCCGTCCACTGACCTGACGGTCCGCCACCGGACGGGGCCCCGGTACGCACATCCCGGCCCCCGCAGTCCGAAGGCCCCGCATCCCGGTCCAGGGAGCGGGGCCTTCGGACTGCACGGAGCCGATCCGCCGGGGTCAGCCCTTCCAGGCGCGGGCCACCCGGCCGTCCCGTACCTCGAAGTTGAGCCGCCCCACCCGGTATTCCATGGTGATGATCGCGCCCGGTGGCAGCGACCGTACCGTCGACCACCCGCGCTCCCGGGCGAGCCGCTCGGCATGCGGGGCGTCGAGGCCGACGTACCCCTCCGGACTGTCCTTCGGCTCCGCTGACGGAGTGGGAATGGGTGCCATGCGGCCACGCTAGGCGCAGGCGGGCGACGACGGAAGCCGGACCCTGCGGCGCACCCGCCGGGTTCCTCTCCGGTCACACTTCTGTCACAGGTTCCCGACACGCGAGGGCACCGAACTCCTCACTCGCTCGTGGGTTTCCGGACGACTCGCCGGGGTAATCGAACAGAATTCCCGCGGGTCGGAGCACCCCTTCGAATTTCTGGCCGGAAAACGCGCCCCAGGAGAGCCGGTGGTCGGATTCCGCGCGGAATCCGGAGCGCCCCCGGGCCGGCTGACGCCGCATGGGAAATTCACCGATTCAGCACACAATCGCCGTATCCCCCTGGTGCGCCGCGCGCCCCGGCGCGCATCATGGGCGTCAGCTCGCGGGTACGCGTGCCGCGGGCTGCAGCGGGCCCGGGGCGCGAGGTGCGAAGGGCGGCGAGCGATGGGGACCGAGACCGTACGGGCGACGTCAGCGGGAGTCCACGGCGGGCGGCGGGTCGGCCGGCTGGTGGTGGTATGGCTCACCACCACGGACCACAAGAAGATCGGCCACCTGTATCTGATCACCTCTTTCGCCTTCTTCCTTGCGGGCGGAATCATGGCGCTGCTGATGCGCGCCGAACTCGCCCGGCCGGGGCTGCAGATCATCAGCAACAACCAGTTCAACCAGTTGTTCACGCTGCACGGCACGATCATGCTGCTGCTCTTCGCCACCCCGAGTTTCGCGGGGTTCGCCAACGAGCTGATGCCGCTGCAGATCGGCGCCCCGGACGTGGCCTTCCCGCGGCTGAACATGCTGTCGTACTGGCTGTTCCTGTTCGGCGGGCTGATCGTGCTGGGCTCGCTGCTCACGCCCGACGGCCCGGCCGCCTTCGGCTGGTTCGCCTACGCGCCGCTCAACAACACCGCGCACTCCCCCGGCATCGGCCCCGACCTGTGGATCATGGGGCTCGCGCTGTCCGGCTTCGGGACGATCCTCGGCGCGGTCAACTTCGTCACCACGATCATCGGCATGCGCGCGCCGGGCATGACGATGTTCCGGATGCCGATCTTCACCTGGAACACCCTGTTCACCTCGATCCTCATCCTGCTGGCGTTCCCGGTGCTGGCGGCGGCGCTGCTGGTGCTGGAGGCGGACCGGCGGCTCGGCTCGCAGGTGTTCGAGGCGGCCAACGGCGGGGCGCTGCTGTGGCAGCACCTGTTCTGGTTCTTCGGGCATCCCGAGGTGTACATCATCGCGCTGCCGTTCTTCGGGATCATCACGGAGATCATCCCGGTGTTCAGCCGCAAGCCGATCTTCGGTTATCTGACCCTGGTCGGCGCGACGATGGCGATCACGGGACTGTCGATGGTGGTGTGGGCGCACCACATGTTCGCCACCGGAGCGGTGCTGCTGCCGTTCTTCTCCTTCATGTCGTTCCTGATCGCGGTACCGACGGGCGTGAAGTTCTTCAACTGGACCGGGACGATGATCAGGGGCTCGCTGTCGTTCGAGACGCCGATGCTGTGGTCGACGGGCTTCCTGGTGACGTTCCTGTTCGGCGGTCTGACCGGGGTGATCCTGGCCTCGCCGCCGCTGGACTTCCACGTCACGGACACCTACTTCGTCGTCGCCCACTTCCACTACGTCGTCTTCGGCACCGTGGTCTTCGCGGTCTTCGCCGGCTTCTACTTCTGGTGGCCGAAGTTCACCGGGAGGATGCTGGACGAGCGGATCGGCAAGATCCACTTCTGGACGCTGTTCGTCGGCTTCCACACCACGTTCCTGGTGCAGCACTGGCTGGGCGCCGAGGGCATGCCCCGCCGGTACGCCGACTATCTCGCCGCCGACGGGTTCACCGCGCTCAACACCGTCTCCACCATCGGCGCCTTCCTGCTCGGGCTGTCGACCCTGCCGTTCCTCTACAACGTCTGGAAGACCGCGCACCACGGCGCGAAGGTCGAGGTGGACGACCCCTGGGGCTACGGCCGCTCCCTGGAGTGGGCGACCTCCTGCCCACCGCCCCGGCACAACTTCGTCACCCTGCCCCGGATCCGCTCCGAGGCGCCGGCGTTCGACCTGCACCACCCGAAGTACGCGGCGCAGGTGCCGCAGCCCGAGCCAAAGCGGCATCAAGCCGGTCCCGAACGGTCCTGATCGTCTCGGTCAGCTCGACGGGCTCCAGCACCTCGAACGGGAAGCCCATCATCATGATGTGCACGACCATCACCTCGAGGTTCCCGGCGCCGCTGCGCAGGACGCACGCGTGGTCGCCGTCGGCCTCGAGCGTCCCGGCGGAGGGTGAGACGCGCTCGGCGGCCTCGTGCAGCGGCACCAGCAGGCGGACGGCGGAGTGCGTGGCGTACGCCTGCGTGGAGACGCCCTTCGAGACATAAGCGGCCAGGTCCTCGGCGGGCGGCTCGCGCGGGGTGAAGCGGGGGCCGTGCGGCGGCCTGGGCGTGATGCGGTCGACGCGGAACGTGCGCCAGTCCTCCCGGTCCACGTCCCAGGCGACCAGGTACCAGCGCCGCTCGGTGCACACCAGCCGGTGCGGTTCGACGGTACGGCGGCTCTCCGTGCCCTCGTGGCTCCGGTACGCGAAGCGCAGCCGCTCGGCGTCCCGGCACAGGTGGGCGAGTTCGGTGAGCAGGGCCGGGTCGACGGCGCCGGCCGGCGGACCGCCGCGCAGCATCGGCACGGTGAAGGCGTTGAGGGCGCCCACCCGGCGGCGCAGCCGGTCCGGCAGCACCTGCTCCAGCTTGGCGAGGGCCCGTACGGAGGTCTCGCCGATGCCCTCGATGCCCTGTCCGGCGGCGGTGCGCAGGCCCACGGCGACGGCGACGGCCTCGTCGTCGTCCAGCAGCAGCGGGGGCAGTTCGGCGCCCGCGCCCAGCTGGTAGCCGCCACCGGTGCCGGGGCTGGCGTTGACCGGGTAGCCGAGCTCGCGCAGCCGGTCCACGTCCCGCCGTACGGTGCGCGGGGTGACGCCGAGCCGCTCGGCGAGTTCGGAGCCGGACCACTCGCGGTGGGCCTGGAGCAGCGAGAGCAGACGCAGCAGACGTGCCGAGGTCTCCAACATGGGGCGAGTCTGCCAGGGGATGCGGACAGCCGCTGTCCTGAACTGCGGACAGCGGCTGTCGCCGGCGCGAGGGCCGTCGCTCAGAGCGCGAGACGCTGGCCGGGCACGATCAGGTTCGGGTCGTCGCCGATGACCTTCTTGTTGGCGGCGTAGATCCGCTGCCAGGTGGTGCCGTGCCGGGCGGCGACGAGGCTCAGGGTGTCGCCCTCGCGGACGGTGTAGTCGCCGCGGGTGGCGCTGCGGTTGGTGTGGGTCGCCGGGCGTTCCGGCGCCTTGGGCGCGGACTTCGCCGGGGCGGACTTCGTCGTCGCGCCGCTCTTGGCCGCCGTGCCGGAGGCATCGGCCGCGGGCGCGGCCCCGGTGGCTCCGGCGCGGGCCGAGCAGACCGGCCAGGCGCCCCAGCCCTGGGCGCGCTGGACCTTGGTGGCGACGGCGATCTGGGCGCCGCGCGAGGCCTGGTCGGCCGTCGGGGCGTAGGCGGTGCCGCCGTACGCGCGCCAGGTGCCGGCGGAGAACTGGAGCCCGCCGTAGTAGCCGTTGCCGGTGTTGATGTGCCAGTTGCCGCCGCTCTCGCACTGGGCGATGCGGTCCCACACCCCGGTGTCCGCCGCGGCGGCGTTGCCGGTCGCGGCCAGCAGCCCCAGCGGGGCCAGCAGCGCGGCTCCGGCGAGGACGGCCGTCGTACGGCCCTTGCGGGCGCTGTCGTCGGACGGGGTGCTGCGGGTGGTATCGGCACACTCGGACATGTAGTTCCCTCTCCACGAACCCGGGCTCCCCCGGACGGGACGCGCCTTCCCACGCAGGCCGTGGTGCGGTCGCGCCCGCCCCGTCCGCCGCGGCCGGTGCGGCGATCGTGCGATGCCTGTGCCGGCCGGCGGACGTACCCGAGCGGTGCTCGTTGCACACGGCGGAGGAATCTAGGGAGGTGGGGCGTCCGGCAGCAACCAACTGCCCGTCGCTCCAGGCCAGTTCGCGGTTACCTCAGGTATCGGCGATTTTCGGCCAGCCTTTTCATGCCCTGATTTCACGATTTTTCGACCACTCGTCCGGCCGATCTGTGACTCACTTCACCCATTCAAGTTCCTTGACTGCGCGCGTACTTGACCGTGAGTGGCCGATTCCGCACCGATCGTGACCCTGTGCGGTGGATGGTTCGATTCCGTTCGCCTCGGGGCGTGACCCCCACCACAGGACGTCCGTTGTCTTCTTCATGAGCCCGAAAACCCGGGGGCTCATCGGCCGGGAGCCACCCGGCCGATCCAGCACCGCATTCCGAGGGAGCCACCGTGCCGCGCATGCTCGACGTCAGTGACGCCGTACGCGCCGAGATCGGCGACGAAGAAGCCGACCGGCTGCTCGCCGGAGAGAACGCCCCGGGCAGTTACGACTGCACGTCCTGCCGCACCCCGGGCGACTCCGAGCAGGAGCGCACCAGCACCGTTCTGTTCGTCGGCGACGAGACGGCCGTCCTCGCCTTCGCCCACGCCGGCTGTCTGCCCTCGCAGGTCGTGCAGGTCACCGAGGAGCAACTGCAGGGCGCCGTCCGCTCGATCGGCGGTGACGTGGCCGGTGCCGGCGGGGCGCGGGGCGCCGTGCCCGAGCAGGCCGTGCTCGGCGTGACCAGCGGACTCGTGCTGATCGAGGGCGAGTTGCACCCGGCGCTCGTGGTCGAGCCGACCGCGCCGATCGTGCGCCCCGGCTCCACCGGGGCCGGCGACGACTTCCTGCCGCTGCTCATCGAGCAGGGCTTCATGCCGGTGACCGAGCTGGTGTCCGTGCCGTCGGTGCTGCACGGCTGGTCGGTGCTGCTCGCCGTGGGGCAGCTGCACGCGGTGCTCCAGCCCGGGGCCGACGGGGGGCAGCCGGTGGCCTGGTGGCAGGCGCACCAGCCACTGCAGGTGACCGACAGCTGGCGGGCCGCCGCCAACAAGCACCAGCAGGTGCTGATGTTCGCGGCGCCGGTGGGCTCGATCGGCCGCCAGCCGCGCGAGGACCTGCTCCGGGAGGCACTGGACAAGGCGGCGGCGAACGGCAAGCTGGTCGCGGCGGCGCTGCCGCTCGCGGGGACGTGATTCACGCCGCTCCCCGCGCCCCCAAAAGCGTCGTCGGCCGCATCTCTTCCGCGCTGCCGTCGTTTGGACATACGTGCACACATACGACACTCCTCCTCCCCGCCGGCCCGCCTTCTCCCCCATCCCGTCCGCCCGGACGGGGCAGGAGGCGACCGCGGGGCCATCGGCCACGCCGATCTACGACTCGCTCTACGCGGAGTGGGTCAAGAGCTTCCGTACGCTGCCCGGGGACCGCAGCGGTGAGGAGGAGCTGGGGTTCAGTCCCTTCGGGATCGCCCCGCACAGCAGCGGCTCGTACCGCTCGAGCTCGTACAGCGCCTACAGCGCCGGGGCGTACAGCGCCCGCCACAGCGGCGGCCAGCAGCAGCCGCAGTGGCAGCGCATCGGCACACTCGGGCGGCAGCACGACACCGGCATGCACTACGTCCCGGCGGCAGCGCTGCCGCCGGCCCCGCGCCGCGGCACGTGAGACACGGCGAAGGGCGCCCCTTGGACCACAAGGGGCGCCCTTCGCGTCGTCCTACTTCTTCTTCGCGCCGCGCTTCTCGCGCACCCGTACCGAGATGTGGATCGGGGTGCCCTCGAAGCCGAACTCCTCGCGCAGACGGCGCTCGATGAAGCGCCGGTAGCCCGCCTCGATGAAGCCGGAGGCGAAGAGCACGAACCGCGGGGGCTTGGTGCCGGCCTGGGTGCCGAACAGGATGCGCGGCTGCTTGCCGCCCCGGACGGGGTGCGGGTGGGCCGAGACCAGCTCGCCGAGGAAGGCGTTCAGACGGCCGGTCGGCACACGCGTCTCCCAGCCGGCCAGCGCGGTCTCGATCGCCGGGACCAGCTTCTCCATGTGCCGGCCGGTGCGGGCCGAGACGTTGACGCGCGGGGCCCAGGCCACCTGGCCCAGCTCGGTCTCGATCTCCCGCTCCAGGTAGTAGCGGCGCTCCTCGTCCAGCGTGTCCCACTTGTTGAAGGCGAGGACGACCGCGCGGCCCGCCTCGACGGCCATGGTGACGATCCGCTGGTCCTGCACCGAGATGTTCTCGGAGGCGTCGATCAGGATGACCGCGACCTCGGCCTTCTCGACGGCGGCGGCGGTGCGCAGCGAGGCGTAGTAGTCGGCGCCCTGCTGGAGGTGGACGCGCTTGCGGATGCCCGCCGTGTCCACGAACTTCCAGGTCACGCCGCCCAGTTCGATCAGCTCGTCGACCGGGTCGCGGGTGGTGCCCGCCAGCTCGTTGACGACGACGCGCTCCTCGCCGGCCACCTTGTTCAGCAGCGAGGACTTGCCGACGTTCGGGCGGCCGATGAGCGCGATGCGGCGGGGGCCGCCGACGGCGGTGCCGAAGCTCTGCTCGGGCGCCTCGGGCAGCGCCTCCAGAACGGCGTCCAGCATGTCGCCGGTGCCGCGGCCGTGCAGCGCGGAGACCGGGTGCGGCTCGCCGAGGCCCAGGTTCCACAGGTAGGCGGCGTCGGCCTCGCCGCTCGGCCCGTCGACCTTGTTGGCGCACAGCACGACCGGCTTGCCGGCCTTGCGCAGCAGCCGTACGACCGCCTCGTCGGTGTCGGTGGCGCCGACCTTGGCGTCCACGACGAAGACGACCGCGTCGGCCGCGTCGATCGCGTACTCGGCCTGCGCGGCCACGGAGGCGTCGATGCCGAGGACGTCCTGCTCCCAGCCGCCGGTGTCGACGACCTTGAAGCGGCGGCCCGCCCACTCCGCCTCGTAGGTGACGCGGTCGCGGGTGACGCCGGGCCGGTCCTCGACGACCGCCTCGCGGCGGCCGATGATCCGGTTGACGAGGGTCGACTTGCCGACATTCGGGCGGCCGACGACGGCGAGCACGGGCAGCGGGCCGTGGCCCGCCGCCTCGATGGCGCCCTCGACGTCCTCGATGTCGAAGCCCTCTTCCGCGGCGAGCTCCATGAACTCCGCGTACTCGGCGTCGCCGAGAGCCCCGTGGTCGTACTCGTGCTCAGCCGAGTCGCCGGGCTGGATCTGGTCGTTCATGAAGTCCGTACCTCGTCGTTCATCGTGGTGATCGGTGGAGCGGCCCCGGTGGGCTGATCCACTACTCAAGTGTCGCTCTCGCGCCCGGTCAGGCGCCTGGCGTTTTCCAGGTGGGCGGTGAGCTGCTTCTGGATGCGCTCGGTCGCCTCGTCGAGCGCCCTGCGGGTGCGCCGGCCGCTGCCGTCGCCCGCTTCGAACGGGTCGCCGAAGACGACGTCGACGCGGGAGCGCAGCGGGGGCAGCGCCTTTATCAACCGGCCCCGCCGCTCGGAGCTTCCCAGGACGGCGACGGGCACGATCGGCGCCCCGCCGCGTACGGCGAAGTAGGCCAGCCCGGCGCGCAGCGAGGCGAAGTCGCCCTCGCCCCGGGTGCCCTCCGGGAAGATGCCCAGCACACCGCCGGCCTCCAGCACGCCGAGCGCCTGGGTGATCGCCGTGCGGTCGGCGGCGGCGCGGTCCACCTTGAGCTGGCCGATCCCGGTCAGGAACGGGTTCAGCGGGCCGGTGAACGCCTCCTTCTTGATCAGGAAGTGCGTCGGCCGGGGCGCCACGCCCATGACCATCGGGCCGTCGATGTTGTGGGAGTGGTTCACCGCGAAGATGACCGGCCCGGTGGCGGGCACCTTCCAGGCACCCAGCACACGCGGCCGCCACAGCCCGTACATCAGGCCGACGCCGATGCGCCGCCCGACCTCGGCGCCCCGCTCGGACGCGGCCGGCGGTCGGTTCACTTCCCGGCCCGCTTCTCCTCGACCAGGGTGACGACGCACTCGATGACCTGGGCGAGGGTGAGCTCGGTGGTGTCCACCTCGACCGCGTCGCCGGCCTTGGCGAGCGGCGAGGTCTTGCGGCCGGCGTCGGCCGCGTCCCGCTTGATCAGCGCCTCGCGGGTGGCATGCACGTCGGCGCCCTTGAGCTCGCCGCTGCGGCGGGCGGCGCGGGCCTCCGGGGAGGCGGTGAGGAACACCTTCAGGTCCGCGTCCGGCAGCACGGTCGTCCCGATGTCCCGGCCCTCGACCACGATGCCGTGCTCCGCGCCGGCGGCGAGGGAGCGCTGCAGCTCGGTGATCCGGGTGCGCACCTCGGGCACCGCGCTGACCGCGCTGACCTTGGCGGACACCTCCTGGGTGCGGATCGGTCCGGAGACGTCGACGCCGTCGACCGTGATGGTCGGGGCCGCCGGGTCGGTGCCGGAGACGATCTCCGGCTTGCCGGCGACGGCCGCGATGGCGGTCGGGTCCTCCAGGTCGATGCCGTTGTTCACCATCCACCAGGTGATCGCCCGGTACTGGGCTCCGGTGTCCAGGTAGCTCAGGCCGAGCTGGGCGGCCACGGCCTTCGACGTGCTCGACTTGCCCGTACCGGCGGGACCGTCGATCGCGACGATCACGGGCTTGGCGGTCGGGGCGGCGCCGTTTTCCACGGGAGGACACCTTCCTGGTGCGGTGCGGTGAGCGGGGTGCGGGGAGCGAGAGCGCCCCGCACAAGGTTACTGGGTACGAGTGACCCGAACGGACGACCGCCGTGTGACGTGCGGTGCCCTACTGCCGCAGCGCCCACCCGCGCTCCCGCAGCGCGGCGGTCAGCACCGGCACCGCCTTGGGCTCGACCATGAGCTGGACGAGACCGGCCTGCTGTCCGGTGGCGTGCTCGATGCGGACGTCCTCGATGTTGACCCCGGCCTGTCCCGCGTCGGCGAAGATCCGCGCCAGCTGCCCGGGCTGGTCGTCGATGAGCACCGCCACGGTCTCGTAGACACGCGGGGCGGAGCCGTGCTTGCCGGGGACGCGGACCTGGCCGGCGTTGCCGCGTCGCAGCACGTCCTCGATACCGGCCGCGCCCTCGCGGCGCTTGGCCTCGTCGGAGGACTGCAGGGAGCGCAGGGCCTCGACCGTCTCCTCCAGGTCGCCGGCGACGTCGGAGAGCAGGTCGGCGACGGGGCCGGGGTTGGCCGAGAGGATGTCGATCCACATCCGGGGGTCGGAGGCGGCGATCCGGGTCACATCGCGGATGCCCTGCCCGCACAGCCGTACGGCCGCCTCCTCGGCGTGCTCCAGGCGGGCGGCGACCATGCTGGAGACCAGGTGGGGCATGTGGGAGACGAGGGCGACGGCCCGGTCGTGGGCGTCGGCGTCCATGACGACCGGCACGGCCCGGCAGTGCGAGACCAGCTCCAGGGCGAGGTTGAGCACCTCGGTGTCGGTGTCCCGGGTCGGGGTGAGCACCCAGGGGCGGCCCTCGAAGAGGTCGCCGGTCGCGGCCAGCGGGCCGGACTTCTCCCGGCCGGACATGGGGTGGGTGCCGATGTAGGAGGCGAGATCCAGGCCCAGCGCCTCCAGCTCGCGGCGCGGGCCGCCCTTGACGCTGGCCACGTCGACGTAGCCGCGGGCCACGCCCCGGCCCATGGCGTCGGCGAGGACGGCGGCGACGTGGGCGGGCGGGGCGGCGACGAGCGCGAGGTCCACCGGGCCCTCGGGCGCCTGGTCGGTTCCGGCGCCCAGCGCGGCGGCCGTACGGGCCTGCTCGGGGTCGTGGTCGACGAGGTGGACGACGACACCCCGCTGGGTCAGGGCGAGCGCGGCTGAGGTACCGATGAGCCCGGTACCGATGACGAGTGCGGTCCTCACTGGGCGATGTCCTTGCGCAGGGCGGCGGCGGCGCCGAGGTAGACATGGGCGATCTCGGCGCGGGGCCGGTCGGACTCGATGTGCGCGAGGACCCGGACGACCCGGGGCATGGCACCCTCGATGTCCAGCTCCTGGGCACAGATCAGGGGGACGTCCACGATGCCGAGCTTGCGGGCGGCGGCCGCCGGGAAGTCGCTGTGCAGGTCGGGGGTGGCCGTGAACCAGATGCTGATCAGGTCGTCGGCGCTCAGGGCGTTGCGCTCCAGGATGGCGGTGAGCAGCGTCCCGACCCGCTCGTCCATGTGACCGGCGTCGTCCCGCTCCAGTTGGACGGCTCCACGGACCGCTCGTACCGCCACGGCGCTGCTCCTCGCTGACATGCGTGTCTGGTCTTGGTCCGTCCAGCGTAGTCAGCCCGCGTGGGCGGGGCGTGCGGCGACCGATCACTGAGACGATGCGGGCAGTCCGGTATGCACCGGTTTGAACAGCCGACCCCTAGTCTCTGTACGGAGTGGTGACATGACCCAGCCCGCGACGCGGCGCACGGTACTCGCGACGGGCGCTGGGGCGCTCGCCCTGGGATGCGCGGGATGCGGCGGCAACGGAGGCGGCGGCACCTCGGCGCCGGCCTCCCCGTCCGGCAAGGCGGCCTCGCCCGCCGGGAAGGAGCTGGGCCAGGTCGCCGACGTCCCGGAGGGCGGCGGCAAGATCTTCAAGGCGGAGAAGGTGGTGGTCACCCAGCCGAGCAAGGGGGACTACAAGGCCTTCTCGGCCATCTGCACCCACGAGGGCTGCACGGTGTCGAAGGTGGCGGACGGCACGATCGACTGTCCCTGTCACGGCAGCCGGTTCCACATCGCCGACGGCTCGGTGGCGCACGGCCCGGCGTCCAGGCCGCTGCCGCCGAAGACGATCAAGGTGGAGGGACATTCGATCCGCCTGATGTGAGGCGCCGCGTACGCTCCTGGGCATGCAGCCCGAGGACCTGGTGCGTCACCACACGATCTACTCCTGTGTCATGGGGTCGCGGGCCTTCGGCCTGGCCACGGGGGACAGCGACACCGACCGGCGGGGTGTCTTCCTCGCCCCCACTCCCCTGTTCTGGCGGTTCGAGAAGCCGCCGACGCATGTGGAGGGGCCGGGCGAGGAGCAGTTCTCCTGGGAACTGGAGCGGTTCTGCGAGCTGGCGCTGCGCGGCAACCCGAACATCCTGGAGTGCCTGCACTCACCGCTGGTGGAGCACGTGGACGACACCGGCCGCGAACTGCTGGCGCTGCGCGGGGCCTTCCTCTCCCGGCGCGTGCACGACACCTTCACCCGCTACGCCCTCGGCCAGCGCCGCAAGCTGGACGCGGATGTGCGGACGACGGGCGCCCCGCGCTGGAAGCACGCGATGCATCTGCTGCGGCTGCTGGCGAGCGCCCGCGACCTGCTGCGCACCGGGGAGCTGCGCGTCGACGTCGGCGACCGGCGCGAGGCGCTGCTGGCGGTGAAGCGGGGCGAGGTCTCGTGGGCGGAGGTGGAGGCCCGGATGACCCGCCTGGCCGCCGAGACCGACGAGGCCCTGCGCCGCACCCCCCTCCCCGCGGAACCGGACCACGCCCGCGTGTCCGCCTTCCTGTACCGCACCCGCCGCACCTCGGCCCGGACAGCGACCGTCCACCCGACCGCGGACGCGCCGGCCTCGCACGCCTAGCGCCTCGGCCCGGTCGAGCGTCCGCCGCCGCGCTCTGCGGGCCCTGCGGGCCTCAGCCCAGTCGGACCCGGATCACGAAGTCGTGCAGGGCGTCGTGGGCCGTGGGGGCGTCCGGGAGGGGGGAGGCGGCCTGGGCCTCGTCGAGGACGGTGTGCAGGCGTTCCACGTCGGCCGCCACGCGGGCGTGGTCGATGTCGGCCGTGCCGTGCTCGCGTTCCGCCTTCGCGGCGATCAGCTCGGGCACGTAGGCCGGCGCGTCGACCTGCTCCAGCAGCGTGGGCAGATGGGCCTGCACCTCGCCGCTGCGCATCAGACGGATGCCGGTGAGCAGCACCCGGAACGTGTAGAGCAGCGGCTTGAGTTCACCGGTCTTCTCGAACAGCCGCCACTGGGTCACCGCGAACCCCCGGTAGTGGTGGGCGTGGTGGCTGGTGAGGACGCCGGGGGCGAGCGCGACCAGCTCCCGGTGTGCCTCGGTGGTGTGCGCGACCAGCGGCGAGAGCAGCTGCTCCAGCACATAGCCGTTGCGCCGGAGCATCAGCCGGACGAACTTGCGCACGTCGTGGGTGACGAGGTCCATCTCGACGCCGAACCGCACCCATGCGCGCGACCGCGTCTCCTCGGGCTCGCGCAGCCCGACCAGATCGGCGGCGGGCAGCAGATGCGCGCCGCGCAGATCGAGGTCGGAGTCGCGCGAGGGAAAACCGTACAGATGGGCTCCGGAGACGGTCGCGAACAGCAGGGGGTCGGGCTGCTCGGCGATCACCGGCGTCAGGTCCATGTCGAGGTCGTCGATCATGGCCTAAGCGTCCCAGAGCGCTCCCAGCGTCAACAGGTCGCCCCGGTACTCGATCCGGTCCGCCCACGCGCCGGGCCACACCTCCGCGCCCAGCCAGGCGCCCGCGAAGGCCCCGGTGAGGCAGGCGATCGAATCGGAGTCGCCGGAGGAGCAGGCGGCCCTGCGCAGTGCGGTGACGGGCTCGTCGGGGAAGAGCAGGAAGCACAGCAGCCCGGTCGCGAGGGCCTCCTCGGCGATCCAGCCGGCGCCGGTGGCCAGGCACGGGTCGGTCTCCGGCGAGACCGTCCGCACGGCCTCCTGGAGCCGGCCGAGGATCTCCAGGCACTCGTCCCAGCCGCGCGCGATGAAGTGCTCGGGGCTCGGGTCCTGCGCCCGGGTCCACAGGTCGCCGAGCCAGGTGTGGTGGTAGTGGGCGCGGTGGTCGTAGGCGTACGAGCGCAGCTGTCCGACGAGCCCGGCCGGGTCGGTGCCCCGGGCCAGCAGGTGGACGGCCCGCGCGGTCAGGTCGGAGGCGGCCAGCGCGGTGGGGTGGCCGTGGGTGAGCGCGGACTGCAACTGGGCGGCACCGGCGCGCTGTTCGTCGCTCAGGCCGGGGGCGAGCCCGATGGGGGCGACGCGCATGTTGGCGCCGCAGCCCTTGGATCCGATCCGGCTCGCGTCCTGCCAGGCGCGCCCCTCCTCCTTCAGCAGCGAGCAGGCGGTCAGGCAGGTGTTGCCCGGGGCGCGGTTGTTGTCCGGCGACTGGTACCAGTCCACGAACTCCTCGCGCAGCGGCCGCTCCAGGCGCTTGGGGGCCAGCACCCCGCGGTCCATGGCGGTCCGCAGCGCGCGGCCGAGGGCGAGGGTCATCTGGGTGTCGTCGGAGACGAGGGCGCGCTGCGGCAGCTCCATCTCCCGCCAGGGCCCCCACGTGGCGAGGATCGAGGGCACGTCGTTGAACTCGGTCGGGAAGCCGAGGGCGTCCCCGAGGGCGAGTCCGAGGAGGGATCCGGTGGCGGCACGCTTGCTCGTCGGCCTGGTGGTCATGCGGGGCGTCCTTCCCGGGACGGTCGGAGGAGGGGCGGATGCAGGGTGGTGGCGGTGCCGGCGCGGTACAGCGCGGCCGGTTTGCCGCGCCCCCCGGTGAGCCGGGCGGCACCGGGGACGGGTTCGACGAAGCCGGGCGTGGCGAGCACCTTGCGGCGGAAGTTGGGCCGGTCCAGCGCGAGGCCCCACACGGTCTCGTAGACCTGCTGCAGCTCGCCGAGGGTGAACTCGGCCGGGCAGAAGGCGGTGGCCGCGCAGGTGTGCTCCAGCCGGTCGCCGACGCGCGCGTGGGCGTCGGCCAGGATCCGGTCGTGGTCGAAGGCGAGGGGCCCGGCGGTGTCGTACGGCTGCCAGCGGGCCTGGGCCGCGTCCCCGCCGCCGCGCGGCTCGGGGGGTTCGGGCAGCAGCGCGGTGAAGGCGACGGAGACGACCCGCATCCGGGGGTCGCGGTCCGGCTCGCTGTAGGTGCGCAGCTGCTCCAGGTCGAGCCCCGAGAGGTCGGCGAGGCCGGTCTCCTCGGCGAGTTCGCGCCGGGCGGCCGTCTCCGCCGACTCGTCGGGCAGCAGAAAGCCTCCGGGCAGCGCCCAGTGCCCCTTGTACGGCTCCTGCCCGCGCTCGACCAGCAGCACGTGCAGGGCGCCTTCGCGGATGGTGAGGACGGCGAGGTCGACGGTGACGGCGAAGGGCTCGTAGGCGGACTTGTCGTATCCCTGCAGCACAGGCACCCCCTTTAATAGTCATCACGACTATAAAAGGGGGTGCCCGGAAGCACAAGCTCCTAGAGGTCGACCTCCTGCATGAGCATCCCGACCTCGGTGTTGGACAGGCGGCGCAGCCAGCCCGACTTCTGGTCGCCCAGGGTGATCGGGCCGAAGGCGGTGCGCACCAGCTTGTCGACCGGGAAGCCCGCCTCCGCCAGCATCCGGCGGACGATGTGCTTGCGGCCCTCGTGCAGGGTCACCTCGACGAGGTAGTTCTTGCCGGTCTGCTCGACCACCCGGAAGTGGTCCGCGCGCGCGTAGCCGTCCTCGAGCTGGATGCCGTCCTTCAGGCGCTTGCCGAGGTCGCGCGGGATCGGGCCCACGATGTGCGCGAGGTAGGTCTTCTTCACGCCGTACTTGGGGTGGGTCAGCCGGTGCGCCAGCTCGCCGTGGTTGGTGAGCAGGATGACGCCCTCGGTCTCGGTGTCGAGCCGGCCGACGTGGAAGAGCCGCGTCTCACGGTTGGTGACGTAGTCCCCGAGGCACTGGCGCCCCTCGGGGTCCTCCATCGTCGACACGACACCGGCGGGCTTGTTGAGCGAGAAGAACTGGTACGACTGCGTCGCGACCGTCAGCCCGTCGACCTTGACCTCGTCCTTCTCCGGATCCACCCGGCGTCCCTGCTCCAGGACGATCTCGCCGTTGACCTCGACCCGGGCCTGCTCGATCAGCTCCTCGCAGGCCCGCCGGGAGCCGTAGCCCGCGCGCGCGAGGACCTTCTGCAGCCGCTCGCCCTCCTGCTCCGCACCGGGGAAGGTCTTGGGCAGCTTGATGTCCTTCTTGCCCGCGTACCTCTCCCGGTTGCGCTCCTCGACCCGCGTCTCGTACTCACGCGAGCGCGCGGGGGCCGTACGGCCGCCCTGCTGGGGCTTCTTCGGGCCGCCCTTGGCACCGCCGCGGGCCGCGCCGCCGCGCCCGGCCTTCGGGCCGTCCTGGGAGGCGCCGGGGCCCACGTCGTAGCGGCGCTCCTCGGGGCGGGGCTTGCGGGGACGGCCCTGCCCCTGGCGCTCGTCCCTGTTGTTGCCGGCCCCGCGGTAGTTACCGCGTCCGCCGCTCTTGCCGCTGCCGCTGCTTCGCATCAAAGTTCCGTCTTAGTCGTCCGCATCCTGACCGCCGGGCGCGTCCGGCGCGTCCGGGTCGAACGACGGGACTCCCTCCTGGGTCTCGGCCTCGATCGCCTCCGCCTCCGGGAGGAAGGGCGCGAGCTCCGGAAGCTCGTCCAGGCCGCGCAGGCCCATCCGCTCCAGGAAGTAGTTCGTCGTCCTGTACAGGATCGCACCTGTTTCGGGTTCCGCGCCCGCCTCCTCGACCAGACCGCGCTGCAGCAGGGTGCGCATGACGCCGTCGCAGTTGACCCCGCGCACGGCGGAGACCCGGCTGCGGCTGACCGGCTGGCGGTAGGCGACGACCGCGAGGGTCTCCAGGGCGGCCTGGGTGAGCCGGGCGGTCTGGCCGTCCAGCACCAGCCGCTCCACGGCCGGCGCGTACTGCGCGCGTGTGTAGAAACGCCAGCCGCCGGCGACGTACCGCAGCTCGAAGCCGCGGCCCTGCACGGTGTACTCGTCGGCCAGCTCGCGCAGCGCGTCCCCGATCTGCCGCTTGGGGCGTTCGAGGATCCGGGCGAGATGCTCCTCGGTGGCGGGCTCGTCCACGACCATGAGGACGGCCTCCAGGGCGGGCTTGAGGTCGAGACCGGACACGGACCGCAGCCCGGCCGGCACCTCGGTGGTCGGCTCACTCACGGCTTCTTCTCCGTCACGGCTTCTCCTTCTCGGGCTCCTGAGGCGGCCGGTCGAACTCGTCGGTGACCCGCGGCGTCGCGTCGCCGTCCCCGCCGGTCCAGCGCACGAGCAGCTCGCCGAGCGCGGCCTCCTGCTCCAGGGCGACGGCCTTCTCCCGGTACAGCTCCAGCAGCGCGAGGAACCGGGCCACGACCGTCAGGGTGTCGTCGGTGTCCTCGATGAGCGAGCGGAAGCTGGCCTCGCCGAGTTCCCGCAGCCGCGCGACCACGATCCCCGCCTGTTCCTGCACGCTGACCAGCGGGGCGTGGATGTGGTCGACGTACACCTGCGGCTTGGGCTTCGGCTGCATCGCCTTGACCGCGAGCCTGGCGAACCCCTCCGGGCCGATGCTGATGACGACCTCGGGGAGCAGCTCGGCGTGCTCGGGTTCGAGGCCGACGGTACGGGGGTGGCGGCGGGCCTCGTCGTCCAGACGGCTGCTGAAGATGTCGGCGATCTGCTTGTACGCGCGGTACTGCAGGAGCCGGGCGAACAGCAGGTCCCGGGCCTCCAGCAGCGCGAGGTCGGCCTCGTCCTCCACCTCGGCGGTGGGCAGCAGCCGGGCCGCCTTGAGGTCGAGCAGGGTGGCGGCGACGACCAGGAACTCCGTCGTCTGGTCCAGGTCCCAGTCCGGCCCCATGGCCCGGATGTGCGCCATGAACTCGTCGGTCACCTTCGACAGGGCGACCTCGGTGACGTCCAGCTTGTGCTTGGAGATCAGCTGGAGGAGAAGGTCGAAGGGGCCCTCGAAATTGGCGAGACGGACCTTGAAGACACCGTCGCGGGCCTCTGCGGCTCCGGCGTCGGCCGCTTCCCCGGCCACGGCGCCTGCGGGCTCTTCCCGCACGCCGCCTGCGGAAGCCTCAGGAACGGCCCGCCCGGGCGCCTCTCCGGGAACGGCGAGTCCCGGCACCTCTCCTGGGACGGCGAGTCCGGGCACCCTCTGCCGCACGGCGGCCTGCGGAGCCCTTCCCGGTACGGCGACTGCCGGTGCGTCTTCGGAGCCGGCGACTGCCGGTGCCTCTTGCGGCACGGCGAGTCCGGGCGCCTCTTCCGGCACGGTGGCTTCCGGAGCCACTTCCGGTGCAGCGACTGCCGCTGCCGATTGCGGTACCGCAACGCCGGGCGCCTCTTCCGGCACGGTGGCTTGCCGAGCCACTTCCGGTGCGGCGACTGCCGGTGCCTCCTGCGGTACGGCGAGCCCGGGCGCCTCCTGCGGTACGGCAACGCCGGGTGCCTCTTCCGGCATGGCGGCTTCCGGAGCTACTTCCAGTGCGGCGACTGCCGGTGCCTCCTGCGGTACGGCGAGCCCGTGCGCCTCTTCCGGCACGGCGGCTTGCGGAGCCACTTCCGGTGCGGCGACTGCCGGTGCCTCCTGCGGTACGGCGAGCCCGGGCGCCTCCTGCGGTACGGCAACGCCGGGTGCCTCTTCCGGCACGGTGGTGCCGGGTGCCTCTGTCCGTTCCGGGTTGGGGGCATCGCCGGGCTCGGCCTCGGGCGCGGGCGTGCTGTCCGCCGGAGGCGGTGCAGGCCGGGCCGCGGTCCCGGGGCCTCGCCCGAGGACCCGGCGGCGGCCGGCGGAGCCGGATTCGTTCGAGGTCATGGCCCCCGCAGGCTACCGCTACCGCCCGCGCAGCCGCCGTACGAGGATGCTCGCGTCCCCGCGGGACTCCAGGTCCGCCAGGACCACCGCCACCGCCTCTCGGACGATGCGCCCGCGGTCGACGGCCAGCCCGTGCTCGCCGCGCAGCACCAGCCGGGCGTGCTCGAGGTCCATCAGCTCTTCGGCGGAGACGTACACCGTGATCTTCTCGTCGTGCCGCTCGCGCCCGCTGGGCCGCCGGTTCGCCGCCCGGCCCCGCTTGCGCGGCGCCGCGGCGGCGGCAGAAGAACCTTCCTGCGCCGGCTGCCGTCGCGCCGGCCGGGTGCGGGACTCGCCGGTCCCGTCGCCTTCCGCCTCCGCCGCGGCGTGCTCCGCTCCCTCTCCGTCACCGCTCTGGACGGGCACCGCCTGCGGTGCGTCCTCCGCGGCGGCCACGTCGTCGCTCTCTCCCGCGGGAGCCGGCACCCGGGCCTCGCCGCCCGCCCCGCGCCGGGGCGTGGACGGCTGGAGTGCCATCCCCCCGGTCGTACGGAACAGTTCGTCGGCCCCGGGCAGACTCACTCGGCGTGACACCGGGCGAGCACCTCCCTGGCGAGCTGGCGGTAGGCGGCGGCACCGACGGAGTTGGAGGCGTACGTGGTGATCGGCTCACCGGCGACCGTGGTCTCCGGGAAGCGGACCGTGCGCCCGATGACCGTGTGATAGACGTGGTCGTCGAACGCCTCGACGACGCGCGCGAGCACCTCACGGCTGTGCACGGTGCGCGAGTCGTACATCGTGGCGAGGATGCCGTCCAGTTCGAGCTCGGGGTTGAGTCGTTCCTGGACCTTCTCGATGGTCTCGGTCAGCAGGGCCACGCCGCGCAGCGCGAAGAACTCGCACTCCAGCGGCACGATCACCTTGTGGGCGGCGGTCAGCGCGTTGACGGTGAGCAGGCCGAGCGAGGGCTGGCAGTCGATCACGATGTAGTCGTAGTCGTCCATCAGCGGCTTGAGCGCGCGCTGCAGGGTCGACTCGCGCGCGACCTCGGAGACCAGCTGGACCTCGGCGGCCGACAGGTCGATGTTGCTGGGCAGCAGGTCCATGTTCGGGACCGCCGTCTTCAGGAGCACCTCGTCGGCCGACATGCCCCGCTCCATGAGCAGGTTGTAGACAGTGAGGTCGAGCTCCATCGGGTTGACGCCGAGACCCACCGACAGCGCGCCCTGCGGGTCGAAGTCCACGAGCAGCACGCGCCGGCCGTACTCCGCGAGCGCGGCACCCAGGTTGATGGTCGACGTCGTCTTGCCGACGCCGCCCTTCTGGTTGCACATCGCGATGATCTTCGCGGGGCCGTGGTCGGTCAGCGGGCCCGGGATCGGGAAGTACGGCAGCGGGCGTCCGGTCGGGCCGATGCGCTCACGGCGCTGGCGGGCCGCGTCGGGCGCGAGCGTGGCCGCGTACTCGGGATCGGGCTCGTACTCGGCGTCGGGGTCGTAGAAGTGCCCCTCGGGCAGTTCGTCGTAGTCGGCGAAGTGGTTGTGGGGCGCGCCACTTCCGTCGCCGGCCATGGCGTTCACGTGATGGCCATCCATGCTCTGGTGTGCTGTCCGGGCGGTCTGCGGACCCGGACTCTGGTGGGCTGCGAAGGTGCGCACAGCGACGGAGCCGACAGCCTCGAATCCCGCGGGGCCCTGGCCCCGTACAGGCATTCCTGGTTGACCACCCCCGGGAGAAAATGTCGACTCATTCACAAGTCGTCTTACCTCCTTGGTGACCAGGAAACTTCTAGACAAGGTCAGCGTGGCACCATGCCGACGGTTGGCGACTCTATGGCGTGTCGGCGGTCCGCAGCAACACAATCAGCCGGACCCGGCAGGATGTGTCGGCAATGAAACATCCCGCTGTCAAGGGCGTACGGCCGTCGCACGGCAGGTTTCGCCGGTGTGCGAATCGGTCGAAGGGTTACGTTCGAGGCGAGTTGACCGAGCGTCGCAAAGTGACCATACACACATCCGGCCGGACCTTGTCGGGCAAGGTCCGGCCGGGTGCGCAGTGTTGACGAGGCATGTTGACGAATCGCCTTGTGCCTGATGGCGACTTGGTGACTCGGTCGCCGGCGGATCAGCCGAGCAGGGTCTCCAGCTCGACGTGCTCCAGGCCGTGCGCCTCGGCGACCTCCTTGTAAACGACCTTGCCGTCATGGGTGTTGAGGCCCTTGGCGAGCGCGGGGTCGCGGCGCAGCGCCTCCACCCAGCCACGGTTGGCCAGTTCGACGATGTACGGCAGCGTGGCGTTGGTCAGCGCGTAGGTGGAGGTGTTGGGCACCGCGCCGGGCATGTTGGCGACGCAGTAGAACACCGACTCGTGGACCTTGAAGGTCGGCTCGGCGTGCGTGGTCGGGTGGGAGTCCTCGAAGCAGCCGCCCTGGTCGATCGCGATGTCGACAAGGACACTTCCGGCCTTCATCCGGGACACCAGCTCGTTGGTGACCAGCTTCGGGGCCTTGGCGCCCGGGATGAGCACGGCACCGACGACGAGGTCGGCCTCGAGGCAGGCCTTCTCGAGCTCGAAGGCGTTGGAGACGACGGTCTGGATCTTCGTGCCGAAGACCTTGTCCGCCTCCTTGAGCTTGTTGATGTCCTTGTCGAGCAGCGTGACGTGGAAGCCGAGGCCGACGGCGATCTGCGCGGCGTTCCAGCCGGAGACGCCGCCGCCGATGATGACGGCCTTGCCGGCCGGCACGCCCGGGACGCCGCCGGGCAGGACACCGCGCCCGCCGTTCTTGGCCATCAGGTGGTAGGCGCCGACCTGCGGGGCCAGCCGGCCCGCGACCTCGGACATGGGGGCGAGCAGCGGCAGGGCGCGGCTGGGCAGCTCGACCGTCTCGTACGCGATCGCCGTGGTGCCGGACTCCAGCAGGGCGTCGGTGCACTCCCGGGAGGCGGCCAGGTGCAGGTAGGTGAAGAGGATCTGGTCCTTGCGGAGGCGGTGGTACTCCTCGGCGATGGGCTCCTTGACCTTCAGCAGCAGGTCGGCGGTGGCCCAGACCTCGTCGGCCGTGTCGAGGATCTCGGCGCCGGCCGCCAGGTACTCCTCGTCCGGGATCGAGGAGCCGACGCCGGCGTTCCGCTCGACGACGACCTGGTGGCCGTGGCGCACCAGCTCGTGCACACCGGCGGGGGTGATGGCCACCCGGAACTCGTTGTTCTTGACCTCGCGGGGGATGCCGACCTTCACGTCGATCACGGTCCTTGGCTCAGAGGGTATGGAGGGTGCTTTACAAGACATACCCAGGCATGCCGGGGCATACCGGGAGACACCGCAGGAGAACGAGCGGCAGAGCCAGTTTAATGAAGGCGTTCCGACTGTCTAGCCTTTCATTGCATCAATCTTCGCCGGATGGACTGCGGATTTCGCAGGCATCACTGTCCGGTTCCTGCCCTGTGTCGTCCTCCGGAGGCCTCTCGCCCAGCATGCGCTCGGCCGTCGCGCGGTGCAGCTGGGCGGCCGCGTGGTCGCCGAGCCGGTCCAGGGTGTCGGCCACCCGGAGCTGCAGCGCGGCCTGCAGCCGGACGTCCTCGGCGCGCCGCGCCCACTCCACCGCCTCCTGACAGGTACGCAGCGACTCCTCGGGCCGGCCGGCGTACTCCTGCACCCGGGCCAGCTCGCTCAACGCCCGTGCGTAGGCCGGGACATCGCCCTCCTTGCGGTACCCGGCGGCGGCCGCCCGCCAGTTCCTGAGCGCCTCGCCGTAGCGGCCCGCGTAGGTGTGCGCGGTGCCGATCCGGCCGTACAGCCGGGCGGCCTCGGCGCGCTCGCCCCGGGCCAGCCGCTCGGCCAGCGCCCGGCCGAACCAGTCGGCGGCCCGGTCGTGATCGGCGAGCTCCTGATAGGCACCGCCTACGGATTCCATCGCGCGGCCGGTCGCGTACGGGTCGTTCGCCTCCCGTCCGGCGTCCAGCGCGGCCCGGTAGCGGGCCAGCGCGGCCCGGGTCCGGCCGGTGCGCGCGTCCAGATCGGCCAGGTTCAGCAGGGCCGCGGCCTGCTCCCGGTGCAGTCCGCGCCGCTCGGCGACATCGAGCACCATGCCGTGCAACCCGTACAGATCCGGTGCCGCCGCCTGCGTGCCGAAGTGCGCGACCAGGGCCCTGACCAGCTGGGACATCAGCCGGCGGGCGAGGGTGTCCAGCTCCCCGTCGGCCACGGCCAGCCGGGCGGCGGCCAGCAGGGCGGGCCGGCGCACGCGCAGCCATTCGGCGGCGGCGCGCGGGGAGGGGAAGCGCAGTGCCGGGGGGACCTCCTGCAGCTTCTCCCGGGCCTGCGGGCTGTCCGTCTCGGTGATCGCCCGGCACGCCTGCAGCAGCCGTACGTTGCGCTCCAGCATGCGGGCCCGGGCGAGCTGCAGCTCCGCCGGGCGTTCCTGGGCCTCGGCGCGGGCACGCAGCAGCGGGTGCAGACAGCCGGGCACGTCGTACTCGGGCAGCGGGGAGTCCACCGCGCGCAGCAGCCCGAGCGCGGTGAGGTCGTCCAGGGCGGCGCGGGCGGCGCCGACCGAGCAGCCGGCCAGGGCGGAGGCGGTGTGCGGGTCGACCAGGCCGGCCGGAGCCAGGGAGAGCAGGCGCAGTATCCGGGCGGCCTGGCCGGGCAGCTGGTCGTGGACGAGCCGGAAGACGCGGGCGAGCGGGGCGATGCCGTCCTCGGTGTCCGCGTGCATCCGCTTGGCGAGGTCGGAGACGGCCGCCTGGGGCCGGGAGGCGAGCCAGCCGCCGGCCAGGGTGAGCGCGGCGGGCTGGCCCTGGCAGGCCTCGGCCAGGTTCTCCGCGGCGCGCGGATCGACGGTGATGCGGACCGAGCCGGTGTACCGGGTGAGCAGCTCGACGGCCGACTTGGTGTCGAGGCCGCCCAGGGTGCAGGGGCGGACGTCGGCGATGCCGGTGAGCGGGCCGCCGGAGACGGCGATCACCAGGCAGTCGGGGGCGTCCGGGAGCAGTGCGTCGACCTGCTCGGCGCCGGCCGCGTCGTCCAGCAGGAGCAGCGCGCGCCGGCCGGCGAGGGTCGCGCGCAGCGCCTCGCACAGCTCGTCCCCCGACGCCCCGGCGGGGCCCTGCACGTCCAGCGCGGCGAGCAGCTCGCGGGCGGTGCGCTCGAGGGGGACGGGGGTGCCGTCGGGCTCGCTGAGCCGGGCCCGCAGCACGCCGTCGGGGTAGCGGTCGGCGACCAGCCGGGCGAGTTCCCCGGCGAGGGCGGTGCGGCCGGAGCCGGGGCGGCCCGCGATGAGGAGCACGCGCGCGCGGGGGGCCTTGCGGCCGGAGAGGGTGTCCAGGCCGGCGCGCTCGATGTCGGCGCGCAGTTCCTTCAACTCCCGGGTGCGGCCCAGGAAATCGATCGTCGCGGCCCGCTGCGAGGACAGCCGCACGCCGTCTGTGTCCACCGCCTGATCCGTCACGGGCCACACTCCCGTCCCACCGCACGCGCAAGCCCGCCGGATCTTCCGGTACGGGCGTTCCAGAGCCTAGTTCACGCTCTGCGACGCCCTCGAAAGAGCGCGACGGACACGTCCCCCGATCGGATCAGGCGATCGTCACACCACCACACGGACGGCCGAGCCCGGCACGCGGCGTGGGCGAGTCCAGGAGGCGGCGACGGCCGGTGCACGGCGCGGACCGGTCGGCCCGGGTCGCGGCAGTGGGGCGGGTCAGGAGGCGAAGGGGCGGGCCGGCCACGGGGCGTCGGCCGGGCGGAGGGCGTCGAGGCCCTCCTGGGCGCGGGCCGCGACCAGGGAGAGGACGCCCACGACGAGGCAGTTGTTGTGCACGTCGCCGGCGAGCACCCGGCGCACCAGCTCGTCGACCGGCACGCGCGCGTGCTCCATGTCGGTCTCCTCGTGCTCCGCCTCGTACCGCTCCCCGTCGGCCGCCGAGAGATCACGGGCGAGGAAGATCCGCACGGCCTCGTCGCAGCCGCCCGGGGTGGTGTACACGTCGGTCAGGACCCGCCAGTCCTCCGCCTTGACGTGCGCCTCCTCGTACAGCTCCCGCTGGGCCGCGTGCAGCGGGTTCTCGCCGGGCACGTCGAGCAGGCCGGCCGGGATCTCCCACAGCTTGTGCCGCACCGGGTGCCGGTACTGGTTGATGAGCAGGACCCGGTCCTCCTCGTCCAGCGCGAGCACGGCGACCGAGCCGGGGTGCACCTGGTAGTCGCGGCGTACCACGGACCCGTCGGGCATGACCACGTCGTCCGTGCGGACGGAGGTCTTGTTCCCGGTGAACGGGGTCGCGGTCGCCCGGATCTCCCACTCCTCGGGGGTGTCCTTGATGGTCATGCCCTTTGTCCTCCCACGTGCTGTCACAACCGGCCGGCCGACGGTCCGGCCACGGAGCGGCCGACCGGCCGGCCGACGGAAACCGGGGTGCCCACCTTTGAAGGTATGCACCCCGGCAACCGTACAACTGACGTGTTACTTGGAATTCTTCCGCTCGACCGACGCCTTCACGAGCCCGGCGAACAGCGGGTGCGGACGCGTCGGACGCGAGCGCAGCTCGGGATGCGCCTGCGTGGCGACCAGGTAGGGGTGGACGTCCCGCGGGTACTCCACGTACTCGACGAGCTTGCCGTCCGGCGAGGTGCCCGAGAAGAGGATGCCGGCCTTCTTCTCCAGCTCCGCGCGGTAGGCGTTGTTCACCTCGTAGCGGTGCCGGTGCCGCTCCTCGACGTACTCCTTGCCGTCGTACACCTCGCGCACGATCGAGCCCTCGGCCAGCTTCGCCGGGTACATGCCCAGCCGCATGGTGCCGCCCATGTCGCCCTCGCCGGCGACGATGTCCATCTGCTCGGCCATGGTGGAGATGACCGGGTGGGCGGTGGCCGGGTCGAACTCGGTGGAGTTGGCGTCCGGGATGTCGGCCAGGTTGCGCGCGGCCTCGATCACGATGCACTGCAGGCCCAGGCACAGGCCCAGCAGCGGGATCCGGTTCTCCCGGGCGTAGCGGATCGCGCCGACCTTGCCGAGCACACCGCGGTCGCCGAAGCCGCCCGGAATGCAGATGCCGTCGACGTCGGCGAGCTGGGCCTTGGCGCCCGCCGGGGTCTTGCAGTCGTCCGAGGTGACCCACTTGATCTTGACGCGGGCCTTGTTCGCGAAACCGCCGGCGCGCAGCGCCTCGGTCACCGACAGGTACGCGTCGGGCAGGTCGATGTACTTGCCGACCAGCGCGAGGGTGATCTCGTGGTCGGGGTTGTGGACGCGGTCGAGCAGGTCGTCCCAGGTCGTCCAGTCGACGTCCCGGAAGGGCAGGTCCAGCTTGCGGACGACATAGGCGTCCAGGCCCTCGCCGTGCACGGTCTTCGGGATGTCGTAGATCGAGCGGGCGTCCGGGCAGGCGACCACGGCGGCCTCGTCCACGTCGCACATCAGCGAGATCTTGCGCTTGATGGCGGTGGGCACCTCGCGGTCGCAGCGCAGCACGATCGCGTCGGGCTGGATGCCGATGTTGCGCAGCGCGGCGACGGAGTGCTGGGTCGGCTTGGTCTTCAGCTCGCCGGAGGGGCCGATGTAGGGCAGCAGCGAGATGTGGACGACGAAGACGTTGTCCCGGCCGACCTCGTGGCGGACCTGGCGGACGGTCTCCAGGAACGGCAGCGACTCGATGTCGCCGACGGTGCCGCCGACCTCGGTGATGACGACGTCCACCTCGTCGGTGGCCATGCGGCGGATGCGGTGCTTGATCTCGTTGGTGATGTGCGGGATGACCTGCACGGTGTCGCCCAGGTACTCGCCGCGCCGCTCCTTGGCGATCACCGTCGAGTAGACCTGGCCTGTAGTGACATTGGCGGTGCCGTCCAGGTCACGGTCGAGGAAGCGCTCGTAGTGTCCGATGTCCAGGTCGGTCTCGGCGCCGTCGTTGGTGACGAACACCTCACCGTGCTGGAAGGGGTTCATCGTGCCCGGGTCGACGTTCAGGTACGGATCGAGCTTCTGCATCACCACGCGCAGACCGCGGGCCTTGAGCAGCATGCCCAGGCTGGAGGCGGTGAGGCCCTTGCCGAGCGAGGAGGCGACACCCCCGGTGACGAAGATGTGCTTGGTCGTCGTGGCTGCACTGTTCCGAAAAGCAGGGGGCGGCATGGCCAAGAGGGGGCTCCCGTGGTCGCTGTCTGTGATGCGGGGCGGCTTCCGGACCGGAAACTTCCGGGGGTGCCGTCGCTGCGGTTCGGGGGTTCGTCTCCCACCGGTCCACGGGCTACCAGCGTATCAGCGCCTCGACGAGATGGCTTCCGGTCACGTTCCGTGCACGGCCCTGCACCGACCCGTACGGTGCACAGAGTCTCCCTCGTGTGCTCACTCGATCGGCTCACACGGGTTGCCCGGAGCAGCACGCGGATCATGTACCTGCGTCGTATCCTGCTCGGACACTCGCTGCCGAGCCCGGCCGGAAACGACGGCACACCCCCGCCACCATCACCCGGAACAACGAGAGCGCGGCAGTTCGTTGAGCAAAGACTGTCGTTTTGCCTCAGGGCTCGGCGGGCTGCTTTGCTTCACCGCTCAACGACGCACAACAACGACCCCTTGACCGCACTAGCGACAGCCCCCTGCGCGGGGGTGACGTGGCCGTTCGACTGGAGTTGCACGTGGCCGGGCGCATCGAAGACTACGCACTCATCGGAGACATGCAGACCGCTGCCCTGGTCTGCCGGGACGGCACGGTGGACTGGCTGTGCCTGCCCCGCTTCGACTCGCATGCCATCTTCGCCGGCCTGCTGGGCACCGAGGAGCACGGCTTCTGGCGGCTCGGCCCGGCCCACGCCGCCGACTCCCAGCCGCCCACCGCGGCCCGGCGCAGCTACCGCGGCGACTCGCTGATCCTGGAGTCGGAGTGGGACACCCCGCGCGGCACGGTCCGCGTGACCGATTTCATGCCCCCGCGCGACGGCGCCCCGCAGCTGATCCGGATCGTGGAAGGCGTCACCGGCCGGGTCCCGATGCGTTCGGCCCTCCGGATGCGCTTCTCCTACGGCCGGGTGGTGCCCTGGGTGCACAAGCACGAGGGCCGCACGGTGGCGGTCGCGGGGCCCGACTCGGTGTGGTTCGACACCGAGGCGGAGACCTACGGCAAGTCGCTGACGACCTACGCGGACTTCACGGTCGCCCCGGGTGACCGGATTGCGTTCACCATCTCGTGGGAGCCGTCGCACAAGGAACCGCCGGCCCTGCCCGAGCCGGAGCAGTCGCTGGTGGCGACGGAGGACTTCTGGCGCGAGTGGGTGGAGCACTGTACGTACCACGGTCCGTACCGCGAGGCGGTGGTCCGCTCGCTGATCACCCTGAAGGCCCTGACGTACGCCCCGACCGGCGGCATCGTCGCCGCGCCGACGACGTCCCTGCCCGAGGACATCGGCGGCGTCCGCAACTGGGACTACCGCTACACGTGGCTGCGGGACGCGGCGATCACCCTGTCCTCGCTGCTGCGCACCGGCTACCGCGAGGAAGCCCGTGCCTGGCGCGAGTGGCTGCTGCGCGCGGTGGCCGGCGACCCGGAGAACCTGCAGATCATGTACGGCCTCGCGGGCGAGCGCGAGCTGGGCGAGGCCGAGCTGGACTGGCTGCCGGGCTACGAGAACTCCGCCCCGGTCCGGGTCGGCAACGGTGCGGCGCACCAGCTCCAGCTGGACGTGTACGGCGAGGTCACCGAGGCCCTGCACCTGGCCCACATGACGGGCCTGGCGCGGCACGACTACGCGTCGCTGCTCCAGCTGAAGCTGATCCGCTACCTGGAGGACCACTGGCAGGAGCCGGACGAGGGCATCTGGGAGGTGCGCGGCCCGCGCCGGCACTTCGTGCACTCCAAGGTGATGGCCTGGGTGGCGGTGGACCGCACGATCAAGCTGATCGAGTCCGGGGACGCGGACGGTCCGCTGGAGCGCTGGAAGGAGTTGCGCGACGACATCCACCGGGACGTGTGCGAGAAGGGCTACGACAAGGAGCGCAACACCTTCACCCAGTCCTACGGCTCGCAGGAGCTGGACGCGTCGCTGCTGCTGATTCCGCAGATGGGCTTCCTGCCGCCGGACGACAAGCGGGTGATCGGCACCATCGAGGCGATCCAGCGCGAGCTGTCCACCCCGGACGGGTTCATCCTGCGCTACCCGACGGAGGGCGAGGACGAGGGCGTGGACGGCCTGCCCGGTGACGAGGGGGCCTTCCTGGCGTGCTCGTTCTGGATGGCGGACGACCTGGCGATGATCGGCCGGGTGGACGAGGCCCGCAAGCTGTTCGAGAAGCTCCTCGCGCTGCGCAACGACCTCGGCCTGCTCGCCGAGGAGTGGGACCCGCGCCTGCAGCGCCAGGTGGGCAACTTCCCGCAGGCCTTCAGCCACGTGCCGCTGATCGACACCGCCCTGCGTCTGACGGCGTCGGGCGCCTACGGCGGCTGACGGCCACTCCCCCGCCGGCCGCGCCGGCGGAGCCGTCCCGGGCCGCCTGCCGGCGCTCGCACCACCGCATGAGAAGCCGTGCGGGCGCCACCGGTGCCGGGCGCTCGGTGCCGCCCACGGCGGCCCGTTGGTCGCCGGTGCCCCACTCGGACCGTGCCCTCCCCGAGCGGGGACCCGGCGAGCCCGGCCACCACGACGGCGTTCAGCAGATCGGCTCGCGGGGCGGTCGGAGCACGCCACCCGGGCCGCCTCGACCCCTCGCAGGGAGGACGCGCCGCGCCGCGGGTCCCGTACCTAGGCTGGAACCGGACAACTGCCCCTTTCCGGAAGGGGACGCCATGGCTTCCCTCTCGAAGGCGGGCGCGGCCCTCTCCGCGCTCCGCGACGATCTGGTCGGCGACGTGTTCGCCCCGGAGGACCCGGGCTACGACGAGGCCCGCACCGTCTTCAACGCCATGATCGACCGGCGCCCGGCGGTGATCGCCCAGTGCGCGGACGCGGCCGACGTGGTCCGTGCCGTGCGCTTCGGGCGGGAGCTGGATCTGCCGATCGCGGTCCGGGGCGGCGGGCACAGCGTCGCCGGGACGGCCCTGGGCGACAACGCGCTCGTGGTGGACCTGCGCCGGATGCACCGGGTGACGGTGGACCCGGCCGGCGAGGCGGTCCGGGTGGAGGGCGGCGCCACGATGAGCCACCTGGACCGGGCCACCCAGCCCCACGGCCTCGCCACCACCGGCGGCCGGGCCTCGACCACCGGTGTCGGCGGCTTCGTGCTGGGCGGTGGCACCGGCTGGCTGGACCGCACGTTCGGCCTGGCCGTGGACAACCTCATCGGCGTGGAGCTGGTGACCGCCGACGCCGAGCAGGTGCACGCCAACGCCGACGAGAACCCCGAGCTGTTCTGGGCCCTGCACGGCGGCGGCGGCAACTTCGGCGTCGCCACCGCGCTGACCCTGTGCCTGCACGAGATGCCGGAGTTCTCCATCGCCTTCCTGCTCTACCTTCCGCAGTACGGCCCCGACGTGGTGCGCACCTTCCGCGAGGTCCTGAGCTCCGCGCCCGACGAGCTGAGCGGCGCAGTGCTGTATCTGACCGGGCCGCCCGAGGAGTTCGTCCCCGAGCACATGGTGGGCACGCTGGTGTGCGCGGCGCTGCTGACGTACGCGGGCGGCGAGGAGGACATGCGCAAGCTGGCGGAGCCGCTGCTGGCGCTGCCGCACGAGGTGGAGCTGGCCGGCGACATGCCGTACGTCGATGTGCAGTGCATGCTCGACGACCCGCCCGGGCTGCGCAACTACTGGTCGGCGGAGTATCTGACCGGGCTGCCGGACAAGCTGGTGGACGTCTTCTGCGCCCGCGCGGAGAGCATGCCGGTGCCGACGAACACCCAGCACCTGCTGTTCCCGCAGGGCGGGGCCATCGCCGCCGGCCCGCAGGACTGGCCGGTGCCGTACCGGGACGCCGCCTGGGCGGCGCACCCGTTCGCCATCTGGGAGGACCCGGCCGACGACGAACGGGCCGTCGCCTGGGTGCGGGACGTGCGCGCCGGCGTCCGGCCGTGGAGCACGGGTGCCGTCTACCTCAACTTCATCGGCGACGAGGGCCCCGAGCGGGTCCGGGCAGGCCTGGGCGCGGGGAACACCCTGCGCCTGGAGAAGGTGAAGCGCCGCTACGACCCCGACAACGTCTTCCGCTTCAACCACAACATCCGGCCGGTCTAGGGGCCTTTCGTTCGGATCAGGCCGGATCAGGGAGCGGTGCCAGGGCCCGCGAGCCCGGCATGATCCGGACGAGAGGCCCTGGCCCGGGGATGTCGTCGGGGCGTTCTCGCAGGTAGCGTCCGCTGCATGGACAGCGGTACGGAGAGCGGGATCGCCACCGAGGGCGCCGGGATCACGGTCCGGCGGGCGCTGGAGCTGCCGGGGCTGCGCAGCGGGCTCCCGGAGATCCTGGCGGGCGCCGACCGGCTGGGGCGCACCGTGCGCTGGGTGCACGCGGGCGAGGTGCCGAACATCGCCTCGCTGCTCAAGGGCGGCGAGCTGCTGCTGACCACGGGCTACGGCGTCGGCACCCGCCCCGCCGAACAGCGGGCGTTCGTGCGCACGCTGGCGGAGCGGGGCATCGCCGCCCTCGTCGTGGAGCTGGGCCCGCGCTTCACGCGGCTGCCGGCGGCGCTGGTGGACACGGCCCGGGCGGCCGGTCTGCCGCTGGTCCAGCTGCACCGTGAGGTGCCGTTCGTGACCGTGACCGAGGAGATCCACACCGAGATCGTCAACGGGCACTACGCGCTGCTCCAGCGCGCGGAGGAGGTGCACCGGCGGTGCACCGAGGCACTGCTCGGCGGGGGCGGGGTGCCGCAGGTGCTGGGCATCCTGGCGGACTTCAGCGGCAACCCGGTGTTCCTGGAGACGACGGACGGCCGGCTGCTGTACGCCGCCGGGGCCGGGCCCGAGGGCGCGGATCCGCTGCAGGTGTGGGAGGGGCTGCGCGGCCCGCAGAAGGACGCGCCGCCGCCGGCCGGTTCGGTGCTGGTGGACGTGCCCGGCGGCGGGCCCGGGGCGGGCTCGGTACGCGCCCGCCTGGTACTGCTGCCGGTCCGCTCCCCGCTGGCTCCGGTGCACCGGATGGCCGCCGAGCGGGCCGCGGGCATCCTGGCGGTGGTGCTGATGCAGGCCCGGCAGGAGGAGGAGCTGGCCGCACGCGGGCGGGGCGACTTCCTCACCGACCTCGCCGAGGGCCGCATCACCCCGGAGGACGCTCCCGCGCAGGCCCGCGTGCTCGGCTTCAAGCCCGGCGCCGGCCCGCTGCTGCCGGTGGTGATGCGGATCGGCGACTCCCTCTCGCCCGGCGGTGGCTGGGCGGTGCTGGCGCGCGCGGTCTCCGAGGAGCTGGCCTCGGTGGGGGTTCCGGTGCTGCTGGGTGTGCGGCCGGTGGAGGGCCGGGTGCTGGTGCTGCTCGGGCTGCGCTCGGAGTCGGAGCGGCCGGCGGTCGCGGACCGGGTCGCGGCGGCGCTGCGGGCGGGCGTGGAACGGGCCGGGATGCTGCGGCCGGGGTCTTTGCCGCCGGTCGTGGTGGTCGGGGTGGCCGGCGGCTGGGCGGCCGCGTCGGCGGGGCTCCGGCACGCGGCGGAGACGGCGGCGGCGGCACAGGGGCTGACCGACCGTCCCTGGTACGACGCCCGCCGCCTCGACATCGACCTGCTGCTGTGGCGACTGCGGGACCACCCGGACCTGGCGGCGTTCGTGGACCGTGCCATCGGTCCGCTGCGGGACCACGACCACCGGTCCAGGCCGCCGCTGCTGCCGACCCTGGAGACCTATCTGGCCCACGCCGGGCGCAAGGCGGAGACCGCCCGCGAACTGCACCTCAACCGCCAGACCCTGTACAACCGCCTCGCCCGCATCGGCGAACTCCTCGGCACCGACCTCGACGACCCCCAAACGGTCCTGGCCCTGAGTCTGGCGCTCCGAGCCCGCCGCCACGTCCCCTGACAGCCCACGGGGCTGCTGGGCAGGCCTCTGCGCGCGGACCTAGGGCAGTGGTCTCGGTTGGGTCAGTTCGTCGTAGATGCTGAGCACTTGCGCCACCGTCTCGTCCTCCGTCGGCCAGGTGGCCGCCTGGAGGCTGCCGCGGTCGCGGAGCGCCTCGCGGCGGGAGGGGTTGGCGAGGAGCTGGACGACGGCGTCGGCGAGGGCCTCGGGGTCGTCGGGCGGGACGAGTTCGGCGGCGTCGCCGACGAGGTCCGGGATGCCGCCGACGCACGTCGCGACGAGGGGCACGCGCGCGTGGAGCGCCTCCTGGGCGAGGACGGAGCGCGACTCCCACCGGCTGGGCAGCAGCGCCAGATCCGCGGCCGCCAGGAGCTCGGCCACGTCCTCGCGCCGCCCGACGAGCCGTACGGGCAGCTCCTCGTCCTCGATCCGCCGCTGCAGCTCCGGCCTGAGCGGCCCCTCCCCCGCCACGACCACCAGCGGCACGGGGTCGAGGTCCCGCCACCGCGCCGCCGCGTCCAGCAGGACGTCGTAACCGCGCTGCCGGTCCAGCGAGCCGACGGCGATGAGCAACGGACGCCCGATGGCACCGAGTTCCGCGCGCGTCTTGGGCCGCAGCCGGTCGGGGTCGTCGTCGCGGTCGACGGGCCGGCGCCGCCCGGGCAGCGGCACGGCGGCGAGCCGGGCGTCCCGCGCACCCGTCCGCCGCGCCCGGTCCACCAGGTCGGAGGTGGTGCCGAGGACCACGGCGGCCGTCCTGACCACGCGCCGCTCCAGCAGCCGCAGCAGATGCGCCCGCGCGCCCTCCGCCTCGGCCCGGTTGTGCCAGGTGACCACCAGCGGGGTGCGCCGCCCGCTGAGCGCGAGCACGGCCCGGAAGGAGGCGTGCAGTCCGTGCGCGTGGACCAGGTCGGCGTCCGTGCAGGCCGCCCGGAGTGCGGCCACGGAGCCCGGGTCGCTGCTGCGCGGCACGTGCACATGGTCGGCGCCGACCCCGGTGAAGTCGTAGGCGCGGTCGGCGTCGACGGGGGCGCACACCGTGACCCGCACGCCCCGGGCGACAAGCCCCTCCGCCAGCGAGCGGACGTGCGCGCTGCTGCCGGCGTTGCCTCCGCCCAGCACCTGCACGGTGCGCAGCGGCGACTGACCGGGCGGTGCGTTGCTGCTCGGGCTCACGGGGCCGGGGCTCCTGGTTCGGCGCGGGGCGGTCACGAGGAAACGTACAGAAAGTAGCGGGCGGAGGAGGGCGGAAGGACGTACCGCGCGCCTCCGGGGCGGACCGCGCCCGCCCCGCGTTCCCTGCCAAGCATGCCAGGGCATACGGCCGTTCCGGGAAATCGGGGGAGGGCGCACAGCGCGGCGGGACGGAGCAATGCGCCGGAGCACGTCACCCACACGGGTGAGGACAGCGCCGACCCGGACGAACGGGCGCCCAGCCCGTATCCCGAGGTCAGCCCGTCACAGCGAGCGCCCCCGGGCGCTCGCACCGTCCCCGTACACCGCGGCCGCCACCACGCCGGCGGCGTGCGCCGGCAACCCCGCGCGCCGGTGGCACGCGACCACAGCGACACCGGGCGCCGCCCTCAGGGCGTGTGCGCGGCGGTGAGCAGGAACGAGCGGGACCCTGGAGTGCGGGGTCATGGTCCCGGCGTCACAGATCCGCGCGGGCCGTCGCCAGCAACTCCTCCGCGTGGGCCCGGGCCGTCTCCGAGTCCTCCTGGCCCGCCAGCATCCGGGACAGCTCCCGGACGCGCTCCTCGCCCTCCAGGACCTTCACGCCGGAGCGGGTGACCGAGCCGTCGTTGGTCTTCTCGACCAGCAGCTGCCGGTCGGCGAAGGCGGCGACCTGCGGCAGGTGCGTGACGACGACGACCTGCGCGGTCCTGGCCAGCTTCGCCAGGCGCCGCCCGATCTCGACCGCGGCCTTGCCGCCGACACCGGCGTCCACCTCGTCGAAGAGGTACGTCGGCACCGGGTCGGTCCCCGCGAACACCACCTCCACGGCCAGCATCACGCGCGACAGCTCACCGCCGGAGGCGCCCTTGGCGATGGGCCGCGGCGGGGCGCCCGGGTGCGGCGCGAGCAGCAGTTCGACCTCGTCCACGCCCGCGGGGCCGTACCCGACCGTGCGCCCGCCGACCTCGACGCCCTCCGGGTCCTCGGTCTGCCGGATGTCGAAGGACACGCGCGCGTGGGGCATCGCCAGCGAGGCCAGCTCGGCGGTCACGGCGGCCGCGAACCGCTCGGCGGCCTCGGTCCGCGCGTCCGTCAGGGCCTGCGCCAACCCGCCCAGTTCGGTCCGCAGCGCGTCCCGCTCGGCGGTCAGCTCCTCGATCCGCTCGTCGTCGCCGTCGAGTTCGGTGAGCCGCGCGGCACTCGCCTCCGCCCAGGCCAGGACGGCGTTGACGTCATGACCGTACTTGCGGGTGAGGCTCGTGAGCGCGGCCCGGCGCTCCTCCACCGCGGCCAGCCGCAGCGGATCGGCGTCCAGGTCGTCGGCGTACCCCGCCAGCTCCCCGGCGACGTCACCGAGCAGGATCCCGATCTCTCCGATCCGGTCGGCGAGCGAGGCCAGCGCCGGATCGTGCGACCGCACGGCCTCCAGCGCCCGGTGGGCGCCCGCGACGAGGGTGGAGGCGTCGATCCCCTCGGGGTCCTCCGGATTGCCCGCGAGAGCGGCGTGTGCGGCCGTCGCGGCGGACGACAGCGCCTCGGCGTGCCCCAGCCGCTCCGCCTCCTCCGCCAGCTCCGCGTCCTCCCCGGCCCGGGGCTCGACGGCGGCGATCTCCTCGAGCCCGTAGCGCAGCATGTCGGCTTCCTGGGCCCGCTCACGCGCGCGCGTGACGATCTCCTCCAGCTCGGTGGAGACGGCCCGCAGCCGCCGGTAGGCCTCGGTGTACTTGGCGAGCGGCACGGCGACCGCGTCCCCGGCGTACCGGTCGAGCGCCTGCCGCTGCCGGGACAGCTTGAGCAGCCCCTGCTGGTCGGTCTGCCCGTGCACGGCCACCAGGTCGTCGGCCAGCTCGGCGAGCAGCCCCACGGGCACGCTGCGCCCGCCCAGGTGCGCCCGGGAGCGCCCCTCGGCGGAAACGGTACGGCTGATCAGCAGGGCACCGTCGTCCAGCTCGGCCCCGGCCTCCTCGGCGCGTACGACGGCGGTGGCGTCCGCGGGTACGGCGATCCGCCCCTCCACGACCGCCTTGTCGGCCCCGATCCGCACGAGCGCCGGGTCCGCCCGCCCGCCGAGCAGCAGCCCGAGGCTGGTGACCACCATGGTCTTGCCCGCACCCGTCTCACCGGTGACGGCGGTGAACCCCGGCGACAGCTCGACGACGGCATCGTCGATGACCCCGAGCGACCGTATCCGCATCTCCTCCAACACGGAGAAGACCATACGAGGTCCGGGCCGGGGAGTGCACACGGCCCGCCATTGTCACTCCGCCGAGTGGTGCGGCGCCCCCCGCCACCCGGTGGTCGGCAACGCGAACTTCGCCACCAGCCGATCCGTGAACGACGAGTGATGCAGCCGGGCCAACCGCACCGGCACCGCCCCCCGCCGCACCTCCACCCGCGCCCCCGGCGGCAACTCGACCGTCCGCCGCCCGTCGCACCACAGCACGCCCGGCGGGATGTGCGGCAGAACCTCCACGGCAAGCACCGAATCCGGCGACGTGACCAGCGGCTTCGCGAACAGCGCGTGCGCGCTGATCGGCACCATCAGCAGCGCCTCCACCTCGGGCCACACCACGGGCCCGCCGGCGGAGAACGCATAGGCGGTGGACCCCGTGGGCGTCGACAGGACCACACCGTCGCACCCGAACCCGGTCACCGGCCGCCCGTCGATCTCCAGCACGACTTCCAGCAGCTTCTCGGCGCCCGCCTTCTGCACGGCCGCCTCGTTCAGCGCCCAGTCCGTGTGCACGATGTCCCCGTTGCGGTGCACGACGACATCGACGGTCATCCGCTCCTCGACCTCGTACGACCGCGCCACCACCCGGTCGACCACCCGGTCGAGGTCGTCCCGCTCGGCCTCCGCGAGGAACCCGACCCGCCCGAGGTTGACGCCGAGCATCGGCACCCCGGAGGCACGCGCGAACTCGGCGCCGCGCAGCAGCGTGCCGTCACCGCCGAGGACGATCAGCAGCTCGCACCCGTCGAGGCACTGCGCGGTCGCCTCCTTGACCAGCTCCACCTCGTCCGGGAGCGGCAGGTCGCGCGCCTCCTCCTCCAGCACCCGCACGCCGATGCCGTGCCGCAGCAGGCCCTTGACGACGAGTTCCGCGCTGCGGATCGCCGCCGGCCGCCCGGTGTGCGCCAGCAGGAAAACAGTACGCGCCAGGTTCTGTGTCAACGCGGCCCCTCCGCCACTGCACGGTCGACGTCGGCCGGGTCCACCTGGGGTGCCCCCGACCGCAGCCAGAGAAAGTACTCGACGTTCCCGGACGGCCCGGGCAGCGGACTCGCGGTGACCCCCTGCACCCCGAGCCCCAGCTCCCAGGCCTTCTCGGCCACTCCCCGCACGGCCTCCGCCCGCAGCTGCGGACTCCGTACGACACCCCCGCTGCCGAGCCTTTCCTTCCCCACCTCGAACTGCGGCTTGACCATCATCACCAGGTCGGCGTCCGGCTTCACGCACCGCTGCAGGGCGGGCAGCACCAGCCCGAGCGGGATGAAGGACAGATCACCCACGACTAGATCCACAGGTTCCCCATCGATCGCCTCAAGCGTCAACTCGCGTACGTTCGTACGGTCCTTGACGGTGACGCGTTCATCATTCTGCAGAGACCACGCGAGTTGGCCGTATCCCACGTCCACCGCGACGACGTGCGCGGCGCCCGCGCGCAGCAGGACGTCGGTGAAGCCGCCGGTGGACGCGCCGGCGTCCAGTGCGCGCCGGCCCTCGACCACGAGGCCCTGAGGGACGAACACCGTCAGCGCGCCGGCGAGCTTGTGGCCGCCGCGGGAGACGTAGTCGGGATCGCTCGCGTCGGCGGCGACCACGATCGCCGCGGCGGTCTCGACCTGCGTGGCCGGCTTGGTCGCGACGGTCTTGCCGACGGTGACCCGCCGGGCGGCGATGAGCTGGCCGGCGTGCTCGCGCGAGCGCGCGAGCTTCCGGCGGACCAGCTCCGCGTCCAGACGGCGGCGTGCGACTCCTGCCACGTTCGGTTCAGCTCCTGCTCTGGTGGTACGGCGGTGAAGGCGCCTTCGGGTACGAAGGTGAGGGCGCCGGAGGTCCCGGGCGGGCGTCGAGCGCGGTGAGCGCGTCGCGCAGCCCCCGGTGCACATCCTCGTACACCTCCAGATGCCCGTCGGTGGCGAGGTGGTCGGCGTCGCCCAGCCGCTCCAGCTGCGCGTCGACCTCGGCGTCGCCGGTGGCGGTGCGGGGGACGCCGAGGGGGGCCGGGGCGGCGGGGTCGTACTCGGGTTCGGCCTCCGCCACGGCTGCGTCGGGGGCCTCGGACACGGACTCGCTCATGCCCCGACGCTACCGCGAACGGCTGGGGTACCGTCGGTGGCGATGGCCACGATCGAGGAGTGCCGCGCCGCACTGGGGAAGCTTTCGGACAACATGCAGGGGGCCGAGGGCGAGGTCCGTGCGGCCGCCGCCCTGGACCGCTCGGTGAGCTGCCACATCACCGACCTCGACGTCACCTTCGTGGGCCGGATGACCGGCGGCCGCATCGTGGTCGACACGACCCACCCCGGGCCGCCGCGCGAGCGGGCCCAGCTCCGGCTCGCGATGGCCGGGGACGATCTGGTGGCGCTGGTGGGCGGCGAGCTGAACTTCGCGACGGCCTGGGGCCGGGGCCGGGTGCGGCTGGAGGCGAGCCTGCTGGACCTGTTCCGGCTCAGGAAGCTGCTGTGAGCCGTGCCTTCCGGGACGCCGGCACCACCAGCGGGGTCCCGGTCTCGGGGTCGTCGATGACCTGGCAGCGCAGCCCGAAGACCTCTTCGACCAGCTCGGCCGTGACGATGTCGTTCGGGGCGCCCTCGGCGACCACCGTGCCGCCGCGCAGGGCGACGAGGTGGGTGGCGTAGCGGGCGGCGTGGTTGAGGTCGTGCAGGACGGCCACCAGGGTGCGGCCCTGGATCTCGTGCAGCTCGGCGCACAGGTCGAGGACGTCGATCTGGTGCTGGATGTCCAGGTACGTCGTCGGCTCGTCCAGGAGCAGCAGCGGGGTCTGCTGGGCGAGTGCCATGGCGATCCACACGCGCTGGCGCTGCCCGCCGGACAGCTCGTCGACGTAGCGGTCGGCCAGCTCGGCGACCCCGGTCTGCCGCATCGCCTCCTGGACCACCCGCTCGTCCTCGGCGGACCACTGGCGCAGCAGTCCCTGGTGCGGGTAGCGGCCGCGGCCGACGAGGTCGGCGACCGTGATGCCGTCGGGGGCGACGGACGACTGGGGCAGCAGCCCGAGGGTGCGGGCGACCTTCTTGGCGGGCATCGACTGGATCGCCTGCCCGTCCAGCAGCACCCGCCCCTGGCTGGGCCGGAGCATCCGCGACAGCGCCCGCAGCAGCGTCGACTTGCCGCACGCGTTGGGGCCGACGATCACCGTGAAGGAGTGGTCGGGGATCTCCACCGACAGCTGCTCGGCGATGACGCGCTGGTCGTAGGCGAGGGTGACGTTCTCGGCGGACAGGCGGTTCATGGTGCTCCTGGGAGGAGGGACGGGGTGCGCGGCGCTCATATCCGGCCCGCTCTGCGCTCGGTGACCAGCAGCCACAGCAGATAGCCGCCGCCGAGGACGCCGGTGACCACGCCCACGGGCAGCTGGTCGGCGCCGAAGGCGCGCTGCGAGGCCCAGTCGGCGGCGACGAGCAGGGCGGCGCCCATGCAGAGGGAGGGCACCAGGTTGGGGCCGGGTGAGCGGGTCAGGCGCCGGGCGAGCTGGGGCGCGGTGAGGGCGACGAAGCCGACGGGTCCGGCGGCGGCGGTCGCGGCGGCGGTGAGCAGGACGGCGCAGACCATCAGCACCAGCCGTACCCGCTGCACGCGCACCCCGAGGGCACCGGCGACGTCGTCGCCCATCTCCATCATCCGCAGGCCCCGCGCGTGGAGGAGGACCAGCGGGACGAGGACGGCGCACAGCCACAGCAGCGGCCACACCTGCGTCCAGTCCCGGCCGTTGAGAGACCCGGTCATCCACACCACCGCCCGGGCCGCGTCGACCAGGTCGGCCTTGGTGAGCAGATAGCCGTTGACCGCGGTGACGACGGCCGAGACGCCGATGCCGACCAGCACCAGCCGGTAGCCGTGCACGCCCTGCTTCCAGGCGAGCAGGTGGATGGCGAGCCCGGTCACCAGGCCGCCGGCCAGCGCGCCCGCGGTGACCTGGGCTGCGTTGCCGGACAGCAGCACGATCACGACCAGCGCGCCCGCCGTGGAGCCCTGGGACAGTCCGAGGACGTCCGGGCTGCCGAGCGGGTTGCGCGAGACCGCTTGGAACAGCGCGCCGCCCAAACCGAGACAGGCGCCGACCAGCAGGCCGACCAGGACGCGCGGCAGGCGCAGTTCGGTGACGATGAAGTCCTGGTACGCGGTGCCGTTGCCGGCCAGGGCCCGCAGGACGTCGGCGGCCGGGATCCGGGCGTCGCCGGTGCCGATCAGCGCCACGCCCGCCGCGAGCGCCGCGGCCAGGAGCAGGACGACGACGGTCAGAGCGCGGACGTCCAGGCGCAGCGACAGCCCGCCGGGGGTGCGCACGGCACGGCTCCTGCGTCGGGTCTTCACAGCTGGGCCGTCCTTCGCCGTCGTACGAGCAGGATGAAGACCGGACCGCCGAGGATCGCGGTGACGATGCCCACCTGGAGCTCCGCCGGGCGGACGACGATCCGGCCGATGACGTCGGCGCCGAGCAGCAGCACGGGCGACAGGATCGTGGCGTACGGCAGGATCCAGCGCAGGTCGGGGCCGGTGAAGGAGCGCACGGCGTGCGGAATCATGAGGCCGACGAACACGATCGGACCGCAGGCGGCGGTCGCGGCACCGCTCAGCACGGTCGCGGCCAGCATGGCGAGCGCGCGGGTGCGGTTGAGGTGGGCGCCCAGGGCCCGGGCGGTGTCGTCGCCCATCGCCACGGCGTTCAGCGGCCGGGCGAGGCCGAGCGCGAGGAGGGTGCCGGCGGCGAGGAACGGCAGCACCTGGGTGATGGTGGAGTCGGTCGCGGAGGCCAGCGAACCGACCGTCCAGAAGCGCATCTTGCCCAGCGCCGCGTCGTCCATGATCATCACAGCCTGGAGATAGCCGTAGAGCGCGGCGCTGATCGCCGTACCGGCGAGCGCGAGCCGTACCGGGGTGGCGCCCCGGCTGCCGCCGAGGAACCACACCAGCGCGCCGACCGCCGCCGCACCGCCGAAGGCGAACCACACATAGCCGGTGAGGCTGGTGACGCCGCAGTAGGTGACGGCGGTGACGACGGCGGCGGAGGCACCGGCGTTGATGCCGAGCAGCCCCGGATCGGCCAGCGGGTTGCGGGTGAGCGCCTGCAGCACCGCACCGGCCAGCCCGAGGGCGGCACCGGCCAGCAGGCCGAGGACGGTCCGGGAGAGCCGCTCGTCGACGACCACGTCGCCGTACGTCCCCGTGTCGTGGAACAGGCCGTGCCAGACCTGGTCCGGCGACAGCCCTTTCGCCCCGACCGCGATGCTCGCCAGAGCGACGAGCACCAGGACCGCGACGCAGAGCAGGAGCCCAAGGGCCCTTGCCGCCCGACGGGTTGGGGGCGCGGGGGCGGTCTCCGCGCGCTGTTCCGGAGGACTGTCGACCAACACGAGGTTAGGTTAGCCTACCCTCGCCTGCGACTTCGATCCCGCCGAGGACGACCCCCGCTGCGACCGGCGGTCACAGGCCCAGCCGGGCCAGCGCCTTGCCTCCGTCCAGCGCGCAGGAACCGTCACCGGCCGCCGTCCAGGCCGCCGCGCACAGGGCTCGCAGGCCGTCCAGGCTCTCGCCGTCTCCCTCCAGCTCCAGCCGGTCCGCCCCGGCCCTCGCCGTCCACCCCGCGCACCGGAATCCCTCACCCTCCCGGGTGATCTCCGGCTGGCCCGTCAGCAACCCGCGCAGATCGGCGTCCACGAACGTCGGCCGGTGCTGCGGCGGCGCGGCCAGCAGCCGGGGGCCGTCCGTCACCCCGGTCAGCACCAGCAGCGAGTCCACCCCGCCGTTGAACGCCCCCTCGATGTCCGTGTCCAGCCGGTCCCCGACCACCAACGGCCGCTTCGCGCCCGTACGCAGGATCGTCTCCCGGTGCATCGGCGGCAGCGGCTTGCCCGCCACCTGCGGATCGGCCCCGGTCGCGATCCGGACGACCTCCACGGCCGCGCCGTTGCCCGGCGCGATGCCCCGGCCGCTGGGGATCGTCAGGTCGGTGTTGGAAGCGAACCACGGCACCCCGCGCGCGACGGCGTAAGCGGCCTCCGCGAAACGCCCCCACGGCAGCTCGAGCCCGCCGTACCCCTGCACCACCGCCGCCGGGTCGTCGTCCGCCGACTCCACCGGCGTCAGACCCCGCTCCCGCAGCGCCACCCGGAGCCCCTCACCGCCGATCACCAGCACCCGCGCCCCGGCCGGCACCTGCTCGCTGATCAGCCGCGCCACCGCCTGCGCCGAGGTGATGACCTCGTCCGCCCCCGTCGGTATCCCCAGCTCCGTCAGGTGCCCGGCCACCGCGTCCGGCGTGCGCAGCGCGTTGTTGGTGACGTAGGCCAGCCGCATCCCGCCGTCGCGCGCCGCCGCCAGCGACTCGACCGCGTGGACGATCGCATGACCGCCCGCGTACACCACCCCGTCCAGGTCGAGCAGCGCCGTGTCGTACGCCTCGCTCAGGGGCCGCCCACTGCCCTCGGGCCTCGTCCTGACGCCCTGGCTCATTCCACATCGCTCCTCGTTCGACCGTGTTTCCCCCGATCATCCCCCACGCCACTGACACACGTACGATGCCGGGATGAACACTGCAGGTCCCTCGGAAGCAACGGCGCGCCGAGGCCTCGAACTCACCCCGTTCCGAGGCCTGCGCTACGACCCCGACCGGGTCGGCAGCCTGGCCTCCGTCACCTCCCCGCCGTACGACGTCGTGGTACGCCCCGACGGGGTGCACCACCTCCAGTCGGCGGACCCGCACAACATCGTCCGGCTGATCCTTCCTCAGGCCGGCACGCCGAGCGCCCGCACCGAACAGGCGGCCGACACCCTGCGCCGCTGGCTCGCCGAGGGCATCCTGACCGCCGATCCCGACCCCGCCCTGTACGTGTACGAGCAGCGCGACGGAAACGGCATGATCCAGCGCGGCGTCATCGGCGCCCTGGAGGTCTCCGATCCGTCCGACGGCGTGGTGCTGCCGCACGAGGACGTCATGCCCCCGGTCGTCGCCGACCGCGCGGCCCTGATGCGTGCCACGCGCGCGAACCTCGAACCGCTGCTGCTGACCTACCACGGCAACGGCACGGCGGCCGAGGTCGTCGAGCGCACGGCCCGGCGTGCCCCGCTGCTGGACACCACCACCGAGGACGGCTTCCACCACCGCCTGTGGTCGGTCACCGACCCCGCCGACCTGGCCCGCATCCGGTCCGACCTGGCCCACCAGCAGGCCCTCATCGCCGACGGCCACCACCGCTGGGCCACCTACCGGCAGCTGCGCGCGGAGAACCCCTCCCCCAGCCCCTGGGACCACGGCCTGGTCCTGCTCGTGGACACCGCCCGGTACCCGCTGCGCGTGCGCGCCATCCACCGTCTGCTGCACGGCCTGCCGGTCTCGGACGCCCTCGCGGCCGTCGAGGGCCTGTTCCGGGTGCGGCACCTCGAGACGCGCCTGTCCGAGGCGCTGGAGACGCTCGCGGACGCGGCCTGCGCCGGCAACGCCTTCCTGCTGGCCGGCGACGGCGCCTTTCACCTCATCGACCGCCCGGACCCCGGCCTCCTGGCCCGCACGGTCCCGGCGGACCGCCCGGCCGCCTGGCGCTCCCTGGACGCGACCGTCCTGCACTCCACTCTCCTCGAGCACGTGTGGCACATCCCCGAGGACTCCCCGGCCCACATCGCCTACATACACGACACGGCCGCCACGGTGGCGAAGGCCGAACGGGACGGCGGTACGGCTGTCCTGATGCACCCGGTCCGCGAGGATGTGGTCCGCGACCTGGCCCGCCAGGGCGTGACCATGCCCCGCAAGTCGACGTCGTTCGGCCCGAAGCCGGCGTCGGGACTGGTGCTCCGGGCGCTGGAGCTCTGAGCCAGTACGCGAAAGGGCGGGCCCTGGTGGGGCCCGCCCTTTCGTTGCGTGGGACGTCAGTCCTGGTCGTGGTCGTCCTCGGTGGAGGCGTCCTCAGTGAGGGCGGGCTCCGTGCGGGCGCCCTTGACGACGTCGGTCTCGGCCTCGGCCTCGGCCTCGGTGACCGTCTCGGTCACCGTCTCCGTCTCGGTCTCCGGTTCGCTCTCGCTCTCGTCGAGAGCGTCGACGAACTCCACTCCGTCCAGCTCGGCAAGCCGGTCGGAGGCGTCCGTGCTGCCGTCCCGGTCGGCCTCGACCGCCTTCGCGAACCACTCCCGCGCCTCCTTCTCCCGGCCGACGGCCAGGAGGGCGTCGGCGTAGGCGTACCGCAGGCGCGCGGTCCACGGCTGGACCGAGTTGGAGGCCAGCTCGGGGCTCTGCAGGGTCACGATGGCCGCGTCCAGCTGCCCCATGTCCCGCCGGGCACCGGCCGCGACGAGCCGCATCTCGACCTGTCCGGCCTTGTCCAGCTTGTGCACCTCGGGGGCGCCGGCCATGTCCAGCGCCTTCTCCGGCCGGCCGAGGCCGCGCTCGCAGTCGGCCATGACGGGCCACAGCTCGGCGCTGCCGGTCATCCGCCGCGCGGCCCGGAACTCCGCGAGGGCCTCGCCGTACTTCTGGCTGGCGTAGGCGGCGAACCCGGCGGCCTCGCGGACGGCGGCCACGCGGGACGCCAGGCGCAGGGCCACCCGGGAGTAGCCGTACGCGCCCTCGGGGTCCTCGTCGATGAGGCGCGCGACCATCACCAGGTTCTTGGCGACGTCTTCCGCGAGCGTCTTGGGCAGGCTCTGCAGCTCCTGCCGGACGTCCTTGTCGATCTCCTCGCCGGTGACGTCCTCGGGGATCGGCAGCCGCTTGATCGGCTCGCGGTCCCTGTCCCGGAAGCGGTCGTCCCGGGAGCGGTCGTCGCGGAACCGGCCACCGCCACCGCGCCGTTCGTCACGCCCGTCGCGTCCATCGCGCCCGTCGCGCCCGTCGCGACCCCGGAAGCCACCGGGTCGCCCGCCGCGGTCGTCCCGACGGGGGCCGCGGCTGCTGCCCCGGTCGTCCCGGCCGCGGAAACCGCCACGGTCCCGGTTGTCGTCCCGGCGGCCGTATCCGCCACGGTCGTCGCGGCGGTCGTAACCGCCACGGTCGTCGCTCCGGCGGTCGTCGCGCCTGTCGTCCCGGCGATCGTCCCGTCGGTCGTCGCGCCGGTCGTCCCGTCGGCCATGGCCACCGCGGTGGTCGTCGCGCCGGCCGTAGCCACCTCGGTCGTCGTCGCGGCGGAAGGAGGGGCGGTCGTCGCGACGGAAGCCGCGGTCGCCGCCACGGTCATCCCGGCGGTCGTCGCGACGGGGCCCGCGGTCGCGATCGTCACGCTGGAAGGACGAACGAGGCCCTCGGTCGCCCTCGCGACGATCGTCCCGGCGGCCGTAACCGCCACGGTCTCCACGGTCCCGATCCCCGTAGCCGCCGCGCCTGTCGTCACGACGGTCGTCCCGGCGGTCGTCCCTGCGGTCGTCGCGACGGAACCCGCCGCGGTCGCCCCGCTCGCTGCGGTCACCACGGACACGGTCGTCACGACGGTCGTTGTCGCGCCGGCCATAGCCACCACGGTTGTCATCGCGGCGGAACGAGGGGCGGTCGCCGCCGCGGTCGTCCCGGCGGAAGCCACGGTCCCCACGGTCGTCACGGTCGTCCCGGCGGCCGTAACCGCCCCGCCTGTCGTCACGCCTGTCGTCACGACGGTCGTCGCGACGGTCGTCGCGGCGATCGTCCCTGCGGTCGTCGCGACGGAACCCGCCGCGGTCGCCCCGCTCACCACGGTCACGGTCGTCTCGGCGGTTGTACTCGCGACGGAAGCCGCCACGGTCACCACTGTCCCGTCGCCGCTGGTCGCGCTCCGGTCGATCGTCGGGAGAGTTGGTGGACATGGTGACTCCTGTCTTAGGTACCGCAAGCATTGTAAAAACGAAAGGACCCCTGGTCCCAGCGCTGAACGCTGGGACCAGGGGTCCTCCAAAGATTGTTCGGCGGCGTCCTACTCTCCCACAGGGTCCCCCCTGCAGTACCATCGGCGCTGTGAGGCTTAGCTTCCGGGTTCGGAATGTAACCGGGCGTTTCCCTCACGCT
>NZ_JBVIDR010000024.1:0-73055 GCF_055572275.1 Streptomyces sp. NPDC030798 | reverse complement strand
CTGCAGGGGGGACCCTGTGGGAGAGTAGGACACCGCCGAACAATTATTGGGAAAACCCCCGCATCAATCGATGCGGGGGTTTTCTGCGTTACGGGCCATTCGCCCGGACCGACAAGGGACGCAAAGAAACGCAAAGGCGCCCCCCGGCTACAACCGGCCGGCCGCCTTCAGGGCCAGATACGCATCCGCCAGCGCCGGCGCGAGATCATCCGGTGTCGCGTCCACGACCGTCACCCCGTGCCGGCGAAGCTGCTCCGCCGTGCGCTGTCGTTCGCTCTGTGCCTGAGCCGCCGCTGCTGCCTCGTACACCGCCTCCGCATCGCCTCGGGCCTGCGCCATCCGGGCGATATGAGGGTCGGCGACCGAGGCGACGAGGACCGTGTGGCGTCGGGTGAGCTGGGGCAGCACCGGCAGCAGGCCCTGCTCCATGGGCGCCGCGTCGAGCGTCGTCAGCAGCACGATCAGGGAGCTGCGAGGCGCCGTACGCAGTGCCGTCGCTGTCAGCCCCCGAGCGTCGGTTTCGACGAGCTGTGGCTCCAGCGTGGCCATCGCGTCGACCAGGGACGGCAGGACGTCGCCGGCGGAGCGGCCCTGGACGAGGGCGCGGACCCGGCGGTCGTAGGCGAGAAGGTCGACGCGGTCGCCTGCGCGGGAGGCGAGCGCCGCGAGCAGCAGCGCCGCATCCAGTGAGGCGTCCAGGCGGGGAGCGTCGCCGACTCGGCCGGCCGAGGTCCGGCCGGTGTCGAGGACCAGGAGGATGTGGCGGTCGCGTTCAGGCCGCCACGTGCGGACGGCCACCGTCGTCTGGCGTGCGGTGGCGCGCCAGTCGATCGACCGGGTGTCGTCACCGGGGACATACTCGCGCAGGCTGTCGAATTCGGTTCCCTCGCCGCGGGTCAGCACGCTGGTGCGTCCGTCCAGCTCACGCAATCGGGCGAGTTTCGACGGCAGGTGCTTGCGGCTGGTGAAGGGGGGCAGAACCCGTACGGTCCAGGGCACCTTGTGGGCGCCTTGGCGGGTAAAGAGGCCGAGGGGGCCGTACGAGCGGATCGTCACGCGGTCCGCCTGGCGGTCGCCGCGGCGGGTGGGGCGCAGCCGGGTCGTCACGCGTCGGCGTTCGCCGGCCGGGACGGTGATGCGGTGCCGGGAGCCGTCGATCTCGGTGCCGGGCTGCCAGCTGCTGGGCGGCCAGGCGTCCCGCAGGCGGGCCCGCAGCAGCCGGCTGGACGGATTGGTGATCGTCAGGGTGACGTCGGCGGTTTCGCCGAGTCGGGTGGAGGTGTCGCCGGAGCGGGAGAGGACGAGGCGTCGTACGGGCGCCGCGAGTGCGTAGTCGCAGGCGCAGGCCAGGGCCAGGGTGCCGTTGACCGCGAGGATTCCGGTCCAGCCGGGTTCCAGGATGCCGACGGGGAGGGAGCCGAGTGCCGCGAGGAGGGCGGCGCGTCCGGTGAGGGCCATCAGCGGGGGACCGGGACGTGGGCGAGGATCGCGTGGATCACGGAGTCGGCGGTCACGCCCTCCATCTCGGCTTCCGGGCGCAGCTGCACCCGGTGGCGCAGGGTGGGCAGGGCGAGCGCCTTCACGTCGTCGGGCAGGACGTAGTCGCGGCCGGTCAGCCAGGCCCAGGCACGCGAGGTGGCGAGGAGGGCGGTGGCGCCGCGGGGCGAAACCCCGAGGGTGAGGGAGGGCGACTCGCGGGTGGCGCGGCAGATGTCCACCACGTATGCGGTGATCTCGGGGGAGACGGTCGTCCTGGCGACCGCGGCCCGGGCCGCTTCCAGGTCGGCCGGTCCTGCGACGGGGCGTACGCCGGCGGCGTGCAGGTCGCGGGGGTTGAAGCCGGAGGCGTGGCGGGTGAGGACGTCGATCTCGTCCTGGCGGGAGGGCAGAGGGATCGTCAGCTTGAGCAGGAAACGGTCCAGTTGGGCCTCGGGGAGAGGGTAGGTGCCCTCGTACTCGACCGGGTTCTGGGTCGCGGCGACCAGGAACGGCTCGGGGAGCGGGCGGGGCGTGCCGTCGACCGTGACCTGGCGCTCCTCCATGGCTTCCAGCAGCGAGGACTGGGTCTTGGGCGGGGTCCGGTTGATCTCGTCGGCCAGAAGGAGGTTGGTGAAGACCGGGCCGGGCTGGAAGGAGAACTCGGCCGTGCGGGTGTCGTAGACGAGGGAACCGGTCACGTCGCTCGGCATGAGGTCGGGGGTGAACTGGACGCGCTTGGTGTCGAGTTCCAGTGCGGATGCCAGTGCCCGGACGAGCAGCGTTTTGGCGACTCCGGGGACTCCTTCGAGGAGAACGTGTCCGCGGCAGAGGAGGGCGACGACGAGGCCGGTCACGGCGGGGTCCTGGCCGACCACGGCTTTGGCGATCTCGGCGCGCAGGGCTTCCAGGGAGGCCCGGGCGGTGCCCGAGTCCCCGGTGTTCCCGGCGTTGTCAGTGGTCGGGTCCATCATGAACGGCGTACCTCTCTTTCGAGGGCGTCGAGTTGGTCGGTGAGGGCGATGAGAGCCGCGTCGTCGCCGGGCGGCGGTCCGAAGAGGAGGGAGTGCAGGGCCTGTCCGTCGCCGTGGAGGTGGGCGGACAGGGCGGGGAGCAGTGCTTCGGGCGCGTGTGCCTGGGCGGCGGGGACGCCGATGAGGGGGGCGAGGCGCGTGCGGGTGGTGGAGCGGAGAGCGGCGGCGGCCCGGTCGCGGGCGTTGGCCTTGCGGTAGAGGCGGGCACGGCCTTCGACGGTTTCGGAGGCGCGGATCGCGACGGGGAGTTTCTCGGGCACGAGGGGGCCGAACCGGCGGGCCCGCCAGAAGGCGGCGAAGGCCGCCGCGATGAACAACTGCAGGGTGGCCCAGAGCCAGCCCGAGGGGAGCAGGTCGACGAAGGTCTTCTGGTCGCCGGTGCCGGTGGCGGAGGCGTCGGAGAGCGAGGGGAGGTACCAGACCAGATGGGGGCGGGAGCCGAGGAGTTGAAGGGCGAGCGAGGCGTTGCCCTGCTGGCCGAGACGCTTGTTGTAGAGGATGTCGGGCGCGCCGAGCACGACAGTGTCGCCGCCCCCGGAGTCCGCCGGGATGCGGAGCAGGGTGGCGAGGCGCTGGCTGGGGTAGCAGGAGTCGGCGTCGAGGTGGGTGGTGGTGTAGCGGATGCCGCCGGTGTCGGCGCTGCCCGCGCGCCGGGCTTCGGCCAGGGTGCAGTGCGGTTCGAGGGTCGAGCCGCTGCTGGTGGCGGGGTCCGCGGTGACACCGGGAGCGAGTCGCTCCACCGACCAGCTGCTCGCGGCCACGAGGACGGTGCGTCCGCCGGTGGCCGCCGTCGCCGCGTGCAGGCGGGTCTGCTGACGGTGGGTCAGGCGGTCGGGGACGGCGACCAGGAGTGTGGTGTCCGGGCCGGCGGCGGCTCGTGCGGCGCCGAGCGAGGTGACGACGCGTGTGGAGACGCCCCGGTCGGCGAGGAGTTCGGCAACCGCCCGGCTGCCGTAGGGGTCCACGGAGCGCGGGTCGAGTTGCCCGTGCCGGGTCTGGGAGCGGACGGCGGCGATGGCGACGGCCGTGACCAGGATGAGGACGACAGCGAGGGCGATGCCTCGCCCACGGGTCCACACCTGGCGGGCGGTGGGCGACGCCGAGGTGGCCGGCAGGGTGGCCGCGTCGGTCATTCGGCGGCTCCCCGGCGGTGGTGGGCCGTGCTGCTGGTGCTGCTGGTGAGGTTCGTCAGGACCGGCCGGCTGCGTTCCAGGTCCCGGTCGAGTTCGGCGATGCGCCGGTACGACTGTTCGTCGGCGCTGCGGCCCCCGTATGTGACGTCGTCGAACTCCCGGGCGGCGGAGCGGAGCCGGTCCGTGTACGCGGGGAGGGCGCGGCCGGCCTCGGCGGCCGCTTCGTCGGCGGTGCGGCCCGGGCGGCTGTCGAGCAGGGCGCGTTCCTCCAGCGAGCGGACGATCGCCCGCATGCGCTCCTGGAGCGCCTGGTTCCAGTGGCCCTGGGCGGCATGGGCCTCGCCGGCCGCGCGGTGTTCGGCTGCGCTGCGGGGGCGGTCCTCGAACAGGGCCGCTGCGGAGACGGGCCGGCGGCGCGGGGTGCCCAGGCGCCACCACAGGGCGGCCAGGACGGCGACGACGAACAGGACGACGACGAGCAGGCCGAGCGTGCCGCCGGGGGTCGCCGACGCGGCCTGGTCGAGCAGCTTGCCGACCCAGTCCCAGAAGGCGTTGAGGGCCCGCTGGATCAGGCCGGGGTCGTTCTCGTGGTACATCCGCTTGGACAGCTCGCGGCGTGCCGCCTCCCGTGCGGGATCGCGCGGTGTGGTCACGGGCGGCCCGCCGCCGGAGTCGCCGGCCGTGAGGACGGTTGCGTGGGCCGCGCCCAGCAGGCGTCGTACGGCTGATCCGGCGGCGCCCGGCAGCGCCGGTACGGCCGTGAGAACTCCCCCCGTCGGGCTCACCGCATCAGCTCCCCGGGACGGGGCCGGGGGCGGTGGCACCGGGGCTCTGGACACCGGCGGCGCGGGCCAGTTCGATGTCGAGGGCCTCGCGGCGGATGCGCTGGTCGATGTACAGGAGCACGGTGACGCCCGCGTTGATGGGGAGCGTGACCATGGAGCCGATCACCGCGCCGACGCCGCTGACGATGAGGAAGGTCCAGCCCGGGTTCTGGTTCTGGGTCGCGAAGAAGCCCACCATGCCGTCGCCGCTGACAGCGGCGGCGAGGAACCGGAAGGGGACCTCGACGAGGCCCGCCACGATGTTGGCGATGAGCCCGGCGAGCAGCTGGATGCCGAGGACGCGCCACCAGGAGCCGCGTACGAGCTTCGCGGAGCGGCTCATGGACTTCACGACGCCCTGCCGTTCCAGCATCAGGGCGGGCGAGGAGAGGGAGAACCGGACCGTCAGCCATGCCGCGACGACGGCGGCCCCGAGGATGCCCACGACGAGCAGGGCGATGGTCGCTCCGTCGTTGCCGCCGGCGACCCCGACGATGATGCCGGGCAGCGCGCCGCAGAGGACCACGCCGAAGCTGATGAGACCCAGCAGGAACAGCAGCCCGAACAGCTTGGGGATCTGCGGGCGGGCGTCGCGCCAGGCCTCTCCGAGGCTGACCGGCTTGCCGAGGACGGCGCGGCTGGTGACGGTCGTCAGCAGGGCGGTCGCGATGATGCTGCCGATCACGGCGATGACGCCGACGGCCGCGAGGCCGGTCATGACGGTGCCGAAGGCCCGGAGTATCTCGCTCGCGGAGGCGCTGGGGTCGTTGAGGGTGTCGACGGTCTCGTTGTCGCCGAGGACGAGGCCCTGCAGGAGGATCATGCTGACGTTGATGAGGACCGAGACCGTCAGCGAGATGCCCAGGACCGTGCGCCAGTAGGTGCGCATGGTGGAGACGGCGCCGTCGAGGATCTCGCCGACGGCGAGCGGGCGCAGCGGGATGACGCCGGGCTTGGCGGCGGGCGGGGGACCGCCCCAGCCGCCGCCCCAGGCCCCGTAGCCGCCGGGAGGGCCACCGGGAGTGCCGTAACCGCCGGGAGGCCCGCCGTAGCCGCCGCCTCCGTATCCGCCGGGGCCGCCGGGCTGTCCCCCGCCCCAGCCGGGGCCGGGCGGTGGGGGTGGCGGGGCCTGGCCCGGGCTCGGGGAGCCCGTGGGCGCGGACCACTGGCCGGGTGGCGGCTGCTGGTCGGACCACTTCGCGCCTGGGCCCTGCGGGTCCGCGCCGGGCTGCGCAGCCGGCTCGGACGGCTCGGCGGGGCCGGTGGGGCCTGGACGGTCGGCGGGTTCGGCGGGGCCGGACGCGCCGGGTTCCCGCCCGTCGGACGACGGGGCGGATCCGGGCGAGGCCCAGCCCGGAGTGTCAGTCATCGAAGCTCCTTCACGGTGCCCGTCCGCGGGCGCGGCGGCAGGTTGGCAGACATCGTGCCACGGGGTGGTCGTCGGGTGACCGGCCGCGGTAGGGGCTGCATGCCTTCAATTGTCCGCCGGATCCGGGGCAGACTGACCGCATGGCTGATCAGTACGCGCAACCCGGCGAGGACAAGCGGCCGACCGAGATACCTGCGATCCGATGGGAGGAACCACCCGAAGGCCCCGTCGTGGTCCTTCTCGACCAGACGCGGCTCCCGGCCGAGGAGGTCGAGCTGGTGTGCACGGACGCGCCGGCGCTGGTGGAGGCGATCTGCTCGCTCGCCGTTCGCGGGGCGCCGCTGCTCGGGATCGCGGGGGCGTACGGTGTCGCGCTCGCCGCCGCGCGGGGCTTCGACGTGGAGGAGGCCGCACGGGCGATCGAGGGTGCCCGGCCGACCGCGGTGAACCTTTCCGTCGGGGTGCGCAGGGCCGAGTCCGCTCATCGCGCGGCGCTCGCCAGGACCGGTGACCCCACGGCGGCCGCCACGGCGGCGCTGGCCGCGGCGCGGACGCTGCACCGGGAGGACGCCGAGGCCAGCGCCCGGATGGCGGCCCACGGGCTGGCGCTGCTGGACGAGCTTCTGCCGGGCGGCGGGCACCGGATCCTGACCCACTGCAACACCGGTTCGCTGGTGTCGGGCGGGGAGGGGACGGCGTTCGCGGTGGCGCTCGCCGCGCACCGGGCGGCGCGGCTGCGGCGGCTGTGGGTGGACGAAACGCGTCCGTTGCTGCAAGGTGCTCGCCTGACGGCGTACGAAGCGGCCCGCCACGGGATGGCGTACACCTTGCTCACCGACAACGCGGCCGGTTCGCTGTTCGCGTCGGGTGAGGTGGACGCGGTGCTGATCGGGGCGGACCGGATCGCGGCCGACGGTTCGGTGGCGAACAAGGTGGGGAGCTATCCGCTCGCGGTGCTCGCGCGGTATCACCATGTGCCGTTCATCGTCGTGGCTCCGGTGACGACGGTGGATCCGGACACGCCGGACGGGGCGTCCATCGAGGTGGAGCAGCGCGCGGGTTTCGAGGTGACGGAGATCACTGCACCCCAGGTGCCGGTGACGGGAGCAGGAGGCGGGATTCCGGTGGCACCCCTGGGGACCCAGGCGTACAACCCGGCGTTCGACGTGACGCCGCCCGAGCTGGTGACGGCCATCGTCACCGAGGAGGGAGCCGTTTCGCCCGTGACCGCCGAGGCTCTTGCGGAGCTGTGTGGCAGGTCACGCCAGGTAACGATTTAGTTAATGGGATGATGTCGTTTATGAAGGGAAGAGTCCTTGTCGTCGACGACGACAGCGCACTGGCCGAGATGCTCGGCATCGTGCTGCGTGGTGAAGGTTTTGAGCCGTCTTTCGTAGCCGACGGCGACAAGGCGCTGGCCGCTTTCCGCGAGACCAAGCCCGACCTGGTGCTGCTCGACCTGATGCTGCCCGGCCGGGACGGCATCGAGGTGTGCCGCCTGATCAGGGCCGAGTCCGGGGTGCCGATCGTGATGCTGACGGCCAAGAGCGACACCGTCGACGTCGTCGTGGGCCTGGAGTCGGGCGCCGACGACTACATCGTCAAGCCGTTCAAGCCCAAGGAGCTGGTGGCCCGGATCCGGGCGCGGCTGCGCAGGTCCGAGGAGCCGGCGCCGGAGCAGCTCACCATCGGTGACCTGGTGATCGACGTTGCCGGGCACTCGGTGAAGCGGGACGGGCAGTCGATCGCGCTGACCCCGCTGGAGTTCGACCTGCTGGTCGCGCTCGCGCGCAAGCCGTGGCAGGTGTTCACCCGTGAGGTGCTCCTCGAGCAGGTGTGGGGCTACCGGCACGCGGCGGACACGCGGCTCGTCAACGTGCATGTCCAGCGGCTGCGCTCCAAGGTCGAGAAGGACCCGGAGCGGCCGGAGATCGTGGTGACCGTCCGTGGTGTCGGATACAAGGCCGGACCGAGCTGACATGTCCGGGGACAGTGCCGCTTCGGCCCCCGGCCGGTCCGGGGCCCGTCCGGAGCGGCCTGTCGGCCGGGAGACGACGGGTTCGCGCTGGGGACGCCTCTTCGAGGGCGGGCTGCTGCAGGGAGGCGTCCAGGGCAGCCCGGTCCTTCGCCTGTTCATGCGCTGGGTGCGCCGCCCGCTGCTGCCCGTGATGCGGCTGTGGCGGCGCAACATCCAGCTCCGGGTGGTCGCCACGACCCTGCTGATGTCGCTGGGTGTGGTGCTGCTGCTGGGCTTCGTGGTGATCGGGCAGGTGCGCAACGGCCTGCTGGACGCGAAGGTGAAGGCCTCGCAGAGCCAGGCCACCGGAGGGTTCGCGGTGGCCAAGCAGAAGGCCGACGAGGCCGCCAGCGGCGCGGGGACGGGCACCGGTCCCGGCACGGCCGGCGCAGACGGGCAGCAGTCGCTGATCCCGTGGATGAGCGACCTCGTGGAGTCGCTCTCCAGCGGCGGCGCCGGCGCCTTCGACGTCGTGACCCTGCCCGTGGGCAACGACAGCGGCGGCGGACGCAGCCCGCGCTACTCCGGAGACGTCAGCCCGACCGACAGCGTGCCCGCCGATCTGCGCGACCGGATCAGCAGCAGTACGACGGCTGCCCAGAGCTACACCCGCATCATCTACAGGAACGGCAAGGAGTCCCAGCCCGCGCTGGTCATCGGCAAGCAGGTCAACGACCCCAACGGGCATCCGTACGAGCTGTACTACCTCTTCCCGCTCACCCAGGAGGAGAAGTCCCTCAGCCTGGTCAAGGGCACGCTCGCGACCGCCGGGCTCTTCGTCGTCGTCCTCCTCGGCGCGATCGCCTGGCTCGTGGTGCGGCAGGTCGTCACGCCGGTGCGGATGGCGGCCGGCATCGCCGAGCGGCTGTCGGCCGGGCGGCTGCAGGAGCGGATGAAGGTCACCGGCGAGGACGACATCGCGCGTCTCGGCGAGGCCTTCAACAAGATGGCGCAGAACCTCCAAGTGAAGATCCAGCAGCTGGAGGACCTGTCGCGGATGCAGCGGCGGTTCGTCTCGGACGTCTCGCACGAGCTGCGCACGCCGCTGACCACCGTGCGGATGGCCGCCGACGTCATCCACGAGGCCCGCGAGGACTTCGACCCGGTGACCGCCCGGTCGGCCGAGCTGCTCGCCGACCAGCTGGACCGGTTCGAGTCGCTGCTCGCGGACCTGCTGGAGATCAGCCGCTTCGACGCGGGCGCGGCCGCGCTGGAGGCCGAGCCGATAGACCTCCGGGAGGTCGTACGGCGGGTGGTCGGCGGAGCCGAGCCGCTCGCCGAGCGCAAGGGCACCCGCATACGCGTCATCGGCGACCAGCAGCCCGTCGTCGCCGAGGCCGACGCCCGGCGGGTGGAGCGCGTGCTGCGCAACCTCGTCGTCAACGCCGTCGAGCACGGCGAGGGCAAGGACGTCGTCGTCAAACTCGCCGCCGCGGGCGGTGCGGTCGCCGTCGCGGTGCGCGACTACGGCGTCGGGCTCAAGCCCGGCGAGGCGACCCGGGTCTTCAGCCGCTTCTGGCGGGCGGACCCGGCACGCGCGCGTACCACCGGCGGTACGGGCCTGGGGCTGTCGATCGCCCTGGAGGACGCCCGGCTGCACGGCGGCTGGCTGCAGGCCTGGGGCGAACCGGGCGGCGGCTCCCAGTTCCGGCTCACACTGCCCCGCACCGCGGACGAGCCGCTGCGGGGTTCGCCGATACCGCTGGAGCCCAAGGACTCGCGGCGCAACCGCGGGCTCGACGACGCGGGCCGGCGCCGTGGCGGCGAGGAGAAGCGGGCCACGGTGCCGGTGCAGCCGGGCGGCGGGCAGGTACCGCCGCTGCCGGCGCGCGGCGCGATCGCGCCGCGTCTGGCCACCGTGACGCCCGCCGCCGACCCGAGCGCGCTGCCCGGCAGCGGCAACGGCGCGCGCGTGGTGCCCCGGCCCACCGGCGGCACCCGCCGCCCCGACGACCCGCCCGCGCCCGGCCCGGGACCCGACACACACGCCGCTGCGCCGGACGCGGACGCACGCAAGGACTCGAGCGAGCCAGGGGAGGCATTTCGTGGGCGTTGACCGCGAGGGGGGCGTCCGGCATCGGTCCGGACGCGCGGTGGTCTTCGCCGCCTGCGGAGTCGTCCTGCTGACCGGGTGCGCCTCGATGCCCGACAGCGGCGACCTGCGCAACGTGGAGTCCACGCCGCGGCAGGACACCGGCGTGCGCGTGTTCGCCATGCCGCCCGCCGAGGACGCCGAGCCCAGCGAGATCATGCAGGGCTTTCTGGAGGCGCTGACCAGCGACGACCCGCAGTACGAGACCGCACGCAAGTACCTGACCGCCGATGCCGCGCGCGCCTGGCACCCCGAGCGGTCGGTCACCGTGCTCACCAACGGCCCGAGCGTCGTACCCGACGGCCAGCCGGCCGGCCGGGAGGGCGACGGCAGCCTCACCTACGTCCTGACGGGCAGCCGCGTCGCCACGATCGGCGGCTCCCTAGCCGGTGCGGCGGCCGGCGCGCAGCAGGCGTACGCGCCCGCCGAAGGGCCGTACCGCAAGAAGGTGCACCTGACGAAGGACGCCAAGAGCGGCCAGTGGCGCATCGACTCGCTGCCGCAGGGCGTCGTCATGGGCAAGACGGACTTCCAGCGCAACTACACGTCCGTCAACAAGTACTACTTCGCCTCGCAGACGACGGTCGGGGCGACCGGGCAACCGGTGGCGGTCGCCGACCCGGTGTTCGTCCGCAGCAAGGTGGACCCGATGACCCAGGTGGTGCGGTCGCTGCTGAGCGGTCCGACCAGATGGCTCGCGCCGGTGGTCAGGTCCAGCTTCCCGACCGGTGCGGCCCTGCAGAAGGGCGTGTCGGGGCTCGCGCCGGACGACCAGAACCGGCTGACGGTGCCGCTGAACGGCAAGGCGTCCGGGATCGGGCAGGCCAAGTGCACGGAGATGGCGACCCAGTTGCTGTTCACCCTGCGGAACCTGACGCCGACGCTGCAGTCGGTCGAGTTGCAGGGTCCCGGCGGGCGGCTGCTGTGCGACCTGAACGAGCGGCGTGCCGAGTCCGTGGCGTGGCATGCCGCGGCCCAGCGGCCGCCGCAGTACCTGTACTTCCTCGACGGCAAGCACCGGCTGGTGCGGCTGGCGACCGAGACACCGGGGACCAGCGCGGTTCCGGTGCCGGGCCCGCTGGGGGAGGGCGACAAGGAGCTGCAGTCGGTGGCCGTGTCGCGCGACGAGCACACCGTGGCCGGGGTCGGCGCCGACGGCAGGTCGCTGTACGTGACCTCACTGGCGGCGGGCGGTTCGCTCGGGGACGCGGTGATCACCAGCCAGGGCGCGCGGACGGACGACCGGCTGACCAGGCCGAGTTGGGACGCCCGCGGCGACCTGTGGGTGGCCGACCGCGATCCGCACGCGCAGAAGCTGTACGTCCTCAGGCAGGGCGTCGGCAAGCCCGTGCAGGTCGCCCTTCCGAGCCTGCCAGGGGCCATCCAGGACGTGCGGGTGGCCGCCGACGGGGTGCGGGTGGCGCTGGTCGTGGAGAAGGACGGCAAGCAGTCCCTGCGCATCGGCCGGATCGAGGGGGACGGCAAGCCGGGGGAGCGTCCCTCGGTCGTCGAGCTGCGCTCGGCCGCCCCGGACCTGGAGCAGGTCACGGCCATGTCCTGGGCCGGGGACAGCCGGCTGCTCGTGGTCGGCGTCGAGCAGGGAGGCGTGCACCAGATGCGGTACGTGCAGGTCGACGGCTCCACGCTGGACGGCCCGGCGCCCGCGGCCCTGTCGGGCGTGAAGGCGATCGCGGCGTCCGAGGACGAGGGAGTACCCCTGGTCGCCTGCTCGGAGGACGGGATCGTGCGGCTGCCCTCGGGGGCCCAGTGGCAGAAGGTGGACAAGGACGGGACGGCGCCGGTCTATCCCGGCTGAGTCCAGCAACGCCGCCCGTGCCTCCGAGCTCCTGGGGGGCCGCGGCGCCGACGCGGACCGGGGTTGCAGCGCCGGCCCTACTGGCGGTCGCAGGTCCCTGAGCGGGCCGCCGTGAAACGCCTCTTCGACCGCACCCGGGGCATTCACCGGCCTGCGCGGGCCCGGGCGGCAGGCCGATCCCGCCAGTCGCTGACCGCGTCGAGGGCGAGACCACCGGAGCCGGTGGCGGTCGGCGGGCCTGGTCCGCGCCCGGAAGCGCGGTTGTCGACCAGATCACTCCGTTACGGTCAGGCACTCGGCGAGCAGGTCGACGACGTCGTGCCAGGCTCGCTGCGCGTGCCGTGGGTGGTGGCCGACGCCGGGGACCGTGGGGTGGTCGACCGGCGGGTGGTGGAAGGCGTGCAAGGCGCCGCCGTAGACCACGAGGCGCCAGTCGACGCCCGCGGCCTGCATCTCGGCCGTGAAGGCGTTCCGTTGCGCGGGCGGCATGATCGGGTCCTCCGACCCGACCCCGGCCCACACCGGGCAGCGAATGCGCGCCGTCTCACCCGGTCGGCCCGTGGTCAGTCCGTTGACGGTCGCGATCGCGCGCAGGTCGACGCGTCGCGCCCGAGTTCCAGCGCGACGGCGCCCCCGGTGCCGTAGCCGACGGCGGCGATCCGGTCCGGATGGGTCCGCGGCTCGGCGCGGAGCACGTCGAGCGCCGCGTGGCCGATGCCCCGCATCCGGTCGGGGTCGGCGAGCAGCGGCATGCAACGGGCCAGCATCTCCTCGGGGTCACCCAAATAGCGCCCGCCGTGAAGGTCGAAGGCCAGCGCTACGTATCCCAGCTCGGCGAGAGCATCGGCCCGGCGGCGCTCGACGTCGCTGAGCCCCATGCCCTCTGGCCCGAGCAGCACCGCGGGCCGGCGATCGACTCCGGCCGGCAGTGCGAGGTGCCGGATCATCGTCAGACCGTCGGCCGGGTACTCGACCGTGCGCGTGGTGATCGTCGTCATGCGACTGGACTGTAGTGATCGTCAAGTTCGGCCGGGCCGCTGCTCTGCCGCCGGCAGAACACCGGCCCGCCAGAACAGAGGGCCGTCCTCGGTTGTCCACAGGGTGTTGTCCACAGGGGTGGCAGGTTCCCTCCGGGGTGGGCACAGTGGTGGCCATGCGGGGGTGGTGGCAGGACCTCACCGACCTGGTGCTGCCGACCGACTGCGCCGGCTGCGGAGCACCTCGTACGGTGCTCTGCCCGCGGTGCCGTACCGCTCTCGGCGGATCCGGGCCGCGCCGGGTCCGGCCCATGCCTCAGCCGCCCGGGCTGCCGGTGGTGCACGCGGCGGCTCCGTACGCGGCGGAGGTGAGGGAGCTGCTCCTCGCTCACAAGGAGCGCGGCGCGCTGGCGCTCACGGGTGCCCTGGGCACGGCCCTTGCGGGCGCGGTGCGCGCGGGTCTTGGGCCGGGCGGGGCCGGGACACTGCTGCTCGTCCCCGTGCCGTCCGCCCGGTGGGCCGTGCGGGCGCGCGGGCACGATCCGGTACGACGGATGGCGCTGGCGGCGGCCGGCCGGTTGCGGCGCGCCGGGACACCGGCACGGGTGGCCGCCGTGCTGCGGCAGCGGCGGGCCGTGGCCGACCAGGCGGGGCTGGACGCACGGCAGCGCCTGGAGAACCTCGCCGGAGCCCTGGAGGTGACGGCGGGCGCGGGGGCGCTGCTCGCCGGCGGGCGGGTCGTGATCGTCGACGACCTGATCACGACCGGCGCGAGCCTCGCGGAGGCGGCGCGGGCCCTGCGGGAGGCGGCCGTGTTCCGGTCGGGCGGGGGATCGGTCGTGTACGAGGCCGTAACTCGGGAAGGAAGGGGGGAACGACGGATGGGAGCACGACCGGAGAAGGAGAAGTGGGTGCATGTTGCACCGGAAATGGTGGCCCCGAACGCCGGCGCAGAGACGCTCCAAGCGGCCGTGATCGCCGCACCGCGGGATTCTTTCGAAATAAACAGGAACTGAGTACGGACCTGCATCGTTGCAGGTGGTGAGAGGACCAATTCACCTGAACGGAGGTACGCCGCAGTAGAGGGTGACGACATCCGTCCGGGCGAGATATGTTCGGTTGTGAGGAAAGGCGCAGGCCACACCTCGCATATCCGAATGCCGTGCTGCGGGTTTTCCGCAATCACCCGCGCCGGTGGGGTGGAGATCTCGCCCATGGGGGAGGAGGAGGTGGAAGTCACCGAGTCCGAGGTTCCGGGGCTCGCCGGAACCTGGTGCAAAAGGGAGATGCTCCGCCGATGGAGCGGAGCGATCCGGGAACGGAGTTCTGCGTGGACATCGTCGTCAAGGGCCGCAAGACCGAGGTGCCCGAGCGGTTCCGCAAGCACGTGGCCGAGAAGCTGAAGCTGGAGAAGATCCAGAAGCTCGATGGCAAGGTGATCAGCCTCGACGTCGAGGTGTCCAAGGAGCCCAACCCTCGTCAGGCCGACCGCTGTGACCGAGTGGAGATCACCCTCCGCTCCCGTGGCCCGGTGATCAGGGCGGAGGCAGCGGCCAGCGACCCGTACGCGGCACTCGACCTGGCGGCGGAGAAGCTGGACGCCCGGCTGCGCAAGCAGCACGACAAGCGTTTCTCGCGGCGCGGCGCACGGCGGATCCCGGCGGCAGAGGTCGCCGACCATGTCCCGGGCGCGGCGACACTGGGCGGGAACGGCCTCCCCGTTCCGCCGGAGGAGACGGACGGAGTGCCGACCAAGAAGATCGGCTCGCTGGAGGTCAAGGGTGAAGGACCTCTTGTCGTCCGCGAGAAGACCCACGTCGCCTCCCCGATGAGCCTCGACCAGGCCCTCTACGAGATGGAGCTGGTCGGCCACGACTTCTACTTGTTCGTCGACTCCGAGACCAAGGAGCCGAGCGTCGTCTACCGGCGACATGCCTACGACTACGGCGTCATCCACCTCAGCACGGACCCGATGGTCGCCGAGGCGCAGCCTCCTGCGGCCGGAGGCACGCTGGGCGGCTGACCGACCGGACCCAAGCCGAGCCGGTGCCCCTGGAGCGCGCGTGCGCCCCCAGGGGCACCGGTGTGCGACCACTTCGCGCCCCGCACGTCACCGCAGCGACGGCCGGGCATGGAATCATGGCCGCACCGGCCCAACCGGTGGGCCGCTGCCTTGGGTTGGCGATGGCACAGGACCACAGGCCACAGCCTTCAGGGGGAGGAACGATGGCGGACACCTTCGGACCGATGCGAGACGCGGACGCCGACGACGGTGTCACCGGCATGGGCCCGGACCCGGCCCCGGCGCGCAAAGAGCCGATCAGAGTCCTGGTCGTGGACGACCACGCCCTCTTCCGCCGCGGTCTGGAGATCGTGCTCGCGGCCGAGGAGGACATCCAGGTCGTCGGCGAGGCGGGCGACGGCGCCGAGGCCGTCGACAAGGCCGCGGACCTGCTGCCCGACATCGTGCTGATGGACGTGCGGATGCCCAAGCGCGGCGGGATCGAGGCGTGCACCTCCATCAAGGAGGTAGCCCCCAGCGCGAAGATCATCATGCTGACGATCAGCGACGAGGAGGCCGACCTCTACGACGCGATCAAGGCGGGTGCGACCGGGTATCTGCTCAAGGAGATCTCGACGGACGAGGTGGCGACCGCGATCCGCGCGGTGGCCGACGGGCAGTCGCAGATCAGTCCGTCCATGGCGTCCAAGCTCCTCACCGAGTTCAAGTCGATGATCCAGCGCACCGACGAGCGCCGGCTGGTGCCCGCGCCCCGGCTCACCGACCGCGAGCTGGAGGTCCTCAAGCTCGTCGCCACCGGGATGAACAACCGGGACATCGCCAAGGAGCTGTTCATCTCCGAGAACACCGTGAAGAACCACGTGCGCAACATCCTGGAGAAGCTGCAGCTGCACTCCAGGATGGAGGCGGTGGTCTACGCGATGCGGGAGAAGATCCTCGAGATCCGCTAGCCGTCAGGCGAGGGCCCGGGCGAGTTCCCTGGCGAGGGGCTCGCGCAGCTCGGGGGCGTCCACCCGTTCGACGCGGACGTCCGTGCACGACACCCAGCTCGCCGCCTCGATCAGGGCCTGGGCGACCGCCGGGACCGCCTTCGGGCCGTCCAGGGTGATCTGCTTGGCCACCAGCGTGCGGCCCTCCCGGGCCGGGTCGACGCGCCCGACCAGCCGGCCACCGGCGAGGACGGGCATCGCGAAGTAGCCGTGGACCCGCTTGGGCTTGGGGACGTAGGCCTCCAGGCGGTGGGTGAAGCCGAAGATCCGCTCCGTGCGCGCCCGCTCCCAGATCAGGGAGTCGAAGGGGGACAGCAGCGTGGTGCGGTGCCTGCCGCGCGGCGGGGCCGCGAGGGCCGCCGGGTCCGCCCAGGCCGGCTTGGACCAGCCCGCCACCTCCACCGGCACCAGACCCGAGTCGGCTATCACCGCGTCGACCTGCTCGCCCTTGAGGCGGTGGTAGTCGGCGATGTCCGCGCGCGTGCCGACGCCCAGCGACTCGCCCGCCAGCCGGACCAGCCGGCGCAGGCACTCGGTGTCGTCCAGCTCGTCGTGCAGCAGCGCTTCCGGGATCGCGCGCTCGGCGAGGTCGTACACCCGCTTCCAGCCGCGACGCTCGACGCACACCACCTCGCCGTACATCAGCGCGCGCTCCACCGCGACCTTGGTGCCGGACCAGTCCCACCAGTCGTTCGTCTTCTTGGCGCCGCCCAGCTCCGTGGCCGTCAGGGGGCCTTCCGTGCGCAGCTGCTTGATGACCTGGTCGTAGGCGCCGTCCGGGAGCTGGTGGTTCCAGTGCGGGCGGCTGCGGTAGGCGCGGCGGCGGAAGGCGAAATGGGGCCACTCCTCGACGGGGAGGATGCAGGCCGCGTGCGACCAGTACTCGAAGGCGTGCGTGCCCGTCCAGTAAGCGGACTCGACCGCCTTGCGGCCGACGGCGCCCAGGCGCGCGTACGGCACGAGTTCGTGGGAGCGGGCGAGGACCGAGATCGTGTCGAGCTGGACCGCCCCGAGGTGGCGCAGCACCCCTCGGACCCCGGCCCGGCGGTCGGGCGCGCCGATGAAGCCCTGGGCCCGCAGGGCGATACGGCGGGCGTCGTCCGCGGAGAGAGTGAGCGTGGGGTGCGGCAGGGTCGTCATGCCCCGGACGATAGAGGGTGGCACTGACAGTCCGGTACGACCTGCGGTTCTCACCCCCGCGCGGGCAGGTACGGAGCCGTGGATGGCAGGCCCAGGTCCGAGGGGAGCAGGGACCCCACCCAGCAGTCGCGGCGCACCCCCTTGTTGTTGACGCCCGAGCGCAGGGTGCCCTCGACGGTGAAGCCGGCGCGTTCGGCCACCGCGCGCGAGGGGAGGTTGCCGACCTCGGCGCGCCACTCCAGGCGGTCGACGGCCAGGGCGGTGAAGGCCCAGCGGGCGGCGGCGAGGGTGGCCTCGGTGATGTAGCCGCGGCCGCGGTGCTCCCGGACCGCCCAGAAGCCGACCTCGCCGACACCCAGCGCGCGCATCGTCACCCCCAGCATCCCCACGAGCGTCCCGTCGGGCAGGAGGACGCCGAAGGTGAACATCGAGTCACTGGCCCAGCCGTCGGGCACGATCTGGCCGGTGAACCCCTCCGCGTGCTCGCGCAGATAAGGGGACGGGAAGTGGGAGATCCAGCGCTGCATGCCGGGGTCCTGGGCGGCGGCGAGCACCGCCTCGGTGTCGTCCGGGCCGACGGCACGCAGCACGAGGCGGTCGGTGGTGAGGGTGACGGGTTCCATCGGCCGATTCTGTGCGCGGGGCCCGCATCGGGCCAGCATTTTTCGCTGTCGGTGAGCGGGTGATCACATTTCGCGCAATTCCTTGCCGCGGGCGGCACCATCCGCGCGGCCCGTCCGTTGTCGTGAGTGAAACAGCCGTCGGGCCGCCAGGCTCCCGGCGCAGCCGGGTCCTCGCATACGATGGCCGTTGCTCAGTACGTCAGAAGGAAACCGACCGTCCCAGGCCCGACCGGCAAGGAGACCAGCCCCCGTGTCCGTCCTCTCGAAGATCATGCGTGCAGGCGAAGGCAAGATCCTGCGCAAGCTGCACCGCATCGCGGACCAGGTCAACTCCATCGAAGAGGACTTCGTCGACCTCTCCGACGCCGAGCTGCGTGCCCTCACCGATGAGTACAAGCAGCGGTACGCCGATGGAGAGAGCCTGGACGACCTGCTCCCCGAGGCCTTCGCCACCGTCCGCGAGGCCGCCAAGCGCGTCCTCGGCCAGCGTCACTACGACGTGCAGCTGATGGGTGGCGCCGCCCTCCACCTCGGCTACGTGGCCGAGATGAAGACCGGTGAGGGCAAGACCCTCGTCGGCACGCTGCCCGCCTACCTGAACGCCCTGTCCGGCAACGGCGTCCACCTCATCACGGTCAACGACTACCTGGCCGAGCGCGACTCCGAGATGATGGGCCGCGTCCACAAGTTCCTGGGCCTGAGCGTCGGCTGCATCCTCGCCAACATGACCCCGGCCCAGCGCCGCGAGCAGTACAACTGCGACATCACCTACGGCACCAACAACGAGTTCGGCTTCGACTACCTGCGCGACAACATGGCGTGGTCGAAGGACGAGCTGGTCCAGCGCGGCCACAACTTCGCCATCGTCGACGAGGTCGACTCCATCCTCGTCGACGAGGCCCGCACGCCGCTGATCATCTCCGGCCCGGCCGACCAGGCCACGAAGTGGTACGGCGACTTCGCCAAGCTGGTCCTGCGCCTGAAGAAGGGCGAGGCGGGCAACCCGCTCAAGGGCATCGAGGAGACCGGCGACTACGACGTCGACGAGAAGAAGCGCACGGTCGCCATCCACGAGTCCGGAGTCTCCAAGGTCGAGGACTGGCTGGGCATCGACAACCTGTACGAGTCGGTGAACACCCCGCTCGTGGGATACCTCAACAACGCCATCAAGGCCAAGGAGCTCTTCAAGAAGGACAAGGACTACGTCGTCATCGACGGCGAAGTCATGATCGTCGACGAGCACACCGGCCGTATCCTCGCCGGCCGCCGCTACAACGAGGGCATGCACCAGGCGATCGAGGCGAAGGAAGGGGTGGACATCAAGGACGAGAACCAGACGCTCGCCACGATCACCCTGCAGAACTTCTTCCGCCTCTACAAGAAGCTCTCCGGCATGACCGGTACGGCGATGACCGAGGCCGCCGAGTTCCACCAGATCTACAAGCTCGGCGTGGTCCCGATCCCGACCAACAAGCCGATGATCCGCAAGGACCAGTCGGACCTGATCTACCGCACCGAGGTGGCCAAGTTCGAGGCGGTCGTCGACGACATCGCCGAGAAGCACGAGCTGGGCCAGCCGATCCTCGTCGGCACGACGTCCGTCGAGAAGTCGGAGTACCTGTCCCAGCAGCTCAGCAAGCGCGGTATCCAGCACGAGGTGCTGAACGCCAAGCACCACGAGCGAGAGGCGTCGATCGTCGCCCAGGCCGGCCGCAAGGGCGCCGTCACGGTGGCCACCAACATGGCCGGCCGTGGTACGGACATCAAGCTCGGCGGCAACCCCGAGGACCTCGCGGAGGCGGAGCTGCGCCAGCGCGGCCTCGACCCCGAGGAGCACATCGAGGAGTGGGCCGCGGCTCTGCCCGCCGCCCTGGAGAAGGCCGAGCAGGCGGTCAAGGCCGAGAAGGAAGAGGTCGAGGAGCTCGGCGGCCTGTACGTGCTGGGTACCGAGCGGCACGAGTCGCGCCGTATCGACAACCAGCTGCGCGGTCGTTCCGGCCGTCAGGGCGACCCCGGCGAGTCCCGGTTCTACCTCTCTCTCGGCGACGACCTGATGCGGCTGTTCAAGGCCCAGATGGTCGAGCGCGTGATGTCGATGGCGAACGTCCCGGACGACGTGCCGATCGAGAACAAGATGGTCACGCGCGCGATCGCGTCCGCGCAGTCGCAGGTCGAGCAGCAGAACTTCGAGACGCGTAAGAACGTCCTGAAGTACGACGAGGTGCTCAACCGGCAGCGCGAGGTCATCTACGGCGAGCGGCGCCGCGTCCTGGAGGGCGAGGACCTGCACGAGCAGGTGCAGCACTTCATGGACGACACGATCGACGCCTACATCGCCGCCGAGACCGCAGAGGGCTTCCCCGAGGACTGGGACCTGGACCGGCTGTGGGGCGCCTTCCGGCAGCTGTACCCGGTGAAGGTCACCATCGAGGAGCTGGAGGAGGCCGCCGGTGACCGGGCCGGTCTGACCGCCGAGTTCATCTCCGAGTCCATCAAGGACGACATCCACGAGCAGTACCAGGCGCGTGAGGCGCAGCTCGGCTCCGAGATCATGCGTGAGCTGGAGCGGCGGGTCGTGCTGTCGGTGCTGGACCGCAAGTGGCGTGAGCACCTCTATGAGATGGACTACCTCCAGGAGGGCATCGGCCTGCGCGCGATGGCGCAGAAGGACCCGCTGGTCGAGTACCAGCGCGAGGGCTTCGACATGTTCACCGCGATGATGGAGGGCATCAAGGAGGAGTCCGTCGGCTACCTGTTCAACCTGGAGGTCCAGGTCGAACAGCAGGTCGAGGAGGTGCCGGTCGAGGAGGCCGAGCCGGTCGCGGAGGGTGTCCAGGACACGGTGCCCGCGCAGGCGGGTGCGCGGCCGGAGATCCGGGCCAAGGGGCTGGATGTTCCGCAGCGGCGGGATCTGCACTTCTCGGCGCCGACCGTGGACGGTGAGGGCGGCATCCTGGAGCGGGACCTCGAGGACGACGAGCCCGTGCGGTCCGAGTCCGACGGGCTGACGCGGGCCGAGCGGCGGCGGCAGGCCAAGGGCGGGCGTCGGCGCAAGAAGTAGCCTGCGGCGCCTTGGCGTTGTCCTGGGGCCGGGTCTCCCTTCGGGGGCCCGGCCCTTCGGCTTGCCGGCTTGCGCGTGCCGCTGCGCCCACCCGTGCCGCCCCCAGCGGCACGACTGCCCGCAGCCGGGGCATTCGGGAAAGGCTAGTCCTTCGGGGTTTGGGGCCTGGGGCCCAGTTCTACCGCTGTGCAGCGCCAGCGGTGGTCGGGGCCCTGTTCCAGGCGGAAGGCCATGGCGCGGAGTTGGGTGCCGGCGGCGATGCGGGCGAAGACTTCGAGGGCGCCCGCGCGGGGGACGTAGTAGCCGATGTCGCGGACGACGGGCCGGGTGCCGCGGGTGCGCAGGGGGCCGAGTTCGGCGAGGCGGGCGAGCTCGTCGTAGGCGCGGCCCGCGGTGTACCGGAGCATCCAGTGGACGGGCCGCTGGCCGCTGAGGACCGCCAGCAGGCGGTCGGCGAAGAGATCGGTGGGGCGTGGCCGCGCGGCGGCCGTCTCCGGCGCTGTGACGGCCGTGCGGCGGACCGGGGTGCGGGGCGGGGCACTCCCCGGGCGCCGGGAGTCGTGGCGGGTCGGGGGACGGTGGCGCGGGCGGGGCTGGGAGGTGCGGCTCATGACCTTGTTCATGGGATCCCCGTTCGGCGGGCCGGAATGTACCGGGCGGTAACTCGCTGGTGGGGATCTTGTACGGGGGCGGGGGCCGGCAGAGCAAGGAAGGCGGCGCCGGTGGCGAGGGGCTGAAAAGTTCACCTATCCGAGGGACGGGCGGCCGCGGCAGCCCCGGGAGGACGGGGTGGGACCGGGTGAATCCGGGGCCGGGGGTGGACGCTGTCGCAGGTGCGGGCAGGGACCCGAAAGGGGACGGCCGCACGTATCCTGAAGGCCCGTCGGTGACCAGGAAAGAGCGGCCAGCCATGCGCGTCTACGTCCCCCTGACCCTCCCCGGTCTCGCCGAGGCGTACAAGACGGGCGAGCTGGGGAGCGGCCCCTTCGTCGCGTACGCCGTCACGCCCGCGCTGCGCGAGTGGTACCTCTCCGACGACATCGAGGAGCTGGAGTACGCCGCGCTCAGCCGTGCCGCGCTGGCCTCGCTGCGGCTGCTGGCGGCCGATCCCGAGGCGGTACGGCGCCGGGTCGTGGTCGCCGTCGACGTGGCCGACAAGGCCGCCACGGCGGACCCCGACCGGGGGCTGGACCCAGCCGCACTGGGCGAGGTGACGGTGGCCGGTGCGGTGCCGCTCGCCAAGGCGGCGGCGGTGCACGTGGACGCCGACGACGCCGAGGAGGACGTGGCCGCGGCGGCGCAGGCGCTGGAGGCGGCGGACGGCGGGGACGACGACGCGCAGTTCGTCGTGGACGGGGCCGAGGACCATGAGCTGCTGTGGTACGCCACGCAGGAGATCGCCAACCTCGTCGACGGAGTCTGACCCGTCGGTGCCGCTGCGGGTCCGTGCTCCGGCTGCCCCGCCCCGAACGTCCTGCTCCGGCTGCCCTGCCCCGACCGTCCTGCTCCGGCTGTCCGACGTGATTGTCAGTGGGGGCGGGTACGGTCTTGGACATGGGGATGCATGCAGGGGCGCACATCGTCTGGGACTGGAACGGGACCCTGTTCCACGACAATGACGCGATCGTCGGGGCCACGAACGCGGCCTTCGCCGAGCTGGGGCTGGCGCCGATCACGCTGGAGCAGTACCGGGCGCTGTACTGCGTGCCGGTGCCCAGGTTCTACGAGCGGCTGCTCGGGCGGCTGCCCACGGATGCCGAGTGGGAGCTGATGGACGAGGTCTTCCACCGGTACTACACGGAGCACCGGGTGCGGTGCGGGCTGACCGAGGGAGCGGCGGAACTGCTCGCGGGGTGGCGGTCGGCGGGGAACAGCCAGTCGCTGCTGAGCATGTACGGGCACGAGGATTTGGTGCCGTTGGTGCGGGGGCTCGGGATCGAGGCGCACTTCATACGGGTCGACGGGCGTACGGGGCCGTCGGGGGGCAGCAAGGCGGAGCACATGGTGCGGCATCTCGAGGCGCTGGGCGGTGTGGTGGAGGCCCGGCGGACCGTCGTGATCGGCGATGCGGCGGATGATGCGGTGGCCGCGGGACACGTGGGGGCGCGAGCCGTGCTGTACAGCGGAGGGTCGCACAGTCGGGCGAGTCTGGAGGGGGCGGGGGTGCCGGTGGTGGACACGCTGGCCGAGGCGGTGGCCGAGGCGCAGCGCATGGCGGCGTAGCCGCGGGCGGGGTGCCGGGGGAGGCACGGCCGCCCGCAGCTACGAGGGCGTACGCCGGCTCACATGCGAGCCCGCGGCCCCGTGGCCATGCCCTCTACGCCCTCTCTCGCAGCACCTTCAGGAACTCCCGCATCCAGCTCGGGTGGTCCGGCCAGGCCCGGGCGGAGACGAGGGTGCCGTCGGCCACCGTTTCGATGTCTTCGAAGTGGGCGCCGGCGGCCTGCATGTCGAGCTCCAGGGCGGGGTACGCGGTGACCCTGCGCCCCCGGAGGCTGTCGATGGCGGCGGTCAGCAGGGGTCCGTGGCAGATCTGGGCGACGGGCTTGTCGGCGTCGAAGAACGCCTTGAGGATCTTGCGCAGTTCCAGGTCGTTGCGCAGATACTCGGGAGCACGGCCGCCCGGGACGACCAGGGCCGCGTACTGACCGGGGTCGACCTCGGAGAAGGCGAGGTCGGCGGGCCAGGTGTAGCCGGGCTTCTCGGTGTAGGTGTCGTAGCCGGGCTCGAAGTCGTGGACGACGAAGCGGAGCGTCTTGCGGGTGGGGGCCGCGATGTGGACGTCGTAGCCCTCCTCGAGCAGGCGCTGGTAGGGATAGAGGACTTCCAGGGACTCCGCAGCGTCGCCGGTGATGATGAGGATCTTCGCGGGCATTGTCGGTTCCTCCTGGGCGGGCACGGCCCCTCCGCGGGGGACGGGCACTGTCCTGGGCAACGTGCCTGCGCAGGGCGCGCCTGCCAAGAGGGCCCGTCGTTTTCAGGGTGCGACCTGGGACGTCCGGACGCGACCGGATCCGCCCCCGGACCCGACCGCAGTCCGCGCGCCATCGGCACCGCCGTCACACAGCCGGCGCCGAACACCACCGGCACCCCCACCCGCATCGGACCCGAACGCCGCGCTTGACCCACCCCACCCCGAATACGCCACCGGCCCCCACACCGCCCCTGTGCAGAACGTCAAACTTCACCCCCCGGTTTTGTACACATACGGCTCATGACGACCCCCGGGTGAGGGGCGATAGCCTTGTGGCGTGATCAGCGCGATAGCTCGCGGGGGCGACGTTGCCCCTGCCCCGCGCCCGGGTCGTACGGAACACCTCCGTGGCCGGGCGGCGGTCGCTGGTCTTCGCGGGCGGGACGGGGGCACCGACGCCCCCAGGACGCCGAGGACGGCCCCGGACACGACGGTGCCGAGAGCAGCGTCACATCCGACAGGCCCGTCGAGAATGGCCGAATACCCCCCGCTCATCTCACCCCGCGGCATAGCGTCGGATCGGACCGGACACCCCGGGCCGTGGCGTCGGGCCGGGGGGAAGGGGACCGTACTTCCTTCTACGTCACGCAACGGCGCGCGACAGGAGCCAGAGGACAATGCAGACCAAGCTGGACGAAGCCAAGGCCGAGCTGCTCGAACGGGCCGCCCGGGTAGCTGAGAACAGCCCGGTCGGGGGGCACCTACCGACCGGGACGACGGGCGAGGGCACGGCCGGCACCCCCGACAGCGAGTCCGTGCTCGCGTTCCTCCAGCGCTACTACCTGCACACCGCCCCGGAAGACCTCACCGACCGCGACCCGGTCGACGTCTTCGGCGCCGCGGTCTCGCACTACCGTCTCGCCGAGAACCGGCCGCAGGGCACGGCCAACGTGCGGGTGCACACCCCGACCGTGGAGGAGAACGGGTGGACCTGCAGCCACTCCGTGGTGGAGGTCGTCACCGACGACATGCCCTTCCTGGTCGACTCGGTCACCAATGAGCTGACCCGCCAGGGCCGCGGCATCCACGTCGTCGTCCACCCGCAGTTCGTCGTCCGCCGGGACGTCACCGGCAAGCTGATCGAGGTGCTGCCGACCCCGCCCACCGGCGACCTGCCGCACGACGCGCACATCGAGTCCTGGATCCACGTCGAGATCGACCGGGAGACGGACCGCTCCGACCTGAAGCAGATCTCGGCCGACCTGCTGCGCGTGCTCTCCGACGTCCGCGAGGCCGTCGAGGACTGGGAGAAGATGCGGGACGCGGCGGTCCGGATCGCCGACGGCCTGACGAACGAGCCGACCCCCGCGGACCTGCCCCGGCCCGAGGTCGAGGAGGCCCGCGAGCTGCTGCGCTGGCTGTCCGACGACCACTTCACCTTCCTCGGCTACCGCGAGTACCAGCTGCGCGCGGACGACACCCTCGCCGCGGTGCCCGGCACCGGTCTCGGCATACTGCGCTCGGACCCGCACCACGCCGCGGACGACCAGCACCCGGTCAGCCCCTCCTTCGAGCGGCTCCCGGCCGACGCGCGCGCCAAGGCCCGCGAGCACAAGCTGCTCGTGCTGACCAAGGCCAACAGCCGGGCCACCGTGCACCGGCCGTCGTACCTGGACTACATCGGCGTCAAGAAGTTCGACGAGCAGGGCAATGTCGTCGGTGAGCGCCGCTTCCTGGGCCTGTTCTCCTCCGCCGCCTACACCGAGTCGGTCCGCCGGGTCCCGGTCATCCGGCGCAAGGTCGACGAGGTCCTGCAGCGGGCCGGCTTCTCGCCCGAGAGCCACGACGGCCGCGACCTGCTCCAGATCCTGGAGACCTACCCGCGCGACGAGCTGTTCCAGACCCCGGCCGCCGAGCTGCAGGCCATCGCGACGAGCGTCCTCTACCTGCAGGAGCGCCGCCGGCTGCGGCTGTACCTGCGCCAGGACGAGTACGGCCGCTACTACTCGGCCCTCGTCTACCTCCCGCGCGACCGCTACACCACCGGCGTCCGGCTGCGGATCATCGACATCCTCAAGGAGGAACTCGGCGGCATCAGCGTCGACTTCACCGCCTGGAACACCGAGTCGATCCTGTCCCGGCTGCACTTCGTCGTCCGCGTCCCGCCGGGCACCGAGCTGCCCGAGCTGTCCGACAGCGACAAGGAGCGGATCGAGGCCCGCCTGGTCGAGGCCGCCCGCTCCTGGGCCGACGCGTTCGCCGAGGCGCTGACCGCCGAGTGCGGCGAGGAGCACGCGGCCGAGGTGCTGCGCCGCTACAACAACGCCTTCCCCGAGGGCTACAAGGCGGACCACTCCCCGCGCGCCGCGGTCTCCGACCTCGCCCATCTCGAGCAGCTCAGCGAGGACAAGGCCTTCAGCCTGAGCCTGTACGAGCCGGTGGGCGCCGGGCCGGAGGAGCGCCGGTTCAAGATCTACCAGAAGGGCGGCTCGGTCTCCCTCTCCCACGTGCTGCCGGTGCTCAGCCGCCTCGGCGTCGAGGTCACCGACGAGCGGCCGTACGAGCTGCGCTGTGTGGACCGCACCACCGCCTGGATCTACGACTTCGGTCTGCGCATGCCCCGCGCGGCCGGTGTCGCCGGGGACCTCGGCGACGACGCGCGTGAGCGGTTCCAGGAGGCGTTCGCCGCGACCTGGACCGGCAAGGCGGAGAACGACGGCTTCAACGCCCTCGTGCTCAGCGCCGGGCTGAACTGGCGGCAGGCGATGGTGCTGCGCGCCTACGCCAAGTACCTGCGGCAGGCCGGCTCTACCTTCTCCCAGGACTACATGGAGGACACCCTCCGCAACAACGTCCACACCACCCGGCTGCTGGTGTCCCTCTTCGAGGCCCGGATGTCGCCGGAGCGGCAGAAGGCCGGCCTGGAGATCGTCGACGCGCTGCTGGAGGAGCTGGACGCGGCCCTGGACCAGGTGGCGAGCCTGGACGAGGACCGGATCCTCAGGTCCTTCCTCACCGTCATCAAGGCGACCCTGCGCACGAACTTCTTCCAGGAGACGGCCGACGGTACGCCGCACGCCTACGTGTCCATGAAGTTCGACCCGCAGGCCATCCCGGACCTGCCCGCGCCGCGCCCGGCGTACGAGATCTGGGTGTACTCGCCGCGCGTCGAGGGCGTGCACCTGCGCTTCGGCAAGGTCGCCCGAGGCGGCCTGCGCTGGTCGGACCGCCGTGAGGACTTCCGCACCGAGATCCTCGGCCTGGTCAAGGCGCAGATGGTGAAGAACACCGTCATCGTGCCGGTCGGCGCCAAGGGCGGCTTCGTCGCCAAGCAGCTGCCGGACCCGGCGGTGGACCGCGACGCCTGGCTCGCCGAGGGCGTCGCCAGCTACCGGACGTTCATCTCGGCGCTGCTCGACATCACCGACAACATGGTGGCCGGCGAGGTCGTGCCGCCGCAGGACGTCGTACGGCACGACGGGGACGACACCTACCTGGTGGTCGCGGCCGACAAGGGCACCGCGACGTTCTCCGACATCGCCAACGAGGTCGCCGACAAGTACAACTTCTGGCTCGGCGACGCCTTCGCCTCCGGCGGCTCGGCCGGCTACGACCACAAGGGCATGGGCATCACCGCGCGCGGCGCCTGGGAGTCCGTGAAGCGGCACTTCCGCGAGCTGGGCGTCGACACGCAGACCGAGGACTTCACGGTCGTCGGCATCGGCGACATGTCCGGTGACGTGTTCGGCAACGGCATGCTGCTCAGCGAGCACATCCGCCTGGTCGCCGCCTTCGACCACCGGCACATCGTCATCGACCCCGACCCGGACGCGGCCACGTCCTACGCCGAGCGCCGCCGCCTGTTCGAGCTGCCCCGCTCGAGCTGGGCCGACTACAACACCGAGCTGCTCTCCGCGGGCGGCGGGGTCTTCCCGCGCACGGCTAAGGCGATCACGCTCAACAGCCACATCCGGGAGGCCCTGGGCATCGAGGAGAAGATCTCCAAGATGACCCCGGCCGACCTGATGAAGGCGATCCTCAAGGCGCCGGTGGACCTGCTGTGGAACGGCGGCATCGGCACGTACGTGAAGTCGTCGGCGGAGTCCAACGCCGACGTCGGCGACAAGGCCAACGACGCCATCCGCGTCGACGGCGCCGACCTGCGTGTCAAGGTCGTCGGCGAGGGCGGCAACCTGGGCCTGACCCAGCTCGGCCGCATCGAGTTCGCGCTGCACGGCGGCCGGATCAACACCGACGCGATCGACAACAGCGCCGGTGTGGACACCTCCGACCACGAGGTGAACATCAAGATCCTGCTGAACGGCCTGGTCACGGACGGCGACATGACCGTCAAGCAGCGCAACAAGCTGCTCGCCGAGATGACCGACGAGGTCGGCAGCCTGGTCCTGCGCAACAACTACGCGCAGAACACGGCGATCGCCAACGCCCTCGCGCAGTCCAAGGACATGCTCCACGCCCAGCAGCGGTTCATCCGCCACCTGGTGCGCGAGGGCCACCTGGACCGGGCGCTGGAATTCCTGCCCACCGACCGCCAGATCCGCGAGCGCCTCGGGCAGGGGCAGGGCCTCACCGGCCCGGAGACGGCCGTCCTGCTGGCGTACACGAAGATCACGGTCGCCGAGGAGCTGCTGCACACCACGCTGCCGGACGACCCGTATCTGCGCGGCCTGCTGGACGCCTACTTCCCCTCGGCGCTGCGCGAGCGGTTCGCGGAGGCCATCGACGCCCACCCGCTGCGCCGCGAGATCACCACGACCGTGCTGGTCAACGACACGGTCAACACGGGCGGTACGACGTATCTGCACCGCCTGCGCGAGGAGACCGGCGCCTCGCTGGAGGAGATCGTCCGCGCCCAGACCGCGGCCCGCGCGATCTTCTGCTCGGCGCCGGTGTGGGACGCGGTGGAGGAGCTGGACAACAAGGTCGACGCGGCCGTCCAGACCCGGATCCGGCTGCACTCGCGCCGCCTGGTCGAGCGCGGCACGCGCTGGCTGCTCAACAACCGGCCGCAGCCGCTGCAGCTCGCCGAGACGGTCGAGTTCTTCGCCGAGCGGGTCGAGCACGTCTGGCAGGAGCTGCCGAAGCTGCTGCGCGGCGCGGACCTGGAGTGGTACCAGCACGTGTACGACGAGCTGTCCGCGGCCGGTGTCCCGGACGAACTCGCCACGCGCGTGGCCGGGTTCTCCTCCGCCTTCCCGACGCTGGACATCGTCTCGGTGGCCGACCGCATGGGCAAGGAGCCGCTGGACGTCGCCGAGGTCTACTACGACCTCGCCGACCGGCTCAGCATCACCCAGCTCATGGACCGCATCATCGAACTGCCCCGCGCCGACCGCTGGCAGTCCATGGCCCGCGCCTCCATCCGCGAGGACCTGTACGCGGCGCACGCGGCGCTCACCGCGGACGTCCTCGCGGTCGGCAACGGCAACTCGACGCCGGAGCAGCGCTTCAAGGCCTGGGAGCAGAAGAACGCGGCGATCCTGAGCCGGGCGCGCACCACCCTGGAGGAGATCCGCGGGTCGGACTCCTTCGACCTCGCCAACCTGTCGGTGGCGATGCGCACGATGCGGACGCTGCTGCGCACGCACTCGTAGTTCCACGGCGTACGACGGCGAGTCGTACGGCGTGCCAGCGCCGGGGGCGCCCCGGGACCGGTTCCGAAGCCGGTTCGGGGGCGCCCTCGTTCTTGCCCGCGACTTGCTCGCGGCTTGCCGACGCTTAGCGAAAAACCCGCGGTGAATTTACCGTTTCCTGCTAATCGTGCCCTTTCGGCTAGGGTCTGGACTGTGACAGTGAACCTCACCGAGATCCGTCCGGCGCCGGCCCCCGCCCCGGCCCCCGAGCCGGCTCCGGCCCGGCCGGTCACGCGCGTGGTGCTGGAGGCCGTGAAGTTCGGGGTCGTCGGCGGCAGCGGTGTCCTCGTCAATTTCCTGGTGTTCAATCTGCTGCTGCACGGCCTGCGTTGGCAGGCGATGACCGCGACGGTCCTGGCCAGCTGTATCGCGATGGCGACGAATTACCTGGGCTTCCGGTATTACGCCTATCGCGACCGCGCCTCGCGCACCCGGCGCCAGATCGTCCTCTTCTTCGTCTTCAGCGGGCTCGGTGTGGTGATGGAAAGCGGTCTGTTTGGGGCCGGATATCACGGGCTCGGGCTGCACGGCGCGTTCGAGTCGAACGTGGTGAAGGCGCTGTCGATCGTGCTCGCCTCCGCGTTCCGTTTCCTGGTCTACCGCACCTGGGTGTTCCAGCAGGATGCGCGCCGAATCGCCTAGCGCCGGGCTGCGTGCCGGAACGCCCGGCACGGGGTCGTCCCGGACGGTGAGCGCCGGCCGGGTGCTGCCCCAGGCCGCCGTGGCGCTGCTGCTGGTGCTGATGCTCTTCGTGATCGTCCGTCTGCCGTGGGCGGGCGATCTCGGCATGCACGCGGCGACCGTGCAGCGGCTGCGGCACAGTCTGCTGCACCCCGGGAACCCGCTGGTCGACGCCGACACGCCGAGCCCGTACTACTCGCCGTGGATGCTGCTGCTGGGCTGTGTCGCCCGGATCAGCAGCCTGTCGGTGTTCGACGTCCTGCGGATCGGCGCGATCGCCGGGCTGGCGCTGCTCGTCACCGGGGTGTGGCGGTACGTCCGCACGCTCAGCGCGCACCGGGCGGCGCCCGCGTTGGCCATCCTGAGCCTGGTGCTGCTGTGGGGTCCGCTGCTGTTCAACTGGAGCGGCTTCCTCGGGCTGGGCTCCCTGGCGCTGACGGTGTCGTATCCGAGCGTGTTCGCCCTCGGCCTGTCCTTCCACTTCTGGGCGTGGCTCACCAGGGTGCTGCGCGAGGGGGCCGGGTGGGTCGCGTGGCTGGGGCTGGGCGTGCTGTGGGCGCTGATCCTGCTGTGCCACCAGTTCACCGGGGTCGTGGCGTCGCTGGGCGCGCTGGCCGTGGTGATCGCCGCGCGACCGGGCCGGCCGGCGCTGCTGCGGCTCGGCGCCGCGCTCGCGCTGGGGGCGGCGCTGCTGTGGCTGTGGCCGTACTACGACTTCTTCTCGCTGTTCTCCGCCGGCGCGGATCTGGAGGCGATCCACCGGCCGCTGTACGAGCATCTGGCCGGGCGGTTCGGGCTGGTGCTGCTCGGGGTGGCGGCGCTGGGGCTGCGGTGGCGGCGGGACCGGTGGGATCCGCTGGTCCTCTTCTTTCTGCTGGGCGCGCTGGTGTTCGCGGCCGGTGGGCTGACCGGGCACTACTCCTGGGGCCGCGCCCTGCCGGCCGCGCTGATCCCGGCCCAGCTCGCGGCGGCGCTGGAGGCCGTGTCCGCGGGGCGGCGGGCGCTGCGGGTGGGGTGGGCGTGTGTGCTGGGCGCCGCGCTGGTGATGGGGGCGTGGACGCAGGCCGGGACGCTCGGGTACGTGGTCGGGCGGGACGCGCTGCCCGGTGCGGTGGCGGCGAAGTACCGGACCCCGTGGGTGGGGTATCAGTGGATCACGCCGTGGGTGAAGTACGGGGATGTGGTGATGGCGGGGACGTGGCCGTCGCGGCAGATTCCGGCGTACGGGCCGTACACGGTGGCTCCCGGGTACCCCGATGTGTTCCTGCCGGATGCGGCGGGGCGGGAGGCGGCGGTACGGCGGTTCTTCGCGGCGGGGACGTCGGGGGAGGTGCGGCGGGGCATCGTGCGGGAGTACCGGGTGCGGTGGGTCGTCGGCGGACGGGGCGCTGCGCAGCCGTGGCTCCGCCAGGTGGCGACGGGGCCTGGCGGGCAGGTGCTGTACGAGGTGAGGCGCTGACCGCCGCGCGACCGGTGCGGACAGGGTGCCCGGTGCTGCGGCAGGCCGGAGGTGGGTTCACCGGCCCGCGCCCGCGGGGTGCCTCCCCCACGCTCGGCTTCGCTCGCGCGGGGGACCCCCACCGCCCACCCGTGCCGCCCCACTTGGGGCAGTTGTCGGTTACCTCAGGGCGCTTGCCACCAGGCGGGCCGTGTTGTGGAGTTTGGGGTGGGCCAGCTTCTTGAGGGCCGGGCGGATCACGTGGGCCGTGACTCCCGTGGGGTGCCAGCGGACCTGGAGGCGGCCGGGGTTGCGGCCCTCCGGCTCGATGGTCACGCAGTGGGGTGTGGCGCCGGAGCGGTAGTCGATGCGGGCGGTGAGGGTCGGGAAGGCGAGGGGGGCCAGGAGCAGGCCGGTGTGGGCGAGGCCCTGTTGTTCCAGGCGGAGCAGGGGATGGCGTACGCCGTCGAAGCCCTGGACCGGAAGCGGCACCTGCGACAGGTCCACGCGGACCCGGCCCTCGAAGACGCCCGGGCTCACCGGGTCCAGGCGGAACGGCACCGTCAGACGGCGGCGGCCCGGCGCCAGTACCAGGCTCGCGCGCTGCGGGCCCACCGGAAGCCGCAGCCCGGGGTCGTAGGTGCGGATGCCGAGGGTCAGGGTGGTGCCCCGGCCCGGGGTCAGGTCGGTGATCTCGTGGCGGAACTGCGCGCTCGGGAACGGGCGGGTGTCCAGCTCGAGGTCGGAGACGTCGAGTTCGCGGCGGGACTGTTCGGATGCCGGGACGATGTCGCCCCAGTACGGGGTGCCGGCGTCGTCGGTCGTGACGTGGCGCGGAGCGACCCCGTGTCCCAGTCCCCGCGCCGCCAGCCGGGCGTCGGGGAGGCGGCCGTCGCGCAGAAGTTGCAGCACCACCCGTTCCGGGCGGGGCAGCCGCGTGAAGGCACCCGGGGACAGCGTGTCCAAGTAGGGGTTCATCAGGTCGGCGAAGGACCGCAGCCACTCCTCGTCCCGGTAGGGCAGATCACCCGCGTACATCCGGAAGTCGTGCTTGAGGAACTTGAAGTCCTTGTCCTCCCGCAGCCCCGCGTGCCCGCTCTCCACCAGGAACTCGTCGATCAGCCGCTGCACATGCACCCGGTCGCGCACGTTGGAGATCTTGTGCCGCTGGTTGGAGATGGAGGCGGAGGCGGCCGCCGCGAACGGTTCGATGTACCAGACGTACACCGGCTCCGGAATGATCGTGAACGCCTTGGCCAGGCAGTACGCCTGCGCCGAGAACAGCTGGTCCTCGTAGTGGATGCCCTCGGGGAACCGCAGCTCGTGCCGGTCGAGGAAGGCGCGCGCGTACATCTTGCTCGTCGACAGATGCTCGAAGAGCAGTCGCGGGTCGGCCTCGATGCCGTCCAGCGTGCGGCGCTCGGCGACCAGGTGCGGCATCCAGGTCGAGCGGCGCCCGTTGTCCACCCGTACCCGCCGTACCGCGCCCATGGCGAAGTCGATCTCGCGTTCGCGGTGGGCGGCCAGCAGCAGTTCGACCGCGCGGGGCGGGAGTTCGTCGTCGCTGTCGAGGAACATCAGGTACGGCGCCCGGGCGATCTCGATGGCCCGGTTGCGCGGCGCGCTGCAGCCACCGCTGTTCTCCGGCAGCCGCAGGTAGCGGATGCGGTGGTCCTGGGCGGCCAGTTGCCGCGCCACGGCGGGCGTGTCGTCGGTGGAGTGGTCGTCGCTGATGACGATCTCGATGTTGGGGTGCGTCTGGGCGCGCAACGAGGCGACCGCACGGGGGAGGCGGGCCGCGTCGTTGTAGACGATGACGGTGACCGTGACGTCGGGGGTCGTGGTCGTCATGCCGTGGCCTCCTCGGGGGTCGGGGCGGGGGTGCGTTCCTCGAGCGGGAGCACCGGGGGCAGCGCCTCCTCCGGTTCGCCCAGGAACACCCGCCGTACGACCCGCTCGGCGGCGCGGCCGTCGTCGTATTCGCAGAACCGGCGCCGGAACGCGGCCCGTGCCTTGGCCGCGGCCTCGTCGCGCCAGGCGCCCGAGGCGAAGATGTCCGCCAGTTGCTCCTGGGTGCGGGCGACCTGGCCCGGCGCCTCGGCCATCAGGTCGAAGTAGACGCCGCGGGTGGTCCGGTACGTCTCCCAGTCGTCGGCGTAGATCACGATCGGCCGGTCGAGGTTGGCGTAGTCGAACATGATCGACGAGTAGTCCGTGACCAGCGCGTCGGCGGCCAGGCACAGCTCCTCGACCGGGTCGTAGGTGGAGACGTCGATGATCCGGCCGGTGCGGCGCAGGCCGGTGAGGGGGCTCGCCGAGCCGCCGTAGAAGTAGTGGGCGCGCACCAGCAGGACCGTGTCGTCGCCCAGGCGGTCGGCGAGGGCGGCGAGGTCGAGGCGGGGGGTGAAGCCGGCCTCGTAGTCGCGGTGGGTGGGCGCGTACAGCACGGCCTTGCGGCCGGGGGCGATGCCCAGGCGGCGGCGGGCGGTCCGGACGTCGTCGGCGGTGGCGGTGTAGAAGACGTCGTTGCGCGGATAGCCGTGGTCGAGGGAGGTGTAGCGGGCCGGGTAGGCGCGTTCCCACATCCGGGTGGAGTGGCTGTTGGCGCTGACGCTGTAGTCCCACTTGTCGATGCGGGCGAGCAGGGCGTTGAAGTCCAGTCCCTTGGCGGCGGCCGGGTGGTCCATCTGGTCCAGGCCCATGCGTTTGAGGGGAGTGCCGTGGTGGGTCTGGAGGTGGACGGCGCCCGGGCGTTTGACGACCGCGTTGGGGAAGTTGACGTTGTTGGTCAGGTACTTGGCGGTGGCCAGCGTCTCCCAGTAGCGGCGGGTGCCGGGCACGACGTGGTCGGTGCCGGGCGGCAGCAGGGCCGCGTTCTCCTTGCTCACCACCCACACCCGGCGGATGTGCGGGGCGAGTTCGGCGAGCTTGGCGGCGATCGCGGCCGGGTTGCAGGACACCCCGCGCTCCCAGTAGGCCGCGAACACCGCGAGGTCGGGGTCGATCGGGCGGGTGAGCGCGCGGTGGTACTGCTGCTCGCGGAGCTTGGCGCCCACCTGGCGCTTGCGGGTCCGCACGGCCTTGCGCGCGGCACGGCGGGTGCGGTTGGCGGCCTGGAAGGCGCGGTACTTGGTGTACGCGCCCTCTTCGAGCAGGGCGTGCCGGACGCCTTCGAGGCCCGCCGGGCGCTGGTGGCCCTCGGGGCGCCAGCGGGCCGCGGCGAGGGAGGCGCGGCGGAAGAACTCGCGGGCCACCGGGTCGGGCAGGTTCTCCCGGGCGAAGGTGCGCACCAGGTCGCGCACCATCAGGTCGTACAGGACCGAGCGGGCCGCCCGGCGCTCCTTGGCGAGCGGGAGCAGGGACTCGTAGCGGTCGATGAGCGCGTAGCGGTCCTCGGGAACGAGGGCGGGGAGGCTCTCCGGGCGCAGTCTGCGGTCCTCGTACGCCACCTGGTTCAGGCAGGCGACGCGGCCGGCGTGCAGCAGGGCGGCGTGAGCGGCGTACGGCTCGTCGTCCGTGGCCAACTGCTCCTCGTGGGCGCGCCAGAAGGCGGCGCGCAGGACGCGGGTGCCGAGCAGCGGGGTCAGCCGGAGCAGGTCGGCCGCGTCGTCCAGGGGGACCGCGGCGCGGCCGGCGCCGGCCAGGAAGCGGCCGTCGCGGGAGGGGCGCGCGGCTGTCTGCCAGGTGGTGGTGACGTGGTCGAGGAGGAGCACGTCCGCCGTGTCGCCGAGCTCTGCGGTCCGCTCGGCGATCAGCCGGGGCGCTCCGGCGGGCAGGCCGTCCTTGGCGTGCACGAAGTGCAGCCAGCGGCCGGACGCCCGCGCGGCGCCCGCCGCCCGGGCCGCCGCGTCACCGGTACCGTCCGGCAGAGGCACCACGACCGTCTCGGGGGCGTGCGCCTCGGCGGTCTCCCGGGCCCAGTCGCCGACCGCCGCGACGATCACCTCGGCGTCCGCGAGCGGGCGGGCCTCCAGTGAGTCGAGCAGTTCGGTCAGATGCCCCTGGGTGTTCGGCCCGTAGACGATGACACTGAGGTGGGGCATCGCGGAGGACTCCTTCGGCTCGTCGTCTCAGGGGCACCCTTCCTAACATACTGTCACTAGATGGATGAAAAGGATAACCACGCCTGAGGTAAGAGCTGCTCTCACGAGGGAAGAGCGATTTTCGGCGACTTGGGTTCCGGTGTGTTCTTGACGGCTTTGGCCGGCTTCTTCGCCGTCTTGTCACTCTTGTCCCCGGTGAAGGCCTCGTACTCCTTCAGGACCTCCTCGGTCGGGCCGTCCATGCGCAGTTCGCCGCGTTCCAGCCACAGCACCCGTTCGCAGGTGTCGCGGATGGACTTGTTGTTGTGGCTGACCAGGAAGACCGTACCGGCGTGCCGGCGCAGCTCGCGGATCCGGTCCTCGGAGCGCTTCTGGAAGGCGCGGTCGCCGGTGGCCAGGGCCTCGTCGATGAGCAGCACGTCGTGGTCCTTGGCGGCGGCGATGGAGAAGCGCAGCCGGGCCGCCATTCCGGAGGAGTACGTGCGCATCGGCAGGGTGATGAAGTCACCCTTTTCGTTGATTCCGGAGAAGTCGACGATGTCCTGGTAGCGCTCCTTGATCTGCTCCCGGGACATGCCCATGGCGAGACCGCCGAGGTGGACGTTGCGCTCGCCGGTGAGGTCGTTCATCAGCGCCGCGTTGACGCCGAGGAGGGAGGGCTGGCCGTCGGTGTAGATGTGGCCGTTCTCCACCGGGAGCAGCCCGGCGACCGCCTTGAGCAGGGTCGACTTGCCTGAGCCGTTCGTCCCGATGAGGCCGATCGCCTCGCCCTTGTAGGCGACGAACGACACGTTCTTCACCGCGTGCACCCGGCGTACACCGGCGGCCTTCTCGGCCTGCTTGCGGCGCAGGATGCGGTTCAGGGCGGCGGTGGCGGTGCCGCGGCCGGCGCCGGTGCCGTTGACGCGGTAGACGATGTCGACGCCGTCGGCGATGACGGTGGGGATGTTCTCGTGCGGGATCTGCTCAGCCACGGCCGTACGTCTCCTCAGCCTTCCAGAAGTAGATGAAGCCGCCGATGCCGGCGAGCAGGGCCCAGCCCGTGGCCGCCGCCCACACGTGCGGGGGCAGCTGCTTGCCGTGGAAGCTGTGGATCAGCGCGTACCGCATGAGGTCGATGTAGACCGCGGCCGGGTTGGTCTCCAGCAGCACCGTGACGATGTGCGGCAGGTGGTCCTTCTTGGTGAGCTTGTCGATGCTCCACATGACGCCGGACACGTACATCCAGGTCCGCAGGACGAACGGCATGAGCTGGGCGATGTCCGGGGTCTTGGCGCCCCACCGGGCCATGACCATCGACACGCCCGCGTTGAAGACGGACTGCAGGACCAGCGCGGGGAGCGCGAGCAGCCAGCGCGGGGTGACCGGGATGCCGAAGGACAGGATGATCACGACCAGCGCGGTCATCGAGAACAGCAGCTGCTGCAGCTGCTGGAGGCAGAAGGAGATCGGCAGGGCGGCGCGCGGGAAGTGCAGGGCGCGGACCAGGCCGAGGTTGCCGGAGATCGCGCGGGTGCCCGCCATGATCGAACTCTGCGTGAACGTCCAGATGAACACGCCCGTGACCAGGAACGGGATGTAGTCCGGGACACCGCGGCTGGTGCCCAGCAGCACGCCGAAGATGAAGTAGTAGACCGCCGCGTTCAGCAGCGGGGTCATGACCTGCCAGACCTGGCCGAGCTTCGCCTGGCTGTACTGGGCGGTGAGCTTGGCGGTGGCGAAGGCGGTGATGAAGTGACGGCGGGCCCACAGGTGGCGCACGTACTGGGGCAGGGAGGGGCGGGCGCCGCTGACCGACAGGCCGTGCCGGGCGGCCAGCGCCGCGAGGTCGTCGTCGGCCGTTGCCCGGATCGGGGGCGGTGTGTGGAGGACCTGGCTCACATCCGGTGCTTTCGCTCGGGGGGAGGGGGGTGGGGGCGGGCGTCCGGCTGTCGCCGGGGTGCGTCGCCCGTCGTCCGTCGTCCCGGTCCGTCGTCCTGCGTTTCCTTACGCTTCTCTTCACGTTCTCTTACGTCGGGACGGGACCGTATCGTCGCAACGTGAGCGTAGAACCATCCACCGTCGGAACGCAACCGTTTCGTCGTAACGGCCTATGCTGTTCGTATGACGACCAACGCCGACGAGGCCCCGAAGCGCACACGGCGACGGGCTCCCGCCGGGGCCGCCGTGCTCCGCGAGGACGTGACCGAGGCGATCCGGGCGGCCGTCTTCGAGGAACTGGCGGCCGTCGGGTACGCCCGCATGTCCATCGAGGGGATCGCGCGGCGGGCGGGCGTCGGCAAGACCGCGGTGTACCGGCGGTGGCGGTCCAAGCTGCACCTGGTGCTCGACGTGGTGTCCGCGATGGCGGTGCTGGGACTGCCGGTGCCGGACACGGGGTCCCTGGAGGCGGACCTGCGGCTGCTGTACGAGGTGACGTCCCGCGCCCTGCGCCACCCCGTCGCCTCGCAGATCATCCCCGACCTCCAGGCGGAGGCGGCGCGCAATCCCGACATCGCGGAGGCGATGCAGAAGGCGCTGCGGGACGGGCAGGAAGGGGTGGCCAGCAAGATCGTCGCAGCGGCGGAGCAGCGGGGCGAAGTCCGCGCAGACCTCGACCCCGACCTCGCCCTCGACCTGATCTCCGGCCCCCTGTACTGGCGCTCGGTCGTCATCCGCTCCCCGAAGCTGCCGAAGGGCTACCTGGAGAACCTGGCCCGCGCGACAGCGGGCGCACTCAAGGCACTGTGAGGCCGCCGCCAGCCGCGCGCACGCGACTGGCTACGAGCGGGCTGCGTTCGGGTGGTGGCGGAGCCAGCCCTCCCAGGCCGTGGTGATCATGTCCTCGATGTCGTACTTGGCCTGCCAGCCCAGTTCGGTGGCGATGCGGTCGGCGGAGGCGACGACGCGGGCCGGGTCGCCGGGGCGGCGGGGGGTGACGGTCGGAGGGCGGTCGTAGCCGGTGACCGCGTTGATCCGGTCGATCATCTCGCGCACGGAGACGCCCTCGCCGCGGCCGATGTTGAGGGTCAGGTCGTGGCCGGGGGCGGAGCGCAGGGCACGGGCCACCGTCACATGGGCCTCGGCCAGGTCGGCCACGTGGATGTAGTCGCGGACGCAGGTGCCGTCGGGCGTCGGGTAGTCGTCGCCGAAGATGCGCGGGGAGGCGCCCTCGGTGAGCTTCTCGAAGACCATCGGCACCAGGTTGGACACGCCCGTGTCGGCGAGGGCGGGGGTGGCCGCGCCGGCCACGTTGAAGTAGCGCAGGGACGCGGTCGCCAGACCGGTCGCGCGGCCGGTGGCACGGACCAGCCACTCGCCGGCCAGCTTCGTCTCGCCGTAGGGGGACAGCGGCAGGCAGGGCGTCTCCTCGGTCACGAGGTCCACGTCCGGCATGCCGTAGACCGCCGCCGAGGAGGAGAACACGAACGACGGGACCTCCGCCGCCGTCACCGCCTCCAGCAGCACCCGCAGGCCCTCCACGTTCTGGTGGAAGTAGTGCAGCGGCCGCTCCACCGACTCGCCCACCTGCTTCTTCGCCGCCAGGTGGACGATCCCGGTGACCTCGTGCTCCGCGAGCGTGCGGGCCACCTTCTCCGCGTCCAGGGTCGAGCCCGCCACCAGCGGCACCTCGTCCGGCACCCGCTCGCGGACCCCGGTGGACAGGTCGTCGTAGACCACCGTCCGCTCGCCCGCCTCCGTCATCGCGCGTACGACGTGCGCCCCGATGTAACCGGCGCCGCCGGTGATCAGCCAGGTCATGTACGGCCGTCCCCTCGTCGGCCCGGCCTGTGGCGGCCGGTGCCCTCGTCCCGTGCTGTCGCGTCCGTCGCCCGAACCCCCTGCTCTCAGTGAAGCAGGCGGCGCAGCCTTCCGCGGACCACCGTCAGCACACCGTGCAGCCCGGTCGCCACGCGCAGGGCCAGTGCGCCGGAGTGCGTGGCGTACGGCTGGACCAGCAGCACGCCGTGCCGGGCGCTCGGAACGGCGTGGCGGCGCAGACGGCCGCCGCCCGTGAGGGCGTGCGCCGTGCAGTCCCGGGACGCGCCGTCGGCGAGGCGCAGGGTCAGCCGCAGGTCCCAGGTGCCCGCGCCGAGCCCCGCCAGGTCGACCGGCAGCTCCGCCGTCCAGCTCTCCGGGCCGCAGGGCGCGAGGGCGGCCGTGGCCCGCTGGGCGGTGCTCCCGTCCTTCCGGGCCCGCCACTCCACCTCCACCTCGCGCGGCCCGGCCTCGGCCAGCCGCCCGTACAGCTCGTGCAGCCGCAGGCGCAGCCGGGCGCCCCGCGCGCGCGGGTGCAGCTCCGCGTCCACCGCGAGCGGCAGCAGACGGGTGGGGCGGGTCAGCAACGGGGCGAGGGAGACCTGGGGCAGGTCCGCGGACCAGACGGGGGTGCCGTCGGCGGCGCGGGCGTAGGGCGGCAGCAGACGGGCCGGGCGCGCGGCGAATTCCCTGAGGCGCGGCAGGTCGCGCGGCTCGGGGGACTCCAGGACGATCCGGGCGAGCAGCCGGCCGGGCGCCGACGGGTTCCGCTCCCAGTCGGCCGCGTCGTAGCGCGCGAGGTACTCCCGGGTGTGCGTCCACCACGCGCGCCGGTAGTCCGCGTCGCGCAATCCCAGTTCGCGCGCGTACATGCGCACCTCGTGGTCGAGGAACTTGCCCCGCGCGGCCCGCGCCAGCTCCTTCTGCCCGGCGCTCAGCAGAATGTCGTACGCCAGCGCGCACGCCTCCGTACGCGCCTTCCAGTTGTCGATGCGCGCCCGGTCCAGCGAGAGCGACAACTGCTCGGCCGACCGGCGCACGTGCCACACGTACACACGGTCGGGTACGAGCGCCATGCGCGGCGCGGCGGCCAGTACGCGCGCGGTGAAGACGAAGTCCTCGTAGAGGAAGCGCCCTTCCGGGAAGCGGATGCCGTGCGCCTTCAGGAAGCCGGTCCGGTACAGCTTGTTGACGCACAGCGTGTCGTGCACCAGCCGGGGACGCTGGGAGGGGCGCGCGAGAACCGCGGGCGCCGTGTAGAGCCGCCCCTGCCAGGGCTGTTCCCGCCCCGAGGGCAGCTCCCGGCGCACGCACAGCCCGCTCGCCACGTCCGCGCGCGCCCCGGTCGCCGCCGCCAGCAGCGCGTCCACCGCGCCGGGCGGCAGGAGGTCGTCGCTGTCGAGGAACATCACGTACGGCATCGTCACCGCGTCGATCCCGGTGTTGCGCGGACTGCCGCAGCCGCCGCTGTTGACGCTCCGGCGCACCACCCGAAGCCGGGGCTCGCCGGCCGCCAGCCGGTCCAGCAACTCGGCGCTGCCGTCCGTGGAGCAGTCGTCCACGGCGACGACCTCACCCACCGCCGGCCCCTGGCCGAGCGCGGAGCGCACGGCATCGGCCACATGGGCGGCGTCGTTGTAGCCGATGACGACGACACCGACCTGAGGCGGCGGATGAGGGTCTCGCGAGTCTCGATGCATGGAGTCCACGGCCGGGAGCCTAGATTTGTTCGGTAATACCCCGTTAAGAGACGCTTAGCGCTCTATCCGGAAGACGGTCGGAATCGGGTCGGGGTTCCGTCGTCGGCACGGCCTTTCCGGCCGGCGGCAGCGCCGAGCGCCAGAGCCGGACGAAGGACAGCACCGCAGCCGCCCCCAGCAGGCCGTTGCGGGCCAGCATCAGAAGGCAGCCCGCCCAGGTGCCCTCGACCACCTCGCGGTAGAACACCGGGTACGCCAGGGAGCTGACCGCGCTCGCCGCGAGCACCAGCACCGCCACCGGGCGCTGACCGGTGTACCGCGAGGTCAGGCAGACCGCGGCCAGCCCCAGCAGCCAGATCATGTACTGCGGGCTGATCACCCGGCTGGTGACGGTGAACAGCAGCACGGCGGCCAGCGCCGCGTCGTACGGCGTCGCCGGAGTCCAGTGCCGAGCCCGCAGCCGCCACAGCACCAGCAGCCCGAACGCGGCCGCCGTGAGCGCCAGCGAGAGCGCGGCGACGCCGTGCACATAGGGGCCGACCAGCTCGATCGCGCCGTACTGGTACCGGACCCGGCCCGGCCAGCCGGCGTGCCGCGCCAGGTTCAGCGCCGTACCCCCGAACGACTCGATCTGTACGCCCCGGCCGCCCTGCTCCCGCAGGAACGCCAGGGAATTGTTGAACGAAACGGCGAGGAGCGCGAGGCAGGCGCCACCGGCGGTCACCGCCCACCCCCACGCCCGGCGTGTCGCCGCTCCCCGAGGCGTGCCCAGCAGCACCAGCACCGGCCACACCTTCACCAGCGCGCCCAGCGCCGCCAGCACACCGCCCGCGCGCGAGGAGCGCGTCACCGTCAGCAGCGAGACGACGGCGAGCGCGGTGACCTGCACGTCGTAGCGCGCGAGCGGCAGCTGCAGCAGCAGCGGCAGCCCGCAGGTCCACACGGCCGCGCCACGCAGGCTCCGCCCGGGGCTCCCGCCCGCGCGGACCAGCGCGACCGTGATCAGGGCGTCCGCGGCGAGCGTCAGCGCCACGAACGCCTGAAAGTACGTCAACCCGGGCAGCAGCCCCGGCGCGAGGAGCACCGCACCGGCGCCCGGGGGGTACTGCCAGGTGCTGTCGTGCGCCGGGAACGCGCCGTGCGCGAGGACGCCGTACCAGTGGTGGTACAGCCGCCACACCTCGCGCGGCACCGCGCCCCCGCCGAGCAGGGGCGAACGGTCGTGCGTGAGCAGCCAGGCCATCAGGGCACGGGTGGCGAGCCAGACGGCGGTGAGGGGGAGGACCGGGCCGGGGGTGACACGGAGACGGTTCATCACGTGGGAGGGTAATCCGCGCGGATGGTGTATCCCTGCCGATACGCCGTCATTGACCGGCAAAGGTTGGCTAATCGCAAAAGATCGGGCCGTGATGAGCGTCGGGCCTCAGGTGGAACAGCAGTCGCACCGGGCGGCTGGAGCAACGGCTGTCGTACCGACCGGTGCAACGAGCGGCGGGGCGGCCCGGATGCGGCCGGCCGCCGTCGTCGCGGTGCCCGCGGCGGTGATGGGCGCGCTCGGGCTGTGGGGGCTCGACCGCGGCGGGATGTGGCGCGACGAGGCGGTCACCTTCCAGGTGGCGCGGCGCACGGTGCCGCAGATCTGGCGGCTGCTGCACGGGGTGGACGCGGTACACGGCCTGTACTACTTCCTGCTGCACGCCGTGCTCGCCGTCCACCCCGGCGAGGTCGTGCTCCGGCTGCCGTCCGTGGGCGCGGCGATGGTGACCGCGGGGCTGGTGGCCGCGCTCGGTGCCCGGCTGCTGCGGCCGCGGGCCGGGCTGGTGGCCGGGCTGCTGTACGCGATCTCGCCGATGGCCGGGCACTACGCGCAGGAGGGCCGCTCGTACGCGCTGGTCGCCGCCGGCGCGGCCGCGGCCACGCTGCTGTTCGTGCGCACCGTCCAGGACGGCGGCTCCTGGCGGGCGTACGGCGCCGTCCTGGGCCTGACCTGCTGGTTGCACGAGTTCGCGGTGCTGCTGCTGCTCGCCCACGCGGGGTCGCTGGCGCTGGCCCGGGCGAGGGCGCGGGTGTGGCGGGGCTGGGGGTGCGCGGCGGCCGCGGTGTCGCTGGGGCTGCTGCCGATGGTCCTCGTGTCCCGCGCCCAGTCGGCCCAGGTGGCCTGGCTGCGGCCGCCGACGTGCGAGACGGCACTCGGCCTGCTGCGGGCGTTCCTCGGCCCGGCCCCCGTCGTGTACGGGGGGTGCCTGGCCCTGGCGCTGCTCGGCCTCGCGGGCCTCACCGGCGCGGGCGGGCTGACCTGCGCCCGCGTCGCCCTGCCGCTGGCCGTGGTACCCCCGGCCACGCTGATGCTGCTGTCCCGGTCCACTCCGCTGTACGTCGACCGGTATGTGCTGTACGCCCTGGCGGGGGCGCCGCTGCTGGTGGCGGCGGGGGTGGAGCGGGCGGCGGGGGCGGTGCGCCGCCTGGGCCTCACCGGCGACGGGGGGCCCGTTCGACCCCTCCTCCGGCTGACCGGTGTCCTGGTGCTCGCCCTCGCGCTGGCGGCTCAGCTCCCCTGCCTCCGGGACGACCGGGACCCGGCGCACCGTCCCGACGATCTGGCCGCCGTCTCCCGGGCCGCCGCACGGCAGGTCGGGCCGGGGGACGCCGTGCTGTTCGTCCCGGCGCGGTTGCGGAACGCGGCCCTGGCCTACCCGGGGGCCTTCCGGGGAGTGCGGGACGTGGCGCTGGCCGAGTCGGCGGCCCGGTCCGGGACCCTGTACGGGCGCGAGGCGGGCGGGGAGGCGCTGCGGCAGCGGGTCGCCGGGCTGCGGCGAGTCTGGGTCGTCGGTGACCGGGGGCTGCTCGACGGGCGCTGGGGAGCCGCGAGCCGCGTCGAGCGGGCGAAACTCGCGGTGCTCGCGCAGGGGTTCGTGGCCGGGACGGAATCCGTGCAGGACGGAGTGACGGTGCGGCTCTACGTCCGCCGTCCCCAGACCCCCGCGGTGAACAGCGCCCGGCACGCGCGGGACCCCGCGCCGGCGGGCGGTCGGCACGCGTAAGAACCCGCAGTCGGGCGGCCCTGTACGTGCAAGAGCCCGCGCTGTCGGGCGGCCGGCAGGCAAGAACCTGCGCCCTCGCGCGCCCGGCTCTCCCAGGCGCCGTCACTGTTCCACGCCCGGCACGCGGAAGCCCGTCACGGTCGGGCGCGCGGCACGCGGCACTCGCCGAAGCACCGGCACTGTCGCACGCCCGGCACGCCCGAGTGCCCTCACCCTCGCGCGCCCGGCGGGCCACTGCGCCCGTCGCAGTCCGCAGTGCTCAGCCGCAGTTCTGCGCCTCGTGCAGTGCTGCCGCGTCCAGGGTGCCCGTGAGCTGGTCCAGGCGGTCGCGCAGCTCGGTGATCTCCGACAGCTCGAAGCCCGTCGCCGCCACGATGCGGCGCGGCACCTCCAGCGCCCGCTCGCGCAGCGCCGCCCCCTCCTCGGTCAGCCGCACCCGCACCGACCGCTCGTCCTGCGCGCTGCGCTCGCGCCGTACCAGACCGGCCCCCTCCAGCCGCTTGACCAGCGGCGAGAGCGTCCCGGAGTCCAGGCGCAGATGCTCGCCCAGCTTCTTGACCGGCAGGTCACCCTGCTCCCACAGCACCAGCATCACCAGGTACTGCGGGTAGGTGAGCCCGAGGTCCTTGAGGATCACGCGGTAGACGCCGTTGAAGGCGCGGGACGCCGCGTGCAGGGAGAAGCAGATCTGGCGGTCCAGGCGGAGCCAGTCCGCGTCGGAGGCGGCGGGGGCGGGAGTCGGCGTGGCGGTCATGCGTCCAGGATAGCCCTGGCGAACCATATAGTTGTGCACAACTTAATTGTGTGCTCTACTTGTGGTCGTGAGGCGGCCGGACCAGGGCCGCCGGACACACCGACTTCCGAGAGGGATGGTCTTCCATGGACGCGCTCTACACCGCTGTCGCCACCGCCACCCACGGCCGCGACGGTCGTGCCGTCTCCTCCGACGGCAAGATCGACCTGAAGCTGGCCCCGCCGGTGGAGCTGGGCGGCAACGGCCAGGGCACCAACCCGGAGCAGCTCTTCGCCGCGGGCTACGCGGCCTGCTTCGGCAGCGCCCTCGGCCTCGTCGGCCGGCAGGCGAAGGTGGACGTGAGCGAGGCCGCGGTGACCGCCGAGGTCGGCATAGGCAAGCAGGGCGAGGGCTTCGGCCTGAAGGTGACGCTGCGCGTCGAGCTGCCCGACACGGTGGACGAGGCGACCGGCCGCAAGCTGGTCGACACCGCCCACCAGGTCTGCCCGTACTCCAACGCCACCCGCGGCAACATCGAGGTCGACCTCGTCATCGAGTAAGGCCCGGACACCCTCGTGACCTGCCGGCCTCACGTCGGGGCCAGCAGGTCACCCCCCACGGCCTGGCCCGGGATCCGCACGCCGGCGCCCTCGGGCATCGACTCGCCGAGCAGCAGCGTGCGGACGACCCGCTCGGCGGCCCGCCCGTCGTCGAACTCGCAGAACCGGCTGCGGAAGTCCGCCCGCAGCCGCGCCGACTCCTCGTCCCGCCAGGCCCCGGAGGCGAACAGCCAGGCCAGCTCCCGGTAGGAGCGCGAGACATGCCCCGGGGCCTCGGCGGTGATGTCCAGATAGGCGCCCCGGCTCGCGGTGAACGCGGCCCAGTCGTCGGCGTGGACCACGATCGGCCGGTCCAGGTTGGCGTAGTCGAACATGATCGACGAATAGTCGGTGACCAGCGCGTCGGAGGCCAGCATCACCTCCTCCGGGCGCGGCTCGTCCGTCGCGTCGACGACGATCCCGCGCCGGTCCAGATCCGCCAGGCCCAGCCCGCGCGCGGGACCGCTCGCCAGGGTCGGGTGCAGCCGGACGACGAGGGTGTGCCCCTCGCCGAGGTCGGCGGCGAACCGGGCCAGGTCGATCCGGTCCACGTGCCCGCCCCGGCGGTAGTCCCGGCGCGTCGGCGCGTACAGCACCACGGTGTGGTCGTCCGGGATGCCGTGCCGCCGCCGGAAGTCCCGGCCGGCCCCCTCGCCGGGTCGCACCAGCACGTCGTTGCGCGGGCTGCCGGTGCGCACCGAGGTGAAGTGGCAGGGGTAGGCCCGCTCCCATACCAGCTCGGAGTGGCGGTTGGCGACCAGGCTGTAGTCCCAGCGGTCGGCCCGGCGCAGCATCTGCGGCACGCTGAAGCCGTGCCGGGCGCCGGGCTTGCTCAGCAGATCGGCGCCCATGTACTTCAGCGGGGTGCCCTGGTGGGTGTGGACGTGGACGCTGCCCGGCCGCTTCACCAGACTGCCCGGCCAGTTGACGTCGTTCACCCAGTACGTGGCCCGTGCCATCACCGCGTGGAAGCGGGCCGAGCCCGGCGTCACATGGTCGATGCCGGGCGGCAGCGTGTCCACCGCGTCCTCCCGGACCACCCACACCCCGCGCAACTGCGGGGCGATCTCGCGTGCCTTGGCGTGGATGGCGGCCGGGTCGCCGCCCACGCCTGCGTGGTGGGCGGACGAGTAGACCACCAGGTGCGGATCGAGCGGCAGCCTCGACCGGGCCGCGTACCAGGCGCCCTGGGAGCGCGCCGCCACCGCCCGCGCCGTCCGCTGCCCGCCCCTGGCCGCGAGCGTGCGCACTCCGCGCAGGCCCCGCAGCGCCGCGTACGACGCGTAGGGCGCCGACGCCAGCAGCCGCATCTCGGTGCCGCGCGGGCCGTCGGGCGGGGTGAAGCCCTCCGGGAGGTGGCGGCGGTGGAAGGCGCGGATCTCGCGGTAGAAGTCCGGGCGGTCCGCGGGCGTCACCCGGTCCGGGCGGGCGAGCACGAACAGCATGTGGTCCAGCGCCCGTTCGAACAGCAGCGGACGCGCCCACGCCAGGTCCGGACGCTCCTCCAGGAACGCGAACAGGCCCTCGTACTGCCGGAAGATCTCGAAGTGGCGGCGCCCCGGCGTCTTGGTGATCGCGCCCTGCCGGCGCTGCCGGTACTCCACACCGATCCGGTTCAGGCAGACGATCCGGTCCGCGAGGACCATCGACCGGTAGGTCACCGGCGCGTCCTCGTACAGCCCCGGGCCGTAGCCCAGCCCGTGCTCCTGGAAGAAGGAGCGCCGGTAGGCCTTGTTCCAGGCGACCAGGAACAGACGGACGTACTCGGGCCGCTCGCGCAGATTGAAGACGTCCAGGCCCGCCGAGGCCAGCAGGGCGGAGGCATCGCTGCGCCCGCCCCGGCCCCACCAGTGGGTGCGCACATGGTCGAAGACCAGGATGTCCGGGTCGCCGGCCCCCTCCAGCCGGCCGGCGACGGCGGCCAGCAGGCCCGGGGTGTAGGCGTCGTCACTGTCGAGGAAGAGGACGTAGTCGCCCTTCGCCTGCTCCAGGCCGGCGTTGCGGGCCCGGCCGAGGCCGACGTTCTCGGGCAGGTGCAGCACCCGCACCCGCGGGTCGCGGTCGGCGTACTCGTCGAGGATCGCACCGCAGCCGTCGGGCGAGCGGTCGTCCACGGCGACCACCTCGAAGTCGCCGTACGACTGCCCGAGCACCGAGTCGAGACACTCGCGCAGGTAGCCCTGCACCTTGAAGACGGGGACGATGATGCTGAAGCGGGGCACTGCTGAGGTCAGCTCCTTACGAGGGTGGCGGCGGGGGCCGGGATGCGCTCCGCGAGCGGGATCACGGGCGGGATCGACTCGGGCGGCTCACCGAGCAGCACCCGGCGTACGACGCGTTCGGCGGCGCGTCCGTCGTCGAACTGGCAGAAGCGCGCCCGGAACGCGGCCCGGGCCGCCGTCGCCTCCCGGCCCCGGTGGGCGCCGTCCCGGAAGACCCGCGCCAGCTCCTCCGGCGTCCGGGCCACCACGCCCGGCGGGGTCTCCATCAGGTCGAAGTAGACGCCCCGGGTCTCCCGGTAGACGTCCCAGTCGTCGGCGTACACGACGATCGGCCGGTCCAGGTTGGCGTAGTCGAACATGATCGACGAGTAGTCGGTGATCAGCGCGTCGGCGGCCAGGCACACGTCCTCGGAGGAGCGGTGCGCGGTGACGTCGATGATCCGGTCGCTGCTCCGCCTGCCGCCCCGGTCGTAGAAGTAGTGGGCGCGCAGCAGCACGACGACGTCCTCGCCGGCCTGCTCGCAGAACGCCTCCAGGTCCAGGCCGGTCTCGAACCCGGTCCGGTAGTCGCGGTGCGTGGGCGCGTACAGGACGGCCGTCCTGCCCTCCGGCACGCCCAGCTCCCGGCGGACGCGGGCCACGTCGTCCGCCGTCGCCGTGTAGTACACGTCGTTGCGCGGATAGCCGTACTCGAGGATCTCGTGGGCGCTGGGGAAGGCCCGCTCCCACATCTCGGTGGAGTGCCGGTTGGAGGCGAGGTTGTAGTCCCAGCGGTCCACCCGGGCCAGCAGCCTGGCGAAGCTGCCGGTCGCCGCCGCCACCACCGGGTACGAGGCCTGGTCGACGCCCATCTTCTTCAGCGGGGTGCCGTGCTGGGTCTGCAGGTGCACGCTGCCGGGCCGCTTGACCACGGCGTCCGCGAAGTTGGCGTTGTTGATCAGGTACCGGGCGCGGGCCAGCACCTCCCAGGCGCGGCGCGAGCCGATCACCGCGTAGTCGACGTCCTTGGGCATCGCATGCGCCTGGTCGGCCTCGACCAGGAACACGGAGCGGATGTGGGGGGCGAGTTCGCGGGCCTTGGCGTGGATCGCGGCCGGGTTGCAGGCGTAGCCGCGGCCCCAGTAGGCGCAGAACACCGCCAGGTCGGGGTCCAGCGGGCGGCGAAGCTGCCGGGCGTAGTGCAGCCGGGTGCGCAGCGCGCGGGGACGCGGCACGAGGGCCGTCGCCCCGGTGGAGACCTGGTTGGCGCCGCGCAGCGCCCGGAACGCCGTGTAGGCGCCCGTCGCCAGGAGCCGGTGCTGCACGCCCAGGCTGCCGGCCGGGGCGCGGTACCCGGTGGGCCGGTGCGCGCGGTACAGCCGCCCGGCACGGCGGAAGAACGCCCGGTGCCCGGAGGGCAGCCGCTCCGGCCGGGACGCCGTCTTCAGCACCTGCGCGAAGAGCTGCTCGAACAGCGCCCGGGTCCGGTCGGCCGCGAGGCCCTCATCGGCGGCCCGGGTCAGCACCAGCTCCACCTGGTCCAGCAGTCCCTGCTGGTGCGGTCCGGGCAGGTTGAGCCGGCTGCCCTGGCGGCGCAGCCGGTGCCGTACGACGACCTGGCGCAGCACCGCGATCCGCTCGGCGGCCAGCGTGGTCAGCCCGCCCCAGCCGACGTCCGTGAAGTGGCCGTCGGGGAAGGCGAGTCGATGCCCGGTGAGGAAGGTGCGGCGGTAGACGGCGCTCCACGCGGGGAACGGCACACCGGTCAGCTCCGGACACCGCTCCGGGGAGAAGGCGCCCTTGGGCGCGTTCGCCAGCAGGGGGGCCGCCGGGTTGCTCGCCTCGCCCTCCCACCAGGGAGTCCGCTCGTGCTCGGCGTAGAGCACGTCGACGCCGGCGGTCTCGGCCAGCCGGGCGTCCAGCGCCGCCAGCGCGCCCGGCAGCAGCAGGTCGTCGCCGTCGAGGAACAGCACGTACGCTCCGGTCGCCGCCCGCAGCCCGGCGTTGCGCGCCCCGCTCAGCCCGGCGGACGGCGGCGAGTCGACCGGGACCACCCGGGAGTCCCGCTCGGCGTATCCGGCGGCCACCGCCGCGGCCGGGGCGTCGGGGCCGTCGCAGACCGGGATCAGCTCGAGGTCGCCGAAGGACTGGCCGAGGACGGAGTCCAGCGCCTGGGACAGCCGGCCGGCGACCCCGTGGGACGGGACGATGATGGTGAAGCGGGGCATTCTGCTCTTTCTGTTGTCGTGCGGACGCGGTGGGGCCGTCCGGCGGGACGCCAGGTGGACGGCCGGACCGGAGTGGGCCGCGTCGTGCCGAGGGGCATGGGAACTCCCGGAAGGTCCAACGGTGTTCAGCGGTCCTCGGTGACGGGGAGAGGACCGGAAGGTTGCGGCACGGTGGCGAGCGGCGTGCGGGCGGCCGCCGCCGACGGCACCGGGTGGCGGGCGGCGAGGGGCACGAACTCCGGCAGCCCCGCCGGCTCCCCCAGCACGACATGCCGGACGACCCGCTCGGCGGCGCGGCCGTCGTCGTACGGGCAGAACCGCTCGCGGAACGCGGCCCGCAGCTGGGCGGAGCGGGAGCCGCGCCAGTGGCCGCCGGCGAAGATGTCGATCAGGTCGTCCTCGCTGCGCGCCACCGCACCCGGCGGGCAGGCGCGCAGGTCGACGTAGAGCCCGCGGGCGGCCTCGTAGGCCTCCCAGTCCTCGGTGTGCACGACGATCGGCCGGTCCAGGTTGGCGTAGTCGACCATCAGCGAGGAGTAGTCCGTCACCAGCGCGTCCGAGGCCAGGCACAGCGACTCCACGTCCGGGTGGCCGCTCACGTCGATGACGCGGGCCCCCGGCCCCGGGGGGAGGCCCTCGGCACGGGCCAGGACCACGAAGCGCGGACCCAGGCGGCGCAGGATCCGCTCCAGGTCGAGCAGCGGGCGCTGGGTGCGGCGGTAGTCGCGGGGGGCGGGCGCGTACAGGATCGCCACCGCACCCTCCGGGACGCCCAGCGCCGCGCGCAGCCGGGCCACGTCCGCCGACGTGGCCCGCTGGAACACGTCGTTGCGCGGGCTGCCGTACTCCAGGGTGGTGTAGCGGCCCGGGAAGACCCGCTCCCAGGTCAGGGTGGAGTGCCGGTTGCCGGACACGACGAAGTCCCACTGGTCGACGCCGCGCAGCAACTCCTCGAAGTCGGTGTCCCGGGCCGCCGCCGGGCGCTCCTGCAGGTCCAGGCCCAGGTGCCCCAGCGGGGTCCCCTGCTGGGTCTGCACGAACACCTGGCCGGGCCGCTTGCGCAGCCGGCGGTCGAAGGCGGTGTTGTTCACCAGGTACTTGGAGCGGGCCAGCGCCGTCCAGTACGCGGCCGTGCCCGGGCGCACCCGGCGCGGCCCCGGCGGCACCGCCTGCTGGTGCTCGGGGCGGGTGATCCAGGCGGTGCGGATGTGCGGGGCGTGCGTCCGGAACGCCTCCTCCAGCGCCCCCGGGCCGCAGCCGTGGCCCTCGCCGTCGTACGCGGAGAACACCGCACGGTCGGCGCGCAGGGGCAGCCGCAGCTGAACGCGGTAGTGCAGCCGCAGCGCGGCCGTCCTGAGGGCGCGGGCGAGCTTGACCGCCGCCTTCAGCGTGCGCCGGCGCGCGGCCGAGGCCAGCCGCAGGGCGCGGAAGGTGCGGTGCAGGCCGAAGCGGACCAGCCCGTGCCGCAGCCGGGAGCGCAGCGGCGCCCGGGTGCCGGGCACCCGGTAGCGGCGGTGGTGGGCGCGGGCCCGGCGCAGGAACTCGGCGCGGCTGCCGCGCGGCAGGCGGTCCCGCCGGGTGAAGATCACGAGGTAGTGGTCGATCATCCGGCGGAACAGGTCCGGCCGCCAGCGCGCCAGTTCCGGCCGCTGCTCGACGTAGGCGAACACCCGCTCGTACTGGTCGAAGATGTCGAAGTGGCGGCGGCTGGTGGTGCCCAGGATGTTGCCCTGCCGGCGCTGCCGGTAGTGCACGCAGACCCGGTCCAGCGTGGCGATCGACTCCGCCGCCATCAGGGCCGGGAAGGTCCACGGGGTGTCCTCGTAGTAGCCGGGCGGGAACGCGAAGCCCTGCTCCTCGACGAACTCCCGCCGGTACGCCTTGTTCCAGGCCACCATCAGCACGCGCAGCAGCCCCGGCCGGTCCTCCAGCCGGAACGGCGCCGGGCCCTCCTCGGTCAGCGGGGCGGCGGTCCGGTTGCGGATCACCTCGCCGTTCCAGAACGTGCGCGCGTAGTCGTGGACCAGCACGTCCGGCTCGCCGGTCTCCTTGATCCGGTCGGCGATCGCGCGCAGCGCGTGCGGGGTGAGGGTGTCGTCGCCGTCCAGGAAGATCAGGTAGTCGCCCGTAGCCTCGGCCATCCCCGCGTTGCGGGCGCGGCCCAGACCCTGGTTCTCGGCGAGGTGGACGGCCTTCACGCGCGCGTCGCGCGCCGCGTACTCGTCGATCAGCGCGCCGCAGGCGTCCGGGGAGCGGTCGTCCACGGCGATCAGTTCGAGGTCCGGGTACGACTGGGAGAGCACCGAGTCCAGGCACTCGGGGAGGTACGCCTGGACCTTGTACGCGGGGACAATGACACTGAACCTGGGCAAGGGGCATCCATGGGTCGGTCGGCGCGGGCGTTCTGCCCGGGAACGGCCAATGGAGTGAATTGGTTACGGTTCCTGCGCCATTCGGGGGATGTCGCGCATGCGGAGGGGCGGGCCCGCGCGGACCCGCCCCCAGGGAACTGCCCTTCGGCCAGGGCTACTTGACCGCGCCCGCCATCACCCCGGACACGAACTGCCGCTGGAAGGCGAAGAACACGGCCAGCGGGATCACCATCGAGATGAACGCGCCGGGCGCGAGCACGTCGATGTTGTTGCCGAACTGCCGTACCTGCGTCTGCAGCGCCACCGTGATCGGCTGCGAGCCGGACTTGGTGAACACCAGGGCGACCAGCATGTCGTTCCACACCCACAGGAACTGGAAGATGCCGAGGCTCGCGATCGCGGGCCCGCCGAGCGGCATCACCACCCGGGCGAACAGCCGCAGTTCACCGGCGCCGTCCAGCCGGGCCGCCTCCAGCAGCTCGCGGGGGATCTCCGCGAAGAAGTTCCGCAGCAGGAACACCGCGAACGGCAGACCGAAGCCGACGTGGAAGAGGATCACTCCGAGGATGGTCCCGAACAGGCCGATCCTGCCGAACAGTTCGGCGATCGGGATCAGCGCCACCTGCACGGGCACCACCAGCAGGCTGACCACGCCGAGGAACCACCAGTCGCGGCCCGGGAACTCCATCCACGCGAACGCGTAGCCGGCCAGCGAGCCGATCACCACGACCAGGACCGTCGCCGGGACCGTGATCAGTACCGTGTTCACCAGGGAGTGGGTGATGTCGCCGTTCTCCAGCAGGTTCCGGTAGCTGTCGAAGGTCAGCTCGGACGGCTTGCTGAACACCGTCCACCAGCCGCTCGCGCTCACGTCCTCCGGGGCGCGCAGCGAGGAGATGAGCAGGCCGATGGTCGGCACCAGCCAGAACAGCCCCACCACCAGCAAAAAGGCGCGGACCAGTCCGCCGCTGAGCTTCTCGGCGATGCGCGCCCCGAGCGACCGCCGGGCCTTCACCGTCGTCCCGGCGGGCGTCACCTTCCCTATGCTTCCCGTGGCCGCCGTCATCGCCGCACCTCCCGCCGCAGCCTACGGATGTTGAACAGCATCACCGGGATCACCAGGAGCAGCAGGAACACCGCGATCGCGCTCGCGATGCCCGGCTGGCCCTCCGCGAAGCCCTTGCGGTACAGCTCCAGGGCCAGCACATTGGCGTCGTCCTGGGAGGAGCCGGGGGCGATGATGTAGACGAGGTCGAACACCTTCAGCACGTTGATCATCAGTGTGACGACCACCACCGCGAGCACCGGCGCCAGCAGCGGCACGGTGACCTTGCGGAACACCTGCCACTCGTTGGCCCCGTCCACCCGCGCGGCCTCGAGCAGCTCCCGGGGCACGCCCGCGAGCCCGGCCGCGATCAGCACCATCGCGAAGCCTGCCCACATCCAGACGTACGACCCGATGATGGCCGGGGTGACCAGCGCCGGGCCGAGCCAGTCGACGCCGTTGTACGGCTCCTTGAAGTTGCTCGCGGGCAGTCGGAGCTGCGCCCCGTCGGCCGTCGCGGGCAGCGTGAAGGTGCCGTCGGCGGCGGCCTCGGTGGAGGCCACCACCTTGCCGTCCTTCACCGCCTCGATCCGCATCCCGGCGTAGCCCAGCTCGGACGGGTCGGGCGCGCCCGGCTTCCCGACGCCCTTGCCGCGCGTGAAGTCCTGCCAGGTGGTGCCGGTGATCTTCCCCGGCTCGGCCCTGGCGGCCACGGCCTTCTTCGCGTCACCGGGCATCTGGTCGGGGGCGACCCCGACGAGCGGCAGGGTGACGGTCTGCCCGGTGTGCACGGTGGCCGAGGTGATGAACCCGCCCGCCTCCGGCTTCAGGGGCGAGTCACGGCCCGGGTGCGCCTTGGGGAACGCCGACGACGGGGCGAAGGTGTCGTGCACACCCACCCACACGGCGTTGGCGACGCCCTTGTCCGGGTCCTGGTCGTACACCAGCCGGAAGATGATCCCGGCCGCCAGCATCGAGATCGCCATCGGCATGAAGACGACCAGCTTGAACGCCGTGCCCCAGCGGATCCGTTCGGTCAGCACCGCGAAGACCAGGCCGAGCGCGGTGGAGACCGTGGGCGCGAACACCACCCAGATGATGTTGTTCTTCAGGGCGGTGCGGATGCCGTCGTCGGTGAAGATCGCCTTGTAGTTGTCGATCCCGGCGAACCCGTCGCCGTTCGCGTTGTAGAAGCTGCGGACGATCGAGTACCCGATCGGGTAGACCACGAGCGCGCCCAGCAGCACCAGGGCCGGCAGCAGGAACAGGGCTGCCACGGCCTTGCGGGTGCCGGTCACGCTCTTGCGGCTCCTGGGTGCGGCCGGGCCCGGTGGGGCCCCGGCCGCGGCTGCCGACGCCATGGCCGGATCAGCCCCCGTTCCCGTACGCGGCCGCCGCGTCCTTCTCCAGCTTCGCCTGCGTGCCCGCGACGTCCTTCGGATTCTTCAGGAAGTCCTGCAGGTCCTTCCACTCGCCCTTGCCCGGGGTGCCGCCGAAGGCCTGCGGGGCCTGGTCGGACATGTCGAAGCGGAAGTCGTCGCCGGACGCGATGAGCGCCTTGGCGATCGTGCGCTGCACCTCGTTCGGGTACGCCGAGTCCGGCACGTTCTTGTTCGGCGAGAGGTAGCCGCCGAGCTTGGCCTGGATCGTCGCCGCGTCCGGGGAGGCCAGGAAGGTGGCCAGCGCCTGCGCCGCCTTGGAGTCCTTCAGGATGACCGCCGCGTCACCGCCGGAGACCACCGGGGCGCTGGAACCCACCGCCGGGAACGGGAACACCTTCGCGTCCGTGCCCACCTTCGCCTTGGTGTCACCGATGTTGACCTGTGCGAAGTCGCCCTCGTAGACCATCGCCGCCTTCGGCTGGTCGCCCCCGGTGAAGGTCTGGGTGACGGAGGCCGGGAACTCGGTCTGCAGCGCGCCGTCCGCGCCGCCCGCCACATAGTCCTTCTTGCCCCAGATCTGGGCGAGCGTGGTGAGCGCCTGCTTCACTGACGGGTCGGTCCACTTGATCTTGTGCTGGGCGAGCTGGTCGTACTTCTCGGGGCCCGCCTGGGACAGATAGACGTTCTCGAACCAGTCCGTCAGCGTCCAGCCGTCCGCGCCGCCGACCGAGAACGGGGTGACCCCGGAGTCGTACACCGCCTGCGCGGCGGTCAGCAGTTCCTGCCAGGTCTTGGGCTCCTTGGCGCCCGCGTTCTCGAAGGCCTTGGCGTTGTACCAGATCAGCGACTTGTTGGCGGCCTTGTAGTAGACGCCGTACTGCTTGCCGTCGACCTTGCCGATGTCCTGCCAGCCCTGCGAGTAGTTCTTCTGCAGCTCCTTGATCGCGTCCGGGCCGAGCGGTTTGGCCCACTTCTTCTGCACGGCCTGCTTGATCGCGCCCGGCTGCGGCAGCAGGGCCACGTCCGGCGGCTGCCCACCCGCGATCTTGGAGCCGAGGAAGTTGATGATCGGGTCCTGCGCGGGCACGAACGTCACCTTCGCGCCGGTGCGCTTCTCGAACTCGGCCAGCACCTGCTTGAAGTTCTTCTGCTCGGTGCCGGTCCAGACGGCGGCCACCTCCAGGCTCGCGCCGTTCAGCTTCGGCAGGGAGAGGGTGGAGCCGGACGGGGTGGCCCCGCCGGCGGTGCCGCCGCTGTCCGTGGACTTGTCGCCGCCGCCGGAGCAGGCGGTGAGCGCGAGGGCTCCCGCGAGCAGGGCGGCGCATGTGGTGACGGCCCTGTGTGTCCGGATGGTGCTGCTGTTACTCCGCATCACTTCCCCGTTCGTCGTTCTTCGTTGAACGTCAGAACTCTGTCCCGTGCGCTCCGGTCTACGCCGGGCCGCACACGGGCGGCAAGAGCGCCTGCGCCGTCCGGCGGCGCATCGTGACCGGCTCGTGATCGGGGAGGGGTGCGTGGCGGTCGGGCCGCCGGCCGGAGCGCTCACCCAAGGGGGAGATCCTGCTCGGTCCAGATGCACTTGCCGTCATGGAGATAGCGCGCGCCCCAGCGTCGGGAGAGGGCGGCCACCAGCTGCAGACCGCGGCCGCCCTCGTCGGTGAACGTGGCACGGCGGATACGGGGGGTGGTGAGGCTGCCGTCGTAGACCTCGCAGATCAGCGAGCGGCTGCGCATCAGACGCAGGCGTACCGGACCCCTGCCGTGCCGGACGACATTGCCGACGAGCTCACTGACCATCAGCTCGGTGGTCGTCACCAGGTCGTCCAGGTCCCAGACGGCGAGCTGTTTGCGCACGTACTCGCGTGCCTGCCCGGCCGCGCGTGGATGCTCCGGAAGGCTCCAGGACGCGATGTCCCCAGGGGCCGTCGACCACGTGTGGGCGATCAGCAGCGCCGCATCGTCGCTGGTCTGTTCCGCGTCGGGCAGCAGGGCCGAGACGACGAGGTCGCACAGGCGGTCCAGCCGCCGCTCCGCGGCATCGTGGCGACGTCCGGCCTCCTCGGCCGGGAAGTACGGCCTACGGGACACCTCGTGGGCCAGGGTCTGCCGGAGTTGGCTCAGGCCGTGGTCGCTGTCGCGCGTGGCGGATTCGACGAGGCCGTCGGTGTAGAACACCAGAAGGCACTCCTCCGGCAGGTGCAGCTCATGGATGTCGAACGGGGGCTCGGCCGCGCCCAGCGGCGGGTCGGCCGCCGGCTCGGGGCACTGCACCGTGCCTCCGGGGTGAACGACGACCGGCGGGGGATGGCCGGCCAGGGAGAACGAGCACGTACGGGCGACCGGGTCGAACACGGCGTACAGGCACGTGGCGAAGCAGTCCTCGCCGAGGTCGCTCATCAGGTCGTTGAGGTGGTGAAGCAGCTCGTCCGGAGCCATGTCCAGGTCGGCGAGGGTGCGTACCGCGGTGCGCAGGCGGCCCATGACGGCGGCTTCGGTGATGCCGTGTCCCATGACGTCGCCGATCACCATGGCGACGCGGTCGGCGGACAGCGGGATCACGTCGTACCAGTCGCCGCCCACCTCCTCGCTCGTGCCGGCGGGCAGGTACCGGGCGGCGGCGCTGACGGCGCGCAGCCGGGGCAGCGCCCTGGGCAGCAGGCCGCGTTGGAGTCCCTGGGCGCGGGCGTGCTCCACGTCGTACAGGCGGGCCCGCTCCAGGGACTGGGCGAGCAGCCCGCTCAGCGCGATGATCAGGTTCCGCTCCTCGTCGCCGAAGGAGCGTGGCCGGGAGAACGACAGGATGCAGCAGCCGATGGGCCGCCCGGAAGCGATCAGGGGCGCGAAGACCCAGGCGTTCTTCGGCGACGCGTCCGCGAGGAAGTTCGCCTCCGGGTAGAGCCTGCGGTACTCGGCCTGGGATTCGACGAAGCGGTGCGTGCCCGTGCGGAGCACTTCGTCGACCGCGGGGCTGGCGGACAGGGGGGACAGCCGGGTGCCGATCAGGTCGACAAAGCTCTGCGGGTAGCCGACGCAGCCGATCAGGCGCAGCCGGTCCTTGTCCAGCCCCTGCACCAGCAGACCGTCGGCACCCAGAACGGGCAGCACGCGCTCCTCGACGACCCGTACCACGTCGGCGGCGGTGACGGCTTCGGCCAGTGCGGCGCTGACCTCGTTCATCCGGACGGGCCGTTCGGCCGTGCGCCTCCCGTCGGGCTCGGCGGGCGTCCCGTGGGCGTCCCCGGCCGTGCCGGCCGTGCGGCCCGCGGCGGGCCCCACGGCCCATGCCGCAAGCGCCTGAAGGAGGGAGCGCTGCACCGGGTCCGGTTCCCCGGGCCCGGCCGTGAGGACGGACAGCGCCCCGACCGGTCCGTCGACACCGGGCAGCGGCACCGCCACCGTGCCGCGGGCCCCGGTGACCGTGTCGCACCCGGCTGCCCAGACGTACGCGTCGCCCCGCACCGCGCGCGCGGGTGCCGCCTGCTCGTCCAGTCCCAGATCCGCCCACGCCTCGACGTCCGGAGCCTCGAGCCCGCTGACCGCCACCAGCCGCAGCCGGTCCCCGTCACGCCGGTGCGCCAGCGCGCCCAAGCCGTCCACGCACGCCGCCGCGTGCCGCAGGGCCAGCGTCAGCCGAAGCAGCTCCGGGGAGTCGGCGCTGCTCGCGGGCTCACTCCTCCCAGCGGGCACCTTGCCTCCTGCTGGTCGCGGGTCAGGCTGCTCTCTGTGCCACGGGTACCGTTCAATGAAACGCTTTTTCCGTCCGGCGTGCTCCCGCGGGGCGAAAACGGTCAGAGGAGCGAGGGCACCTCTGCCGCCGAGACCTCGCGGGCCGCTCGCTCCACCGCGCTTGCCAGGAGGGCCAGGTCCGTGGGGCCGTTGCCGAGTTCGCGTACCGGGCGGCGGGCCGGCGGGTCGCCCATGCGCTGCCACTCCAGCGGGACCACGGTCGGCCGCTGGGTCGCCGTGCGCGGGATGCGGCCCGTGACCCGGCCGCCCTGGAAGCCGACGGTGCGTCCGTCCGCGTAACGGAGCCTGCCCCGCCCCGGTGCCGGCTCGTCCGGCCCGGCCGACGGCGCGTCCAGGGCTATGCGCAGGGTGGCCCGCTGCGCCGGCTCCGTCTCCGCCGTACGACCGCCCGTCCCGGCCGCCGCCACCAGATGCACGCCGAGCCGCTCGCCCTCCCGGGCCACCGCCTCCAGCGCCCGCATCACCGACCCGGCGGCCGGCCGGCCCGGCGAACCGAGCGCGGGGGAGACCAGGGCGTCCAGATCGTCGACGACCACCACCAGCCGGGGCAGCGCGGGCGCGGCCTCGGTGCGCTGCCGGGCCGCGGCGCCGGGCCGCAGCCGCAGCGTGGAGCTGGGCGGCGTTTCTATGTCGCCGGTTCCGCTTCCGGCTCCGGGTGCGGGGGCGGCCGTACGGCCGGCCGGGGTGCGCTGGGCGACGATACGGCCCGACACCTCGCGCCCGGTGTGCCACTGGGCGAAGTCCGTCCGCCCCACCAGCTCGGCCCGCCGCTTCAGCTCGGCGCTCAGCGACTGGGCGAACTCCCGCATCCGCACGGGGTCGTTGGCGATGAGGTGGGTCGTCACGTGCGGTATGTCGGTGCAGACCCGGAGCCCCTCGCCGCGCCCCGGGCCCGCCCCGACGCCGTCCCGGCCGTCGATCAGCACCAGGCCCAGCCGGTCGGGCCGCTCCGCGGCGGCCAGCGAGGCCACCACGGCCCGCAGCAGCTCGGTACGGCCACTGCCGGCCGGACCCTCGATGAGCAGATGCGGCCCGTCGGCCACCAGGTCGGCGGTGAGCGGGCCGCGCGGCCCGGCGCCGAGCACCGCACGGGCCCGGCCGCCCAGCGACTCCGTGTCGTCGGCCGCGTCCGCCCAGCGGGCCATCAGCGAGGCCGGGGTGGCCCGGGCCAGGCCCAGCTCGTCCAGCAGCCGCGCCGACTGCGGCAGCGGCACGGCCACGCGCGCGTGGCGCTCACCACCGGGGCCGTCCGGCCGCAGCGGGGCCAGCGCCCGCGCGAACCGCTCCGCCCAGGCGAGCGAGACGGCGTCGACGGCGGCGAGGGCACCCGGGCCGACGGGACCGGTGGGCGCGACCCGCATCAGATGCAGCGCGCCGGCGACATCACCGCTGAGCAGGGCCACGGCCCCGCAGTGCCGGAAGGTGGGCACACCGGCACAGGCCGCCTCGTACGTCTGCGCCACCGGCGAGGCGGGGGTCGCCGCCGCGGTCTCCGCGAGGCAGAGCACATGGACCCCGGCCCGCGGCCCGGCCACGGCCAGCCGCGCCAGGGCGTCCTGCAGGGAGTTTCCCCCGGGGTCGCCGTCCACCACGACCACGGTGTACGGCCCCGGGAAGCCGCCGACGCCGTCCAGTTCGCCGTCTTCCCTGGCCCAGGAGGGACGACGACCGGGGGTGCGGGGGCGGGCCGCGGCGCCGAGGTCCGGTGCGGGGGTGCCGGTGGGGTGCGCCGGGGTGGTCCCGGGGGCCGGGGCAGTCGCCGGCGCGGAGCCGCGTGCGGAAGCGGCCGCTGCCGTGGCCGGCTGGGCCGTGCCGCGGCCCGTCGCCGCGTAGTCATCGACGCGCCGCAGGAGTTCCTCCGTGCGGGCCGCCGCCTGCTCGCGGTCGTAGGCCAGCAGCAGGCGGCAGTCCTGGCCGCGGCCCGGGCGGACGTGCGGGAGCCAGCCGAGCCAGGACCACTCGGCCGTGCGCTCCTCCACCGGGCGCGTGCGGTCCGCGCTGATCAGCACGATCTCGAGCAGGTCGGGGGAGTGCAGCGCGGCCAGCTGGGCCAGCACCGCGCGGGCGAGACCGGACAGCCGGGGGCGCGGACCGGCCAGGCCCAGCGCACCCGCCTCGCGCAGCGCCGCCGTCACCGGCACGGCCGGCAGCACGCCCGAGCCGTCCGGCGCGCTCCGGTCGGCCGTGCCGAGCCGGACCGTCAGCGCCTCCGGGTGCCCGAGGCCCCGCTCCCACAGCCGGGGGCCGGGTCCGAGCGCCGTCAGCAGCAGGGCGGCGGGGTCGGGCCAGGTCTCCGGCTGCTGCGGGGCACCGGCGAGCGCCGGGGCATCCTCGGCACGGGCCGTCCGGGCGGCCTCGTACGCCTGCGCTCCGGCTGCCGTCGACTCCGCGCGTCCGCCGGCCAGCCGTCGCGCCCACGCACCGAGGCCCCCTCGCCGCCGCCCGGACTGCGGCGCGTCGGTGCCCCGCAGGGGCGTGTCCTTGCGGGTGCCGCCGGCCCGGGAGCCGGCACCGGACGACGCGTCGTCGGGCGCCGTGCCGTGAGCCGCCGTACCGGCGGGGTGCGCGGCGCCGGGGCCGCCCACGCCGTAGCGCCCCGCGTGGGTGTCCCCACCGCTGGGAGAGGGCGCGGATGCGGACGCCGTGTGCGGTGTCCCGTGCGGTGCCGACCCGGATGCCCCGGGCACCGGCCCGCCGACGTCGTAGCGGCGCGCGTCCGTGTCGGCCGCGCCCGGCCCTCCCGCGCGTTCGCCCCGGCTCTCGATGCCCGGTGCCCCGGACTGGCCGGGCACCGAGGGCGGCTCGCCGCGCCGGTGCTCCTGTGCCGACGCGCCCGCGCCGGAGGCGCCCCAGCCCGCCGAGCCGTACGCGTGGTGCGCCCGCACGGAAGGCTCCGACTGCCCCCCGACACCGGCCGATCCGCCGTCCCCCGCCCGCGCGCCGGCGCCACTGTCCGCGCCCACCGGGCCGGCACCGGCGCCCGCGCTCTCGGCCGTCCCCTCGCCGGGATCGCCGGGAACGACCCGCACGCACCCCTCCCCGTCCGGCACCACCCGCACGCGGGCCCCCGGCCCCCCGGACGGCGTAACCCTGAGGGCGGACTCGCCGAGGCGGAGGAGGGCGCCCGCGGGGAAGCGGACGGGGTGGTCGGTGAGGCGGGTGCCGTCGAGGGAGGTGCCGTTGGTGGAGCCCAGGTCGGCCACCGAGATGGTGCCGTCGGCGGCGACCGTGACCGCGCAGTGCAGGCGGGAGACGTCCGGGTCGTCGAGCGGGACGTCGGCGTCGGCGGAGCGGCCGACGGTGATCCGGCCGCCGTGCAGCAGATGGACCCCGCCCGCGTCCGGCCCCGCGACCACGTGCAGCTGGGTCGGGGCGTCGTCCAGCTCGGGGTGCGGCTCCGGGGCCGCCGGGGCGCCCAGCGACAGCACGGCGCCGTCGACCAGCGGGGGCTCGCCGAGGACGCTGCGGCGCGGGTCCAGCCGGTCCGTGCCCGCGTACAGCACCACCGGGGCGCCGCCGGCGTCGCGGCCGGCGCCGCTCTCTCCCGTGACCGCCGCGGCCAGCGCCGACGCCACCGCGGCCAGGTCCGTGCCCGCGGGCGCCGTCACCAGCACGTCGCGGCTCGCGGCGCGGCCCCGCTGCGGGGACGGGCCCAGCGGGTCTACGACGGTCAGCCGGATCTGCATCGCCGTCAGCGGTCCCTTCTGCCCGGGCGCGGACTTCCCCCACCCCCGCACGGGCACGTCGGCCAGTACTGCACGCATCCTCGCACCTGCGACTGACAACACGCCCACGTCCCGGCGCCAAGTGATCTTGATTGGTCGGCTCTGCCCCCAAAAGTGCCTGACCAGTTGCGCGCCGATGATCAGTTGAGATCGGTCACGTCCGGTATCCGGCAACCAGGAGACCGAGGGAAGCGTCTTTCCTTCGAACCGGAGCGCCGGATTCGCCGGGCAGGGCCCGGCCCGGGCGGCGAACATCGCCGGGAACGCTTACGTAGTGCCCTGTGCACCGGCACTACAGTGGTTCGGAACGAACGGAACACAGGCAAGCAAGCAGCAGGGAGCGCGTGACGTGCGGCCAGTCGGCAGCAAGTACCTGCTCGAGGAGCCGCTCGGACGCGGCGCCACGGGCACCGTCTGGCGTGCCCGCCAGCGCGAGACCGCCGGTGCGGAGGCGGCCGTGCCGGGCCAGCCCGGCGAGACGGTCGCCATCAAGGTCCTCAAGGAGGAGCTGGCGAGCGACCCGGACATCGTGATGCGCTTCCTGCGGGAGCGCTCCGTACTGCTCCGGCTCACCCACCCGAACATCGTGCGGGTGCGCGACCTGGTCGTCGAGGGCGATCTGCTGGCGCTGGTCATGGACCTCGTCGACGGCCCCGACCTGCACCGCTACCTGCGCGAGAACGGCCCCTTCACACCGGTCGCCGCCGCCCTGATGACCGCGCAGATCGCCGACGCGCTCGCGGCCAGCCACGCCGACGGCGTCGTCCACCGCGACCTGAAGCCCGCCAACGTGCTGCTCCAGCAGTACGACGGCCGGATGCACCCGATGCTGACCGACTTCGGCATCGCCCGCCTCGCCGACTCCCCGGGCCTGACCCGCACCCACGAGTTCGTCGGCACGCCCGCGTACGTGGCGCCGGAGTCCGCCGAGGGCCGCCCGCAGACCTCCGCCGTCGACATCTACGGCGCCGGCATCCTGCTGTACGAGCTGGTCACCGGCCGCCCGCCGTTCTCCGGCGGCACGGCCCTGGAGGTGCTGCACCAGCATCTGAGCGCCGAGCCGCGCCGGCCCTCCACCGTGCCGGACCCGCTGTGGACGGTCATAGAGCGCTGCCTGCGCAAGAACCCCGCCGAGCGGCCCAGCGCCGAGAACCTCGCGCGCGGCCTGCGCGTCGTCGCCGAGGGCATCGGCGTGCACGCGAACGCCGCGCAGATCGCCGCCGCCGAGGGCGTCGGCGCCCTGCTCGCTCCCGACCCGGCTCCGGCCGCCGTCCCGGGCGTGCCCGGCGCCGCCGACCCCACCCAGGTGCTGCCCACCAACGCGCCCCAGGGTGCCTACGACCCGAACGCCGCGACCAGCGTCCTGCCGCACACCGGCGGCCCGGCCGGCGCGGCCGACCCCACCGCCGTCCTGCCGAACACCGGCGCGGCCGACCCGACGGCCGTCCTGCCGCCCCTGCCGCAGGGCCCCCCGGGGCAGCAGCAGCCCGAGCAGCCGCACCCCTGGCAGACCCAGCTCCGTGCCGCCCGGGACCGCAACGAGCAGACCCAGATCCAGTACCTCGCCCCCGACGAGGACCCGCTGCGCCGCCGCCCCCAGCGGCAGGTCGCCCGGCCGCAGCAGCAGCCGCGCCAGGCCCCGCAGGCACGCCCGCAGCAGCCGCAGCCGCGCGGCTGGCAGCGGCCGCCCGCCGGGTACGGCCAGCCGCAGCAGCACCAGCCGCGGTACGCCACGCCGCAGCCGCAGCAGTACGCGCCGCCCGCGCAGCCCGAGCCGCGGCCCGCGCGCGAGCCCCGGGCGCCGCGGCAGCGCAGCGCCAACCCGATGAAGATCCCCGGGCTCGGCTGTCTGAAGGGCTGTCTGTTCACGATCGTCATCCTGATCGTGGCGGGCTGGCTGGTCTGGGAGCTGACCCCGCTGCACACCTGGGTCGGCCAGGGCCGCGGTTATTGGCATCAGCTGAGCGACTGGGCCGGGAAGGTGGGCCACTGGGTCAAGGACCTGGGGGGCTCCTCCGGCAGCGGCAACTGATCGCGAGTCTGTGGATTTGTCGACATCTGGCGGGTGATTTCCGTCTCCGCGGTGAAGGTTGGCTCCCCGGACGCGTAGTTTTAGCGACAACACGCGTCTGTAGGAGCAGCCTTGGCACGGAAGATCGGCAGCAGGTACACCGCCAACCAGATCCTGGGGCGGGGCAGCGCCGGCACGGTGTGGCTGGGCGAGGGGCCGGAGGGGCCCGTCGCGGTCAAGCTGCTGCGCGAGGACCTCGCCTCCGACCAGGAGCTCGTCGGGCGCTTCGTGCAGGAGCGCACGGCGCTGCTCGGCCTGGAGCACCCGCACATCGTCTCCGTGCGCGACCTGGTGGTCGACGGCAACGACCTGGCGCTGGTGATGGACCTCGTCCGGGGCACGGACCTGCGCACCCGGCTGGAGCGGGAGCGGCGGCTCGCGCCCGAGGCGGCGGTGGCGATCGTCGCGGACGTCGCCGACGGGCTCGCGGCGGCCCACGCGGCCGGAGTGGTGCACCGGGACGTCAAGCCGGAGAACATCCTCCTGGACATGCAGGGGCCGCTGGGCCCCGGCGGAGCGCACCCGGCGCTGCTCACCGACTTCGGCGTGGCCAAGCTGATCGACTCGCCGAAGCGGACGCGGGCCACGAAGATCATCGGGACCCCGGACTATCTGGCGCCGGAGATCGTCGAGGGGCTGCCGCCGCGGGCCGCCGTGGACATCTACGCGCTGGCGACGGTGCTGTACGAGCTGCTCGCCGGCTTCACGCCGTTCGGCGGCGGGCATCCGGGCGCGGTGCTGCGCCGGCACGTCACCGAGACCGTCGTACCGCTGCCCGGGATCCCCGAGGAGCTGTGGCAGCTCATCGTGCAGTGCCTGGCGAAGGCGCCGGCGTCCCGGCTGCGGGCCTCGGAGCTGGCCTTGCGGCTGCGGGAGCAGTTGCCGCTGCTGGCGGGGATGCCGCCGCTGGACGTGGACGAGCCCGACCTCTCCGAGGAGGCGGAACAGGAGCCGGCCGCGGTACCGGCGCCGCCGGGGGGCGAACCGGTGCGGCGGCGGGGGGCCGTGTCGCTGGTGCCCGGGGCCAAGCCGGACTCCAACCGGGACACCCACACCTCGATGCGGGTGCCGGGTCCGGACGAGCTGGCGGGCGGGGCGCGGGGCACGGCACGGGCACCCCGGGCGGCGGGGGCGCCCCGGCCGGGATCGGCACGGCACCGCGCGGTGACCCGGCGGCGCCGGATCACCCTGACCGTGGCGGGAGTGGTCCTGGCGGCGGCCCTCGGGGTCGGCGCCTGGCTGGCCACCTCCGGCGACGACCAGCCCCCGCAGGACACCCACAGCACATCGACCCCGTGACCCTTGGGCTCCCTGCCGTCGCGGGCGGCTCCACCGCCCGGCTCTCGTCGGTCGGTGGAGCCGTTACGCTGGAGGCGTGGCAGTCGTCGATGTATCCGAAGAGCTGAAGTCCCTCTCCTCGACCATGGAGTCGATCGAGGCCGTTCTGGACCTGGACCGGATGAGGGCAGACATCGCCGTGCTCGAGGAGCAGGCGGCCGCGCCGTCCCTGTGGGACAACCCGGACGAGGCGCAGAAGATCACCAGCAAGCTCTCCCACCTCCAGGCCGAGGTCAGGAAGGCGGAGGCGCTGCGCGGCCGGATCGACGATCTCGCGGTCCTCTTCGAGATGGCCGAGGAGGAGAACGACCCGGACACCCGCGCCGAGGCCGAGTCCGAGCTGGTCTCGGTCCGCAAGGCGCTGGACGAGATGGAGGTCCGGACGCTGCTCAGCGGTGAGTACGACTCCCGTGAGGCGCTCGTCAACATCCGCGCCGAGGCCGGCGGCGTCGACGCCGCCGACTTCGCCGAGAAGCTGCAGCGCATGTACCTGCGCTGGGCCGAGCAGCGGGGCTACAAGACCGAGCTCATCGAGACGTCGTACGCCGAAGAGGCCGGCATCAAGTCGACCACCTTCTCCGTGCAGGCCCCGTACGCCTACGGCACCCTCTCCGTCGAGCAGGGCACGCACCGCCTCGTGCGCATCTCGCCCTTCGACAACCAGGGCCGCCGGCAGACCTCCTTCGCCGGTGTCGAGGTGCTGCCCGTCGTCGAGCAGTCCGACCACGTCGAGATCGACGAGAGCGATCTGCGCATCGACGTCTACCGCTCCTCCGGCCCCGGTGGCCAGGGTGTCAACACGACCGACTCCGCGGTCCGCATCACCCACCTGCCCACCGGCATCGTCGTCTCCTGCCAGAACGAGCGGTCGCAGATCCAGAACAAGGCCACCGCGATGAACGTCCTGCAGGCCAAGCTGCTCGAGCGGCGCCGGCAGGAGGAGCAGGCCAAGATGGACGCCCTCAAGGGCGACGGCGGCAACTCCTGGGGCAACCAGATGCGTTCGTACGTCCTGCACCCGTACCAGATGGTCAAGGACCTGCGCACCGAGTACGAAGTCGGCAACCCCGAGGCCGTGTTCAACGGGGAGATCGACGGTTTCCTGGAGGCCGGCATTCGCTGGCGCAAGCAGCAGGAGAAGTAACTTTGTCGACATGACAACTGCCGCCCCCGAGGCGGCAGTTGTCATTTGTCTGGGTTTTACATCACACTCACAGGCTCCAACTCCCGGCAAACGCCACACCCTTGGACATTGCGCGCGCAACGGCCTTGACGTTGCTTTGAAAAATGGGAAGGGTGAAGCGTGGCATGCGTATCTCTGGGGCGCATGTGAACCGGGGGAATGGGATCGCTCGAGCCTGACTCGGGCTTCGTCAGCTGCCTCCGTCGATCACGGCAAGCCCCGCACGCCGCCTCATTGACGAAGAGCTACTGGGGGTAGCAACCATATGACGAAGAAGACGCGGGTCCGGGTCGCGCGGATAGCCGCCGGCGCCGTGATCGCGGCCGGAGCCTCGCTGACCGCCGCGGGCGCGGCCTCGGCCCTGGACCTCGGTCCGATCAGCATCGGCGTGAGCGCGGACGGCAGCGACGACGGTGGCACCACCGACGGGGGCGGCGGCTGCGACCCGGTCGGCGTGTGCGAGGACGCGGGCGGCCAGAGCGCCGCCGGTGGCGAGAGTGCTGCCGGTGGTGAGGCCGCTGCAGGCGGTGAGAGCGCTGCCGGTGGTTCTGCTGCCGCCGGTGGCGAGAGTGCTGCCGGTGGTGAGGCCGCTGCCGGCGGCTCCGCCGCTGCCGGTGGCGAGGCGAGCATCGGCGGCTCGGCCAGCATCGGCGGGTCCGCGAGCATCGGTGGCTCGGCCAGCATCGGCGGGTCCAGCTCCGCCGGCGGCTCCAGCAGCACCGGCGGCAGCAGCTCGGGCGGTTCCAGCTCCACGGGCGGCTCCAGCAGCTCCGGTGGCTCCAGCTCCACGGGTGGCAGCAGCTCGGGCGGTTCCAGCTCCACGGGCGGCTCCAGCAGCTCCGGTGGCTCCAGCAGCACCGGCGGCAGCAGCACGGGTGGTTCCGGCAGCACCGGCGGCAGCACCTCCGGTGGCAACGACCACACCACCCCCGACGGCGGCAACAACAACACCGCCCAGGAGGAGGGCTCCTCGGCCCTCACCGACACGGGTTCGGACACCACGGCGCAGGGCGGTGACAAGCAGCTCGCCGAGACCGGTGCCGGTCAGACCGCGTTCCTGCTCGTCGGCGCCGCCACGATGATCGCCGGCGGCATCGGCTTCCGCGTGCTGCCGCGCCTCGTGGGCGGCCGGGGCGGCGCGGCCGCCTGAGGGTAGCCCCACGGCCACCCTGCGCGCACGGCGTACGCAGTGAAGGGCCCGGAGCGTGATGAAACGGTCACGCTCCGGGCCCTTACGGTTTGTCGATCATCTGCCGTGGATCAACGGGGACTTCTCACGCCGTCTGGTGCGCCAGCAGCGCCACGGCCGCGATCAGCACCGCGAGCAGCGCGATCAGCGCCATCGGGTTCAGGCCCCCGAAGAAGCCCTCCTGCTGCAGTCGCTCGCGGTTGGCACGGCACACCGGGCACCGGCCCTCACTCACAGGCGACGCGCAGTTCGCGCACACCAACCGGTCGTACGTCATGCGCTCGCCCTCCTTGCACCGGTCATCACCCATACAACGCGCACGGGAACCAGAACGTTCCCCCCTCCACTCTGCCAGGTTCCCCCCAAAAGAGCCCGGGCGCTCGGAGAAGCCCGAAATCAGGGCCGTACAAAAGTGCACAAGTCTCGCCCAACCGCCACCGGGCCCTGCGCTTCCACACCCGGTTCGCGTATGGTCACGCTCATCTACCCCCGGCGACCCGTGGTGCATCCGTGATCCGATTCGACAACGTCTCCAAGGTCTACCCCAAGCAGACCCGCCCAGCCCTCCGGGATGTGTCCCTGGAGGTGGAGAAGGGCGAGTTCGTCTTCCTCGTGGGGTCCTCCGGCTCCGGAAAGTCCACCTTCCTGCGGCTCGTCCTCCGCGAGGAGCGGTGCAGCCACGGCCAGGTGCACGTCCTGGGCAAGGACCTCGCGCGCCTGTCCAACTGGAAGGTGCCGCAGATGCGCCGCCAGCTCGGGACGGTCTTCCAGGACTTCCGGCTCCTGCCGAACAAGACGGTCGCCGAGAACGTGGCCTTCGCGCAGGAGGTCATCGGCAAGTCCAAGGGCGAGATCCGCAAGTCCGTGCCGCAGGTGCTCGACCTCGTCGGGCTCGGCGGCAAGGAGGACCGGATGCCGGGCGAGTTGTCCGGCGGTGAGCAGCAGCGCGTGGCCATCGCGCGGGCCTTCGTCAACCGGCCCAAGCTGCTGATCGCCGACGAGCCCACCGGCAACCTCGACCCGCAGACCTCCGTCGGCATCATGAAGCTGCTCGACCGGATCAACCGGACGGGTACCACCGTCATCATGGCGACGCACGACCAGAACATCGTGGACCAGATGCGCAAGCGCGTCATCGAGCTGGAGAAGGGCCGCCTCGTGCGTGACCAGGCCCGCGGCGTCTACGGCTACCAGCACTGAAGCAAGTTCACGACGGAAAGGCTTGACCAGACGCCATGCGCGCCCAGTTCGTCCTGTCGGAGATCCGCGTCGGTCTCCGCCGCAACCTGACGATGACCTTCGCCGTCATCGTCTCCGTGGCCCTGTCCCTGGCCCTGTTCGGCGGCTCCCTGCTGATGAGCGACCAGGTGAGCACCATGAAGGGCTACTGGTACGACAAGGTCAACGTCTCGATCTTCCTGTGCAACAAGAGCGATGCCACGTCCGACCCGAACTGCGCCAAGGGCGCGGTGACCGAGGACCAGAAGAAGCAGATCCTCGCCGACCTGCACAAGATGTCCGTCGTCGAGGAGGTCCTCTACGAGTCGCAGGACCAGGCGTACAAGCACTACAAGGAACAGTTCGGCAACTCCCCGCTGGCCAGTTCCCTGACGCCGGACCAGATGCAGGAGTCGTACCGGATCAAGCTGAAGGACCCGGAGAAGTACCAGGTCATCGCGAGCGCCTTCAACGGACGTGACGGCGTGCAGTCCGTGCAGGACCAGAAGGGCATCCTGGACAACCTCTTCACCCTCCTCGGATACCTGAACTGGGGCGCGCGGGGCGTGATGGCGGTGATGCTGACGGTCGCGATGCTGCTGATCGTCAACACCGTGCGCGTCTCGGCGTTCAGCCGGCGCCGGGAGACCGGGATCATGCGCCTGGTCGGCGCGTCCGGCTTCTACATCCAGGCGCCGTTCATCATGGAGGCCGCCGTCGCCGGGCTCATCGGCGGGATGCTCGCCTGCTCCTTCCTCGTGATCGTGCAGTACTTCGTGATCGACCACGGAGTGGCGCTGTCCGAGAAGCTGCAACTCATCAACTTCGTCGGCTGGGACGCGGTCGCCGCCAAGCTGCCGCTCATCCTGGCCACGAGTTTCCTGTTCCCCGCGCTGGCCGCGTTCTTCGCGCTGCGCAAGTACCTGAAGGTGTGACGCATGCCAAGGGGGCCGTACGGTCAACCGGACGTACGGCCCTTCGCGTTGTCCTAGACTCACCGCCATGTCAGGCCGTGACCCGTTCTGTCAGCCCCGCCGTCTCGGCCGTGGGGCCGCCCTGACATTGGTCTTCGCCGGCGTGCTGGTCGCCGGCGCCGCCACCGGCTCCTTCCCGGACACCGGCCAGCCGGGCTCCACCGGGCGCCGCAGCGCGGTCGGGCCGGCCCGACCGGGCACCCGGCACGAGGACGTGCGGCGGGCCGCCGCCGAGGCCATGGCCGACGGCAAGTCGCCGATGGAGGCCGCCGAGCGGGCCGTCAGCCGCAGCGGGGACCGCTGGGGCGCCGTCTACTCCGAGGGCGAGTACCAGGAGTTCCAGGAGGCCCTCGACGGCCAGTACACCGGCGTGGGCCTGTGGGCGCGACGCGAGCGGGACGGCCGGATCGAGGTGACCCGCGTCCAGCCCGGCTCGCCCGCAGCCGACGCCGGCATCCGCAAGGGCGACCGGCTGCGCAGCATCGACGGCAGCGACGTCGCCGGGCGCCCCGTCACCGAGGTCGTCTCCTTACTGCGCGGGGACGCCGAGGACGCCGCCGCGGGCACCACGGTCACCCTCGGACTCCAGCGCGGCACGCGCGCGTGGACCCGGACCCTGCACCGGGCCCGCCTGTCCACGCACTCGGTGACCGTCCGCAAGCTGCCCGGCGGGGTCACCCTCATCCGGATCAGCGCCTTCACCAAGGGCAGCGGGAAGGCGGTGCGCGCCGCCCTGCGCCGGGTCCCGGCCGACGCCGGCGTCGTGCTCGACCTGCGGGGCAACTCCGGCGGCCTGGTCACCGAGGCCGTGGACACCGCCTCCGCCTTCCTCGACGGCGGCCTGGTCGCCACCTACGACGTCGACGGCGCCCAGCGCGCGCTGCACGCGGCCTCCGGCGGCGACACCAGCCGGCCCCTCGTCGCCCTGGTGGACGGCGGCACCATGAGCGCGGCCGAGATGCTCACCGGCGCCCTCCAGGACCGGGGCCGCGCGGTCGTGATCGGCTCGCGGACCTTCGGCAAGGGCTCCATCCAGATGCCGACCTCGCTGCCCGACGGCTCGGTGGCCGAGCTGACCGTCGGCCACTACCGCACCCCCTCCGGCCACGCCGTCGACGGCCGGGGTATCACACCCGACCTGGAGGCGGGCGCCACGGCGCTGCAGCGGGCGGAGACCGTCCTCACCGGACTGGGCGACCCGTCGTAGCGCACCCGTAATGCGCTTCCCTCCCACCCCCTCCATGGTGCGAAAATGGTCGGCACTATGGCTAAGGAAAAAGGGCGCAAGCTGATCGCGCAGAACAAGAAGGCGCGGCACGACTACCACATCCTCGACACCTACGAGGCCGGTCTGGTCCTCATGGGCACCGAGGTGAAGTCACTGCGCCAGGGGCGGGCCTCGCTGGTCGACGGCTTCGTGCAGCTCGACGGGCACGAGGCGTGGCTGTACAACGTGCACGTGCCCGAGTACAGCCAGGGCACCTGGACCAACCACAGCGCCCGCCGCAAGCGGAAGCTGCTGCTGCACCGCGCGGAGATCGAGAAGCTGGAGTCCAAGTCCCAGGAGACGGGTCACACGATCGTGCCCCTCGCCCTGTACTTCAAGGACGGCCGCGCCAAGGTGGAGATCGCGCTCGCCAAGGGCAAGAAGGAGTACGACAAGCGCCAGACCCTGCGCGAGAAGCAGGACCGGCGCGAGGCGGACCGCGCGATGGCCGCCGTCCGGCGCAAGCAGCGGGGCTAGCGCCCGCCCGGCGGGAATGCGCTGGCATCGACCCGCGTTGGTCACGTACGATGGCACCTGCACCGCACAGCAGGTGCACTGATTTGAAAAATCAACATGGGGATGATCGGTTTCGACAGCGGATGTCGAAGCAGGGGAAGCGTGTCGAGGAAGCGGCCATGATCTCGTAAACCACAGGCCGAAAAAAATAATCGCCAACACCAAGCGCGATTCCTCCCACTTCGCTCTCGCTGCCTGATAAGCAGCTAGCGAAGCTCTCACGGGAGTGTCAGCCCGGGGCTGTTCCCGACCCGGATCCTGGCATCAGCTAGGGAACTAAACCTCGATCCCGGTCACGGGGTGAAGAGGGAAACCACACAGTGACTGAGCCCGTCGGCGACTTGTTCGCGTGATCGCCGGGGCCGAGAAAAGCACAGCGAACTGCACACGGAGAAGCCCTGGTTCCGCACCGTTGGACGCGGGTTCGATTCCCGCCATCTCCACGGTACAGACCCCCTTTCGACCTGCGGAAACGCAGAGTCGGGAGGGGGTTTTCCATGTTCCGGCGGCTGTCGCCGCGGCCCTAGTAGCCGCACATCAGCCGCCGGGCGGCGGCCAGCACGCAGGACGCGACCGCCGTGCACACCTCGCCGACCGCCTCCGGCTCGCCCGGCCGCGCGGCCCGGCCCGCCGGCGCCCAGTTCCGGTGGGCCGCGTACAGCAGCCGGGCCAGGATCTCCGCCCGCGCCGGATCCAGCGGCTCCCGCTCGACACGGGGATGCAGGCGTACGGTCCGCCGGCCGGGCTCGGGAAACAGCAGCCCCCGGGCCACCAGCTCCTCCTGGACCCGGTCGTGCACGAGCGGCGCGAGACGCTCGATCCACTCCTCCGCCGAGCCGGCTCGCCACCGTGCGGCCAGCCGGCGCAGCACCTCGTCCTGCACCGGGTCCGTCAGCGGCCCGGGTCGGTTGATCAGCAACTGCCCGGGGCGTACGACGACCCGGTCGGCTAGCGCCAGCTCGACCAGCACGGCCCCCGCCAGCGCGATGCCGAGCTCCACCCGCCAGGACGCCGTACGGCCCCGGGTCGCGGCGGCGACGTGCAGCGCGACCTCGTCGGCCAGGGACGTCCTCACGCCGGCACGCGGAAGGACGCCCACTCCTCGGGCAGCTCCTCCTCGTAGAAGATCGCCTCGACCGGGCAGACCGGCTCGCACGCCCCGCAGTCCACGCACTCGTCCGGCTGGATGTACAGGGAGCGCGCGCCTTCGTAGATGCAGTCGACGGGGCACTCCTCCAGGCACGCCTTGTCCTTGACGTCGACACAGGGCGCGGCGATCACGTACGTCATCGGTGGTTCCTCGGACTCGGGACCGTCCAGGTGTCGCTGCCGGCGAGCAGTGCGGCGAGGTCGCCCTTGCCGTGTTGTTCGATGGCGGTGTCGAGTTGGTCGGTCATTTTGGTGTCGTAGACGGGGCGTTGGACGGAGCGGAAGACGCCGATGGGGGTGTGGTGCAGGGTGTCGGGGTCGGCGAGGCGGGAGAG
>NZ_JBVIDR010000023.1:0-75209 GCF_055572275.1 Streptomyces sp. NPDC030798 | reverse complement strand
ACCGCAACCACCGACTCCGGGCCCACACCACGCCCGATCAGCAACCGCGCCAACCGGTTCGCCCGCGCATCCAACTCCGCATACGACACCTCGACACCCTCGAACACCACCGCCACCGCATCCGGCGTCCGCGCCACCTGCCCGGCAAACAACCCCGGCAACGTCGACGACTCCACCCCGACCGCCGTGTCGTTCCACTCCTCCACCACCAGGCGACGCTCAGCCGGATCGAGCACATCGATCCGCCCGACCCGCAGCTGCGGATCCTTCGCCACCGTTTCCAGGACCTGGTGCAACCAGCCCGCGATCCGCCGCACGGTCTGCGCATCGAACAAGTCCGCCGCCGCCAGGAGCACGCCCCGCAAGCCGGCCGGCGCACCGTCGGCGTCGAACTCCTCGCTCAGGTTCAGGTCCAGGTCGAACCTGCCGAATGCCAGGCCGGTCGGCACCCGGTCGACGCGCAGACCGGGCAGCTCCAGCCGGGGCGACCCCGTGTTCTGCAGGGTGAGCATGACCTGGAACAGCGGGTGGCGTGCCATCGACCGGGTCGGCGACAGCTCCTCGACCAGCTTCTCGAACGGGACGTCCTGGTGCGCGAACGCCCCCAGGCTGGTCTCCCGGACCCGCTCCAGCACCTCGTCGAAGGTCGGGTCACCGGACAGGTCGGTCCGCACCACCAAGGTGTTGACGAAGAACCCGACCAGGTCGTTCAGCGCCTCGTCGGTACGCCCGGCGACCGGCGACCCGATCGGGATGTCCGTGCCCGCGCCGATCCGGTTCAGGGTGACCGCCAACGCCGCCTGCAGCACCATGAACAGGGTCACCCCCCGCTCACGCGCCACCTCCAGCACTCGCGCATGCAGCTCCGCCGGGACATCCAGCAGCACCTCGTGCCCACGGTACGAGGCGACCGCCGAGCGCCGGCGATCGGTCGGCAGCTCCAACTCCTCCGGTGCCCCCGCCAGCGCCTCCCGCCAGTACGCCACCTGCCCGCACAGCACACTGTCCGGGTCCTGCTCGTCGCCGAGGAACTCCCGCTGCCACAACGCGTAGTCCGCGTACTGCACCGGCAACGGCTTCCACGCCGGCGCCGCACCGCCCAGTCGTGCCGCGTACGCCTCCGACACATCCCGCAGCATCGGCGCCGTCGACCAACCATCACCCGCGATGTGGTGCACCAGCACCACCAGCACATGCTCCTGCGGCGCCACAGCGAACACCGTCGCCCGCAGCGGGATCTCCGCCGACAGGTCGAACGCGTAGCCTGAGGCCTCGGCCACCGCACTGTCCAGCTCTTGGGGCGCCACCTCGACCACCGCGAGCTCGAACCCGCACGCCTCCACCGACAGGACACGCTGATACGGCTCACCGTCCACCGCCGGCAGGATCGTGCGCAGCACCTCGTGCCGCCCGATCACGTCCCTGAACGCGGCCGCCAGTGCCTGCTGGTCCAACTCTCCGCTCAGTCGCAGCGCCACCGAGGCGTTGTAGGTAACGCTCGGACCCTCCAGCTGCCCCAGGAACCACAGGCGGCGCTGCGCGAACGACAGCGGCATCCGCTCCGGCCGCTCCGCCGGCACCAGCGCCGCACGCCCTGCGGTGACCGCCGATTCGGCCATCCAGGCCGCGACCCCGGCCGGCGACGGCACCTCGAAGAACACCTGAATCGGCAACTCGACGTTGAGGACCGTCCGGATCCGGCTGATCAGCCGGATCGCCAGCAGCGAGTGGCCGCCCAGAGTGAAGAAGTCGTCGTCGACGCCGACGCTCTCCACCCCCAGCACCTGCGCGAACACACCGCAGAGGATCTCCTCGTGCACCGTCGCCGGACCGCGGCCGACGGCCTTGGCGGTGGAGGACAGATAGTCCGGAGCAGGCAGGCCGGCGCGGTTCAGCTTGCCGTTGGTCGTCAGCGGCAGCGCGTCCAGCACCACCACCGCGGAGGGCACCAGGTACGCCGGCAGCCGCTCGGCCAGGAACCCGAGCACGAGCTCATTCAGTCGCGCGGCGTCGGCCGTCTGCGCGGCGGCGGCGGGAACGACGTAGGCGACCAGGCGCTTGTCCCCCGGGACGTCCTCGCGGACGACGACGGCGGCCTGTGCCACCGACTCGTGCGCGGCCAGCACCGCTCGCACCTCACCCGGTTCCACCCGGAAGCCGCGCACCTTCACCTGCTCGTCCGTACGGCCCAGGTGCACCAGTTCACCGTCGGTGGTCCATCGCACCAGGTCGCCCGTCGCGTACATCCGCTCGCCGGCCGGGCCGAACGGGCAGGCCACGAACCGCTGCGCGGTCAGGCCCGAGCGCCCCACATACCCGCGCGCCACCTGCGGACCTGCCACGTACAACTCACCCGCCGCACCGACCGGAACGGGGCTCAGCGACCCGTCCAGCACGTAGGCACGGGTGTTGGCCACCGGAACCCCGAGCGGCACCACGCCTGCGGCAACCGGCTTCCGGTCGAGTCGGCCGGCTACCACGCCGATGGTCGTCTCAGTGGGCCCATAGTGGTTGAACACACCACGGTCACCGACCACTTCGAGCAGTCCGTCGACCAGCGTCGGCGACGCCGGCTCGCCACCCAGCACCAGCGCCCCGGCCGGCATCAGGGCGGCCAGGCCGGCTGCCGCGCCCAGCGCCGCCAGGTGCGAGGGCACCACCTTCACGAAGTCGATGCGGTTCTCCGCCAGGTACTGGGCCACGGCGGACGGATCGGTCACCGCGCCCTCCTGCAGGACGTGCAGTTCACCGCCGGTCGTCAGGCTCGCGAACACCACGGTGTTTCCGAGGTCCGTCACCGTGGGCTGCAGCAGCGCATACCTGCCGCCCGGCGTACCGAAGCCGACGTGTCCTGGCACCGAGGCCACATAGTTCGCGAGCCCGCGGTGCGTCACAGCCACGCCCTTGGGCTTGCCGGTCGAGCCGGAGGTGTAGATCACATAGGCCAACTGATCGGCTGCCACGTCGAGTTCAGGTGCGGCGGTGGGCCGTTCGCTCAGCTCGGCCAGCACCGCCGGGTCATCCAGGGCGATCGTGCGCACACCATGGGCTGCCAGCTCCCCGATCAGCGCCGCTTCACCCAGCACGTGCCCGGCCCCACTGTCGGCCAGCAGCTGGCCAAGCCGCTGCGCCGGGTACGCCGGGTCCAGCGGCAGGTACGCCGCCCCCGCCTTCCACACCGCCAGGATCGCCTCGATCGCCTGCAGGCCGCGCGGCAGGCACAGAGCAACCAGCGACTCGGCACCGACTCCCTGGGCGAGGAGGTGGTGCGCCAACCGACTGGCGCGCGCGTCGAGTTCGGCGTAGCAAACCGCCGAGCCGTCGGCTACCACGGCAACCGCCTGCGGCGTCGCGGCCACCTGGGCCGCGAACCGCTGCGGTACCGGCAGGGCCTCGCCGGGTACCACGGTGTCGTTCCAGGTCTCCAGCACCAGCCGTCGCTCAGCCGGGTCGAGCAGGTCGGCGGTGCTGACCGAGGCGGTGGCCGGAGCACTGCTGAGCCAGTCCAGCACGGCCAGGAACCGGCGGCTCACCGACGACGCCGCTTCGGCGTCGTAGTACTCGCGGTTCATCTCGATGAAGGTCTGCACACCGCCCTCGGCCGCGTCACCGAGCACATCGATCTTCAGGCCTTCGGCAGGCCCGCTTGCCAGGCCGGTCCGGTTGACCGCGCAGTCGCCGAAACCGATCCGGCGGTCGGCCACCATGACGTCGACGATCATGTCGTACAGCGGGGTGCCGCCGACCCGCTTCAGGTCCCTGAGCAGGTCCGGGTACTGGTAGCGCTGGTGACGCAGACCGCTCTGGACCGCTCGCTGCGTCTGCCGCGCGAGCTCCTCGACGGACATGCCCGGACGGATCCTGAGCCTGATCGGCATGATGTTCGCGGTCATGCCGGGGATGCCCACCTCACGCATGCTCGTGCGGCCACTGGCCGACACTCCGAGCACGACGTCCTGCGCCCCGGTGGACCGGTGCTGGTAGACGGCCGACGCGGCGATCACCAAGCCGGCGAAGCTGACCCGAAGCCGCTTCGCCGTGGCCCGCAGCCGAGTGGTCGCGTCGACTCCGAGATCCTGCTGATGGGTCACCGGCCGGCCGGCGAGGCGCCGCCCCTGCGACCCCTCGGACGCCGTCTCCTCTTCATGGTCCGAGAACGCCTCCAGCCAGAACCGCCGGTCCCGGTCACGCTCCTGTGAATCCCGGTAGGCCTCGTCGACCTCGATCAGCTCCGACACCGACCGCAATGAACTCTCGGCCGGATCCTCACCCGCCCGAAGCAGCCCGTACACCTGGGACAGCCGCTCGGCGAACTGCGACAGACCATTGCCGTCGAGAACAAGGTGGTGAGCACGCTGGTACCACAGGAAGCGATCCGACCCGAGCACGAAGAACGCATGTCCCGACAGCGCCCCACCCACCAGCTCCACCGGCGTGTCCAGATCGGCCTGGATCCACTCCTGTGCCACCGCACGCGGATCAGCCTCCCCCCGCAGATCCGCCACGTGAATCGGAACCTCTCCGGCCTCCGCCAGGAACTGCCGCGGCGTCCCGCCCTCCACACACAGGCGCAGGCGGAAAGTCTCCGCCTCCTGCACTGTGCGGCGCAGCGCACGCACGAAGAGATCCGCGTCGAGTTCGCCGTGGATCTCCGTGCAGTCACCGATGTTGTACGCCGGATTGTCAGGCGCGAGCTGCTGCGCGTACCAGACCCCCAGCTGGCCGGACATCAGATCCCACGGACCCTGTGCGGAGGCACCCATTCTCGTATCCCTCAATCGATCGACGCACTCTGGAAGAACAAAGGCAGGACGCTGAACCACGGCACCGGGACCGCGCGAATCAACCAAACCGACCCAGGACCCCGTCGGACCCCGCCGTCGGCAAACAAACGTGCACCAGGAGCCCTGCGGGCCTTGAAGGCCGTGAAAACCGCTCAGGACGACGGCAGTTCGGCCACCAGGCCGGCCAGGTGAACGGTCAGAGCCGCGACCGTGTCGACGTCCCACACCAGAGTGGGCTCCACGGTCACACCCAACTTGTCCTCGATGTCCCCGCACAACGCGAAGGCGTACACCGACTCCAACCCGTACTCGGCGAGCGAGACACCCGGATCGATCTCCCCCACCGGCGTCTCCAGGTAGTAGGACACCCGCTCCATCAACCACCGTTCGATGTCCTCGCCCGACACCCGCACACCCACTGTCCGATCAGCCATCGAACTCCCTCTCTCATCCGGAAACATGACGTGCGGACAGGTCGAGGAGCCGCCCGTCCTGAAAGCGCTCGACAGCGATGTCGAACAGCGCCTGCTCGGCACTCGCGCGCTCGTCCGGAGTGAGCACCGGGGCGCCGCCGAGGCGTCCGGAGAGCCGGTCGAGGATCCCGAGGAGCGCCGCCTCCTGCTGACGGACATCGCTGCGCCAGACCGCGAGCGCGCCGGCGGCGGCGAGCAGCACCGTGTACCGGTCGGCCGCCGCGTAGGCCTCCGGAGAGGCCCCGATCGTGAGGTCCGAGGGAGCCAGTGCGGCGCACTGGTCGCGCAGCGCGAGCACCTCGTCCCTGAAGCGCACTGCGAACCGACCGACCGGGCTCCCGGCCGGCTCGCGCTCGGCGGTTTCGGCCAGCACGCCGATCAGCCCGTCACCGGACAGCATGCCGACGGCGAGCTGGTCGAAGTCCAGCGGCGGCAGATCCGCGCCGAGGTCGAACAGTTGCTGAGCGGCGGCCGGCTCGGCCAGCCAGGATTTCCGCGCCAGCCGGGGCAGTTGCGGCAGGATCAGCACCAGGCAGGCGGAGCGCGAGATGTGCGCGAAGGTGGCCGGAGCGGCGTCCCTGGCGAGCTTCTGGAACATCGCGTAGGAGCCCTCGCGGAGGTAGCCCTGGGCGCCCATGACCGCACGCAGATCCTCGAAGGCGTCCAGTACGATCCGTGACGTCAGGTACTTCACCGCCGGTGCGTAGAGCAGCGTGGCCTCCGGGGCCAGGTGCAGCGCCCGGAGTCCGACGCCGCAGAAGGCGTCGACGGCCAGCAGGTCGGCGTAGGCGCGTGCGAGGGCGGCGCGCACATAGGGCAGGTCGGCGGCGAAACCACCGTAGAGGCGCCGCTCGTGCACGCACTCCAGCGCCAGACGCAGCGCGGTGTCCAACGGCCCGACGAGGATGGCTGGGATCACCACTCGGCTGAGCTGGTAGGCGCGCAGGGCGTTCTCGATGCCCTGGCCGGGCCGGCCGAGCGTCGCGTTGCCGGGAATCGGGCAGTCGGAGAACCGCAGTCCGCCGAGTTGCACTCCGTTCATGCCGGAGCTGGGGAACCGCGGCAGATCCAGCACGCGGTCGGCCGGCAACTCGCCGCGGGTGAGGAAGAACTGGCTGTGGCTGCGGCTGCCCGCGACCTCACTTGTCCGTGCGAAGAGCACCATGGCCTCGGCACGGCGCAGATTGGTGACGATCTCCTTGCGCCCGGTCAGCAGCCAGCCGTCGTCGCTCGGAACGGCAGTGCACTCGGCGTGCGCGAAGTCGTTGCCGTGGTCGAGTTCGTGGAAGGCGGCCGCGATCCGGCCGCCCCCCAGCAGGATCTCGGCTGCCTTGGTGCGCTGCTCGTGCGTGCCGGCGGACCAGATGTTGACCGATCCGAGGAGGGAACTGAAACCGTAGCCGAGGCCGAGGCAGGGGTCGCGTCGCCACAGCTCCCGCTGCACTTCGGCAAGCCGGTCGGCCCGCACCAGTCGGCCACCGTACGCGGCCGGCACGAACTCGGCGTTCATGCCGTAGGTCTCCAGCAGGCGTTCGCCCTCGGCGAGCATCTCGTGCCGCTCATCGGCGGCGAGGATGGCGGCGTAGCCGACCGGGTTGTCCGCATCCCGTGGGTTGCCGAACAGTGCGTCCAGTTTCTCAGCGCTCACGCGAGTCCTTCCCCTGCTGAAACGATCGGGGCGCCGGCGCCCCGAACGGGGTGACGGGAGCACCGGTGGTCGCGGCGTCGACGATGAGACGGGCCAGCGCGCCGTCGAGCCGGTCGTCGCCGGGCGCGGCAGCCGGCAGCGGCACGCGCAGTACGGCAGCGAGCCTGGCCAGCAGGGCGCGCAGCGCCGCCCGCACCCAGAGGCCGTCGTGCCACAGTGGCTCCGCCGCATGCTCGGATTCACCCGTGGCCCACAGGTGCAGGCAGGCCGCACCCGCGTAGCAGAGCTCATAGGCGGCAGCCAGCTCGTAGGCGGCCATGGCGGGACGGGCGGCGGGCGCCACGTCGGCCATCTGGCTGTGCAGGTAGTCGGCCATGGCGCCCAGTGCGACGGCCTGGTCGGCGAGCCCGGTGGGAGCGGGCCGGCTGCCGATCGACTCGACGAGTGCGGGCAGTGCTTGCACGACCGAGCATCCCTGCCGGGACACCATGGTCAGTGCGCCACGGTCGACGGGTCGGACCGGGCCGCCGACCGAGACGGCTTCGGCCAGTCCGGCCGCATCGACGGTGCCGGTGGCGAAGCCACGGACAAGTCTGGGGAACTGCTGCACCAGGGCGGCGCGGTTCACCGGGGTACTGCCGTCGAACACCGCCACGATCTGGTGGTCGCGCCACACCTTCTGGAACGCACCGTACTCGTAGACGTCGGAGAGGAAGGAACGTGCGCCGAGCAGTTCGGCGAGTTCCCCCAGCGTGGCGTCGACCAGGGTGGGCGCGAGTGCCTTGGCGGCCGCCGAGGTCACGCTCATCTCCGCGGTGAGGCTGTGGATCGAACGGGCGGCGACCAGCGCGGTCGCCTCTACAGCCGTCAGCAGCCCGGCGCTGCGGGCCAGCACCGAGGCCGGGAAAGGCCGTTCGGCCAGCGGGCGCTTCTGAATGATGCGCGCCCCCACGAACCGGGCCGCGAGTCGCAGCGCGTGCTCACCGGCGCCGAGGGAGATGGCGGTGCACATCGTCCGGGTGAGCTGGAGCGCGAGCAGCACCGTCTCCAGGCCGCTTCCCTCGGGTCCGAGCAAGGCGTCGGCCGGCAGCAGCGCACTGTCGAACTCGATGCCGGAGATGTCGATCCCGCGGATGCCGTGCGTCAGCACCTTCGGCAGAGTCCGCCAAGTACCGGGCCGTAGCGCCGACTTGTCAACGAGGAAGAGGCTCTGCCCACGCCCGGAGCCCTCCTGGCCGGTGCGCGCCAGCAGAGTGACATGGCTCGAGCGGGTGGCGTTGTTGATCGGCCACTTCACGCCGTCGACACGGTAGCCGTCGGGCCCCGCCGTGGCGGTGACGGAACCGCTCAGCAGGTCGGCACCGTGCTCCGGCTCGGACAGCGCCCAAGCCACCGGCGAACCTGACATCACCGCCTCAGCGGTGGCCCTGGCCTGCTCCGGGTTGCCAGCGATCCAGATCGGGGCCACGCCCAGGTATGTCTTGGCGTGGGCCGTCAGTGCACTGACGTCACGGCGAGCGACGAGGCGCCAGAGCCGGATCATCTGCTCGTGGTCGGACAGCGCGCCGCCCCACTCGGTCGGCACGTAGTAGGCCGACAGGCCCCACCCATCGAGGCGGGCACAGAGGTCCGCGGGGAACTGATCGCTCTCGTCGAGCTCCACAGACCGGCGGGCCGTCTCGTCGAGCGGGCCCAGGGCTTCGTCGAGGGCGTCCGCGATCCCGGCGCCCGTGCGGGTGGCGGTCACCTGAGGTCTCCCGCCGCCACGCGCCGCAACTCGGGGTCCATTTCGCGCGACGGGGTGAGCCGCACCGGCTTCGTGAAGCTGAGGCTCTCGTTGTCTTCCTCGGCGGTGCCACGGGTGACGGTGAGAGCGGCTTTCTCCGGGTGACGCGTGATCCGCGCGTCGAAGGCAGCTCCCAGGCTCTGATAGCCGCCGAGATCGAAATCCATGCTGTACCCCTAGGCTGCTGCTCCGTCAGTCACTGTTTTTCCGGGGGTGCGGCGCACCGTTCCGGCTCCTACCTCAGCCGAGATGCGGCCGCCTCGCGTCGCCGTCCAGGCCGGACTACTCGCGAACCGCACATCAGCGGCATCGGTTGCGTCGGCATTAGGGATCATGGCGGGGCCCGCCGACCACTATGCCCCAACCCTCGTCGCTCGGTAAGTGACAGAAGTGCACGCTGACCCTGAACACCCAGATGGCGCAGGGGTGCTGGAATGCAGCGGTGTGCGGTCCCGGACGAGTGCGCGCGGGTGTCCAACTGCCGCGCACCATCGGTTGAACATCCGGTCGCCGGCGAGTGGGACCGCATCGCTCCAGCCGATGCCAAGCCATCACTGGTGAAAGACCCTGCTTCAACGGCCGTTGCTGTCGGATGCGTGGGTGACTGCCCGACTCGGAGCGCTCTTCGAAGCTCAGGCTCGACTCTTCGGCACGAAAGCATCCTTGAGGGCACGCATTCAGCCTGAATAGGCTGATTCATCCCACCTGCGCGGTGACGCCACCGTCATTCAGTGGCGCTCTGCCAACCCCCGGCCGTTCATCGGATGCCTGGCCTCCGGGGCCGCGGCGGGGGAACGACTGCCCGTCCTCGATGGCCGAGTACCGGACGGCGATTCTGGGCGCCGGCCGGTCGGTGCTCTACCTCCACCCGTTGAGCGGCCGCCCACGGTGCCGACAACGGGTCGCTCGTCCCGATGCGCGCCGCATGACAGCAGCGTCCCATCGGCTGCCCTGCCGGGTCTGTCCCGGGCCCGCGTGCGACCGCCACGACGGGCCCGGCACTACTCGGTCAGCCGGTCGCGGCCTGGTCCACCGCGCGAACCCGCTCGTCCAGTTGCTGCGCGAACTCCAACCAGGCCTCGGCGCACTGCCGGGCAAGCTCCACCACCAAGGCGCCGCAGTGCGTGGGCACGACCTCGGTGAGCTCGGACCATTCCTTGGCCCCCATCACATTCTGCTGCAGCACGCGCAGCAGTTGGCGGCCTTCCTCCTTGTGACGCAGCGACGGGTCGCGCAGTAGTTTCTCCAGCACCATGGCCGGGTCGGAGGCCGGGTCGGACCGCATCAGCCGCATGTGCTGGGCCACGGTCGCTTGGGTCCGCTGGGCCGGGAGCACCACGCCCATGGCGCCGTCGCCCGCCTGCTCGGTGGCCGACGCCTTCCCGGCCGCCAGCCGGCGCCGGACATCGCTGACCGTCGCCGGGGAGATCCCGGCCAGCCGGGCGACCTCGCGCAGCGAGGCCTCCGGGCGCTCGGCCAGCAGCTCCGCGGCCCGACGGCGCCCTTCCAGGCTGTTCAGCGGACGGACCTTGCCGTCCCGACCGACCCTCACCTGCAACTGCGGTCCATCCGCGGTCTCAGCCACCCGGCGGCGAATCGCCGCCACCGCCTTGGCACCCAGCCCCGCGGTCCGCGCGATCGCCCGGTCGGAAAGGTGCGGGTGCGAGGTCACGATCCGCTCGGCTGCCGCCCGCCGGTCGGCCAGGGAGAGTGGCAGACCATGAGTGACATTCGCCTCGACCGCCGTCAGGAAGGCATCCGCACTGCTGCCGTCGAAGAACTCAACCTCGATGGCCAGTTGGCCCTTGGACATCACGGCCAGCAGCCGGTGGATCCCGTCGATCACACGCATGGTGTGCCGCTCGACCAGGATCGGCGGAAGCGGCCCGTCCAGTTCCGCTAACCTGGCGATGTGCTCCTCGTCCCGGCCGCCGGTGCGCGGTGACTCTCCCAACTGCAACACGGCGACCGGCACCACCACGGTCGATGTCAGGTCCTTCACAGTCCGCCTCACGTGCTCCCCCTGATGGTTGTCGGCTCCCAGCTGGGCCCAGGCGCACGTGTCGATACCCCACAGGGGCGTCCCGTCGAGGTGCCTACCAGGTCCCGAGGGCTCGCTCCGCGAATCACCGCCAAGGTTCGAAGCCGGCCCTCAAGGACACGTCCCAGCCGAATTCCACTGACTCGATCATCACTTCCGCCCCCATGAACTGTCGAGGGGTCACAACCAGCTAGCCGTATATGGCTCGTCAGTTGGCTTGAATCACGCAGCAATGGACCCCCACCCATGGCGTTTTGAGCAACGCGACAACACCTGGATGGTGTAGCCAACGATAAACTGATGGGGCATCAGCAGGCTTATCCGATCGAGCGTCCGCTGCGCTTCGTGCCGCCCGTGACCTGCGGCACCCTCGGCGAGTTCATCCTCCGGCTCGATGAACTCCACCTCGCTCAGCAAGCGCTGCACCGGTCTGGTGTTCACTCGCAGTTGCCTGACGATTACCGCATTCTCCGCTCCCGGGCGAACCTCTCGGCCACCGCCCTTCGTATCTGTCCCGGAATGCCCGCAGCCCGTCGGTCAGACCTCCTCCCTGTACATGCCTCACAGACAGGAGGTATAGCGCTCGAAACGGTCGAAGGCGCATATCCAGCAACATCACGCGTTCAATGCGACCCGCAGAAGGCGAGGTGTACAAGTACTTTGAGCACAGCGGAGTTCTTTTGATCTCTGACGGTGCGGTGCAACGTGAAACGGTGCGGGGTCATGGCGTCACCGCGCCGAGCACAGTGGCGAGGACTGCGCCTTCCTTCACGCGTGAAGGACACGGGAGGGTCCCGGTCGCAACTGCTCGTCGCCCAGAACGAGCCCGCCTCTACCGTCGGTTCCGCTCCGTGCCACTCGCCGCTCTCCGCGTCCACCACCTCGCACCCGTACGCCGCACACCGACCGCACGCCAGTGCGGGACTCTCATCGCCGTTCCAGTGGCACCGCCGTCGACAGGTCCGCGTTCTGCATGAAAACATCACGCAACAGACCTGACGTTCATCGCCCTGGCCATGCACCCGATTGGGCATCAAAGAGGTCATTCCGGAGCGGCAACGGCGGGAACGGCCCTCACGTGGTGATCAGCGGCGGCTGCTCACTCGGCGATCGCCGTCGACTCCACCGAGAGGACTGCTCATCCAGCTTCTGAGTGAACTCCCGTCGGCTCGCGGCCATTGACAGGAGAGGCCGCCACCAGCGCGCTGCAGTACGGCGGGACGGTTGCCATCGGCTCGATCACCCCTCGGCACCGATTACGTTGTGCCCCAGCAGACAGAGCAGCAGCGTCTCCAGCACGGACACCGGGCCCGGCTGTACCGGCCGGGGCCGTTGCTCGCCACGCTGCTTGGGTGCCCGACCGGTGTCATGGCCTCGCAGTTCGAGCCGGCCCCATCGGGGATGTGCTCGGTGTCCACCGCGGGCGCACCGAGATGAGTTCCGCGGCCCCTGCCCGACTCGCTCCGCTGTTGGGCGGGCGCACTTTGCCGTCCCGGCCGACTCGTGCGTTCAACTGCGGCACCGCCTCAGCTGAACATCGCAAATCGGCCGCGACGGCCTTCGCCCCCATTCCGCGGTCCACGCGATCGCCCCGTCCGACATGTGCGGAGGGGACCCGGCCATCCGGCTCGCCTGGTCCGGCGGCTTCGTCTGCCGTTCTGTCCTGCTTCGCCTTCATCTCCCTTACCGTCTACGCTCAGGCGCGGCCGGCCCCAGCGGGCGCGATGCTGCTGGTCGCCGTCGTCGCCGGAGTGACCGGCTGAGCCGTCCTTCCGGCCTCACCCTGATCGGCCTGCCCGTTGAGACGGCCTGGTCAACAACCTGGTTCTCGATTCCCTCTCGCTCAGGAGTCCCAGCGCCATGCCCCAGGTGAGCACCAACGGCATCCGCCTCTCGTACCAGCGCGGACGAAGCACCAGATGCCGGCCGTCATCCAGGCCGGCACGAGGCGGTCGTCCGGCGGGGCCTTCGAAGAGAGCGTGTCGGAGCTGCAGTTCACGGGTGGCCTCGGTGGCGGAACGCCAGCGGCCTCGTCGAAGACGGTGTAGCCGAGGTTTGCGGGCCACAGGCTGTTGCCGATGTCGCACAGCTGCCGCGGCCCGTCGGGCTGGCCGAGCAGCAGGCTGCGGTGGCTGTCCACACCTATAGCCCGAGTCTGCGGGGTGTGCTCGCGCAGTGCCCGGGTGGTGCCGCACATCGAGCCGCCAGAGCCGACCGGACCGACCAAGCAGCTCCTCGGCGCGTCGCAGGGTATGGCAGGCGGGGGACAGCTTCATCAGGGTGAATGACGCCGTACGGCGTGGGGCCGAGCCTGATCAGCTTGGGCAGGAGCAGCGCCTCGGTGATCGACTAGCAGGTGTGGGTGGGCGCCGGCATGGGTAGCTCCCTCGGGTGCGGACGCGGCCGGCTCAGTCGCGAGCCGTCTGGGACTGGGACTTGATGAAGTGCGCCAACCGCTCCGTCCCGTCGGCTATCTCCTGGTGCGTCAGGTAGCTGACGGACAGCCGGACGGCATGCTCGCCACCACCGTCCGGATAAAAGTAGGACATCGGGGTCCAGATCACACCGAACTCCTCGGCCGAGCGGATCAGCGCCGCGTTGTCGGCCTGGAACGGTACGGTGAGGCCGACGAAGAAGCCGCCAGTGGGCTCGTTCCAGCGCACCCCGAGGGCTTCCCGCTCGGCGGCCGGGAAGTGCTTGGCGAGCTCCCTCAGGGTGACCCGCATCGCGTCGCCGTAGTAGGCGGCGGTCTCGCTGTTCAGCTCGGAGGTCCGACCGTCGGCCGCGAGCAGCATGCCCGCTACCACGGCCTGGCTGACTGCCGAGGTATTCACCGTGATCATGCTCTTGATCTTGGTGAGTTCGTCGGCCAGCAGGCCGGTGCGGCCGTCGGCATCCACCACCGTCTGGTCGGCCACCACGTAGCCGACCCGGGCACCGGGGAAGAGCGTCTTGGAGAGCGATCCCAGCTGCACCACCCGCCGGTGACGGTCCAGCGACTTCAGCGTGGGCAGTTGCTGCCCGGGGCTGACCATCCGGTACGGGCTGTCCTCCAGCAGCAGGATGTCGTGGCGCTGCGCCAGGTCGAGCAGGTCGAGCCGGGTCTGCAGCGGCATCGTGGTGCCGGACGGGTTGGAGTGGTCGGGAATCACGTAGAACGCCCGGGGACGGCGGCCGCGGGCCCGCTCGGCCAGGATGGCCGCTTCCAGATCGGCGCAGTCGAAGCCGGACGCGCGCTCGGCCACGGCGGTCGGGGTGACGTCCAGCAGTCGGGCCGCGCCGGTGATCCCCACGTAGCAGGGGCTGGAGACCAGCAGCACGTCCTCGGGTCCGGAGATCAGCGCCCGCACGGCGAGGAACATCGCCTCTTGGCACCCCACTGTGACCACGATGGACTCGGGGGCGACGTCGGTGTTCTCGTCCTTGCGCAGCGAATCCGCGATCAGCTCGCGGATCTGGCCGCTGGTCGGCCCGTACTGGAAGAGCGCGGAGCGCACCTGTCCGGGCGAGGCGCCCTGCGCCTCCAGGTGGTCGAGGTAGCGCCGCAGATGGGCGAAGATCTGCTCGGCGTCGAAGAAGCCGTCGTACGGGCGGCCGGGGGCGAACGAGATCGCCTGCGGATAGCGCGTGGTGACCTCGTTGAGGAAGTTCATGGTGTCCAGCACTGGGTCACTGACACTGCCATGCAGCTCGGCCTTGCGCAGGCCGGCGGCCGGCGTGGTCCGAACCGCGCTCGGCGCCGGGGTGGCTTCGGGTTCGGCGCCGACCAGGGCAGGACCCGCCTCGGCGACTGACGGGGTCCCGGTGAGTGTCATGGCTTCGACCAGCTCCTCGGTGATCAGCTCAAGTAGGTGCGCCGCGCCGTTCTCGCCACCGACCGCGAGGCCGTGCAGCACCGGACGGCCCAGCAGCACCGCGTCAGCGCCCAGTGCCAGGGCGGCCAGTACGTCGGCACCGCGGCGGATGCCGCCGTCGACCAGTACCGGGCACGCGCCGCCGACCGCCGCGGTGATCTCGGCGAGCACTTCGAAAGTGGCGGGGGCACCGTCCAGTTGACGCCCGCCGTGGTTGGACACCACGATCCCGTCGACCCCGGCGCGCAGTGCCGCCAGGGCGTCGACCTCGCTCAGAACTCCCTTGACCAGTACCGGGAGTGAACTGACCTCGCGCAACCAGTCGATGACCGACCAGTCGAGCGCGGGATCGAACTCGGTGAGCGCGTGTGCGCTCGGGGAGGCGTAGTCGCCGCCGGTGAGGTTGGCCGGCACCATCCCGTCCGGCAGCCGGAAGTCGTTGCGCAGGTCGCGCAGCCGGCGGCCGAGCCGGGGGGCGTCCACGGTGAGCACCAGCGCCTCGAAGCCGGCCCGCTCGGCCCGTTCCACCAGCCGACGGGTGGTAGCGCGGTCGCGGAAGCAATACACCTGCAGCCAGAGCGGAGCGGTGGCGGCCTCGGCGATGGACTCGAAGGTCCGGCCGGCGAAGGTGCTCACCACCAGCGGCCGGCCGACCCGGCCGGCGGCCCGCGCGGTGGCCACTTCGCCCTCCGGATCAGCCAGGGTGTGGTAGGCCATCGGCGCCACCGCTATCGGCACCGGCCAACTGCGCCCCAGCACCGTGGTCGTGGTGTCAGGCGCCCCGGATCCGGACAGCACCCGCGGCCGCAACCGCACCCGGTCGAACGCCGCCAGATTGGCCGCCAGGGTACGCTCCTGGCCGGCGCCACCGGCGATGAAATCCCAACTTCCCCGGTCGAAACGGACCCTGGCGGCTTCCTCGTAGTCCTTCAGGGTGAACAGGCCCGTGGTCTCGGGGCGTTCGGTACCCATCACGAAGCCAGCCGATCGCTCTGTACCGTTTCATACAGGGCTCGGACGTTGGCGCTGCCGAAGCCTCGCGAACCGTTGCGCTGGATGGACTCGAAGTACAGCGTGTTGCGCGGGTAGGGCGAGCGGGTGAAGACCAGCAGCAGGTCACCCCACTCATCACGGCCGGCCAGGACTTTGGTCTCGCGCAGCTCCTCGACCTGCGCGTCCACACCGCCGGGCCGGTCGCCGAGCATGCCGTAGTAGCTGTCCGGTGTGCCGAGGAACACGACACCCCTCTCACGGCACTCGGGCACCGCGGTGATGATCTCACCGGTGCGCAAGGCCAGGTGCTGCACCCCTTCGCCGCCATTGCGCTCCAGGAAGTTGTCGAGCTGTCCGGGCTCCACGGCAGGGTCCGGTGCGGCCAGGGTGAGGAGGGCACCTCCCGAGTCGCTGCACACCACGATGGAGTCCATCGCCTGGGCGCCGACCGCAACACGCTCCGAGGTGTAGCAGGAGAAGCCGAAGACATCACGGTAGAAGTCGGCGTACTTGTCCAGGGTGCCGCCCTCGAGGCAGACCGCGATGTGGTCCAGGCCGGTGACCCGACCGGTTGCCGCCGTCGCGGTGGCCCCGGGTGTGGAAGACCAACTACGACTGCCGGGAAGGCCGTTGACCAGCGGATCAGCCGGCAGCAGGGTGTGCACGACGTCCCCGAAGCCGGACACGACCGGCAGGCCCTGCGAGGAACGCGTCACCGTGGCGCCGGCGGAGGCCGCCGCCACGGCGGTCGCCGCCACGTCGTCGCAGGTCAGCGCGATGTCGGCGATGCCGTCGCCGTGCTGCTCCAGGAACCTCACGATCCCCCGCCCGGAGGTGACCACCAGGCGAACCTCACCCTGCTGCAGGAGCACCGAACTCCGCTCCGGCTCCACCGAGTCGGCCACCCGGGAGAACCCCATGGCGGACACGAAGTATTCGACGGTCGTCGCCTTGTCTCTCGTGTACAGCTCAACATGGGCGATGTCGTGCGCAGCCATGGAAGTACCTCCAACAGAGGCTGGGAGCGGAATTCGGTGAGGGGTTCACCCGGGCCTGCGGTCAACCGCAGGCTGCTACCAGCGCCACTCCTGCTGCTTGAACAGGTGGCCGGCCGGGATGTCGCGCTCCTTGCACCAGCCGAGGAACTTCTCGATCTGCTTGATCTGGTAGGTGTCCGGAGTGTAGGTGGTCGCCATCACGTGGCCCAGCCAGTCCTCCTCGCCCATCGCGTAGACGTAGGCCTCCTTTGCGCCCAGCTCGACCATGATCGCGGCGGCCTGTTCGGCATTGGAACCGGACAGCTTGCGGGAGTTGCTCATCTTCTTGGTGACCGGGATGGTCAGCAGCGCCTGGTAGAGCCAGGTGAGCGGGGCGCCGTCGCACTCCATGCCGAGGAAGGCGAAGTCGGCGGTGCCCAGGTGACCCTTGACGTAGCGGTAGAGCTTGGGGTCGATGCCGGAGGAATCGGCACCGATGAACACCTTCTTGCCCGCCAGCTCGGCCCAGTAGGTCGACTTGGCGCGGATGTCCAGGTCGCAGTGCTCGCCCAGGAACGGGGTGGCGGTGATCTTGCCGCCCGGAAACTCGACCTCGTCGAAGTCGTCGACCTCCACCACGTCGAAGCCCTGGTGCTTGAGCATCAGCGCGATCGACGGGTCGGCCAGGTTGCCACGGGAGTAGCGCGGGCAGACGATCTTGCCGACCCGGCCGCGCAGCTGCAGCAGGGTCTCCATGACGATGTGGTCCTGGTGGCCGTGGGTGATCAGCACCAGGTCGATGTAGTCCGGCAGGTCGTCCAGGGTGTAGCGGTCGTCGGCGTCGCTGTCCGCGCTGATGAACGGGTCGGTGACGATGGCGGCTTCGGGGGTCTGCAGCACCAGGCAGGCGTGGCCGAAGTAGCGGATCCGGCCACCGGACTCGATGTGGCGGTCCTCGCTCAGGGCCGGAGTCTCGCTCAACATGGTGCGCAGCACGGCCGCCTGCTCGTCGTTCAGCTCCAGTGCCTCACGCAGGTGAGCCAGCGTGGTCGGCTTGACCCGGGCCTTGAACAGCTCCGTCAGGCCGGGGTGCCGGAACGGGATGTCCAGCTCCAGCACGTCCTCGGAGGGCAGCCGCGGGGTACTCAGGATGAACGGGCGCTCGATGCCGGTCTCGAAGGAGAGCTGCACCGACTGGCGCGACTCCTGGTAGTACGGGCTGTGGTAGAGCACCGGCTCCAAGAAGCGCAGCTGCGCCTGGTTGTCGGTGTCGTAGGCCAACTCGACCAGACCACCCAGCTCCTCCGGCAGCTTCGGGTAGAGCGGGGTCAGGTCGAAGCCGGTGGCGTTGGCCCGCAGGATCTCCTGACCGGCGGCGATCGCCTCGGCGAACTTCAGCATGTCGGCCCGGTCCCGCTTGATGGCGGCGAGCAGCTCGCGCACCTCATCGGCGCGCTCCTCCGGGATGTTGATGAAATAACCGCCGCGCAGCTCCGGATTGTTGCTGGCCGCGACATGCACCTGCGGGGACTGCAGGTACGACTCGAGCAGCGGGACATGCAGGAACGCCAGGTTCATCGCCGCCTGCACCGGCGCCATGGTGTGCGGCTGGGCGACAAACCTGTCCACCAGCGGCTCAATTATGACCTTGGACCGCAGAAACAACTGCTCATCAGTCATCTGCACCCCTCCTTCCCAGGAAAAACAACACCATCAACAGGGCAGCCGCCGATTCGGCGTGCCTCAGCCCGGAATAATTTCATCCGACCAGGGAACATAGCCTCCCGGCGCTGAAGAGATCAACATGCCTCAATGACTCGGGACATCGTTCGGCAGCGGTGTTCAAGTGCGCTTTTGCGGCACTTGAACAGGACGCTCGGACGGCCTGGAGCGGGCGGCTCGGCAAGCCTTGACGCTGTGCGAAACAGCATGCCACCGTGAAATCAACCCTTAGACCCCTGCGAGGCATCGCGTGCAAAGCAAGCCGATCGAGCCGCCACCGCTTATCAACCTGGTCGATCCAGAACTCTATTCACATGGCGACCCTTTTGTGCAGTGGCGGTGGCTGCGCGCCAACGACCCGGCCCACTGGCACGAACCGGCCGAACTGCCCGGCTACTGGTCGCTGACCAGGTACGAGGACGTGCGAACCGCCTACCGTGATCACGAGACCTTCAGCTCCGCACACGGAATCCTGCTGCGGCCCGCCGACCACGGAGTCGACCCCGGGGGCGGCCGCACCCTGGCCCTCACCGATCCGCCGCGCCACCGCCAACTGCGCGGCGTGGTGGACGAGTGGTTCACCGTCCGGTCGGTCCGAACACTCGAGGAGGAAATGCGGGACATTGCTCGCGCCGTGGTCGGCGACGCCTTGGCCCAGGAGTCCTGCGACTTCGTCGTAGAAATCGCCGCGCGCATTCCGCTGTATGTCATCTGCAAGATGATGGGCATTCCAGAGTCGGACTGGCAGTATCTGTACGATCTCACCAGCAAGGCATTCGCCGATGGCGACCCACTGACCCGCCGATTCGCCCACCTCGACATCATGGGGTACTTCGAGAAGCTCCAGGAGGAGAAGGCGGCGGATCCGGGCGACGACCTGGTGAGCGCACTCGCCACCGCCGTCATCGACGGTGATCGGCTCAGCCCGGACGACATCATCCTGAACTGCGACAACCTGCTCGTCGGCGGCACCGAGAACACCCGGATCTCAGCGGCCGGCGGTATGCTCGCCTTCCTCCAGCACCCCGAGCAGTGGGACATCCTGCGGGCGGACCCGAGCCTGCTGCCGTCCGCCGTCGAGGAAGTGCTGCGCTGGACATCGACCGCTACCCACATCATGCGCACCGCGGCCAGGCCGATCGAAATCCACGGCAAACGGATCGAGCCCGGCGACCGCGTGGTGTTCTGGCTCCCGTCGGCCAACCGCGACGAGACGGTGTTCGACGATCCGGACCGCTTCGATGTGCTGCGCAAGCCGAACCGGCATCTGGCACTGGGCTTCGGCGAGCACTTCTGCCTCGGCAGCGTGCTGGCCAGGTCGGAACTCCGCCTTGTTTTCGACGAGTTGCTCAACAGCAGGGTCGACATCGAGCTGGCCGGAGAGCCGAAACTGCTGGAATCGATCGTCGTCAACGGCCCCGAGTCCCTGCCGGTCCGACTGACACCGCGGGGCGCGTGACCCGATGTCCACGACAGAGTCCACCTCATCGTCCGGGGGCCGCCGCGACCGGCCGACCCCGGTCCTGGCCGGCCTCGGCACCTGCCTGCCCAGCGCCGAGATCGACAACGCCGCGCTGGTGGCCCAGCTGGACTCCACCGACGAGTGGATCCGCAGTCGTACCGCCATCGCCGCACGGCGCCGGGCGGCCCCGGGGTGTCAATGCGCGACCCGGCCTGCGAAGCCGTCGCCAACGCGCTGAGCTCGGCGGGCCTGCGAACGGTCGGCGGCGTGGTGCCGGCCACCACGAGGGCCTGGGCCAGGTCCCGGCGTTCGGCATCTCCGCCGTGCGCAGCGGGTTCGTCTACGCCACCGCGGTGGCCGACGGCCTGATCACCAGCGGCGTCGTCGACAGCGTCCTGATCGTGGCGTCCGAAATCTACTCCCGGATCGTCGACCCGACGGACCGCGCCACGGCCGTGATCTCCGGCGAAGGCGCGGGCGCGGTGGTGCTGCGCCCCGGCACCACCACGGACCAGGGCGCGCTGCCGGCGTTCAACCTCGGCGGCGCCGTTTCGGGCCACCACCTCATCAAGGTGCCCGGCCAGCTCGAACAGCCGGACAGCCCGCGCTGGTTCGGCATGGCCGGCCGCAAGGTCCACCTGCGGGCGGTCGAGCAGATGGCGCTGTCGGCCTCGCGGGTGCCGAAGGGCTGCGGATGGAGTCCCGGGATGGTCGACACCCTGGTCCCGCACCAGGCGAAGGGCCGCATCATCCAGGCGGTGACCGAGCGACTCGGCGTGCCGTCGCGGAGCGCGGTCTGCGCGATCGCCCGCACCGGCGCTGACCGCCGCGCTGGCCACCGGCCAGCCGGCGCCAGGCGCCCGCACCGTTCTCACCGCCTTCGGTGGCGGCTTGAGTTGGCTCCCCCAACCCCGACGCCGCCGACATCGACATCGTCCACGGTGCGGCCCGGCAGGTTTCGTAAGCCCGGCGGCGGTGGGATCCAGCCCACCGCCGCCTCCCTCTCAGGAATCTGGAGGCATGGATGTCCGTCGCTCCCGAGGAGTTCACCCGGACCATGGCGCGGGTGCCGGGCCCGGTCGTGGTGGTCACCACAGTCGATCGCACGGGACGTCGCTGGGGGTTCACCGCCAGCTCGTTCAGCTCCCTGTCGATGGCTCCGCCGCTCGTACTGGTCTGCCTGGGCAAGTACGCGAGCACCCATGCGGCCTTCGCAAGCGCAGACTCCTTCATGATCAACGTACTCGCGGCGGGGCAGGCCGACATCGCCCGGCGCTTCGCCTGTTCCGGAGCGGACCGTTTCGCGGCCGGGGACACGCTGCCGATGGAGTTTGGGCTCCCGGGTGTTCCGGACGCGGCGGCCCGAGTGGCCTGCTCCATGGACCGCGTCGTCGACGGTGGGGACCACTCCGTCCTGATCGGCCGGGTCGAGGCGGCCTTCGCAGGAGAGGACGCCCCGCTCGTCTACTGCGACCGCTCCTTCCAACGACCGGAGGCCTTGGAGGTGGCCAGGTAAGTCTGAGGGGGTGTTTGGGCATGGCTGAAACATGCTCGTTCATTTTCGGAGATGACCTTATTCGGGCGACAGGCACGAGCGCGGAATTGTCCGTCGCACACAAATACTCAGGGCGCGGGAATCCACTCGCGCCAGGAGCATCGAGGTCGCTTTCAAAAGCTGACGAGACCGGCACACTCCGCCGCGGCCACCTTGGCACCATGCGCGACGTGGATCAAGACCGACCGCAGATGGTGCGAAGTGCCCTGTTCAACCGGCGCCGGGCCGCAGTTGGACGGGTAATCGGGGCCACGATCTGCTCGGGCAGTTGTTTGACTCCGACTCGGCACCCTGGGCCATATTGGGTCGCGGTGTGACCGGACGGTCCACATCATGCCCGCAGGAAGGACGACGTGATGACGAACCCGTTCGAGGACCCTGACGCGAACTACCTGGTCCTGGTAAACGACGAGGGCCAGCATTCGCTGTGGCCGGTCTTCATCGAGGTGCCGGCCGGCTGGACCTCGGTGTTCGGCGAGGCTGCGCGGCAGGAGTGCCTTGACTACATCGAGGCGAACTGGACCGACATGCGCCCCAAGAGCCTGATCGCTGCGATGGCCCAGAGCTGATCGGCCTGCACCCTCGCCGGCACTCCCGAAGGCCGCTCTCCTCGTGGAAGCGGCCTTCGGGGATGTCGCGACCCGGCGCCGCCTCCTCCACCCACCTGCACACCACGCGCACACGATCCGGAGACGCGGATGGACTTCAGCCTCTTCTACTTCGCCAACAACGACACCGAGCAGCAGGACTGCTACCGGCTGCTGCTGGAGGGCGCGCGCTTCGCCGACGACCACGGCTTCACCGCGGTGTGGACCCCGGAGCGCCACTTCCACGCCTTCGGCGGGCTCTACCCCAATCCCGCGGTCACGGGCGCCGCGGTCGCCGCGGTGACCAAGCGGGTGGCCGTGCGGGCCGGCAGCGTGGTGGCACCGCTGCACCACCCGATGCGGATCGCCGAGGAGTGGTCGGTCGTCGACAACATCTCCAACGGGCGGGCGGGGGTGGCGATCGCCTCGGGGTGGCACGCCGCCGACTTCGCGCTGCGCCCGGAGAACTACGAGACCCGCAAGAGCGCGCTGATGGACACGATCGACACGATTCGCCGGCTGTGGCGGCGTGAGTCGGTCGAACTCGTCGATGGCGCGGGCGAGTCGGTGTCGCTGACGGTGTTCCCGCCGCCGGTTCAGCCCGAGCTGCCGATGTGGCTGACCACCGGCGGCTCCCCGGCGACCTTCGAACTGGCCGGACGGCACGGCCTGGGCGTCCTCACCCACCTGCTGGGCCAGGAGGTCGGGACGCTGGCACAGCGGATCGCCAAGTACCGGGCGGCATACCAGGAGCACCATGGCGACGGGGGGCGCGCCCACGTGGCGCTGATGTTGCACACCTTCGTAGGCACTGACCGCGAGGCCGTACGGGAGACCGTGCGCGAGCCGTTCTCCCGCTACCTCGCCAGTTCCTTCGACCTGATAGTCAAGGCTGCCGAGGCCGCGGGAGCCGACGGCGCCGCGATGACGCGGGAGCTGAAGAACGTGAGCGAGGAGGACCGCCGTTTCCTGGTGGGCCAGGCCTTCGACCGGTACTTCGAGACCAGCGGCATGTTCGGCACCGTCGAGGAGTGCATGGCCATGCTCAAGCAGCTGGCCGACGCCGGCGTGGACGAGGTCGCGTGCCTGGTGGACTTCGGCGTGGCGACCGACCAGGTCGTGGACGGCTTCCAGCACCTCGCCCGGCTGCACGACACCTGGCGTGCGCACACCGGGCGCTGAGGGCGCCCGTGGGCGGACACTGTGCTGGAGACCGCCCGCCGTTGCGGATGAGGGCACGCTGACCAGCAGGACAAGAGCATGAGCACCGACGACAGGGCGGGTGCCGCAGCCGGAGCGCCGGATCCACGAGGTTGCCGGTCGGGGTCCCCCACAGCTCCCGAAGAGCGGTGACCAGGACGGTCAGCTCCGCTGCCGGCTTCCGGGTCGACTTCGTCGTCCACATCAGCGGCGACATCGGATCGCCCCTCGCCCCAACGGTGCCTGGCCAGAGTCCACTCCAGCCGCTCCGCGCGAGACCGTGCCCTCCCGAGCCCCGGCCGCGGCAACGAGCCTGATCCCACCGCGCCCCAGCGACAGCGCTCCCGCCTGGCGCTCGTCCAGATGCGGCAACACCATCTGGAACTTCGCAGCCAGGACCGCCTCGATCCCACGGCTTGTTTCCCTGCAAGCCCTTAGGACTCTTAACAGGACCACCGCCCCTGGGAGTTGGGGCATCGCCAGCAGACGACCGCGCAGGCTGATCGTGGCGTCCCGCCGACCGCACCGGAAGGACGCGGCGCGCAGCTACGACGCCCTGGTGGCCGCGGACCGCGAGGCCTTCGCCGAGCACGGCGCCGATGCGCCGCTGGAGGACATCGCCCGCCGCGCAGGCGTGGGCACTGGCACGCTCTGCCAGAACTTCCGTCCCGGCGCGAGCTGTTCGCGAGCATGTACATAGAGGGTGTCAACGGGCTGGGCGGGTCGCCGAGGAGGGCGCCGAGCTGGAGCCGTGGGAGGCGCTGACCTGACCGGGCGCCGCGGCGGCCGTCAGCGCCGCAAGCCGTCCGCCGCGCGGGTGCGCGGCGCGGTGCCCGCTCCCCCGGGGTGTCCGTGCTCGCGCAGCGGCCCGACCGACAGGCCGCGCTCCTCGCAGATGTCGAGGATCCGTGGCAGGGCGCCGAGGGCCGAGTGCCAGGCGCCCGGGGCGGAGGTGCAGTCGGAGTCGTGCAGCAGGATGGTGCCGCCGCCGTCCAGGTCGCGGGTGACCGTGCGGTGGACGGATTCCGGGGTGGCCCGGGCCCTCCAGTCCTCGCCCCAGGCGGTCCACAGCACCGGGGTGAGGCCGAGACGGCGGGCCGCGAGGTGGGCGGCGGTGGACATCACGCCGTAGGGCGGCCGAAACAGGCGCGGGGTGCGGCCGGTGACGGCGCCGACCGTGTCCCGGGCGCGCGCGAAGTCGTCGTACGTGGCGCGCGGGCCGCGGAGCAACAGGGGGCGGTGGAGCCAGCCGTGGATGCCGATCTCGTGACCGGCGGCGGCGATCTCGCGGACCAGGCCGGGTGAACGGCGCGCCTGGCAGCCGAGGAGGAAGAAGGTGGCGGTGACCTTCCGGGCCTCCAGGGCACGCAGGAAGAACGGGGTGGACAGCGGGTCGGGCCCGTCGTCGAAGGTCAGCGCGACGTGGTCGGCGCGGCCCCGGCCGGCGAGGCGGGGCATGGCACGGTTGCGCAGCGGGCCGAAGGTGGACAGCACCGGGGCCGCGTGAGCGGCGGCGAGGACCGGGAGGGCGACCCGGGCGGTCGTGCGGAGCAGTTGTGCGGCACTCACGAGCGGTGGCCCTCCGGGTGATGGGCGTGCGGCGGGCCGTCGAGGTCGAGGGTGCGGCCGATGGCGTGCATCACGCCAGTGCTGGTATCGGTGATGGCGACCGTGGTGCCGACCGCGCATGCCCAGACGGTGCAGGCGGCGGCCGCGGTGGCGGCGAGCCGCCGTAGGACCGGACGGGATCGGATCCTGTCTGCGGCGGAAGGTGCAACGGCCGGACGGGCTCCGGTCCCACCTGCGGCGCAAGTCGCGACAGCCGAACCGGCTCCCGCCCCGCAATCGGCGCAAGGAGCCACACCCGCACCGGCTCCCGCCCCGCACACGGCGCAAGGAGCCACACCCGTACTGACTCTGCCCCCACGCACGCCGGAAGCCGCCACGGCGAGCGGGACGGGGCGTGGTGTTCGGGCACCGCAGGCGCGGGCTATCGCGTCCGCGGGTCCCCGGCCGGCGGCGGTGAACAGGGCGAGTCCCGCCTCGCGTTGCAGCAGTCCGCGCGGGCCGGCCATCAAGTCGCGGAGGATGTCCTTGAGTTCGGTCGCGTCCTGGATCCAGGCCGCGAGGCCCGCCTCGTCGAGCGCGGCCGCGTTGGCCGGTCCGTGGCCCGGTATGCAGCGGTAGCTGGCGACGGGCAGGCCGGCGGCGAAGGCCTCGAGCGAGGTCAGTCCGCCGGCGTTCTGGACGAGCACGTCGGCGGCGTGCATCAGACCGGGCATGTCGTCGACCCAGCCGTAGGCGTGCTCGATGCCGTCCTCGCGCAGCTGCCGGGCCAGCACCTCGTTGCGGCCGCAGACCACGACCGGCAGGGCCGCGCCGCAGCCCTGCAGCTCCAGGGCCACCTGCCGGACCGGGCCGACCCCCCAGGAACCGGCGACCAGCAGGGCCAGCGGGGCGGTGGCGGGCAGCCCGAATCGCGCCCGGGCGGCGCTGCGTTCGCCCGCCTGCGCGGGCCTGAAGCGCGGGTCCACGACCGGCCCGCCCACCCGTACGTCGCCCGCGCCGAGGGCCCGGGCCTGCGCGGCGGGCACGGCGTGCGCGGCGAGGTGGACGTCCACGCCGTCGGCCACCCACAGCGGATGCACCGAAAAGTCGGTGAGGTAGGTGAACACCGGCACGTCGAGGCGGCCGGCGAGCCGCAGCCTGCCCAACACCCGGCTGGCCCCGGGATAGGTGGAGACCACGGCGCCGGTGTCCGGGGGCAGGGCGCGCAGCATGCGGTCCTCGGCGGTGCGCAGCAGGGCGCGGGCCAGCGGGCCGCCACCTCCGGCGCGCGCGGTGCTGCTGTAGATGCGCTGATAGACCCAGGGCGCCCGGACGAGCATCCGGTGATAGCCGTCGCACACGACGCGGCCCATCCGGGCCGGCAGCAGGTCGAGCAGGTCGTAGCGGTCGACGGTGACGCCCTCCGCCCGGAGCCGGCGGTGCAGCTCGTGCGCGGCGCCGTCGTGGCCGGCTCCGATGCTGGCGGAGACGATCACCACGCGTTCGGCCGGCGCAGTACGACGGGGTGCCGCCGCGCGCCGCGGGCTCAGCGCGGCAGCGGCAAGGGCACGCAGATACGCCGTACTTCCGAGGTGGGGCATGGGCTTGTTCCTCCGCAGATGGAGTGAGGCGGCGAAAGGGTGGGCGGCATCTGGCGGGCCCCGACCTCCTCGACGGTCGGCTCCCAGGAGCCGGTCTCGGCCTTGCCCTCGCTCCGGTCGATCACCGTGAAGCCCAGGACCGCGCACCAGAAGGCCGCGAGCCGCTCCGGATCGTGGCAGTCGACGACCAACGCGGTGACCGGCCGGGAGCTGGCCAGGCACCTGATCGCCACCGAGCTGTCCGGCTGGTGAGCGGCAGCGGGCCGTCGAGGAGGCCGTGGGCCGGGAGCGGGTGGGACCGCGTAGCCGCCTCCGGTGCCGTCCGTCCGGGGCGGTCGTGAACGAGCACTCGGTCGCGGGGGGGGGGGGGGAGGGGGGGGGGGGGGGGGGGGGTGGAGGGCCTGGGTTGTGGGGGGGGGGTGGGGAAAGGGGGGCGGGGGGGGGGTCGGGGGGGAGGGGGGGGGGGGGCATCTTCCTCCCTTTGTGGTTCTTTTTGTTGGGGGTGTGGGCACACCCCCCCTTTTCCCCCCCCCCCCCGCCGCGCGTCGGGGGTACGCACGGAGGGGCGGCCGCAGCCCGGACGCCCGCGGCCCGTTACGAGCGGTGCGGGATCCGGGCGGTCCGTGACAGCGACACACAGATGATGGAGGTGGCGGCCCACACCAGGGGGACTGTCCACGGGCTCCACCACATGAGCGCCAGCGAGACGGCCGCGGCCGCCACCAGCGCGACGGTGACCGGCAGCACAACGTCGCGCCGGTACCGCCCGAGCTGCTCGCCGAGGATCTCTTCGACGACCTCGGCGACGCGGTCGTCGATGGTGTCCCCGTAGTGCACGAGGAACTGCTCAATGTCGTCGGTCCTGCCGGCCGGGCAGGGGTGGCCGGCGGCGCTCGAGTGTCGATCGGTCATGTCCCCACGATGTCGCACCCGGCGGCGCCGGGTCGACAGCGTGAACCCACCGGCCCGACGGGGGGTAAACCCTACCCCCGCTGTTGGGCTTTCCTCGCTGCCGACGGGTGGTCGGGTTGGGTACCGTCCCCTTGTCGAATCGAGGCGCGGACGGTGACCTGGTCGCCGCCCGCACTGCCCACGAGAGCGGGTTCGAAGCAGTTGACCGAGATCATCGCCGGCCGTGCCACCGGCAAAGCCCGGACGGACACCCGGCCACCCCGCGAGGTGGTACCGGGCAATCCGCTGCGCGCGCTGGCCTCCCCCGTGCTGTTGCGGGCGTCGATCCACCTGGCACTTGACGGTCTGGTGGCGCTGGCGGGACTGGTCGTGCTGGTCGTGCTGGTCGTTGCCGTCTGCCTGGCGCCGGCCGGCCTGGTGGGCATTCCGCTCACGGTCGCGGCGGGGTGGGCGCTGTTCCGGCTGGCCGCCGTCGAGCGCGCCCGGTTCGCCGTGACCTGCGGGCTGGAGCTCGACGAGCTGCCGACGCCGGTCTGTTCGTGGCGGTTGGCCAAGTCGCTGCAGTCGCTCGTCCACAACCTCTGCACCTGGCGGCTGATCGGCTACTTCGTACTGCTGATGCCGGTGGCGGTGGTGACCGTGGTCGGGGTGGCGCTGATCTGGGCCGTGCCGCTGACCCTGGTGCTGCTTCCGGCCTACTACCGGCAACTGCCCGGCGGACAGGCCCAGCTCGGGCCGCTCGTGGTGGACTCCCTGCCCCGGGCGCTGCTGGTGGCGGCGATGGCGCTGCTGGTCGGCGCGGTCTTCTCGCCACTGATCATCAAACTTCTGCTGGCGCTGGACACCGCGCTGGCCGTCGCGCTGCTCTCCCAGCCCCGCGGCATGGAACTGGAGCAGCGTGTCATCGATCTGACAGAAAGTCGTGCCCGGGTGTTGGAGGCCGCCGAGGCGGAGCGCAAACGGATCGAGCGGGACCTGCACGACGGTGCCCAGCAACGGCTGGTAGCGATGTCGATCACCCTGGGCCGGGCCAGCTCGCGGTTGAAGAAGTCCGGTGACCACGAGACCAACAAACTGGTCGAGGAGGTCCGGCGGGAATCCCTCAGCACCATCGCCGAGTTGCGCAACCTGGCCCGTGGCCTGCACCCGCCGGTGCTGACCGACCGCGGCCTGGAGGCGTCGCTCTCCGCCGTCGCCGCGCTGGCTCCGGTGCCGGTGCGCCTTGACGTCCTGGTGGAGCCGCGCCCCTCCTCCACCATCGAGGCGGTCGCCTACTTCACGGTGACCGAGGCGCTCACCAATGTGGCCAAACATGCTCATGCGACCCGCGCTTGGGTGGAGATCCGGCGGGAGGGCGACCGATTGGACGTTAAGGTTGGCGATGACGGGCGTGGCGGAGCCGACCTCGCGGGCGGCACGGGTCTGACTGGTCTGGCGGACCGGGTGTCCGGGGTGGACGGGCGGTTCCGGCTCAGCAGTCCGGTGGGTGGACCGACCGTGATCGAGGTGCAATTGCCATGCGGGTAGTGCTGGCCGAGGACTCCGCGCTGCTGCGCCAGGGCATCGAACTGCTGCTCAGCGAACAGGGCATCGAGGTGGTCGCCGCGGTCGGCGACGGGGAGCAACTCCTGCGCGCGGTGGCCGAACACCGGCCGGACGCCTGTGTGACGGACGTCCGAATGCCACCCACCTTCCTGGACGAGGGCCTGCGCGCCGCACTGGCGGTGCGCGCCCGCTGGCCGGAGACCGGCGTTCTGGTGCTCTCCCACTACGTCGAGGAGCGCTACGCCATAGACCTGGTCAACACCAATGACAACGGGGTCGGCTACCTGCTCAAGGACCGGGTGTCGGACGCCGAGGAGTTCGTGGACGCGCTGCGCCGCGTCGCCGCGGGCGAGACGGTCCTCGACCCGGAGGTGGTCAAGCAGTTGCTGGCCGGCAGCCGGCAGCGGGATCCGCTGTCCACCCTGACGCCGCGCGAACGGGAGGTCCTCACGGCCATGGCGGAGGGCCGTTCCAACGCCGGGATCGCAGCCGATCTGGTGATAGGCACGGCGGCGGTGGAGAAGTACATCCGCAGCATCTTCGTGAAGTTCGATCTGCAGCAGGAGGCAGGAGACCACCGCCGCGTGCTCGCCGTTTTACGCTATCTGGGAGCTTGAGATCAGTACCACACCGTGGAAGCGCCGCGGGTGCCTCCTCATAGGGCTGGCCGTCCTCATCGTGGTCGTCGCCGTGGCCAGTTGGGGCGTGGTCGCCCTGCTTCCGGCGCACCACCCGTACAGCGGCAACTGGCAGCAGGACGCGGCCGGCGCCGGTGAGGTGACGGTCCGGGCCGACGGACTGGGCGTGACACTGCGTCAGGATGATTCCTCGCGAGTGACGGTGGCCATGAGCGGCAGCTACACGGGCCATGTCCCGCAGGTCTCCGTCACCCGGTCCGGGTCGGACGTCACGGTCACCGCCGGCTGCTCCGACGACTGCTCGGAGCACCTGCAGATCACGGTGCCGGCCGGCCTGGCCGCGCAGGTGAGCACCGGGGACGCCGGGATCCGGGCGAAGGGCCTGACCGGCCGCCTGGATCTGACCACTAGGCAGGGCGGGGTCGATGTGGACCAGTCGTCCGGCCCGCTGACCGTGCGGAGCACGCACGGCGCGGTGACCCTCGCCGACAGCAGCGCCCCGAACGCCGAGGTGATCACCACCGACGGCGCGGTCAGCGCTTCCTTCACGGCGGCACCCACCTCCGTGAAGGTCACCACGGACTACGGCGGGGTCGACCTCAAGGTGCCTCACGACGCCACCTACCACGTCGATGCGCAGAGCTCCCACTGGTCGCCGAGCGTCTCGCTGCCGAACACCGCTACGGACGCGCCGCACAGCGTGGTGGTGAAGACCACGGGCGGCGGCATCACGGTCCACTGAGCACGCCCGCGCCACCGTCGTCCGGTCGATCCGGCCCTCGGCGATGTCCCGCAGAGTCTGGCGATACTCACCCTGGCTGCCGCCGAACGACCCGCGGATGCCGGCTCCCTGCCGGCTACCACCCCGGGGTTGACCATGTCGGGCCGCAGGCAGACGCAGACCAGCACGGTCTTCGCGCCACAGCGGGGCACCCCGGCCCAAGACCAGCAGCTGGAAGAACGCCTCGCCGCCTGACAGGCTGAGCTGGGAGATCGCCGAGTCGTGGTCGGCCGGCGCGCGTCGACGGCGCGGCGCGGGTGAAGTGGCCGGCGAACCGCTCGTTGGCTCTCGGGGTGAACAGGTCCAGGTCGTAGCGGAAGCCGACGGCCAGAGTCTCGGTGCTCCGCCGGACGTTTGGTCCGAGGTCCACCTGCCCCTGACACCACCGGCATCACCACCGCGCCCGACAACAACGGCCGGGACTGACAGGTGGGTTATCCCTACCCCGGTTCGGTGGGCTGGCCACGTGTCCGGGCCGGCCGAACTGCGGTTGGCTGGAGGGCAGACAGTCGGTGCGGGGCGGCGCAGGTGCCCCGCCCCGCAGCACCACCGCGCACCACCGGTGAAGGTCACCGGCCTTCCCGAGAACGAGGAGTGGAACGATCAATACCTCGAGCCGCACCGCCCGACGGTGCACCATGCCCCCCGGTGACGGCGCGGTCGGCCTCGCGGTGTCCTCGAACACCGGCTACCCGATCAACGCGCACAGCAGCAGCTCCGCGCCGCAGATCGACCTGCCGGACTCCGACGGCGCGTCGGCCTCCCTCACCGTGGCCGCCTCCGACGGCGGCATGCACATCCACTGAGCGGGCACCACCGTCCCACCCCGACGACCAACGTTGGAGACGAACCATGCGCCACCCCTCCGCACCCCTGCGCGCCCCGTACGGCAAGGCCGGCATCTGGACCCTTGCGGGCACCTCCGGTTCGGGCTCCGGTGTCCCCCGGATCATTCCGAAGGCCGCGGCCGCTCCGACGTTACCCCTGCTGCTTCGCCGGGCGGCCACGGTCCTCACCGTGCTCGGGCTGGCGATGATTCCCTGGCTGGTCTTCCTGAACACCGGACTGCCGGCCACCGCCCAGGCCTCGCACTGGGCCTGGACGTGGACGGGTCTGGACAGCTTTGAGGCGCTCGGTCTGCTCTCCACCGGGCTGCTCCTCAGGCGCGGCGACTGCCGGGCCTGCCTGACCTCCGCCGCGACCTCGGCCCTGCTGCTGGTCGACGCCTGGTTCGACACCATGACGGCTGCCCCGGGTTCGGACTTCGAGCTGGCGGTGCTGATGGCGGTCTTCGTCGAGTTGCCGGTGGCGGTGGCCTGCGCGGTTCTCGCGACCCGGACCTTCCCTCGGCCGGGCCGCTGAGCGGAAGAACTCGTGACGTGATCGGCGCTTGCGGTCCGGTCCGTTTCGGGAAGTCCCCGGCCTGCCGCAACGGCGGTCCACGGGCCATTCGTTCGGCCTGCTCGGGTCGACTGCCGGCAAAGTCGGCGCCGGCGCGAGCAGATGGCACACAGACACAACTGATCGACCATCAGAGATGCCTCGATGGCCCGACCAGACATCCGAGGAGGAATTATGAGGCATTCGCGGGCATTGATCGGCGCGGGCGCTGCCGCCGCCGTCGCCACCTGGTGGTTCACCGACTCCGCGCCGTACCCGTACTCTCAGCGCTGGCTGCTCGACCTGCCGCTGCCATTCCTGACTCTGAAGCGTCTGGACCACGTGTTGCAGGCCCGGGAGGGCGAGAGGATCCTGGAGATAGGCCCCGGAACCGGCCTGCAGTCGCTGCACGTCGCACCGCAGCTGGGCCCGAACGGCCAGCTGGACATCCTGGACATCCAGCAGGAGATGCTCGACCACGTGAGCCGCCGGGCCAAGGAGCAGAGCGTCGACAACATCGTGCCCAACTGCGCCGACGCACATGAACTTCCGTTTGTGGACGGCTCGTTCGATGCGGCTTACCTGGTGACGGCGCTGGGCGAGATCCCGGATCCGGCGCGTACCCTGGCCGAGCTGCGCCGGGTGCTGAAGCCGTTCGGGCGGCTGGTGGTCGGCGAGTTCTTCGACCGGCATCAGATCCGGCCGTCCTCGCTCATCAGCCTGGCGGAGGGAGCCGGGCTGCGGGTCGCCCGGCTGTACGGTCCGCCGTTCGCGTACTACGCGGTGCTGCGTCCGATCGACGCCTGACGCCGCTCGGGCGGTTCCCGCCCGGCCGAACCGTAGACCGGACGGCCGTAGCCATAGGCGATGAGGTCGACGGTGTTGGGCACGTGCGTGGCGATGAACCCGTCGTCGTCACCGTGAGACCGGGCACGTAACTGGACCCACGGTGACCGCCGCACCGCTCGTCAGGGCCGGCAGGACGGCCGGACGCTGAGCAGCTCGGTCCGCAGCACGGGCGTGCCGTCGACGGGCGCCGGGTCCTGGGGAGTTGGCTCGATTCCGCCGGCAGCGATCTTGTCGAGCGTCTTGAGGCCGGCGGCACCGACCGTGCCGAACACCGTGTAGTTCGGGCGCAGCGCGGAGTCGCCGTAGACGACGAAGAACTGCGAACCGTTCGTGTTCGGTCCGGCGTTGGCCATCGCCAGCAAACCGCGCCCGTAAAGGCGACGGGCTCCGGTCGGATCGCTCGGTGCCGGCGGCAGGTCCACCGGCAGCTCGTCCTTGTACTCGTACCCCGGCCCGCCCTCGCCAGTTCCGGTCGGGTCGCCACACTGCAGGACCTTCAGCGTCGGATACGCCGTCAGTCGATGGCACACCGTACGGTCGTAGAACCCGTGCCGCGCCAGGTGCACGAAGCTCTGGACCGTGCACGGCGCCTTCGCTCGGTCCAGACGCAGCGGGAGCGGGCCCTGGCTGGTCGGGACAGCCATGTCGACCGTGCCGTGACTGGGGGTGTGCCGCGGGTCGGGCGGCAGGGGAACCGGTCGCGCCGCGGGCTCGTTCGGTGTCTGGGTGTACTGGCAGGGACCGTGCGTGGTGCGCGGCGGGGCATCGGAAGCGGAGGCGGTGGTGCTGCCCCCGGACACGACCAGCGCCGCTGCCGCCCATGCGGTCATGAGAGCTCGGTTCATCCTGCACACCCTCCAAAAGATCGTCAGATTTCGGAGCGGTCGCAGTCTAAAGCGCGTCCCGGTGGGCGAGTACCCGTCCGCAAGCCACATCCGCTCCGTGCCGTACCGCTGCCGTCGGCTCGGGTCACTCGGGGGAAGGCGTCCCCGGTCGGCCAGCGTTCCGGCGGACCGAGACGGTGCGCGGTCCCCCCTGTCGCTGGGGCTCGCAGGAAGGCGGACGGCATCATGCCAGGAGAGCGGGAGGGCGGACTGCGGCCCCGAGGTGTCGTAGCCTCGGGAGTCCTTGCCGACGAGCGGGACGCGGATCTGCCCGGCGACTCCGGCGGCGGCCATCGGGCCATCACACAGGCAATGGATCACCCTGGCCGGCTCTCCGGGTACCGTCAGGGTATGAGTCATCCACACCCGGAACTGAAAGCCGCACCACCCCTTCCCGAAGGAGGGCTGCGGGTCATCGCCCTGGGCGGCCTGGGTGAGATCGGCCGCAACATGACCGTCTTCGAGCACGCGGGCAAGCTGCTCATCGTCGACTGCGGGGTGCTGTTCCCCGAGGAGACCCAGCCCGGCGTGGACGTGATCCTGCCGGACTTCACCTCGATCCGGGACCGGCTCGACGACATCGTGGCGGTGGTCCTCACCCACGGGCACGAGGACCACATCGGTGGCGTGCCGTACCTGCTGCGCGAGCGGTCCGACATTCCCGTCGTCGGTTCCAAGCTGACGCTGGCATTCCTGGAGGCCAAGCTCAAGGAACACGGCATCCGGCCGCGTACGGTACGGGTGCGGGAGGGCGACCGGCGCGGCTTCGGGCCCTTCGACTGCGAGTTCGTGGCGGTCAACCACTCCATCCCCGACAGCCTCGCGGTCGCGATCCGCACCCGGGCCGGGATGGTGCTGCACACCGGCGACTTCAAGATGGACCAGTTCCCTCTCGACGACCGCATCACCGATCTGCGCGCTTTCGCCCGCCTCGGCGAGGAGGGCGTGGACCTGTTCCTCACCGACTCCACCAACGCCGAAGTCCCCGGCTTCACCACCTCCGAGCGTGAGCTGAACCCGGCGATCGAGCAGGTGATGCGCACCGCGCCGCGCCGGGTCATCGTCTCCAGCTTCGCCAGCCACGTGCACCGCATCCAGCAGGTCCTGGACGCCGCCCACCAGCACGGCCGCAAGGTCGCCTTCGTCGGCCGGTCGATGGTCCGCAACATGGGCATCGCCCGTGACCTGGGCTATCTGAAGGTCCCCTCCGGTCTGGTCGTGAGCACCAAGGAGCTGGAGAAGCTCCCCGACCACAAGATCACGCTGGTGTGCACCGGCTCCCAGGGCGAACCGATGGCTGCGCTGTCACGGATGGCCAACCGCGACCACGTGATCCGTATCGGCAAGGGCGACACCGTCCTGCTCGCCAGTTCCCTCATCCCCGGCAACGAGAACGCCATCTACCGGGTGATCAACGGACTCACCCGGTGGGGCGCCCACGTGGTCCACAAGGGCAACGCCAAGGTGCACGTCTCCGGGCACGCCAGCGCCGGCGAACTCGTCTACTGCTACAACATCGTCAAACCCCGCAACGTCATGCCCGTGCACGGCGAATGGCGCCATCTGCGGGCCAACGCCGACCTCGCCATCCGTACCGGTGTCGACCCCGACCGGGTCGTCATCGCCGAGGACGGCGTCGTCGTCGACCTGGTCGACGGGCGCGCGTCCATCACCGGCAAGGTCCCCGCCGGCAACGTCTACGTGGACGGCATGGAAGTCGGCGGCGCCACCGAAGCGTCCCTCAAGGACCGCCTCACCCTCGCCGCCGAAGGCGTGGTCACGGTGGTGGCGATCGTCGACGCGGACACCGGCGCCCTCGCCGAGGCTCCCGACTTCCTGGCGCGGGGCTTCGTCCACGACGACACCACGTTCGAGCCGGTCGTTCCCGTCATCGAGAAGACCCTGGCCACCGCGGCCGAGGAAGGCGTCGGCGACGCACGCCAACTCGAGCAACTGATCGCCCGCGCCGTGGCGAACTGGGCGTTCCGCACCCACCGCCGCAAGCCCCTCATCATCCCCGTCATCATCGACGCCTGAGCCACAGCCCGTCGGTACGGCCCCGGCCCCGGTCGGGGCCGTACCGGCGTCCAGGTCGGAACGGGAGTCGACACCGCCGCCCGCTTCCTGCATGGCGGCCACCCTGCGGATGCGGGCGAAGCCGGTGCCCCGCCGACCGGCAGGCGGTGTCATTCCGAAGGAATGCGAAACTCGAGTTCGGGGCGGTCCCACGGTACGGCGGGCGGGTTCGCGAACGCGGTCCCGATCCGCACGGCACCGGCGCGGCGGTAGAAGTCCTCGGCGGGAAGATGCGACACGACCTTGACACGGTCGAGCCCGGCGGCACGGGCCTCGGACTGCATGTGCGCGACGAGCAGGAGTCCGATACCCCGTCCTTGCGCTTCGTCGGCGACGAACAACAGGTCGAGCTCCGGCGGAGCGAGGACGAGCGAGTAGAACCCGAGGACCCGGCCTCCCTGCTCGTCGTCGCCGACGGCCACAAAGGCGCGGTGGGCCTCGATGTAATCCGGACCGACTCGGTAGCCCGCGACTGCGGATGCGTACTTGCCCTGATAGGCGCCTGAGCCACGCACGAGACGCGTGAGCCGTTTGGCGTCCCGGGCGACGGCCCTCCGGATCGTGATCGGCCGGCTGATCGGCGAAGTGCGTGAACCCATCAGGAGAGAGTATTCCGCACCGGAAAGTACCTTCGTGCGGCGGGTCGGCTCCGCCGGGCAGAACGCCGACGGTCGCGCTCCACGGCGTCCTGCATGATGAGCGGGCGGGAGCCGCCGTGCCGGCAGGCCGTGCCTCCACGCACGGTGGGCCGCCGATCTCGCTCAGCACGTGCATCACCGCGGTGGGGACCCACGCCCCCGCGCCCCCGACACCAGGAGCAGCCACGTGACCAGCCGCGTCACCTTCGTCTCGCCCGCCATGTGCCCATCACTGCGCCAGGCCCGCTTCTACGACGGCGACTCGATCGACGACATCGGTGCGGCCCGCGCCCGTGGGGCCGCCGGGTCGCTGCCCGCACCCGCGCGTGTGCTCGTCTCCCCCAGTGCGCGCTGCCGGGAGACGGCGGCCGCCCTCGGTCTCGAGGGCGTGGAGTCGCCGGAGCTGGGCGGGCTGGATGTGGGCCGCTGGAGAGGCCGCACACTGGACGCGGTGGGGGCTGCCGAGCCGGAAGCCGTGACCCGCTGGCTCACCGACCCGGGCAACGCACCCCACGGGGGTGAGTCGGTACAGGCGCTGTGCGAGAGGGTCGAGCAGTGGCTGGAGGAGGCCCGAGCTGTCGAGGGTCGTACGCTCGCGGTCGTCGAGCCGGAGGTGGTGCGTGCGGCGGTCGCAGCAGCGCTGGGGATGCCCGCCGGTGCCTTCTGGCGCCTCGATGTTCCGCCGCTGACGGTGACCGAACTGAGTGGACGGGCCGGGCGCTGGAATCTGCGGCTGGGACGCCCCTTGGCGGTGCCTGACGTCGACTAGGACCCTGTCCGCTCCTCGGCTCGGTGCCCAGGGAACGCCAGAGGGCCCCCGGACGGTTCCGAAGGGCCCTCTGGCATCCGGAAAGGAATCAGTGCGCGGCCGGAACCGCGCGGCTGCTCGCGGCTGTCGCCGGCTTGGGGTTCAGCAGGCGTTCCGCCAGTTCACCGAAGAGCAGGCCGAAACCTGTCCACAGACTCAGCTGGATCGCCAGGGCCGAGAGCCGGAACCGCCACAGCAAGGTGGCCGGGAAGTCCTTCGGCACCTCGTTGACGACGGGCAGGAACTCGTAGGCCAGGCCGATGACTACGGCGAAGGCCGCCACCGCGATTACCGTCGCCCACCATGTGCCCAGGCCGGGTGCCAGGCGCTTGCCCAGGATGGTGGCGCCGACCGCGAGGAGGACGCTGAGGAGCATCATCAGGAAGTAGAGCGTCGTCCGCTTGCTGATGGTGTCGGGATCGCCGACGGACGGCGGGTTGGCCGGGTACTTCAGGAACGGCACGACGTACACGGCGACGAGCGCGCAACCGGACAGCAGCAGCGCGGTCGCCCGCGGGCCGAAGCGGCCGACGCGGCCGAGCGCGAAGGAGTACGCGAGCGCGGCGATGCCCCCGAAGGCGACCCCGTAGACGAGAACGCCGGTGGCGAGGCCGGCGGTGGACTGCAGGGAGCGGGAGACCACTTCCATCTCGTGCTCGTGGGAGTGCGCGTCCTCGAAGGCGATCGCCTTGCCGACGCTCGGCTCACCGAGGAGGTAGGCGACGACGAGCGCCAGCACGCCGGCGGCGAGGCCGGCGAGCATGCCCCGCACGAGGAGGTTTCTTACCGTTGCGGAATTCATGAGGGTGCGCTGTCCCCTCGCGTCAGTGGCAGGGGAAGCCGAGCAGGTGGCGGGCGTCGTGCACCCACTCGTGGACGCCCGTGCCGTTGAACACGGAGGTGGCGCCCTGCTCTGCGCCGACGAAGTACAGCAGGACCAGCATCAGGATGCCGAAGAAGACCGCCCAGGGAGCTATCGCCTTCAGCGGCAGCTTGGCGGGGATGGCGGGAGTGGTGGCTGTCGGCTGGGCGACGGTCTGCGCCATGGCAGAACCTCCTCCGGGAGTTCGCGTCCCATTTCGGTGGTGCACAGGACGACGGCCACGGGTCTGACTCACCGGACACCCTGCGGTGTCAGGCATACAGTGGCGCGACCGTGCCGGATTTCCACCGGCTTCCGTCTCGCCGTCGTCAATATCGGACAGACCGTACCGCGTGAGACGAGCACGGCCAAGACCGCCTCAGCCCGGCGTGATCTTCCTCTCGCACCGGGCGTGGCGGAACGGGCCTCATGAGCCCCTCGATGCGGAGCCGGCGGCTCTTTACGGCGCGCAAGCCTCAGGAATCCGTTGTGCGCCGCGGTGGATCGAAGACGTACAGGTCGAGGATGTCGGGCAGCGGAGCAGCTCCCGGGCCACCGGCCCGGACCCAGGCGACGATGTCCTCGGTCGCGTCCGGGTCGTTGACGAGTCCGAGCCACACCGGCCGTGCACCGGCGGCCCGGCCTGCGGCAGAAGGCTGTACGACGATGACGTTGGCCTGGTCGCACACGTCGAGGCATGCGGAAATGCGCACCGGTACCTCCGCCCGCAGTCGAGCGGTCTGTGCGGCGTGATCCACTCCGGTCACCTTGGGACTCCCGCAGCAGCAGTCCCGGCATACGACGACCCGGCACGGCGCCGGTCCGGCCACCTCCGCGGCCTGGCCTGAAGTCTCTTCCGACGGTGTCCCGGCCACCGCGCCACTCCCCTCCCGGGGAGATCCGCCCCGGTATGCGTCGAGGAGGCGACCGCGTGAGTCTCCTGGCTCCCGGGTCGCCGCTCGCCCCGCCTTCCCACCCGGTCGGGGCGGTGGCCTGCCGGAACTCGCTCACCGGTCACAGTGGCGGGACCGCGCCGGAATCACACCGGCTTCCTCGGACCGCCGTCGCCTGTTGTCACGGGTCATCATCTCATCGACCGGGGCCGCCTCTTCCTCCGGCTGGACGCCTCGTGGGGCGAGCGCGGCCGGTCACCCCAGGTAGGCGGGGGCGAGGGCCGATGTCATCAGCCGGCGGGCCCTGCCCGTGCCGTCGGCGGGGGCGGTCCACAGGTCCTGGCCGTAGTCACCGGGGAGTGCGTAGAGTCGAGGAGACCGAAACCGAGGGCGACAGACCGAGGCCCGCGCCGATGTAGAGGGGCAGCACGGCCCTGGTCTCTCCGGCGGCCTGAGCGGCGTAGCCGGTCGCGGCCCACACGGCGATCGATGTGACGGGCGTACCTGGGGAGCGGCGCAGCAACCCTAGGAGCCCCGGACCGGCACCAAGTGAAGGCCGGACGAACGGCAGGCTCTGCGGGGGCAAAAATCGCCCCCTGTTCCCTGCCGGACAGCGCTCACCGCGTCGCCCCCGCGACTCTCCCTGCTCCTGGCCGATGAGTTTTTGGGAGTCGTGCGGTCTACCCGTCGACGAAGGGAGCGCACCATGCGCAAGATCATCGTTTGCACGTTCCTGACGCTGGACGGCGTCATGCAGGCGCCGGGCGGGCCGGACGAGGATGCCGAGAGCGGCTTCGAGTACGGCGGCTGGCAGAAGCCGGTGGCCGACGACGAGGTCGGCGCGGCCATCGCCGGTTGGTACGAGCACTCCGACGCGATGCTGCTGGGCCGCAAGACGTACGAGATCTTCGCGTCGTACTGGCCGACCGCCGATCCCGAGAACCCGTTCACCGATCGGATGAACAGCATGCACAAGTACGTGGCGTCCCGGACCCTCACATCCGTGGAGTGGCAGAACTCCACGCTGTTGGAGGGCGACGTCGTCGATGCCGTACGCGAGCTGAAGGCGTCGGACGGCGGCGACATCAACGTCGTCGGCAGCGGCGACCTCGCCCAGACGCTCATGCGGCACGGACTCGTCGACGAGTACCGGCTGACCATCCACCCGGTGATCATCGGTACCGGCAAGCGGCTGTTCGCCGACGGAGCGATCCCCACGGCGCTGGAGCCGGTCGGCGTCGCGACGACGAAGGGCGGCACCGTCGTCGGCGTCTACCGCCCGAACGGCGAGCCCAGCTTCGACAGCTACTAGTACACCAGCAGCGCCTCCGTGTCCGGCCTGGCCCGAGGCGTCGTCGGGAGTGCAGCGGTCGATGACCCATCAGGGTCGGTCCTGCCGGCCGCCCCTCCTCCCGGACGCCGCCTTGCGGCCGCTCACCACCCAGGCCCGGGCCGTGAGCGGGATGGAACCGTCCGGTTTCCTGGGGACGGCCTCGCTGAGCGCCTCACGCACTCGCGCCCGGTCGGCCGGCGTGAGGGCGGCTACGTAGCCCGGTGCGGGGCCCTGCCCCGCGAGGAAGGGGTCCCACAGGTCGGCGAAGTCGGCGAAGACGGTGGCCACCTCGATCGAAGCGGTGGACACACCGGCCAGCCCCGCGTCCCTCCACACCGCGCGCAACCGCTCCGGGCGGCATACGGGGAACCGGCGGCCCTCGTCCAGTGCGGCCGCGGACGGATCCACCTCGATGGCGGCGTCCCAGAAGCTCCGAAGGAACCCCATGCCGTCGGCGTAGTCCCACACATAGGCCGCAACCAGGCCGCCGGGCCGGACCACCCGCGCCATGTCCGCCACCGCCGTGGTGGGTGCGGGAAGAAAGTTCAGGGCAAGGCCACTGACCGCCGCGTCACACGCGTCGTCGCGCAGGGGAAGCGACAGCGCGTCCGCCACGACGAAGTACGCGGAGGCCGGAGCCGTGGTTCGGGCCGAGGCCACGAACCCCTCGGACCGGTCGATCCCCACCACCGATCGAGGCCGGCACCCGGCCGTCACCGCGGCCGACAGCACACCCGTACCGCATCCCACGTCCACCCACCGCAGCGTGTCCTCGCAGTGGAGCCAGGCCGTGAACTCCTCCGCGACGAGCCGGCTCCACCGACCCATGTAGCGCTCGTACGCCGGCCCCACCGCCCACACGTCACACCGCTGTTCCTTCATGGCACCACGATCCCCGCCCGATGCCTCGCACGCCGCGGCGACGCGCACCCGCCGGCCGGCCGGGGCGGGCGCCCTGGCCGGGATCAGGCGGGAGGAGTCGCCAGGTGCTGGTCCGTCACTCCGCCGGGGCAGGCCAGCCTGGCCACGTCCCAGTCGGCACGCCTGGCTCCGGCCCGGTAGGCACTGTCGTAGAAGGACAGCACGGTGGCGCGCGGGTCTGCCGCCGCGCGGGCGTCGTCGTAGCGGAGCACGGCCAGATGACTGCCGTTGCGCGCCACCCACCGGGCCGTTCCCGGTGCGAGCGGCTCGTCCGTCAGCCCGGGGGGTTCCGGGGCGGTGTAGGAGTAGAACGCGGGCTCGGGAAACGTGTCGTCCCCGAACCAGAAGCCGAAGCTGATCACCTCACGGGAGTACGCCTCGCGGGTGACCGAGTCGGCCTCCGCCGGCTGCTCGGCATGCCGTCCGGAGAACCTGGTGTAGGCAAGGTCGAAGGTGTGCCAGAAGTGGTGCACGGGGCTGGCCTTCCCGGAGAATTCAGCCGAGAACTCCTCGAGCACGAGCGCCACTTGGCTGAGGACTCGCCAGTAGCGGTTGACGTGTTCGGGATCGTAGGCCGCGTGTTCGGTGTCCTCGGCGAAGGGCCGGGACGCGTCCGGCAGGTCGAAGGGGTGGGGGACGGGGATGTCCACCCGGACACCCAGCAGGGCCAGAGCGTCCAGGGTCGCACGGTGGAAGGACGCCACGGACCGGCCGTGGAGCGGAAAGGACACCTCGGTGCCGTCCAGCGAAGCGGCCACCAGCCGGTGGCGGACGAAGTCCAGGTCGATGGTGAACGCATCACCGTCGGCCCACCGCATCGGCCGCGTGGTGATGCCGCACGCGGTGAGGTGGAAGGGCACATTCCACCAATGGTTGCGCCGTACGCTGGCGGCGAGCCGAATCTTGCCGACGACCTGCGCAAACCGATGCAGTGTCTCCTTGCAGTCCCGCCATTCAGCGAGCGGAATCGGCGGGAAGAGCTCCATGAGCCTTCCTCCCTGCTCGGAGTACCGGCTGAGCACCGATACCGGCGGCCCCCACCCCTCCATGATGGTGGCCGTCGCCGCCCACGGCACGTCGGCGGTACGCCACCGCGAGGGTGGCGGGCGAGGAACGGGGGCCGAGCGCTGTGCCGGGGGCCGAGGATGTGCTGGGACCGACTCGATCACATGGACCCGATGCTCGTACGGGCGTCCGACTCGGTGCTCTCGCCGAGGAAGCCGCCGGACTGGTGCTGCCACAGCCTGGCGTAGGCACCGTCCGCCGCGAGCAGCTCCTCATGGGTGCCCTGCTCGACGACGCTTCCGCGGTCCAGGACGACGAGCCGGTCCATGCCGGCGACGGTGCTGAGCCGGTGGGCGACCACGAGGGCCGTACGTCCGTCCATCAGCCGCCACAGGGCGTCCTGGACGAGGATTTCACTCTCCGAGTCCAGGGCGCTGGTCGCCTCGTCGAGCAGCAGGACCGGGGCGTCGCGCAGGATCGCCCTGGCCAGGGCGACACGCTGACGCTGACCGCCCGAGAGTTTCACTCCCCGCTCCCCCACCAGGGTGGCGAAGCCGTCGGGGAGCTGGTCGGCGAACTCCGTGACGTGCGCGGCCGCGGCCGCGGCGCGGATCTCCTCGTCGGTGGCGCCGGGCCGGGCGAAGGCGATGTTGTCCCGCAGGCTGCGGTGGAACATGGCGGGTTCCTGCGGGACGTAGGCGATCAGTGAGCGCAGGTCGGTCTGGCGCAGCCGGCTGATGTCCTGACCACCGATCAGGATGCGCCCGTCGCGAATGTCCGACATCCGCAGCAGGAGCCGGGTGAGCGTGGTCTTGCCGCCGCCGGACCTGCCGACCAGACCGATCCGTGCGCCTGCGGGCACGTCCAGGTCGAGTCCGTGGAAGATCGGCTTCGCACCCGTGTGGGCGAAGGTCACCGCCTCGAACCGGATGCCCGTGTCCTGCGGTGCGAGCGGTTCGGGATGCGCCGGGTCGAGCACGGTGGGCGGATCCAGCAGCAGCTCCGTGAACTGCGCGGCCTCGGTCATCGAGCTTTCCAGACGCCGGTAGATCTGGTTGAACTCGAACATGATCTGTGTGGCGTTGGAGTAGTAGGTGAAACTGACGACGATCTCCTCGACTCCCTGGCCCGAGCCACCGAAGGCGATGGCGACGAACAGACCCAGCACGTTGGTGAGCACGGACATGGGAGCGACCAGGGTGTCGACGCGCAGATTGCCGTAGTCCCACGACCTCAGCGTCAGGCGCCGGGAGTCGGCGACACGGCTGCGGTGTTCGTCGGCCTCCCGCCGTTCCGCCGCGAACGCCCGGATGGTCTCCATGTTCATGAGACTGTCGGCGACGTGGCCGGAGACCCGGGCGAGCGCCGCCTCACGGTCGTTGACGAGCCTCTGCCGACGACGGATCAGAGGCGTCGCGGCCACCACGGTCAGCGCGATCATCGCCAAGAGGCCGGCAACGAGCATCGGTTCGTAGCTCCACAGCACCACGGCTCCGAACACCAGGGGGACGAGACTGCCCACGATCCGGTACGTCACCGTGTCGACGAAGTCCTCGAAGCGCTTACCGAAGCTCAGCACCCGTTTGGTCAGGGAGCCGGCGAAGTTGTCGTGGAAGAACGCCGCGTCCTTGGCCAGGAGTTCGTCCATGCCGCTCACGTAGAGGTGTTCCATGCCGAGGGCGTCGACGCGGTTCAGGCAGTGCTGCCCGACCCGCCACACGGCCTCCGCGAGCAGCAGCGTCACGCCGAAGCCCAGCACGTACGGCAGCGCCGAGGCGAGGGTGAGGCCGCCCCGGTCGGCAGCCTGTCCAGCCAGTTTGGCGATCACCAGAGGGGCGACGTAGCGGGTACCGATGTTGCCCACGGCCGGCAGCAGCAGCGCGGGCAGGGCCAGCCGTCGTAGTCGCAGCAGTTCCCGGCCGTAGCGACGCAGTGCCAGAACCACCGCGCTCCTGCCTGGCGTCGGTCCTCGTGTATCTGTGGTCCCCATCACACTCCCGGAGGTTCGGAAGTCGGAAGTTTCCCGCCAGGAGACGTTCTCAGTCCAGGCATTTACCGCGGACTGGCGATAACCGGACACCGCGGCGTTCAGGACCGGGCATCCCCTGGGGCGCCGGGCAGGCCGCGGCGCCGGTCGGCTGTCGTCGACGACGGTGGCGACTCACTGGTCCGGAAAGCGGCGATGGCCGTGTCGCCGGGGCGTCGGTCCCCGCGGGACGCTCACGGGTCCCTGACCGAAAGCCGTCGGCGCCCGCAGCGGGTGCCTCTACTGTCGGGCCTGCCAGATGATCTCGGTGAAGGGACCTGAACTGCTGTGGGCGACAAGCGGGTTGTCATCGTGACCGGAGGCGGCACGGGAATCGGGGAGGCGACGGCCCGGCTGCTGCGCGAGGAAGGCCACCAGGTGGTCGCCTCCGGCCGGCGGGCCGAGCCGCTGCGGCGCCTCGAGCGGGAGACCGGGGCACTGGCGTTCCCGTCCGACGTGGGCGACCCCGATGCGGCCGAGGGGCTGGTCCGCGCCGCTCTGGCCGCGCACGGGCGGCTCGACGGGCTGGTGCTGAACGCGGGCATCGGGCGCGGCGGAGCGGTCGGCGACATGTCGTTGCGGGACTGGGACGAGGTGATGCGCACCAACGTCACCGGACCGCTGCTCCTGCTGCGCGCGGCGATCCCGCATCTGCTGGAGTCCAGGGGTGCGGTGGTCGCCGTGGCCTCGGTGTCCGCCCTGCGCAACGGCACGAGCAACGCGCCGTACGCCACCTCCAAGGCGGCCCTCCTCCAGTTGTGCCGCTCCGTCGCCGTCGACTACGGGCGTCGGGGGGTGCGGGCCAACATCGTGTGCCCCGGTTGGGTCCGGACCGAGATGGCCGACCGGCGCATGGCACGGTTCGCCGAGGAGACGGGCCTGCGCGACGGCGCGCCGGCCGGCTACGAGGAGGCGACCCGGGTACTGCCCGTCGGCCGCCCGGGTGAGCCGCGGGAAGTCGCGGAGGCGATCGCCTGGCTGCTGTCCCCCGCGGCGTCCTACGTCAATGGAGCCGCCCTCACCGTCGACGGCGGCGCGACGGCCCTCGACCCCGGCACCCTCGCCTTCGACTTCCACATCACCCCTCGCACCGCCGAGAACCCCACCGCCTCGCAGTGAGCCCCGACCGCGCCCGCGCCGTGCCCGTGCTCAGGGCTGCGCACCGAGGAACCGGGCGGCGAGCCGGGGCTGTCGTGCCGCGGGAAACCGGGCCGTGCTCCGCCGCCCTCATGTCCGTGGGGCGGGAGGGCCGGCCACGCCGACACATGCCTCGTTGCCCTCGGGGTCGGCCAGCACCCAGTTCGACGGCGCATCGGCGTCGTTCACCAGCCGGCCACCGGCGGCGAGCGCCGCGGCTATGCGCGCCTCCGCCTGGTCGTACGGCACCCAGACGTCGACGTGCACCCGGTTGCGCCGGGGGCGTGGCGCGTCCATCTGCTGGAAGTAGAACGGTGCTCCACGGCGGCGCGGGTCGATCAGGTCCTCGGGGCTGTTGGCCCGGTACTCGTAGCCGAGCAGGGCGCGCCAGAAGGGCACCACGTCCGGGCCGACGAGGGCGTCGATGGTGACCTGGACCGTCTGCACGGCGGCCGCCTCGGCCGGGATGTCCAGCGAGCGCGCCACGGCCGAGATCTGCCGGGCCAGCTCGACGTGCCGCTCGGTCAGGCCGTAGTAGTCGTCCGCGACCGTGATCAGCCGTACGATCACGCCCTCCTGCCGCAGGTCGGCGTCCGGCTGGTCGTCCCCGAGACCCGGCAGCTCGCCGATCGCCTGCACGAGCCGGGCGCCGGCGGCGAAGGACCCCGTGCGGAAGTACGCGCAGGCCCCCTCGCCCACCACTCGCCAGTCCTCCAGGCCTGCGGCCTCGTGGAACTGCTGGGGCCTGATGCGCTCGGTCTTCCCTTCGGCATGCGTCATGCGCCCAACCTAACGGGGAGGTCCGACAATCTCCTTCACGTATGCGGTACTCGGGTTTTCCGGCGACCGCCGTCGCTCAGAGGTCGCCCGGGGGTCCGATGCCGGTCAAGGCGCCCACCGGGTCGAGGTCCGGGGTGCCTCGGGGCCACCAGTCGTCACGGCCCGGTTCGGACTCGTAGGCGTACCACAGGCCGTCGCGGCCGAAGCGCAGCTGGACGTGACCGCGCGGGTGGGTGAGGTGGTTGCGCCAGGGGCGGAACGCCGGCAGGTCGGCGGCGAGCAGGAGCGGGCGGGCGCGGTCGAAGCGGCCCGCCGGCGGGTCCCAGGGCTCTTCGAGCACGGCCAGCCCTTCGAGGCCGCCCTGCCGCCAGGCGGCGACCGCGCGGGCCAGGTCGGACGGGGTACGGCCGACGGCCGCGGCGAGCGTGGCGTACAGCGCGCGCGTGGTGGCGGTCAGACCGGAGCCGGGGCGGGCCGCCGCGAGGCGTACCGCGTCCTGCCACAGGGTCAGCTCACCGACCGGATCACGGCCCGTGGTGAGCAGCGCGTGGGCGCGGGCGGCGGCGTCGGTCGCGAGCTGGTCCAGCGCGAAGGGGTCCGGGCCGCCGGGCGCCGCCGGGTAGACCGGAGGCTGCTCGGGGTGCGGCGGCGCGGGCAACGGCGCCGGGAGGGGCGGGAGTCGGCGCGGGGCGAGGGCGTCGATGGCGCGGACGCCGGGCAGGGAGCGGGGTGCCCCCTCCTGGGCGGCGCGGGCCGCGCGGGCGGCGCTGCGGCGGGACAGGGCGTCGAGCAGCTCCTTCTCGCCCCGGCCGCGCAGCAGGAGCAGCACGAAGGGGTCGGCGTCGAGCAGGCGTGCCGTCTGGTAGCAGAGGGCGGCCGCGTGTTTGCAGGGGTGGCCGGAGTCGGGGCAGCTGCAGCGCGGGGTGAGATCCCACGGCCCGGGCAGCAGGGGCACACCGCAGTCGGCCAGGGACTGGGGCAACTCCTTGTCGAGCAGCGCGGCGATGTGCCCCGGCCGGTCGGCTGCCGCGTCCAGGAACCGCTCCCAGTCCTCGTCCTCCAGCGTGCGCAGCCGTACCTGCACCCGGTACGGCCGCGGGCGGCTCCCCCGCACGTACGCCAGCAGCAGCCCGGGCGTCGCGGTGATCGTGTCCACGTGTCCCTGGTCCGCGTAACCCCTGCCCCGGGCCAGCCGCTTGGCGTCCAGCGCGCCCTGCTCCAGCGCGTCGACCCAGGCGTTGCCCCACCAGGTCTGCGCGAACTCCGCCTCCTCGGCCGAGGCGGCACGGGGCGGGAACGCCGGGAAGGTGCGGCGCAGGTCGGTGTCGCGGTGGGGGGTGGCCATGGTGGCGGGCAGGTGCGGGAGCGCTTCGTGCGGGGGCGGTTCGTGCGCGGGGGTGCTGGGGGCGGTGGGATCGGCGGGGTCGGGGGATGCCGTGCCGGTCGTGCCGGCCTCCTGCTCCTCCTCGGGCGTGTCCGTCCAGGAAGGCATGCGGAACGCGTTCGACAGGAACGTCCGCATCTCCCTCGCTGCCTGGACACGGGCCGCCTGGGCGGCCTCGTCAGGGCGGGCGGGGCCGCCGGGTGCGGGGCGCGGTGCGGAGGCGCGCCGTGCGACGAGGCCGCCTTTCGGCGCGGTGGTACCGGAGCGGCGACGGCCGGGCTCCTCGGTCTCCGCCCGCCGCGCTTCACGCCGGGCCGCCCGCAGCGCCTCCCGGGCGACATCGCCGGGGCGTCCCTCGGGGGTGGGAGTGCCAGGACCGGGGGTGTCCGGGGTGCGGGTGTCAGGGGCGGGGGCGTCCTGGGTGGGCGGGGCGGCCGGGGCCTGGTCCTGGCCGTGGCGTCCACCGGGTGTGGCCGGGGCCGGGGCCGGGTCCTCGGGGTCCGTGTCGTCGGTCGTCGCGCGGGGCGCCTCGTCGCGGCCGCCCGCGGTAGCTAGAGCCCTGGAGTCCTGCCGCTCGCCGTTGAGCTGTGCCGCGGGGGCGTCCTCGCCCCGTCGTGCTTGAGCAGGGGCGCCCTCGGCCCGCGCCCCGCTCACCGTGCCGTCCCCCGTACCGCCCGCCTCCGGCCCACCGCCGCCCGGCGCCCCCGCCGAGCGTCCGGCGACAGCCGCCCGCAGCGCGGCCCTCGCCACGTCACCGGGCCGGGTCGGGGCACCGGCGTCGGCACTCGCACCCGCACCCGCACCAGAGCCGGCACCCGCACGCGCACCAGAGCCGGCGCCCTCGGACGCGGGCTCCTCGTCCCTCCCCGGTGCCTCTGCTCCGCTCTGCGGCATCTCGGCGGCGGGCGGCCCGGGTTCGCCGGGAGTCTGCTGCCCGGCACCGTGCCGTGCCTCCTCGGCCCGTTCCCGGGCCGCCCGCAGGGCGCGGCGGGCGGCGTCGCCGGGGCGGGGTCCGGTGCCCGTCATGACGGCCTCCGCAGCGAGACCAGGTCGGACAGTTCACGGTCGGTCAGTTCGGTGAGAGCCGACTCGCCGGAGCCGAGGATGGCGTCGGCCAGGGCGCGCTTGGCGGCGAGCATCTCGGCGATGCGGTCCTCGACCGTGCCCTCGGTGACCAGGCGGTGGACCTGCACGGGCTGGGTCTGGCCGATGCGGTAGGCACGGTCGGTTGCCTGTTCCTCGACGGCCGGGTTCCACCAGCGGTCGAAGTGGACGACGTGGCCCGCGCGGGTGAGGTTGAGGCCGGTGCCCGCGGCCTTCAGGGACAGGACGAGGACCGGGGTCTCGCCGCTCTGGAAGCGGTCGACCATGCGCTCGCGCTCCGGCACCGGGGTGCCGCCGTGCAGGAGGTCCACGGGGACCGCGCGGGCGGACAGGTGGGCGGTGATGAGGCGGGCCATGCCGACGTACTGCGTGAAGACGAGTACGGAGCCGTCCTCGGCGAGCACGGTGTCCAGCAGCTCGTCCAGCAGGGCGAGCTTGCCGGAGCGGGCGGGCAGGCGATCGGCGGGGGCGTCCTCCTTCAGGTACAGCGCCGGGTGGTCGCAGATCTGCTTCAGGGCGCCCAGCAGCTTCAGCACCAGGCCTCGGCGGGCGATGCCCTCGGCGGTCTCGATGGCGAGCATCGACTCGCGCACCACCGCCTCGTACAGCGCGGCCTGTTCCCGGGTGAGGGGCACCGGGTGGTCCGTCTCGGTCTTGGGCGGCAGTTCGGGGACGATGCCCGGGTCGGACTTCTTGCGGCGCAGCAGGAAGGGGCGGACCAGCCGGGCCAGGCGTTCCACCGCCTGTTCGTCCTCGCCGTTCTCCACCGCGCGCGCGTGCCGGGCGCGGAAGGACTTCAGGGGGCCGAGGAGTCCGGGGGTCGTCCAGTCGAGCAGGGCCCACAGCTCGGAGAGGTTGTTCTCCACCGGGGTGCCGGTGAGGGCCACGCGCGCGGGGGCGGGGATGGTGCGCAGCGCCTTGGCGGTGGCGGAGTAGGGGTTCTTCACGTGCTGTGCCTCGTCGGCGACGACCATGCCCCAGGCCTGCTCGGCGAGTTGGGGGGCCGTCGAGCGCATCGTCCCGTACGTGGTGAGGACGAAGCCGCCGTCGAGGCCGTCCAGGGTGCGGCCCTGGCCGTGGAAGCGGCGGACGGGGACGCCGGGTGCGAACCGGGTGATCTCCCGCTGCCAGTTGCCCAGCAGGGAGGCGGGGCAGACCACGAGGGTCGGTTCGGTGCGGGCCCGCTTCAGGTGCAGGGCGATGAGGGTGATCGTCTTGCCCAGGCCCATGTCGTCGGCGAGGCAGCCGCCGAGGCCGAGGGAGGTCATGAGGTCGAGCCAGGCCAGGCCCCGCAGCTGGTAGTCGCGGAGCGTGGCGTCGAGGCCGGCGGGCGGGTCGGCGGGGCGCAGGCCGGCCGTGAGGCGGTCGCGGAGGGCGGCCAGGGCGCCGACGGGCACGGCCTCGACGGTCTCGCCGTCGACCTCCGCGGTGCCGCTGAGCGCGGCGGACAGCGCGTCGACCGGGTCGAGCAGGCCGAGTTCGCGCCGACGTGCCTTGCGGACCAGCGCGGGGTCGACCAGCACCCAGCGGTCCCGGAGCCGTACGACCGGGCGGTGGGCCTCGGCGAGCTCGTCCATCTCGGCCTCGCTGAGCGGTTCCCCGCCGAGCGCGAGCTGCCAGCGGAACTGGAGCAGGTCCTCGCTCTCGAAGAACCCGGTGCCGTCGGTCGCCGAGCCGGGAGCGGGCCGTACGACCGCGGCGGCGGTGAGGTCGCGGGCGAGGTCCCGGGGCCAGTGCACCGCGACCCCGGCGGCGGCGAGCCGCGAGGCCGCCACTCCGAGCAGCTCGCCCACCTCGTCCTCGGAGAGGGCGAGGACGTCGGGGGTCTCCTGCTCGGTGAGCCGGTCCAGCGGCGGCCAGACCCGGGCCGCGCGCCGCACGGCGAGGGCGGCGTCCACACGCGCGCGGGGCCCGAAGGCCGCGCCGGCGTCACCCGCCCACAGCGATGCCGCGTCGGCCACCAGGGTGGGGTCGGCGAGGCTGTGCACCTGCACGATCGCCGCTCCGGCGGCACGGGCGCCGTCGGTGGCAGCGTCGAACACCTCGTACGCCGACAGGTCCAGGCGCAGTGAGATGCGTACGCCCGCGTCCATGCCGGCGGCGACCTCGGCCGCCCACTCGTGGGCGTCGGGCAGTGTCTGGGGCTCGCGGGCGGCGAAGGGGCGGCCGGAGGTGTGCGGGGCGGCGGGGGTGCGGGGCAGGGTGTCGGCGACGGCGTCGACGAAGGAGCGGACCAGTGCCTCAGGCTCCGGCAGCCGCAGCGGGCCGGGGTCCGCGAGCGGCACCGCGTGGCCCTCCGGGGGGAGGGCGGCGGCGACCGCGCGCAGGTGGGCGATGTCGTCGGGTTCCAGCGGGCCGGCGCGCCAGGCGTCGTGGCCGCTCGGGGTCAGGCCGGGCAGCAGACGGCCGCGCGCGACCAGGCGCAGCGCGTGCAGGGCGGCGGCGCCCCAGCAGGCCGTGGCCGGGTGGGCGGCCGGGTCGCGGCGGGCCCGGACCAGCAGCGGCAGGGCCTCGGCGAGCGGCAGGCTCAGGGCGGGCACCTGGCGGCGGCGCACGCTCGTGCCGTGGCGTCGTACGACCGTCAGCTCGTCGGTGCCGCCGTCGGCGGGCAGCGGGCCGCCCTCGGGGTCCCAGAAGGCGATGCGGCCCTCGCGCGGGAGGGCCGCGGGCAGGTAGACGGACGCGAGGCGCACCGGGACCGGGTCCCCGGTCGCCGCGGCCCCTCCCCCGCGCTCGGCCACCACGGCCGTGCCACCGCTCATACGTTCTGCCACCTCCCGTCCCGGTGCCGGATCAGCCGTCTCCGACTCTACGGGCGGGGTCTGACAATCGGCTCCGGCGACGGCCCGGGCCCGGCCGGCGGGCGCCGGCTCGCATCTCGGGCCGGCGCCGGTTCACGGGGCCGTGCGGGCGCCGGTTACGGGACCGTGCGCGAGACGACGTACACCATCGGGAAGTTCGGGTCGGACATGTTGACGACCACGTCCTGGGTGGGCGCCGGGTTCTTCTGGTGGTGGGTGAGGCCGGACCAGGCGCCGGGGCCGGTGAAGCGCCAGCCGGAGACCTTCTGGTCGCGGGCGCTGATCGTGATGTCGCCCTTCTTCAGCGACTCCCGGCGCACGCCCATGGAGCCCAGGAAGCTGTCCAGGCCGGCGCTGTTGGTGCGGAACTCCACGTACAGGCGGCTGGTCTTCCAGTTGTTGGTCTCGTAGTAGGCGATGGGGTCGGCGGGGTGCGGGACCGGCACCTGGTAGAGGCGGCGCTGCACCTTGGACGGGAACCCCGGGCTGAGGCCGGTCGCCGAGTACTTGGCCTCCTTGTCCTTGCCGCTGTCGCGGCTCTGGTTGGCGGAGATCACCAGGTAGCCGGCGGGCACGCCGATGAGCAGCCCGATGATCAGCAGGGTGATCGCCCGGCGCTTGATGCGGTGCCGCGGGTCCTCGGCCGGCGTGCGCGGCTCGTCCGGGGGCGCGGCCTGGTGGGGCAGGGACGCGGTCATGCGGTGTCCCGGTCGCGGCGGGCCTGGGTGTAGCGCTCGTACCGCTCGTAGCGCTCCACCCGGCGCCGCTTGGCCCGCCGGAACCGCCGGGCGACCAGCCGGGCCAGGTCGGCGGCGCCCACCATGCCGGCCTCGGGGCCGAGCTGGGCTCGGGTGATGCGGGCCTCGGGGCGGTAGCCGCGGCCGGTGAGGTGGCGCTTGAAGGCGTCCCGGGCGGGGCCGATGAGCAGGTCGTCGGCGGCGCTGACGCCACCGCCGATCACGAAGCAGGACGGGTCGAGGGCGGCAGCGAGGTTGGCGATGCCGACGCCGAGCCACTGGCCGATGTCCTGGAGCAGCTCGACGCACATCGCGTCGCCCTCGCGGGCCAGCTCGGTGATCATCGGGCCGGTGATGTCGCCGATGTTGCCCTTGACGTGCTCGATGATCCCGTACGCCACGGGTGAGTCGGCCGCGGCCAGCTCGCGCGCCTCGCGGACGAGGGCGTTGCCGGAGCTGTACTGCTCCCAGCAGCCGCGGTTGCCGCACGGGCAGCGGTGGCCGCCGGGGACGACCTGCATGTGGCCGAACTCACCCGCGACGCCGTACTTGCCGCGCTTGACCTGGCCGTCCTCCAGGATGGCGCCGCCGATGCCGGTGCCGAGGGTGATCATGACCAGGTGGTCCTCGCCGCGTCCCGCGCCGAAGCGCCACTCCGCCCAGGCGGCGGTGTTGGCGTCGTTGTCCACCAGGACGGGGACCGCGAGGCGGGCGGCGATGCGGTCGCGGAGCGGCTCGTTGCGCCAGGACAGGTGGGGGGCGAACAGGACGCGGTTGCGGTCGGCGTCGACCCAGCCGGCGGCGCCGATGCCGACCGCGTGCACGTCGTGCCGGTCGGACAGGTCCAGGACCAGTTCGACGATGGTGTCCTCGACGACCTTGGGGCTCTTGGACTTGTCCGGCGTCTCCGTGCGGAGCTTCTCCAGGATGTTGCCGTCCGCGTCCACCACGCCGGCCATGACCTTGGTGCCGCCGATGTCGATGCCCACCGTGGGCACCCGGGGCGCCGTCAGGTGCGAGCGGCGTTCCCTGGTCCCGACCGTGCGGAGCACGGGGGCCCGGCGGGAGCCGATGGGGGCGGTGAGGTCGCGGTAGGTGCTCATCGTTGGTCGATTCTGCCTCACCGCGGGGGCTGGTGCGGTGCGGGGCAGGGGGTGGGGCGCGGAGCCACCGCGCGGAGCGGGGGGCGGTACGCGATCGTCGCCGGGTGCGGCGTGCGACGTCCCACAGCTCCCCGCGCCGCCGGGGGTTCCCGTGGGTGCCACCCGGGGCTCATATTGTCCGGACATTACGACGAGAAGCGAGTGCCGCTCGGGTGACGCGCCGCCTCAGGGGCGCACGAGGAGCTGGAACTCGAAGGAGTAGCGCGCCGGGCGGTAGGTGTGGTCGCCGAACTCGACCGCGCGCCCCGTGTCGTCGAAGGTGGTGCGCTGCATGGTGAGCAGCGGGGCACCCTCGGCCTCGGCGAGCCGCTCGGCCTCGGCGGGGGTCGCGGCCCGGGCGCCGATGGACTGGCGGGCGCTGTGCAGGGTGATCCCGGCGGAGCGCATCATCCGGTACAGGCCGGTGGCCTCCAGCTGCCCGGTGTCGAGGTCGAGCAGGCCGAGCGGCAGGTGGTTGGTCAGGTACGCCATCGGCTCGCCGTGCGCGAGGCGCAGCCGCTCGATGCGGTGGACGTCTCCGCCCTCGGCGACCCCGAGCGCGGCGGCGACCTCGGTGGAGGCGGGGACGACGGTGTTGACCAGCACCTTGGTCGCGGGGCGCTGCCCGGCCGCCTCAAGATCGTCGTAGAGGCTGCTCAGCTCCAGTGGACGCTTGACCTGACTGTGCACGACCTGCGTGCCCACGCCCCGGCGGCGGACCAGCAGCCCCTTGTCGACGAGGGACTGGATGGCCTGGCGGACGGTGGGCCGGGACAGGCCGAGCCGTGCGGCCAGCTCGATCTCGTTGCCCAGCAGGCTGCCGGGCGTGAGGGTGCCATGCTCGATGGCGGCCTCCAGCTGCTGGGAGAGCTGGAAGTACAAGGGCACCGGGGAACTGCGGTCCACACGGAGGTCGAGTGACACGGTCGGGTCCACATCTGGTTTCGGCACGGGCCCGAGCGTAGCCCCGCGCAAGGTTGACGGGAAGTTGTGTAGTCCGGTTGTCCGGACATTTGCATTGACAGCGTACGGGGTCCGCCCTCACTTTGTTTTCATGCGCATCGGGGTCATCGGTACGGGCCGCATCGGCACCATTCATGCGAGGACGCTCAGCCGCCACCGCGATGTCGGGTCACTGATCCTGACGGACGCGGACCCGGCGCGGGCCCAGGAGCTGGCGCACCGGCTGGGCGAGACGGCGGCGCCCGGCGTGGACGAGATCTTCCGCTGGGGCGTGGACGCCGTCGTGATCACCACGGCCACGGCCGCCCACGCCGAACTGATCGGTCGGGCAGCCCGCTCCGGTCTGCCGGTCTTCTGCGAGAAGCCGATCGCGCTGGATCTGCCGGGCACCCTGCTGGCCCTCGCGGAGGTGGCAGCGGCCGGAACGATCCTGCAGATGGGTTTCCAGCGGCGCTTCGACGCCGGCTACGCGGGCGCCCGGGAGGCCGTGCGCTCCGGACGGCTCGGGCGGCTGCACACCGTGCGGGCGACCACCTGCGACCAGTCCCCTCCCCCGCCGGAGTGGCTGCCGGTGTCGGGCGGGCTGTTCCGGGACACGCTGATCCACGACTTCGACGTGCTGCGCTGGGTGACGGGACGGGAGGTGGCGGACGTCTACGCGACCGGGTCGGACGCCGGGCCCGCCATGTTCCGCGAGGCCGGGGACGTCGGCACCGGGGCGGCCCTGCTCACCCTGGACGACGGCACCCTGGCGACGGCGACGGCGGCCCGGCTGAACGGCGCCGGGTACGACGTCCGCATGGAGCTGGCCGGGGAGCGGGACACCGTCGTGGTCGGCCTGGACGACCGTACGCCCGTCGCCTCCACCGAGCCGACCGGGCCGCCGGCCGCGGACAAGCCGTGGACCGGCTTCCTGGAGCGGTTCGGGCCCGCCTACGAGGCCGAGCTCATCGCCTTCGTCCAGGTGGTGCGCGGTGAGCGGGCCAACCCCTGCGACGGCCGCGAGGCCCTCCAGGCGCTGCGGATCGCCGAGGCCTGCGAGGTCTCCCGCCGGGAGCGCCGCCCGGTCACGCTGGCGGAGATCCCGGACGGGGAACAACCGGCGTCCGGCTGAGCGGAGGGGCGCACGGCAGCGGGAACCGCCGTACGACGCCGGGAGCCGCCGCACGCACCCGCGCCCTCTCACCACCGCACCGGCAGGCTCCGCACGCCCCGCATCAGCAGGCCGGGCAGCCACTCGCCCGGGTCGCCGTCGAGGGCGAGGGCGGGGGCGCGGTCCAGGAGGCTGCCTATCGCGATGCGGCCCTCCAGGCGGGCCAGGGGTGCGCCCAGGCAGTAGTGGATGCCGTGGCCGAAGGCGAGGTGGCCGCGGGCGTCGCGGCGGATGTCGAAGCGGTGCGGGTCGGGGAAGCGGGAGTCGTCGCGCTGGGCGGCGGTGAGACCGATGAGCACGGACTCGCCCCGCGCGATGGCCGTACCGGCGATCTCCATGGGCTCGGCGGCGAAGCGGAAGGTCGCGGTCTCCACCGGGCCCTCGTAGCGCAGCATCTCCTCGACGGCGCCCTCCAGCAGTCCCATGTCGGCGCGCAGCAGCGCGAGCTGGCCCGGGTGGGTGAGCAGGGCGAGGACGCCGTTGCCGATCAGGTTGACCGTCGTCTCGTGCCCGGCGATGAGCAGCAGGTAGGCCAGGCCGCGCAGTTCCTCGGGCGAGAGCCGGTCGCCGTCCTCGGCGGTGGTGCGGATCAGGTCGCTGAGCAGGTCGTCGGTGGGCCCGGCGCACCGCTTGTCCTCGATCAGCTCCGTGAGGTAGTCGGCGAGGCGGACGACCGCGTCGTACTCCGTCTGCGAACTGGTCGGTGCCACGACCTCGGTGGAGATCTTCCGGAACTCCGCGCGGTCCATGTCGGGGACGCCGAGGAGTTCGCAGATCACGGTGATGGGCAGCGGGTAGGCGAGGGCGTCGATGAGGTCGGCGCGGCCACGCGGCAGCATCTCGTCCAGCAGGTCGTCGGTGATGCGCTGGATCCGCGGGCGCAGTCGCTCCACCCGGCGCATGGTGAAGGCGCGGGTGACCAGGGCGCGCAGGCGGGTGTGCTGGGGCGGGTCCGCGGTCAGCAGGTACTTGCCGATCAGCTCCTCGTCCAGGAACGTCGTGCCGATCTTGGTGCTGTCCTTGGCCAGCCGGGGGTCGGCGAGGGCGGCGCGCGCCTCCTCGTACCCCACGACGAGCCAGGTCGTCTGGTCCGCGTCCGCTCCCGGCGCTCTGACCCGGTGCACCGGGCCCCGTTCACGCAGCCGCGCGTACACCGGATGGGGGTCGCGGCGGAACGCGTCCCCGAACTCCCCCAGATCGACCACCCGTTGCCCGTCCATCGCTCCCCTTCCGGACTCCCCCGAGGCGCACCGGGTCCTCCCCGGTTGCCAGGACAACGCGTACCGCGCCCGGTTAGTGCCCGTCCTCCAGAAGTCCCGCGTCGTAGGCGAGCAGGGCTATCTGGACCCGGTTGTTGAGGCCGAGCTTGGCGAGGACGCGGGAGACATGGGTCTTGACGGTGGCCACGCTCATGAAGAGCTCCGCGGCGATCTGGGCGTTGGCGAGGCCCCGGCCGACGGCGACGGCGACCTCCCGCTCCCGGTCGTTGAGCGCGGCGAGCCGCTCACGCGCGCGTGCCTGCCGGGAGTCGGCGGCGGTGCCGGCCGCGTGCCGCATCAGCTGGCGGGTGACGGCGGGCGACAGGACCGGTTCCCCGTCGGCGACCCGGCGTACCGCCTCGATGATCTCGGCGGGCGGGGTGTCCTTGAGGACGAATCCCGCGGCGCCCGCGCGCAGGGCGTGCAGCACCTGCTCGTCGGCGTGGAAGGTGGTGAGCACCACGACCTGCGGGGCGCCGGGGCGGGCCCGCAGCCGCCGGGTGGCGGTGAGCCCGTCCACCGTCGGCATGCGGATGTCCATGAGCACGACGTCCGGCCGGGTCCGTTCGGCCGCCTTCTCGGCCTCGTCGCCGTCGCCGGCCTCCCCGACGATCTCGATGTCCCCGGCCCCGCCGATCATCAGCGCCAGTCCGGCGCGCACCAGGGGGTCGTCGTCGACGAGGAGCACTCTGATCGGAGTCGCAGTCATGGCGTTACGTAATCACGCGCCGGCGGCGCGGTGGGCTGCCGCCGCGGAAACGTCCGGCGTCGCGGGCCCGGCGGGGCTCAGCCCCACGGCAGCCAGGCCCGCACCTGGAACCCGCCGCCCGCCGCCGGCCCGTGGCGCAGCCGGCCGCCCGCCAGCGAGGCGCGTTCGGTCAGGCCGATCAGGCCCTGGCCCGAACCGGGGACGGGCGGTATGTCGCCGGCGGGAGCGGCGTTGCGGACCGCGAGGGTCAGGCCGGTGCCGGGGGTGCCGGTGACCTCGACGGTGACCTCGGTGCCGGGGGCGTGCTTGCGGGCGTTGGTCAGGGCCTCCTGGGCGATGCGGTAGGCGGTGCGGCCGACCGAGGCGGGGACGGCGGCCGGGTCGGTGACGCGGTGGTCGAGGGTGACCTTCATGCCCGCCTGGCGGCACTCGGCGACCAGGGCGTCCAGCGCGGCCAGCGTCGGCTGAGGGCGGCCGCCGGCCGCGTCGTTGTCGGGTTCTCCCGCCCGCAGGACGCCGATGATCTCCCGCAGGTCCTGCAGCGCCTCGTGGGCGCTCTCCCGGATGACCCCGGCCGCCCGCGCGACCTCCTCCCCGGGGGCGTCCGGCCGGAACTCCAGGGCGCCGGCGTGCACGCTGAGCAGGGTGAGCCGGTGGGCCAGCACGTCGTGCATCTCGCGGGCGATGGCCTCGCGGGCCAGTCGCTGCGCCTGTTCGGCCCGCAGGTGTGCCTCGGTCTCGGCCCGCCGGGCGCGGTCGCGCAGGCTCAGCAGGAGCTGCCGCTTGGAGCGGACGAACATGCCCCAGCCGACCACGGAGACGGTGAGCAGGACGGAGAAGGCGACGACTCCGGGGAAGTCCAGATCGGGGTCGGGCCGCAGCCAGTAGAAGAACGGGAGCAGCGCGATCTGGACGCCGCCGATCCAGGCCACGTACCGGAAGGGCCGGTGCACGGCGAGCGTGAACAGGGTGAGCAACGCCGTGCCGCCCGCCGTGTTCGACAGGAATCCGACCGGGACCATGGCCACGGCGAGCCCGACCGGCCACCGGCGGCGCAGCCAGACCGCCGCGCAGGCGAGGGCGCCCAGGGTCACGTCGAGGACGGCGAAGGGGTGCGGCAGGCCGGCTTCCTCGCGTACGGACTGCCCGGCCGCCAGGGCGGCGACGACGACGAGCAGGAATCCGGAGAGGTCGACGACCCAGTCGCGCGCGGTACGGCGCGGGCGGCGGCCGGTGGCCCCGGCGTCCGGGGCCAGCTCGTGGACCAGGGCGGACGGGAACAGCCAACGGCGGCCCGCGAACTCCTGGGGCACGCGCACCGTTTCGACATCGCTCACGGTCGGCCAATGTACGCAGCATCCGCCTCCGCGACCGCCCCGCGTACGCGATCGCCGACCAAAGTCGCACCGCCGTGGACTTTCGGTGGTCCCGGCCGGCGGGAGCTCAGCCTTGTGGCCGAACGGGACGCGCCCTGCGGCCGATGCGCGGTGAGCGGTCGCGGGGCGAGAGTCGTGCCGTGAAGCAGCTACTGGAACTTCTGGGTTTTCTCGCCCTGGTGCAAGGTGCGCTGGGTCTGGTGCACGAGTTCACGCACTGGCGGGTGGGGCTCGTGCAGCGGATCGGTTTTCTCGACGGCTACGAGATCTCAGCGAGCGTCACGCTCTTGGTGCTCGCACTCGCCCTGTTCGTCACCGCGGACCGGCTGAAGTCCGATTGACGTCCCGGTGGAACAATACGCGCGTCGGACGAGGCGATTGGACGGCTCCCATCAGACGGAGTGATACGTCCCGTCGTGGTAGAGCAGCGGGCGGTGGCCCTCGTCGAGCCGGGCCTCTTCGACCCGGCCGATGACGATGCGGTGGTCCCCGGCCGGTACGCGTTCGACGATCCGCAGCCGCAGCCAGCCGGCCGCCTCCCGCAGGACCGGCTCGCCGCCCGGCAGCCTCGTCCAGCGGGTGGGCGCGGCGAAGCGGTCGATGCCGCTGGTGGCGAAGCGCCTGGCCACGTGCTCGTGGTCGGCCCCCAGGAAGTGCACGACGGCACTGTCGGCCTCTTGCACGTGCGGCCACGCCGAGGCGGTGGTGCCGATCGCGAAGGAGACGAGCGGCGGGTCGAGGGAGAGCGAGGTGAGCGAGGTGGCCGTGAACCCGGCCGGGCCGCCCCCGGCGTCCACCGTGATCACCACGACGCCCGCGGGGTGACCGCGGAACGCCTTTCTGAATTGACCGGGGGTGAATTCCCCAGCAGATTCCGGAACATGGACCGGCGCGGAATGCGGCGTCAGTATGGACACCTTTGGTTTCTCCCCACAGGTGACGGAAGAGGAAATCAGGAATCCATCGTCCGGGAACGGCCCGGCACCGGTCAACAATGCAACTTTCTGAATTAAATCGGCGCAGGTGCAGGCATATGCGTGGCCCCGCGACTCGTCGGTCAGCCGGTGTGCGTCGAGAACAGTCCGCCCGTCGGGCCCTGTTTGTCGCCGCCCTGGGCCTTCTTCAGGGCGTTGGCGAGGCTCTCGATGGTGAGGGACTGCAGGATCACCCGGCCGTTGCCCTCCAGGGTGGCCAGGGACAGGCCCTCGCCGCCGAAGACGGCGTTCATGATCCCCTGGCGGTTGAGGCCGCCGACGCGCTGGACGCCGTACTGGATGCCCTCCTCGAAGGCGACGACACAGCCGGTGTCGACCTCGATGCGGCCGCCGAAGTCGGCGGGGTTGAGGTCGATGAAGTTGCCCGCGCCCGCGATGATCACCGTGCCGTGGCCGGTGAACTTCTCCAGGATGAAGCCCTCGCCGCCGCTCATCCCGGTGCGCCCGCCCTGGAAGGCGATGCCGAACTCGACGGTGGACTCGGCGGCCACGAAGGCGTCCTTCTCGGCGAACCACGCGCGCCTGCCGTCGAGCTCCAGGGCCCGCATCTCACCGGGCAGCACGCCCGCGAAGCCGACCGTGCCCTCGCCGCCCTGGGAGGTGAAGTACTGGAACGCCAGGGACTCGCCGGCCAGCATGCGCTGGCCGACCTGCATGGCCGTCCCCATGGCCTGGCGCAGCATGCCGCCCATGCCGCCGCCCGAGCCGCCGCTCTGCTGCCGGTCGCCGTTGCCGGACGGGCCGGACAGGCGCGTCTCCATGGTCACGTTCGTCGTCTTGAACAGGAACTTCCCCGCTTCGCAGTACACGGTCTGGCCGGGGTTCAGGTTGACGACCGCCATCTGCATGGCGTTGCCGACGATCTCTTGCTGAAGGGTCACGAGGGGTGAACGCGGGAGCGGAGGCCGAGGTTCCCACCGGGGCCACGGGCTTCCCCCGGTGGGACGCACGCCGGGATCAGCCGCCCAGCTCCTGGTGGCGGGACGCGAGGCGGGCGGCCCCCTCGTCCGTCAGGGTGCCGAAGAGCCGGAGGCGGGAGATGCCGCCGTCGGGGAAGATGTCCACGCGCGCGTGGGTGCCGACGGCCGGCCGCGGCAGGACGAAGCGGTGGTTGGTGTCGGGCTGGAGGCGGGTGCGGGGCAGGATCTCCGCCCAGTCGCCGTCGTCGCCGTCGCGCACGGAGACCGAGGCCCAGCCCGCGCTGTTGCCCTTGAGGTAGGCGGTGTCGATCTCGATCGCGCGGATCTGCGCCTGGGCCGCCAGCCGGTAGCGGATCCAGTCGTTGCCCCGGTCGCGGCGGCGCCGGGTCTCCCAGCCGTCGTCCATCTTGCGGGAGCGGCCCGGCTGGATGGTGTTGGTGGCCGGGGAGTAGAAGAGGTCGGAGGCGTCCTCCACCTGGCCGCCGTTCTCGAGGGCGACCACGTCGAAGGTGCCGAGGACCGCCAGCCACTCCGGGTCGGGCACGACCTCGCCGTACACGCGCAGGCGGGCGATGCCCCCGTCGGGGTGCTGGTTGAGGCGCAGGTGGGTGAAGCGCTGCTCGGCCTGGACGGCGAAGCCGTTGGCGGCGTGGCCGCCGACCGCGGTGCGCGGGACGAGTGTCGTCCACTTGACGTCGTCGCCCAGCAGCTCCTGCGGCGACGGCGAGCCGGGGACGGACGCCCCCTCGACCGAGACCGCCTGCGGGTAGTTGCCGCGGAAGTGGGCCGTGTCGACCACGATCCCGCGGATCACCCCGGGCGCGCCGAGGCGGATCAGCGCCCAGTCGTGGTCCTCGGCCGTGGGCCAGGGCTGCTCGGCGGAGGCGCCGCGCCGGCGGCGGGTCTCCCAGCCGTCCATGATCTTGCCCTTGTGCCCGAAGTGCTCGGGATCGAACTCGGCCGGCTCGGGCACCAGCAGGTTCTCCCGCTGGGCGAAGAACTCGTCGTTGGCGGCGATGACGGCGGCGCCGAGCTGCCGGTCGGCGAGGTTGGCGTACTGGGTGAACGGGAAGTCGGCGGTGCGGTAGTCCGCGTACGGGTCGCCGCCTCCGTAGGGGTTCGCGTCGCCGGTGAAGCCAGGTATCGCCGTCACGGTGATCAGAGGTTCCTTTCGGGATCGGGTTCGGCCGGCTGGTGGGGTCGCTCGAGCAGCGTGCCCTTCGGCTCCGTGAAGGTGCCGTCGGCGACGATGCGTTCGCCCCGCAGCCAGGTGGACTTGACGACGCCGTACAGGGTTTTGCCGGCGTACGCGGTGACCCGGTTGCGGTGCTGGAGGCCGGCCGGGTCGACGGTGAAGGTCTCGTCGGGAGCGAGGACGGCGAAGTCGGCGTCGCGGCCGGCCTCGATGGCCCCCTTCTGGGACAGGCCCGCCAGGGCGGCCGTGCGCGTGGACATCCAGCGCACGACGTCCTCCAGGCCGTGGCCGCGCCTGCGGGCCTCGGTCCACACGGCCGGCAGGCTGAGCTGGAGGCCGGAGATGCCGCCCCAGGCGGTGGCGAAGTCGTCGGTCTTGAGGTCGGCCGTGGACGGCGAGTGGTCGGTGACGACGCAGTCGATGGTGCCGTCGGCGAGGGCCTGCCACAGCAGGTCCTGGTTGGCGGCCTCGCGGATGGGCGGGCAGCACTTGAACTCGCTGGCGCCGTCCGGCACTTCCTCGGCGGTCAGGGTGAGGTAGTGCGGGCAGGTCTCCACGGTGATGCGGACGCCCTCCGCGCGCGCGGCGGCGATCAGCGGCAGCGCGTCACTGGAGGACAGGTGCAGGACGTGCACGCGCGCGTGGAGGCGCCGGGCCTCCGTCACGAGGTGGGCGATGGCCGTGTCCTCGGCGTCGCGCGGCCGGGAGGCGAGGAAGTCGGCGTACCTGCGGCCGCCCCGCTGCGGGGCGGCGGCGAGCCGGTGCGGGTCCTCGGCGTGCACGATCAGCAGTCCGTCGAACCCGGCGATCTCGGCCAGGGAGCGGGCTAGCCGGTCCCGGTCGAGGTGCGGGAACTCGTCGACGCCGGACGGGGACAAAAAGGCCTTGAAGCCGAAGACCCCGGCGTCGTGCAGCGGGCGCAGGTCCTTGACGTTGTCGGGCAGGGCGCCGCCCCAGAAGCCGACGTCGACGTGCGCCTTGTCGGCGGCGACCTGCCGCTTCACCTCGAGGTTCGCCACGGTGGTGGTCGGCGGGAGGGAGTTGAGCGGCATGTCGACGAGGGTGGTGATGCCGCCGGCCGCCGCCGCGCGCGTGGCGGTCCAGAAGCCCTCCCACTCGGTGCGGCCGGGGTCGTTGACGTGCACGTGGGTGTCGACGAGGCCGGGCAGCAGGACGTGGTCGCCGACGTCCTCCAGCCGGGCCGTGGCCGGGACCTCGGCGTCGTACGGCAGTACGGCCGTGATCTTTCCGGCGGACACGGCGACCGTGGCGGCCCGCGTCCCCTCCGGGGTGATGACGCGCGTCGAGCGCAGCACCAGTTCAGCCTCGGACACCCGGACCCCTCTCTCTGCCCCGGACTCTTCCAGGAAACGGGATGTATGCCCACACAACGGATTCAACGTTCTGTTGAAGGAGTCTTCACTCCCGGCCCCTCGCCGTCAAGAGGCACACTTCCGGGGAGCGCCGCACGCGCCGACACTCTGGACGTTTCCACAAAGCGGAATTAGAATTCCAGCAAGTAGAACGTATCTACGTACGATCAGGGGGTCGACAGACTGCCGGGTAGGCTTCTGCCCTCCCCGCCAGCCCCGAAAGGAACGTGCCGTGCCGACGTCCAGCGCCAGCACCACCGACTCCGCGAAGAACTCCGCCGGCGGCGGGGTCCAGTCCCTGGAGCGCGCCTTCGATCTGCTCGAGCGGATGGCGGACGCGGGCGGGGAGGTCGGCCTGAGCGAGCTGTCCGCGACCAGCGGGCTGCCGTTGCCCACCATCCACCGGCTGATGCGCACGCTGGTCGCCTGCGGATACGTCCGCCAGCAGCCGAACCGGCGGTACGCGCTCGGGCCGCGCCTGATCCGGCTCGGCGAGTCGGCGTCCCGGCTGCTCGGCACCTGGGCCCGGCCCTACCTCGCGCGACTGGTCGAGGAGACCGGCGAGACGGCGAACATGGCTCTGCTCGACGGCGACGAGATCGTGTACGTGGCGCAGGTGCCGTCGAAGCACTCGATGCGGATGTTCACGGAGGTGGGCCGGCGGGTGCTGCCGCACTCCACCGGGGTCGGCAAGGCGCTGCTCGCGAGCGTGCCCGACGAGGAGGTGCGTGCGCTGCTGGGTCGTACGGGCATGCCGGCCGCGACCGAGAAGACCATCACCACGCCGGAGGGGTTCCTGGACGCGCTGGCGGAGGTGCGCCGGATCGGATACGCCCTCGACGACAACGAGCAGGAGATCGGGGTGCGCTGCCTGGCGGTGTCCGTGCCGGACTCACCCACGGCGGCGGCCATCTCCATCTCCGGGCCGGCCGGGCGGGTCACGGAGGCGGCGACGGAGAGGATCGTGCCGGTGCTGCAGGAGGTCGCCCTCGAACTGTCCCAGGCGCTGGCGAGTTCCGGCGCCTGAGGAGGTTCGGCCGCGGCACCCCGGCGGGTGCGCGGTCCTGTCGGGCCCGCACGGCGCCGGCTGCGCATCGAGCCCGGCGGCGCGGCCCGTGACGTCAGATCCTCGGTGGTTCGCCGAAGAGGTCCACCGCCTGCCTGACGTCCGACAGGGCGCGGGCCAGCGCGCTCACCGAGCCGATGGCGCCCGCTATCAGGAGCAGGGAGCCGCGCAGCCGGGGGATCTCGGGGCGGCCGCCGGAGGCCATCGCGGCGAGGGCGGCCAGTTCGTCCTCGGCTATGCCCCGGTCGGGGAACTCGGCGGGTAAGGCGGCCAGTTCGCGGCGCAGGCGGGACACGGCGGTCCGCAGTTCCGCCACTCTCGGGTCCTCGTCGCTGGCGGTCACCGGCCTCTGCCCCAAGCTCCGCAACACAGCCCTCCCCCTCACACGCGGTCGTGCGCGGGTCAGTAAACGCCACGCCGTCCCCGAGCGCTACCGCGCGGACCGAAATTCAGCCCAAGGGAGCCGCCCCGCCGTGGCCCGGGTCAGGTATGCAGGACGCATGACGGACAACCGGGAGCGGTACGAGGAGGTGGCCGGGCTGCTGCTCGCCGCCGGCGGCGGCAGAAGGCTCGGTGGACGGCCCAAGGCGCTTCTGGAGCACCGGGGGCGGCCGTTGGTGGAGTACGCGGCCGGGGTGCTGCGGGCGGCCGGATGCGGCCGGATCCATGTGGTGCTGGGTGCCGGGGCGGACGACGTCCGCGAGCGCGCCGCGCTGGGCGGCTGCGTCCTGGTCGACAACCCCGAGTGGGCCGCGGGCATGGGCTCCTCCCTGCGCGCGGGGCTCGGTTCGCTCGCCGGTACGGGTATGCGCGCGGCCCTCGTGAGCCTGGTCGACCAGCCGGGCATCGGCCCCGAGGCGGTGACCCGGGTCCTGGGGGCGTACGAGGACGAGACCTCGCTGGCGGCGGCCGCCTACGACGGCGTACGGGGGCATCCGGTGCTGTTCGGCGCCGCCCACTGGGCCGGCATCGCGGCGACCGCCACGGGCGACCGCGGGGCACGCGGCTATCTGAGCGCCCACGCGGCGGCGATCCGGCTGATCGAGTGCGCGGACGTCGCCGAGCCGTACGACATCGACACCGAGGCCGATCTGGGCCACCTTGAGTGAACGGCGTGGCACCCTGCGCCACCTTTCCTCGACCCAGAGAATCTCGACATCAACAAACCATTGAAGTTCCACGATGAGGAAACTACTATCCACTGATCAGAAGCGCCTGCCCGCACAGCCGGCGCTGATTGCCCCTGTTCGTGCCACTTGGCACCCGGTGCCACCGCTGAAGGAAGTGACAGCTCATGTCCGCACCAGCGCCGTCCCCGCTGGCCATCGTCGACGCCGAGCCCCTGCCCCGGCAGGAGGAGGTCCTCACCGACGCGGCGCTCGCCTTCGTGGCGGAGCTGCACCGGCGGTTCACCCCGCGCCGTGACGAACTCCTCGCCCGCCGGGCCGCTCGCCGCGCCGAGATCGCCCGCACCTCCACGCTCGACTTCCTGCCGGAGACGGCCGCCGTCCGCGCGGACGACTCCTGGCGGGTCGCCCCGGCCCCGGCCGCGCTGAACGACCGGCGCGTCGAGATCACCGGCCCCACCGATCGCAAGATGACCATCAACGCCCTCAACTCGGGCGCCCGGGTCTGGCTCGCCGACTTCGAGGACGCCTCCGCGCCCACCTGGGAGAACGTGGTCCTGGGCCAGGTCAACCTGATCGACGCCTACACCCGGAACATCGACTTCACCGACGAGCGCACGGGCAAGTCGTACGCCCTGCGCCCGAACGAGGAGCTGGCGACGGTCGTCATGCGCCCGCGCGGCTGGCACCTGAACGAGCGCCACCTCGTCGACGGCGACGGCACCCCGGTGCCCGGTGCCCTCGTGGACTTCGGCCTGTACTTCTTCCACAACGCCCAGCGGCTGCTGGACCTCGGCAAGGGCCCGTACTTCTACCTGCCGAAGACCGAGTCGCACCTCGAGGCGCGCCTGTGGAACGACGTGTTCGTCTTCGCGCAGGACTACGTCGGCATCCCGCAGGGCACCGTCCGCGCCACGGTCCTGATCGAGACGATCACGGCGGCGTACGAGATGGAGGAGATCCTCTACGAGCTGCGCGACCACGCCTCCGGGCTGAACGCCGGCCGCTGGGACTACCTGTTCTCCATCGTGAAGAACTTCCGTGACGGCGGGCCCAGGTTCGTCCTGCCGGACCGCAACGCCGTGACGATGACGGCCCCGTTCATGCGGGCGTACACCGAACTCCTGGTGCGCACCTGCCACAAGCGCGGCGCGCACGCGATCGGCGGCATGGCGGCGTTCATCCCCTCCCGCCGGGACGCGGAGGTCAACCGGGTCGCCTTCGAGAAGGTCCGCGCCGACAAGGACCGCGAGGCGAACGACGGTTTCGACGGCTCCTGGGTCGCGCATCCCGACCTGGTGCCGATCGCCATGGAGTCCTTCGACAAGGTGCTCGGCGACAAGCCGAACCAGAAGGACCGGCTGCGCGAGGACGTGCACGTCGAGGCGCCCGACCTGATCGCGATCGACTCCCTGGACGCGAAGCCGACGTACGGCGGGCTCGTCAACGCCGTGCAGGTCGGCATCCGTTACATCGAGGCCTGGCTGCGCGGGCTGGGCGCGGTCGCCATCTTCAACCTGATGGAGGACGCGGCCACCGCGGAGATCTCCCGGTCCCAGATCTGGCAGTGGATCAACGCAGGCGTGGAGTTCGAGAACGGCGAGAAGGCAACGCCGGAGCTGGCCCGCAAGGTCGCCGCCGAGGAACTGGCCGCCCTGCGCGAGGAGCTCGGCGAGGAGGCCTTCGCCGCCGGGCACTGGCAGGAGGCGCACGACCTGCTGCTGACGGTGTCCCTGGACGAGGACTACGCCGACTTCCTAACCCTGCCGGCGTACGAGCAGCTCAGGGGCTGAGCGCCGGCGGACGGCCGACGGGTGCCTCAGCCCAGGTGCACGGACCAGTCCTGTTCCGCCGCCGGCTTGCCGTGCAGGTCGGGGACGCGCTTGAGCCAGTCGGGGCGTCCCTGCCTGCTCTTCGCCGCGCGGGCGGCCTCCTCGGCGGCCAGTTCCTCGCGGCTCGGGAAGTCGGTGGGCAGCCACTCGGCGGAGAGCCGGACCCGGGCGAGGAGGTAGTCGACGTAGGCGGCGCGCACGTCGTCCGGGGTGGCGAATCCCGCGTCCTCGGCGAGCCAGGCGTCCGGCACCTGGCCGACGACCGTCCGCAGCAGCTCCTCGGTCACCCGGGGAGCCAGCTCGGCGTCGGCGGCCCGGACGTCGGGCGCGCAGTGGCCGAGGGCGTGGTGCCGGAAGTCGTACTTCTTGCCCGGGGTCGTGGTGTCCCAGCGGTGGTGGAAGACGAGGGCGGCGCCGTGGTCGATGAGCCACAGGCGCGGGAGCGCGGTGCCCGACGTCGGCCAGACCATGAGGTTGGAGCTGTGGACCGTACGGTCGACGTTGGCGGTCAGCGCGTCGAGCCAGACGATCCGGCCGGCCTCCAGGGGATCCACCGGGAAGGCCTGCGCGAGCCGCGGGGTGAAGTCGGCGGCGCCCGGCAGATAGTCCATGCCGAGGTTCACGCCCGCGCTCGCGCCGTGCAGCTCCCGGACCTCCTGGTGCGGCTCGTCGTCGGCGATGACCGGGTCGAAGTGCACGAGGACCAGCTCGGGGAAGCGCAGCCCGAGCGCCCGGGCCAGCTCCCCCACGATCACCTCGGCGACCAGTGCCTTGTGCCCCTGGGCCGAGCCGGTGAACTTGACGACGTACATGCCGAGATCGTCGGCCTCGACGATCCCGGGCACGGAGCCACCGGATCGCAGGGGTTCGACATAGCGGGTCGCTGTGACCTCTCTCAGCATCTTCCCAGGCCCCACGGCTCGCCCGCCTCACGTTCCATGGTCAACCCCCATCGGGCGCCACTCTGCCTCCGGCAGAGAAGCATAGGGGCTTCAGGGGCCGTAGGCCTGTTCGCTCTCGCGGTAGCGCTCCGTCAGGAGCGGGTCCATCACCGTGGAGTCCGGGCCGAAGAACTTGCCGAACTTCTCCTGGTACTTGCGGAACCAGTGCGGCCGGTCGGACAGGAAGAAGATGTCGTGCAGGGCGATGGCCCGGATCGCGAGGACGGGCACCGGTGCCCGGCTCACCGCGAAGCGGGGGTTGCGTGCCGCGGTCACCTCGCAGTTCTCGTGGAACTGGCCGATCATCAGTCCCCGCGCCACGAAGTCGTCCTTCACCCGTGCCTGGGCCTGGTCGAGCAGTCCCGTGTCCTCGCCGCGCAGGTCCGGCAGGACGACCACCATGGCCTGCAGCATGGGGTTCCTGCCCTGCCAGGTCGTCCTCTCGTACTCGCGCAGACTGCTGCGGGCGATCTCCTCGACCAGGTCGAGGGTCGGCGCGTGACCGACCAGCCGCAGGCGGACCTCCAGCGTCCGGTTCTTCCGGGAGGGCGCCACGAAGGGGCAGATGGGCCCGGTGCGGCCGATCTCCGGGTGGCTCGCGGATATGTACTCGGTCAGCCAGGAGTCGACCGACTCCAGCGCGGCCGCGTAGTCGACGAGGGATGCCGTGGACGTCATGACGTGCCGCTGAGTTCGGCGACACGGGCGACGGCGACGCGGGCGAGCCGGAGGATCTCCGACTCGTCGGGGATGCGGGTGTTGACGAAGACGAGGACGTCGTCCTTCCTGACGATCACCCACGAGGTCTCGATGCGGAAGTGGTCGACGGTGGACGACCAGCGCGCCAGGAAACCCCCGTCTCCCAGCTCGACCGGCTCCAGGCCCACCCGGGTGATGTCGAGCTGCACGCCGTCGTTCAGCTCCATCCGGTACCGCGCGCAGTCGCGCACCGCGTCGGAGAACTCCTGGTACACCTGCCGGCAGGCGTCGTTGCCGAACTGCGCGACGTGGTGGAAGACCACGGACCCCACGATGTTGGTGAACAGGGCGGAGGCGTGGTGCGTCGTCTCGGGGTGGGTGCCGTGGGTGAGCATGTTCGTCAGGTCGACGATGATCCGCCCCGACTCGTCGCCGGAGACGAAGACCGGGTCGTAGGCGGCGCTCGGCTCCTCGCCGAAGAACGACTCCTCGAGATCCTCCTCCCGCAGCAGCAGCTGACCGAAAGCGGCGTCGTCCATCGCGTTCTCCTATCGGCGTACGAGGCTCAGCGGGCGCATGTCGGTCCAGTGCTCCTCGACGTAGGCGAGGCACGTCCGGCGGTCGGTCTCGGCCAGCGCGACCGTCCAGCCGGCCGGCACTTCGGCGAACGCGGGCCACAGCGAGTGCTGGCCCTCGTCGTTGACGAGCACGAGGAAGGTGCCGTCGGGGTTCTCGAAGGGGTTGGTCATGCCTGCTCCCTGGTCAGAAGGGTCGAACCGATGGGACGGGTCCTGCTGGTCAGTGCTCTTCGAGCACCCGCGTGACATAGGTGTGGATGCCGGCGACGGAGGTGAACAGCGCCATGTCCGCGAACTGCGGGTCGATCACCACGCCGTGCCGCTCCTCCAGCCCGTGCTGGAGGACGACCAGCGTGAGCGAGTCGATCACCAGTTCGGCGTCGTCCGGCAGCTCCTCGGGCGGTCCGAATCCCGCGCTCTCGCTCAGGATCGCCCTGATGTCGTCCTTCGTGATCAACGTTCCCCCTGTGCCTGCGACGACGATTCCGGCGTGCCGCCCCCGCGCAGGAGCGCGCGGTCGCGGACCAGCTTTCCCATGGAGTTCCGCGGCAGTTGCCGCAGCACGGAGAACCGCTTGGGGATCTTGACCGGACTCAGCCGCTCCCGGCACCAGGCGGTGAGTTCGCCCGCGGTGAGCGCCTGGTCGGCGCCCACGTACGCCTCGATGACCTGCCCGTGGGTCACCACGGCCTCGTGCACCCGGGGATGGCCGAGCAGGACGGTCTCGACCTCGGTGAGGTCGACCTTGAGTCCGCCGACGACGACCAGCGAGTCCGCCCGGCCGAGCAGGCTCAGGACTCCGGTCGCCGGGTCCTGGTGGACCCGGTCGTAGGTGCGCAGCCAGCCGTCCGTGAAGCGGTCTGCGTGCGCGCCGTACAGATAGGGCGAACGGTCCATCCGGACGTACAGCTCGTCATCGACGACCTTCACCTCGGCGCCCGGCACCGGCGGTCCGAGCCGCGGGGGCGCGCAGGTCCCGGTCAGGTCGCCCGCGAGCAGCCCGATCTCCGTCAGGCCGTAGACCGGGCTGACCGGCACGCCGAACTGCGCCCGGAACGCGTCGTACGTCTCCTGCGGCAGCCGTTCGCCGCCGGACACCGCGAGTCGCAGCGCGGGCAGTTCGGGCCGGCCGGCGAGCCGGGTGAGCAGGTCGTAGTGGACGGGCGTGCCGTACACGGCGGTCGCCTCCGTGCGGGCCATGAGCCGCACCAGCTCGGCGGGGCGCAGCGTCGGCGGGACGATCAGGGTCGCCGCGGCCGCGAGGGCGTGCAGCACACCGCTGACCAGACCCATGTTGTGCATGACCGAGTTCAGCAACAGCACGCGGTCGCCGGGGCCGGGGATGCCGGGGAGTGCGGCGTGCCGGTCGAGTTCGGCCAGTACGGAGCCGGCGGGCCGGCCGATCACCTTGGGCAGGCCCGTCGAGCCCGAGCTGAACTGCACCAGGCGGACACCGTCGACGGCCGCCCGGCCCCGCGGCAGCCGCTGGACGGTGAACGCGGACTCCTGCCGGAATCCGGCCACCGGCCCGTCGGCACCGGCCGCGGCGACGACGTACTGCGGGCGCACCAGGTCCACCAGCGGCTCGTACTCGGCCGGTCTCAGCCGGAAGTCGACCAGGACGACCTGCGCGCCACGGCTCCACAGCGCGAGCAGCACATAAAGATAGGTGAAACTCGGCTTCATGCGCAGTAGAACCGAGCTGCCCTCCGTAATCCCCTGTTCCCGAAAACGCCGCCCCAGATCGGCGACCGCCGTACGTAACTGCCCCCGGGTGACCGGCGCGCTGGAAATCGCCCACAGGTCGTCATCCGCGCCCCGGCTCAGCAGATGGCTTCCCCACCACGCATTCGCCATACACGCTTCCTTTTGCAAAACAGGTCCGCGAAATGTTCATGCGGCATTCGGTGAGGGCGAAACTAACACTGCCGTGAAACGTCGGGCAAGCGCCCCGGCGATCAATACGGCCCGCCCCGGGTAAGCGCGGCACCGAGGCCGGCCCGCCCCGCGCGCGGGGTGATCGCTCCCGGGCGACGAGCTGCCCACGCCGCGCCCGCGCGGGAGCCGGCCGGGTCTCGCACCGGGCGTGGACGAGGCCGCTGCCTGCATCGTTCGCCGCAGTGGCGTGCCGTGGGCGGCCGCGCCAGTCGACCTTCGGGCCGTGTTCGGCGGGCGCGTTGTCCCGCCGGCGGGACACGGGCGGGGTGTGGACAGGACACGGACGAACGCGATCGGGACATGCGTGTGGCATAGCCCATTGATCTCCTTGACCCCCCACAGCTCCCGGGTTAGGTTGACCTCGGTTGCGCTTCCGGGCAGTTATGCCCGATTCCGAGACGTACGGTGGCACGCGTCACTCCGACCATTCGACGGCCACCGTTCCTTTGCCACCCGGTCGCATTCCCGACACCTTTCTCCGGGTCATTACAAGCTTTTCATTCCTGTCTTCTGTCTCTCCGGCCATCCGCGCGGGGGAAATTTCGGAGGTGGAGACTTGTCCGTCAGCGCCGGCACCACGCTGCCCCTCACGGCCGCCCAACGGGAAATCTGGATCGCCGAGCAGCGACTGGAGGAGGCGAACCGGGTTTTCCGGGTGGGTGAATACCTGGAGATCCACGGACGGGTGGACCCGGTGCTGTTCGAGCAGGCCCTGCTGCGGGTCGTCGCGGAGGCCGAGGCCCTGCACGTCCGCTTCACCGAGGAACGCGGCGAGGTCCGGCAGGTCGTCCACGAACTCGGCGACTGGTCACCCGCGCTGGTCGATCTCAGTGGGGAGCTGGACCCCGAACAGGCCGCCCGCGACTGGCTGGAGGCCGCGGTCGCCAGGCCGATGGACCTCGCCGAGGACCGGCTGTTCGAGTACGCGCTCCTACGGCTGAGCCCCGATCGCTTCTACTGGTACCAGGGCTATCACCACGCCGTGATGGACGCCTTCGGCTCGCTGCTGATCACACGCCGGGTCGCCGACGTCTACACCGCGCTCGCGCAGGACCGTCCGGTGGGACCCAGTCCGTTCGGCTCGCTGTCCGACCTGGTGGCCACCGACCAGCGGTACCGCGAGTCGGAACAATTCACCCGGGACCGGGCTTACTGGACCGAGCGTTTCGCCGACCGCCCCGCGCCGACGGGGCTGGTCGGCCGCCCGTCCACGACGCCGGAGCGCTACCTCCGGCACACCGCCGGCCTGTCCCCCGCCGAGCGGGACGCCCTGCGCGCGGCGGCCCGCCGGGCACGGGTGCCGTGGTCACACCTGGTCATCGCCGCCACGGCCGTCCACCTGCACCGGATGACCGGCGCCGAGACCGTGGTGCTCGGTCTGCCGGTGACGGCCCGCCTGGAGCAGGTCCAGCGCCGGACGCCCGGCACGGCCGCCAACGTCCTTCCGCTCAGGCTCTCGCTCCGACCCGACATGACGCTCCGCGAGCTCTTGGACGGCATCGGGGAGCGGGTGCTCGAACTGGGCGGCCACCAGCGCTACCGGGCCGAGGACCTCCAGCGCGACCTCGATCTGCCGGGCAGCGTGGGAACTTGGTACGCCCCCGTCGTCAACGTCATGTCCTTCGACTACGCGGTGACCTTCGACGGCCTGCCGACCACCGCGCACAACCTCTCCTCCGGCCTGGTCGGTGACCTCACACTCGCCGTGTGGGACCGCCGGAACGGCAGCTGCCCGACGATCGACCTCAACGCCCACCCCGAGCTCTGCGGCGACGACGAACTGGCCGCTCACCATCGGCGTCTGCTCACGGTGCTGCGCGCCCTCACGACGGCGGAGATCTCCCTGCCGATCGGCCGGATCGATCTGCTCACCGACGAGGAACGGGCCGCCCTGCTCGCCCTGCCCGACGACACCCTCCGAACGACCCAGGCCACCCTGCCCGGCCTGTTCGAAGCACAGGCCGCCGCCCACCCCGACACCATCGCCGTCACCTGCGGCCCGACCTCGACCACCTACCGGGAACTCAACGAGCGCGCCAACCGACTCGCCCACCACCTCACCACCCACGGCATCGGCCCCGAACACATCGTCGCCCTCGCCCTGCCCCGCTCCACCGACCTCGTCGTCGCCATCCTCGCCACCCTCAAAACAGGCGCCGCCTACCTCCCCCTCGACCCCCACTACCCACCCACCCGCCTCACCCACATGGTCACCGACGCCCAACCCACCCTCCTCCTCACCACCACCCACCTCGCCACCCCCCACCCCACAACCACCCTCCTCCTCGACACCCTCGACCTCAGCAACCAACCCACCCACAACCCCACCCCCCACCTCAACCCCCACCACCCCGCCTACGTCATCTACACCTCCGGCTCCACCGGACAACCCAAAGGCGTCGTCAACACGCACCGGAACGTGGTGCGGCTGTTCGACGCCACCCGGAAGTGGTTCGGCTTCGGCCCGGACGACGTGTGGACGCTGTTCCACTCGTACGCCTTCGACTTCTCCGTGTGGGAGCTGTGGGGAGCGCTGCTGCACGGCGGCCGGCTGGTTGTGGTGTCCTATGAGGTCAGCCGGACGCCCGGCGCGTTCCTGGAGTTGCTGGAAGAGGAAGGCGTCACCGTTCTCAACCAGACGCCGTCGGCCTTTCACCAGTTGGCCCAGGCCGATGCGGACGCCTGCGGGCAGCGCCGGCTTGCCTTGCGCACCGTGGTGTTCGGCGGTGAGGCGCTGCAGCCGTCCCGGCTCGCCGACTGGTACCGGCGTCACGCCGACGACGCACCCGTGCTGGTCAACATGTACGGCATCACCGAGACCACGGTGCATGTGACGTACCAGCCGCTGACCTGCGAGCGGGCCACCGAGTCGGCGGCCAGTGCGATCGGCGTCGGCATCCCCGACCTGCGCACCTACGTACTGGACGGCGGGCTGCAACTGGTGGCGCCGGGGGTGGTGGGCGAGCTGTACGTGGCCGGGGCGGGCGTGGCCCGCGGATATCTGGGCCGGCCGGGACTGACCGCCGAGCGGTTCGTCGCCGACCCCTACGCCCCCGAACCCGGCGGACGCATGTACCGCACCGGCGACCTGGTGCGCCGGAACACCGACGGCGAACTGGAGTTCATCGGTCGCGCCGACCACCAGGTCAAGATCCGCGGCTTCCGCATCGAACCCGGCGAGATCGAGGCGGTGTTGACCGGTCATCCGGGTGTGGCCGAGGCGACGGTGGTGGTCCGCCACGGGCAGTCCGATGACGCCCGTCTGGTGGCCTATGCGGTGGCGCGGGGGACGCTCCGGGCCGAGGAACTCAGGGCGTTCGCGCGGGACCGGCTGCCCGACTACATGGTGCCGGCCGCCGTCGTACTGCTCGACCGCATGCCGCTCACCGCCAACGGCAAGCTGGACACGGCGGCGCTGCCGGAGCCGGACTTGGCGGTGCCGGTGTCGGGGCGGGAGGCGCGGACCCCACAGGAGCAGATCGTGTGCGACCTGTTCGCCGAGGTCCTCGGGCTGCCCCGGGTCGGTGTCGACGACGACTTCTTCGACCTTGGCGGCCATTCCCTGCTGGCCACCCGGCTGATCGCCCAGGTCAGGGCCGCGTTCGGGGTCGAGCTGGAGCTGCGCGCGCTGTTCGAGGGCCCCACTCCGGCCGCGGTCGCGGCCCTTCTGGACACCGCCGCGCCCGCTCGGCCGGCGGTCACGGTACGGGAGCGTCCAGCGGTCCTTCCGCTCTCCTCGGCCCAGCGGCGGCTCTGGTTCCTCCATCGGATGGAGGGGTCGAGCGCGACGTACAACATCCCGCTCGTCGTCCGGCTGTCCGGCCGGCTGGACCATGATGCGCTCCGGGCGGCCCTCGCGGACGTGGTGGCCCGGCACGAGAGTCTGCGCACGGTGTTCCCGGAGGCCGAGGGCGTGCCCTGTCAGCAGGTGCTGGCCCCGGAGGCCGCCGTACCGCGCCTCACCGTCACCCCGACGACCGAGGCCGACCTGCAGGACGCCCTGACGGCTGCGGCGCGGTACCCGTTCGACCTGGCGAGCGAACCCCCGCTGCGCGCCGACCTGTTCGAGCTGTCGGCGCAGGAGTACGTGCTGCTGCTGGTCGTGCATCACATCGCGGGTGATGGCTGGTCGCTGGGCCCGCTGGCCGCCGACCTCACCCGCGCCTACACCGCCCGCACCCAGGACCAGACCCCCGACTGGCCGCCCCTGCCGGTCCA
>NZ_JBVIDR010000022.1:0-89630 GCF_055572275.1 Streptomyces sp. NPDC030798 | reverse complement strand
ATGGGGAGTGCCCCACCCCTGTCCTGAGGAGTGACCGTGGCCATCTCGGTCTTCGACCTGTTCTCGATCGGCATCGGCCCGTCCAGCTCCCACACCGACCGCCGAGTGGATGCCGTACCGGCTCCGCCTGCCAGAAGCTGCGGGGCGGGCACGCGGCCGTCACGCTGGAAGGACACTCCCGTCATCCTCGAGGAGAGTCCACATGGCGAAGAGCCGGAGTGAGGGCAAGAAGCTGAAGAAGGGCGACGAGGTCGCCTGGAGAAGTCACGGCGGCCAGGCCGAGGGCACGGTGGAGAAGAAGATCACCGAGCGCACCGAGGCAGGCGGCCGGACGGTGGATGCGTCGGCGGACGAGCCGCAGTACCAGGTCCGTAGCGACAAGTCCGGCAGGTCCGCGGTGCACAAGCCGTCGGCGCTGAGAAAGAAGAAATGAGGCGGCGTGGACGACGAGGAGCGCAAGGAGATCTGGGCCGACTTCCGCGAACTGGTGAACATGACACCGGCCGAGCTGGACAAGTGGCTGGAGTCCGACGAGTCGCGCAATGCCGGCCAGCACAGGGACGGAGGCGAGTCCATCGGGCATGCCTCCGGCCGCCGCATCACGGAGATCCTGCGGGCGAAGAAGAAGGACCTCTCCGACGACGACTACCAGCACATGCGCAAGGTCGTCGGCTATGTCCGCCGCCATCTGGCCCAGCGCCCGTCGGGAGACGTACGGGACACCCGGTGGCGGCACTCCCTGATGAACTGGGGCCATGACCCGCTGGCCTGACGAGCGGATGACCCCTCCCGTGCCGATGTGGGGCGTCCTACCGCGGCACAGGCCTGGCCGTCTGTCGACCGCCCAGTGTTACGGCGAGGTGGGCAGGTGCGGGGAGCGGAGCACGAGCAGGGTGATCTCACTGGGGGCGAAGACGCGGAACGGTGGGCCCCAGAAGCCGGTGCCGCGGCTGGTGTAGAGGAGGGTGCGGGTGCCGTGGCGGCTGAGGCCGGCGAGGGCCGGCTGGTCGATGCGGACCAGGTGGTGGAAGGGCCAGATCTGGCCGCCGTGGGTGTGGCCGGAGAGTTGGAGGTCGATGCCGGCGGCTGCCGCCCGATCGATGAACTTGGGCTGGTGCGCCAGGAGCAGGACGGGCAGGTCGGGGTCGGCGCCGTGCAGGGCTCCGGCGAGGTGGGCGCGGTGGCCTGCCAGGCCTGAGGACTCGGCGGTGACGTCGTCCACGCCGGCGACCACGAGGGTGTCGCCGTCGCGTTCGAGCAGCAGGTGGCGGTTGCGCAGCGGCTCCCAGCCCAGCTCGTCCATCAGGTCGACCCAGCCCTGGGCCTCGCTGTAGTACTCGTGGTTGCCTGTGACGTACACCCGGGCCCGGGTGGCCCGCACGGTGCCGAGCGGGGCGGCCTGGGCGCGGCGCCGTTCGGCCGTGCCGTCGGCGATGTCGCCGGTGTGGCAGACCAGGTCGGCTTCCAGAGTGTTCACCGTCTCGCACACCCGGGCCGACCAGCGAGTGCGATCGAGTGGGCCGTAGTGGGTGTCGGTGATGAGGACGACGCGCAGGCCGTCCAATCCGGCGCCCAGTCGTGGCAGTTGCACCTCGAGCCGGCGCACGCGCGGTACGCGGCGGGCCTCGGCATATCCCCAGGCGAGCAGTACGGCGGTGGTGCCGAGGACGGCCCAGGTGACGATGCGGGCCCGGTCCTGACTTCCACCGACGCCGGCCACGGTCAGGGCGAGCCGCACCAGGACCCCGAGCAGAACGGACCAGGTGAACAGAACCCAGCTGGTGCCCAGCAGGGAGTCACCGACGATCGCCGCCCGGTCCTGCTGGCGTCGACCGTGGCCGCGCACCATCGCGAGCGGCATTCCGATGAGGCCGAGGGCGAACAGGACGCTGCCGATCAGCCTGACGGGCAACGGCCAATGCTGGCCGGTGTACAGCAGCACCCAGCAGGGCACGGCCCACAGCAGGACGGGGGCGATCAGGGGTATGTGGCGCATCAGGCGGTGCAGCCGGCTCTGCCGCGGCGCTTGCGCTTCACCGTCGGTGGTCCGGGTGCTGCTGGTGTCGGTCACGCTTGCCCTCCCTGGCCAGGCTGCCGTCCCGCGCACTGTATCCGGTCGTCCTCGGGCCGGCCGGACCGGCGTCCAGGCGAATCTCCCCCAGGGTTTCAGGCGGGCGGTGCCGAGAGATGGATCAGGATGCCGCACACCTCGTCCACGATCTCTCGCGCCTCCGTCTCGTCCCCGCAGTCGCCCAGCTCGCGCGCCGCCCCTCCGATGACGGTGGTCAGTACGCTCACCCGGACCCGGCCGGCGCGTCGCCGCTCGTCCACCTCCAGCAGCCGGGCGTTGCGCCGTACCCAGGCGCGGTCCCACTGGCGGCGCAGCGCGTCGAAGCCCGAGGGGTTGTCCTCCTCCGCGAGGAGTCGGCCGAGCCTGCGATTGTCCCAGGCACCCTCCAGGTACGCCCTGGCTCCCGCCACGAAGAGGGCGATGGGGTCGTCCACACCACGGCTGCGCTCGGAGGCCAGCGTGGCCGCGGTCCGTCGCTCCTGCTCCTCCCGGAACTCCTCCCAGAGGGCGAGGTACAGCCCTCGCTTTCCGCCGTAGTGCTGGAAGAGGCTTCCCACGGGGATGCCGGAGCGCGCCGCGATCTCGGTGAGACCGGCGTCGGTGTAACCGCGCTCGGTGAACACCTCCAGCGCGGCGTCCAGCAGCGCGCGCCGGACCGTTCTCTGCCCGGCGAGCGCCTCCGGCAGGCACATGCCCCCCTGCCCGTGCGGCGCCTGAGGCGCCGTCTCGGTCCCGGCCGACTCCGCGATGCCGCTCACTGGCAGTCCTCACCTTCCCCGTCGCCGTCGCGGATGGCGAGGGCGACCAGTAGTTCCAGGAGGTCGGCGATCCGGCGCGGATTGCGGCCGGTGCGTTCCTCGATCCGGCGCAACCGGTAGTGCGCCGTGTTGTGATGCACCCGCAGCCGGTCGGCGGCCAGCCGCAGGTTCAGGTCGGCCTCCGCGAAGGCCCGTATGGTGGCGGCCAGTGTGTCGCCACGTCTGCGGTCCTCCTGCAGCAGCACCCGCACCCGGGGATCGACCAGCTGGCGGGCCAGGTCGTCGGCGCGCAGCGCGAGATAGTCGAACGGGGACAGTCGCGGCAGCGCCGCCACCCCGCCCCCGCTGGGCACCAGGTCGAGAGCGGCCCGTGCCTCCTCGTACGCGCGCGGCAGATCACGGGCGCCCCGCGCGACCGTGCTGATGCCCATGGAGAGCATGGTTCCGCCCCGCGCGAGCCGCTGCTGCACGGCCTCGAAGTGGGCGCAGATGTCCTCCGCGGTCATACCGGCCCGGACCACGGGCACGGCCACCACCTCTTCGTGGCGTACGACGACCAGGGTCCGGCCGGCCCAGGGCCCGGCCACGCTGATCGACGCGCTGGTCGCGTAGCCGTGCTCGGCCGAGGTGAGGTCCCCGGTGCGGGTGTCGCCGACGCACACCGCGACGACCGCCATCATCGGCGAGTGCGGCCCGATGCCGTACGCCTGTGCGGCGGCGGACAGCGGACCGCGCGTCGGTGCCACGCCCGCCAGGAGCTGGTCGAGAAGGTCCCGGCGCTCCCGGTCGGCGTCCGCCACCATGTGCTGCTGGTACTCGACGTAGGCCTGCGCGGCATGGGTGCTGGCGTAGTCGACGTACTGCATCAGCGGGGTGACCAGGGACAGCGCGGCCTGCTGGGCCTCGGTGGACGTGCCCGCGCAGTCCAGCAGCGCGTCCCACAGCACCTGCCGGCCGACCCGGAAGGCGCTGATCCAGTCCTCCAGGGCGAACCCCGCGCGTGCCCGGCGCATCGCCGCCGCACGGCTGAAGACCAGGTCCTCGGGCGCGATGCCGCGGTCACCGGCCAGCGCCGCCAACTGCATCCGGTAGTGCTCCAGCACCTGCTCCCGAACGTCCGCGAAGAACCGTTCGTCCTGCAGTGCGTACGACGGGATCTCCGCGCGCATCACTCCGACGGCGGTGTCCGCCACCTCCTCGACCCGGTCGTGGACGGCGTGCAGGATCCGCCACCGCTCCCGGCGGAGCGGTTCGGACAGCTGGGGAGTGCCCAGGGCGGGCCCGCGAGGCATGGCGCCGATCGTCGCCGCCCGCCTCGTGTTCCGTCAACAGGCCCGGCGTGAGACATCAACCGTTATCTGTGCGCGGCGCACAGTCCGACGGCCGGGAAGTTGGGTGCTCGCACCCAATGTGCGCCCCGAACACCCCCACCTACTGTGACGCTCGCCCACCCCCCAGCACGTCGGAAGGGGCGTCATACATGCTCGCGGTCGACGGTATCAGCGTGCGCTTCGGCGGGATCACGGCCCTGGACGGTGTCGCGTTCACCGTCGAGCCGGGCACCGCCGTAGGGCTCATCGGACCGAACGGAGCCGGCAAGACCACCTTGTTCAACTGCCTCACCAGGCGCTGCACCCCCGACGCGGGAGACGTGCGGTTCGAGGACGAGGACCTGCTGGCCCTCCCTCCGCACGCCGTGGCCGGGCGGGGCATCGCCCGCACCTTCCAGAACCTGGGTCTGTTCCCGCGGCTCACGGTCCGGGAGAACGTCATGGTCGGCGCCCACAGCCGGGGGCGCACCGGACACCTCGCCGCGGCGCTCCGGCTGCCCCGCGTCCGGCGGGAGGAGAGGGAACTGCGTGACAAGGCGGACGACTTGCTACGGCGGCTCGGTCTGGCGGACGTCGCCGACCACCCCGCCTCGGGGCTGCCGTTCGGCACGCTCAAACGCGTCGAACTCGCCCGGGCGCTCGCGGTACGGCCCCGGCTGCTGCTGCTCGACGAACCCGTCAACGGGCTCAGCCACGGTGAGGTCGGCCAATTCGCGGATCTGGTCCGGTCGGTGCGCCAGGAGTTCGACCTCTCGCTCGTGGTGGTCGAACACCACATGGGGTTCGTGATGGGCCTGTGCGACAAGGTGGTCTGCCTCGACTTCGGCCGCAAGATCGCCGAGGGCTCGCCCGAGGAGATCCAGCGCGACCCGGCGGTCGTCGAGGCGTATCTGGGAGCGGCCGCATGAGCGAGCCCACCACGGACCGCACCGAGGCCGCGGCGCATGCGGAGCCGGACTTCCTGAAGGTCTGCGGCCTGCACGCCGGATACGGCCAGGCCCGCGTGCTGCAGGGCCTCGACTTCTCCGTCGCCCGGGGCGAGGTGTGCGCGATCCTCGGACCCAACGGCGCGGGCAAGACCACGACGCTGCGGGCGCTGAGCGGCATGGTCCGCGGCCGCGGCTCGGTCGCCCTGGACGGCACGGAGCTGCTGGGCCGCTCGCCCGAGCAGGCCGCCAGGTGCGGCGTGGCACATGTCCCCGAGGGCCGCGGCACCTTCAACGACCTGACCGTCGAGGAGAACCTGCGTGTCGGCGCCCACACCCGGCGCCGGGGCAGCGCCGGGCGCGCGGCCGTGGCGGCCGACCTGGAACGGATCTACGACTACTTCCCCAAACTGCGTGAGCGGTCGCGGCAGGCCGCCGGCAGCCTCAGCGGCGGGGAGCAGCAGATGCTCGCCATCGGCAGGGCGCTGATGCTGCGGCCTTCGCTGCTGCTCCTGGACGAGCCGTCCCTCGGGCTCGCGCCGCTGGTCACCCGTGAGCTGTTCGAGATCGTCCGTGCCGTCAACGAGGAGGAGCGCACCACCGTGGTCGTCGTCGAGCAGAACGCCCAGCTTGCGCTGGACATCGCGCACCGGGCGCACGTACTGGAGGCCGGCCGCCTGGTGCTGTCCGGACCGGCCGCACAGCTCCGTGAGGACGGGCAGGTCGCCGAGGTGTACCTCGGTGTCTCCGTCCGCTCCCGCAGGGCCGGGTGAGCGCCGTGACCGATCTTCTCCAGCAAGTGGTGGAAGGACTGGGCTCCGGCGCGGTGTACGCCAGCCTGGCGTTGGCCCTGGTGCTGATCCACCGGTTCACGGGGATCGTCAACTTCGCGCAGGGCGAGCTGGCCATGCTCTCGACGTACGTCGCCTGGCAGCTGGTGGCGTCCGGGATGCCGTTCTGGCTGGCGCTGCCGGTCACCCTCGCGGTGTCCTTCGCCGGCGGCATGCTGGTCGAGCGGATCGTCATCCGTCCCGTGCAGGGCGCGCCCGAGCTGACGGTGGTCATCGTCACGGTCGGCCTGTTCATCTTCGTCAACGCACTGGCCGGCCTGATCTGGTCGTTCACCGTGAAGGACTTCCCGCAGCCGTTCCCCGACGGCGGAATCGACCTGGCCGGGGTGCGTGTGGACTGGTCGACACTCGGGATCCTCGGCGTGGTGGCCGTCGTGATGGGCCTGCTGTATCTGCTGTTCCAGCACACCTCCGTCGGCCTGGTGATGCGGGCGGTCGCCGGCAACCCGGCCTCCGCCCGGCTGTCGGGCATCCGGGTGGGCCGGGTCCTGATGCTCGGCTGGGGGCTGGCGGCGACCGTCGGCGCGGTGTCGGGGGTGCTCGTCGCCCCGGTGCTGTTCCTGGAGCCGAACATGATGGGCGGGGTGCTGATCTACGCGTTCGCCGCGGCCACCCTCGGGGGCTTCGACAGCCCGGTGGGCGCGGTCGTCGGCGGCCTGTTCGTGGGCGTCGCCGAGACGCTGACCGGGGCGTACGTGGACGTGGTCGGTGCCGACCTGAAGGTCGGCGTCCCCCTGGTGATCATCCTGGCGGTGCTGCTGGTGCGACCCCAGGGCCTGTTCGGACGGGCGGCGGTGGAGCGCGCATGAACACCCTCACCACGGCACTCGGCACCGCCCCGGCCCGGCGGGTGCGCGCCGCGCTCACCGTGCTGCTCGCGGCGGCAGCCGCCGTCGGCGCTCCCTTCTACTTCGCCCCTTTCCAGGTCTTCCAGCTGACCATGGTGCTCCTGTACGCCGTCGCGCTCGCCGGCCTGAACCTGCTGGTCGGCTTCGGCGGGCAGATCTCGCTCGGGCACGGAGCGTTCTTCGCGGCAGGGGCCTACACCACGGCGGTCATGCTCGATCGGTACGACACGGGCCACCTGGCGACTCTTCCGGTCGCGGCCGCCGGATGCTTCCTGCTGGGCCTCGGATTCGGAGTGCCCGCCCTGCGGCTGCGCGGGCTGTACCTGGCCCTGGTCACCCTCTCGTTCGCGGTGTTCCTGCCGCCGCTGCTCAAGCGGCTCGAACCGGTGACGGGCGGCTCCATGGGCCTGACCGTGGACAAGCTGCAGCCGCCCGCGTGGAGCGGGCTGGCCGAGGACCAGTGGATGTACTTCGTCGTCCTCGGCGTCACCGCGGTGGCCCTGCTGCTCGCCCGCAACCTGCTGCGGTCCCGGGTCGGCCGGGCACTGCTCGCCGTGCGGGACCACGAGAGCGCCGCCGAGATCATGGGCGTGCGGCTGTCGCTGCACAAGACCCTCGCCTTCGCGTGGAGTGCGATGTTCGCGGGCGTCTCCGGGTGTCTGTACACCTGGGTGATCGGCTTCGTCTCGCCCGACTCCTTCAGCTTCGTTCTGTCCATCACCCTGCTCGCGGGCCTGGTGGTCGGCGGGCTCGGCTCGCTGTACGGCCCCCTGCTGGGGGCGGCGTTCGTGATGTACGTGCCGAGCGTGTCCCAGGACGTCAGCGAGGCGGCACCGGGAGTGGTGTTCGGCCTGCTGATCATCACGGTGATGTTCGTGGCCCCGACAGGACTGGCCGGTGTGCCCGGCCGTGTCCTGCGGGCCGTCGCCCGTCGTCCGCCCCGCACTGCCACCGCCACCACGACTGCCACCGCCACGGCCACCGCCCTCGGCCTGACGCCGGAGACCGTGGCCACGCCCGATCCGGAGCCGACCGCCCCGGCCGGAACCGGACCCTCCGCGACCCGCGCTCCTGCGGATCCCGCTGTCGCGGACGCCGAACCCGTGGGCGCCCCGCCCCGCACGGAAAAGGACTGATACACATGCGCAAGACAACCGCTCTGCGGGTGGCCGCGGCCGCCACCGCCGCCCTGCTCACCGCGACCGCCTGCAGCAGCCGGCGAGGTCAGGACGCCCAGGACACCGCCTCCGAAGGCGCGTGCAAGGGGCAGCAGACCACGGGCATCACCGACAAGACCATCAAGCTCGGCGGGATCTATCCGCTGTCGGGGCCCGCCTCCGCGTACGGCACGATCAGCAAGGGCGTGGCCGCCTACTTCCGTTACGTCAACGACAAGGGCGGCATCGACGGCCGCAAGGTGCAGTTCATCGTCCGCGACGACGGCTACCAGCCGCCCAAGGCGGTCGAGGAGGCCCGCAGACTCGTCGAGCAGGAGAAGGTCTTCGCGGTGTTCCAGACGCTGGGCACCCCGTCCACGGCGGCCGTGTGGGACTACCTGAACAAGCAGAAGGTGCCGCAGCCCTTCGTCGCCACGGGCGCCTCCGTCTGGGGCAGCGACGGCAAGCACCCCTGGACCATCGGGTGGCAGCCCAACTACGTGGCCGAGGCCCGGGTGTACGCCAAGTACCTCAAGGACGAGCGGCACAGGGCCAAGGTCGCGGTCCTGTACCAGAACGACGACTTCGGCAAGGACCTGCTCGGCGGATTCAAGAAGGCCGTCGCCGGCAGCGGCATCAAGGTGGTCGCCGAGGAGAGCTACGAGGTCACCGACCCGTCCGTGTCGGCACAGATGGCGAGCCTGTCCCGCTCGAAGGCGGACGTGCTGCTGGACGTCACCACGCCCAAGTTCGGCAGCCAGGCCCTCGCCGCCGACGCCAGGAACACCAAGTGGAACCCGCTGCACATAGTGAACAACGTGGCCTCGTCCGCCGCCGTGCTCCAGCCCGTCGGGTTCAAGAACGTGCAGGGCGTGGTCTCGGCGACCTACTTCAAGGACCCCGCCGACCCGCAGTGGGCGAACGACCCCGAGATGAAGACCTACATGAACGCCATGCACAAGTACGCCCCCGACGCCGACCCGGCCAACCAGTTCAACGCCTACGGCTGGGCCGTCGCCGCCAGCCTGCACAAGGCCCTGGACGCGATGAAGTGCCCGACCAGGGAAGGCCTGCGGGACGCGGTGCGCCATCTGAAGAACGTGAAGGTGGGCCTGCTGCTGCCCGGGATCACCATGTCCACGGGCCCGGGCGACGCCTTCCCGCTCGAGACGATGCAGCTGATGCGGTTCAAGGGCGAGCGCTGGCAGCTGTTCGGCAAGCCGGTAAACACCCGCAAGGAGTTCGGCCCCCTGGCGAAGTGAGCCGGCGGGGGCGGTCCTGGTCGATGCCCTGACCTCTGGGACCGCCCCCGCCCCGTCGACGGGGGTGAGCACACGCACGTCCTCAGACGGCGTTCAACCCTCCGTCCACCACCAGGCTCTGCCCGGTGATGTAGGAGGCGCGGTCGGAGAGCAGGAAGACGACGGCTTCGGCGACCTCCCAGGCGGTGCCCTGGCGGCCGAGCGGTATGCGGGTGAACGAGGTGGAACGCGACGCCCGCCGGGCCGATGCCTCGCGGCCCATCGGGGTGTCGATCAGGCCCGGGACGACCAGGTTGGCGCGTATCCCACGCGACGCGCCCTCCTTGGCGACATGGCGGGTGAGTCCGAACAGGCCTGCCTTGGAACTGTCGTAGGCGGGCGAGCCGGTGGCGGCGCGCAGCCCGGCCACGGAACCGACGAAGACGATCGATCCTCCGTCGGCGATCGAGGGCAGCCCGTACTTGGCGGCGAGGAAGGGGGCGCTCAGGTTGAGCGAGAGCACGTGCTCCCACTGCTGAGGCGAGGTGTTCTCCAGGCCGGCACCGAGTCCGATGCCGACGTTGACCACCAGCGCGTCGAGCGCGCCGAGTTCGCGGAGCGCTTCGGCCACCATGGCCGAGGACTGGCCGGGATCCGTGGCGTCACCGACCACGGGCAGGCCACGACCGCCTTCCTGGCCGACCAGGGCGGCGGTGGCCGCCGCGGCGGAGGGGGAGACGTCGGCGCAGGCCACCGAGGCCCCCTCGCGGGCGGCGAGCGCGGCCACCGCCCGCCCGTTGCCCACCGGGGCCTCCGGATCGTCGCTGGGGCGGGTGCCCGCGCCGATGACCAGTAGGTTCCGGCCGGTCAGGAGGCCGACCGGGTGGGACGCGGTGTGCCGGGGCTCAGGCATCGGCGTGTGCTCCCCTCGCCGCGCCCGCGCCCGTGCCCGCGTCGGCTCCGGTGGGCGTGGGCAGGGTCTCTGTTTCGTAGCCGGGCTCGAGCCGGGTACCGGTGGAGTTCAGGAAGAACGCCACCATGTGGTACTGACCCACGAGCATGGTGATTTCGATCAGCTGTGCCTCGTCGTGGTCGGCGGCGAGTGCGGACCAGGTGGCTGCGGACAGGCGTGCGTCCCGGTGCAGTTCGTCGGCGGCACGCAGCACAAGGGCGTCGGCCGGCGACCACCCCGGGGTGTCAGGGCCCGCGCCGACGCGCCGGATCTCCTCGTCGGTGACCCCGGCGGCCCTGGCCAGCGGTACGTGCCGCCCCCATTCGTAACCGGCCCGGGTGTTGCACGCGGTGCGCAGGATCAGCAGTTCCCGGGTCCGCTCCGGCAGCCGGCCGTCGCGCAGCAGATGGCTGCCGAACGGCAGGAAGTGCCGGAAGAGGCCGGGGTGCCGCACCAAGGTGGTGAAGACGTTGGGGAGGTGGCCGTCGGCGTCCCGTGGAACGGGGGCGAGCAGCTCACGGGTGGACTGGTCCCAGTTGTCCTCGGGCAGTGGCGCGAGGCGCGGGCCGGTGTCGGCGGTGCGGGGGGATCGGTGAGGGGGCTCGTCGGTCATGGCGGTCTCCGCGGTTCGTCGGGGTGGGCCGGTGGCACGAGGGTGGGCCTGAGCACGGTCGATCGGCGCCTCGTGGCGGGCGCGTCGATGCGGGGGCCCGCCTTCCACCGCCGTGCCACTGTGCTTTCGGCGGCGGCCGCTTGTCGACGGCTTCCCGGCCAAGGCCGCAGGGCCGCATATTGTTCACTTGCACAACGGTCGGTACCGGTGGGGCGAAGGCGAGGTCCATGCCCGGACAGTCGGGCGCGGCGGCGCGCCTCGAATGCGTCATCGCCGCGATGGCGGCGCAGCGAAGGCACGTGGGCGGGCGGCTGCACGCGGATCTGGTGGACCACATCCCGTCCTACCGCGCGGTCCCGCGGGAACTCCTGGGCCAGATCTGGCACCGGCACTTCCAGCGGGCTCTCGCGGTGGTGCGCGAGGGGACGGTGCCCGCGCCGGAGGACTTCGACGAAGCCGATGTGGCCCGGGACCGGGTCGCCCGGGGCGTGCCGCTCGGCGACGGGCTCCGCGCCTTCCGCCGGGCACTGAGCGCCATACGGGATCTGTTCATCGCCGCGGCGGCCGAAGGCGGACTGGACCCCGGCCTCGTCGTCGACCGCACCAAGTGCCTGTGGGAACTCGCGGACGTCGCGAGCCTGCAGATCGCCGCGGTCCACCGGCAGGCGGAGGTCGCCCACGCGCTGTTCGACGCCCGCCGCCGCGCCGACTTCCTGCGTGGACTGCTCCACGGGACGCTGCGAGCGCCGGAGATGCACAGCGGTGCGGCGATCTACGGACTGGACCCGTTGCGGCCGTATCGGGCCATCAGAGCCGTCCCCGACGGCAACGGCGGTCCGGACGCGCTGGAGCGTTCCCTGGAATCCCTCGGTCGCAGGAACGGCCGAGGCGCGCTGCTCACCGTGCTGGACGAGGCTGTCGCCGGAGTCGTCGAGGTGAGGCCGGAGACCGGTGACCTGGAAGTGACGGCGGGCCTCGGCCCGCCGACGGACCTGGCCTCGGTGCACCGCTCCTTCCGCGCTGCCGGCCGGATGCTGGAAGCCGCCCGTGCGTACGGTCTGCGCGGGGTGTACGACCTGAGCGACCTGTCCTGGCGGGTCGCGGTCGTCGCCGAACCGGAACTCGGCGAGTTGCTGCTCGACCGCTACGTGCGCCCACTGGAGGCCGAGGGGGAGTTCGGCGCGCTCATCGAGGAGTCCGTGCGTGGATACCTGGAGGGCGGACGGCACATCCGCGAAGTCGCCCGCAGCGCACACGTCCACGTCAACACCGTCCGCTACCGGCTGCGCCGTTTCGAGGAGCTCACCGGTACCAGCCTGGACGCCCCGGACACCGCGGTGGAACTCAGCTGGGCTCTGGCGGCACGGGAGAGTTCGATGCGGCGTCCGGTCGGCAGCGATCGCCCGACGAAGGACGCCCCCGGAGCCTAGGCGGGTGGACTCGTCGATGGCGTGTGGGGAAAATCACGCCCACCCGCGTACCTACTGGTCGGTATGGTCGCGTGACGTGAACGACAGGAGGCGCGATGTCCGCGACCAACCGCCAGATCCGTCTGGCAGCCCGCCCCGTGGGAGAAGTGAAACCCGAAGACTGGGAGCACCATTGCGAACCCGTCGAGGAACCGGGCCCGGGCCGGTTCGCGGGCCGGACGCGGGTCATCTCCCTGGATCCGGCCATGCGGGGCTGGCTGGACGACCGCCCCTCCTACCTGCCGCCGGTGGGCATCGGGGAGGTGATGCGCGCCGGATCGGTCATCGAGGTCACTGCATCCAACCACCCCCGCTTCCGGCCGGGTGATCACGTGGTCGGCACGTTCGGCGTCCAGGAGTACGTGATCTCCGACGGCCGGGGCGCGATGAAGATCGACACCTCGCTCGCCCCGCCTTCCACCTATCTGGGAGCGCTGGGCATGCCCGGCATGACCGCCTACTTCGGCCTGCTGGACGTCGGGGCGCTCGAGGACGGCGAGACCGTCGTGGTCTCGGGGGCCGCCGGCGCTGTCGGCACCATCGTGGGTCAGATCGCGAAGGCCAAGGGCTGCCGGGTCGTGGGCATCGCCGGAGGGCCGGAGAAGTGCGCGCTGCTCACCGGCGAACTCGGATTCGACGCGGCGATCGACTACCGCGCCGAGGACGTCAAGAAGGCGCTGCGCGAGCACGCCCCCGACGGCATAGACGTCTACTTCGACAACGTCGGAGGGGACATCCTCGACACCGCACTGACCCGGCTGGCGATGCACGCGCGCGTCGTGGTCTGCGGCGCGATCAGCCAGTACAACAACGCCACGCCGGTCAAGGGCCCCTCGAACTACCTCTCGCTGCTGGTGCGCCGCGCCCGGATGGAGGGCTTCGTCGTCTTCGACTACGCCGAGCGCTACGCGGAGGCGGCGCGGGAGATCTCCGCCTGGATCGGCGCCGGCCGCATCAAGGTCAAGGAGCAGGTGGTGAGGGGCACCGTGGACGACTTCCCCGAGACGTTGCAGATGCTCTTCCGCGGCGAGAACGTCGGCAAGCTCGTGCTGGAGCTGGCATGACCGCCGCCGAGACAGGGGTCGCCGCCCTGCGGGGAGAACAGAGAGCCGACTCCGCGTTCCGGGGAAAGGTGGCGATCGTCACCGGCGCCGCCGGCGGGCTGGGCCGGGCCATGGCGCTGGCACTGGCGCGGGAAGGGGCACGCGTGGTCGTCGCCGACCTGGACTCGCGGGCCGGCCGTGAAGTGGCCGACCTGGCCGACGGCCACTTCCGCGCCTGTGACGTCTCCGACCTCGACGCCAACCGCGCGCTGGTGGAGTTCGCCCAGGAGCAGTACGGCGGTGTCGACATCGCGCTGCTCAACGCGGGAGTGGCGACCGGATGCGGCGTCGGCGAGGATTTCGCCCCGGCGCGCTACCGCCGGGCGATGGGGGCCAACCTCGACGGCGTGGTGTTCGGCACCCACGCCGTGCTGCCCGCGCTGCGGGCCCGCGGCGGAGGATCGATCGTGGCGACCTCGTCCCTGGCGGGCCTGGCGGCGGTGCCACTCGATCCGCTGTACGCGGCCAACAAGCACGCGGTCGTGGGACTCGCACGCTCCCTGGGGCCGGCCCTCGCGCCGGAGAACGTGCGCTTCAACGCGGTCTGCCCGGGGTTCGCGGAGTCGCGGATCATCGACCCCCTGCGTGGCATGCTCTCCGAGCAGGGCCTGCCGGTCATCCCGGCCGAGACCGTCGCGGACACGGTGCTGCGGATCCTCTCCGGGGACGGCACCGGGGAGTGCTGGTTCGTCCAGGCGGGCCGCGAACCGGAGCCGTTCCGCTTCCGCCACGTTCCCGGCCCGGGCAAGCCCGTAGGCCTCTGACACGGTGCGGGGTGGGTCCTGAGAACGGCCGGACCCACCCCCACCGTCCAGGGCCTGATGCGCTCGCGCTCCTCGTGCCCGGCCGCCACTGTGGAGCGCTTCAGGTCCGTGACGCACCCCGGGACCCGCGCAGTCGCGCCAGCGCGGCAAGCACCGTGTCGTTGGCCTTTCTGCTGCCCACGGTCAGCCGCAGTCCCTCGCCCGGGTAGTGGCGCGTCTGCACGCCGGCGACAGCGAGCGCCCTGGCGCCCTCGTCGACCGGATCGGGCGCGGCGAGCCAGACGGAATTGGCATGGCCAGGGGGTACTCGCCAGCCCAGGCCGCCGAGTTCGTGCCGGAGCCGTTCCCGTTCGGCGACGATGGAGTCCACGCGCAGGCGCAGCTCGCTGCCGGCCCGCAGCGAGGCCGTCGCCGCCGCCGTCGCCACCGCGTTGATCCCGAAGGGCACCTGTTGCCGGCGGATGCGCTCCACCAGCTCGGGAGCGCCGAGTCCGTAGCCGACCCGCAGGGCGGCGAGACCGTAGGCCTTGGAGAAGGTGCGCAGGACCAGCACGTTGGGGTGCGCGCGCAAGAGCCCGGGCGCGTCCGGCAGGTCGGCGTCACGGGCGAACTCCCCGTACGCCTCGTCGAGGAGCACGACGACATGCCGAGGGACCCGGTGGAGGAACGCCGACAGGGCGTCGGCGCCGACCAGGCTTCCGGTCGGGTTGTGCGGACTGCACACCACAACGACGCGGGTGCGGTGGTCCAGCGCGGTCAGCAGGGAGCCAAGATCCTGGTGTCCGTCCGCGGTCAGGGGTACGGGAACGGGCTGAGCGCCGACCATGGCGGCCAGCAGGGGGTACGCGTCGAAGCTGCGCCAGGCGTAGACCATCGCATCGCCGCGCTGGACGACCGCCCGGAGCAACTGCAGGGCCACGCCCACCGATCCGCTGCCCACCACGACATGGTCGGGGGGCAACCCGCACCATGCGGCGATCCGCTCGGTGAGCTCGTCGGGGTAGAACTGCGGGTATCGGTGGGCCTGTGCGACGGCCCGTCGCATCGCTGTACGCACCGCGGGCAGGGGAGGGTACGGGCTCTCGTTCAGGGCCAGTCGGTGCAGCACGGGAACGCCCATCGGTCATCCCCGCCCGCCGCGCCAGCGGACGGCGGCGGCACCGGCGAAGTCGCCCGCGTGAGCGAATCCCGCCAGCACCACCAGGTCACCGTCCTTCACCCGGCCCGAGCCGATCGCCTGGTTCAGGGTGATCGGGATTGCCGCTCCGAAGAGGTTCCCGTACTGGTCGAAGGTGTTCAGGTGCCGTTCCGCAGGCAGTTGCAGCGCCTCCTGCCAGTTCCGCAGGAAGGTGCGGTTCGGCTGGTTGGTGATGAGGACGTCGATGTCGCCGGTCGCCACGCCGAGTCGTCGGCACAGGTCCGTGACCGCCTCGGGGACGAGGCGGTTGCCACGGGCCAGCACCTTGGCGACGCTGGAGTCGGTGAACCCGATCCGCAACTGGGACTCTCCCGGTTCCCAGTACTTGCGGCCGTCGTCGACCGCCACGGTCATGTCCCCGGCGTACTCCCCGATGTGCCGGGTCTCCACGTCGAGGACCGGGGCGTCGGCCGATCTCGTCACATACCCGACGCCGCAGCCGTCGCCCGGAATTGCCGCCTGGGCCAGCCTGCGCACCTCGGACTGCGTGAACCACTGGCCCGCGGCACTTTGCGCGTTGCAGATCAGCGCGCTCTTCGCGTCGGTGGTGGTGAGGATCTGCCGGGCCAGCTTCAGCATGTGGACGAAGGAGGCGCAGCCCGCGTTGGCCACGTCGACGAGCCACTCCGGGTTCAGGCCCAACCGCCGGGCCACCTCGGTGCCGGCGCCCACGAACGGCAGATCCGGGAGCTGGCTGTGCACCAACAGCACGTCGACGCCCCGGATCGCCGCCCGGCCGTGCCGTTCGATCAGTGGCTGTACGGCACGTTCGACCATGTCCGCGTTGGTCTCGTCCGGAGCCACGTGGTGCCGTGACGGCGGTACTTTGAACATGGGATGGTTGCGGAGCTTGTCCTCGGCTCCGGGGTGGTCGGTGTAGAACTCGGCGGGGACCGGTTCGCCGGGGAGGTAGCCCGCGACGTCGGTGAGACTGACGGTGATCACCGCGACACCGCCCTGGCCGGTGCCACGCTGACGGGAAGGCCGTTGCGGTGGCGGTGTTCCAGGATGGCCTTGAGGTTGTTCATCTCCACCGTGTGCCCCGCGTAGAACAGGTCCCAGTAGTCGCCCACCCAGGGGCGGTCCGGGCGGGGGGTCATGTCGGGGTGCGGGTTGGCGTCGTAGTAGGGGTGCCGGCAGTTGGTCCACGTGATCACCGATCCCGGCTTGTCGAGCACCAGGCGGGCGGGTACGACGCGCATCAGGTAGATCATCCAGAGCTTCTCGCCCTGGTCCCAGGAGCAGTGGTAGTCCACGGTCATCGCCTCGGGATTGGCGGCCACCCTGCAGTAGATGGTGGTGTCGTCCTCGAGCCGGTCGCGGCCGACCCACAGCCCCGGTGTGCCGGAGGGTGCGAAGTCCCGCAGGCTGCAGGTCCACTCCTCCAGGTGGTGACCCTGGCGGAGATAGTCGTAGGTGAGCTCCGGGGGGCAGTCGACGTACTCGTGGATGGTGCAGTACTGCCCGTACACCTCATGGTGGGGGTAGACGGCATGGGTGAGTTCCATGCAGTGGGCCGTCAGCTCCTCCTTGCCGGGGTTCTCGATCCGCATCAGGCCGGGGATGTCAGCCAACGTGGACGACTCCTCGCTCACTTGAGTTCTCCTTGCTGTCGGGGCGTTCGGTACGGGCGGTGGCTGTACTGGCGGCGGCGAAGGCCTGGAAGGGAAGGAACGGAGGGATCTCCCACGGGTCGCAGTCCAGTGCGACGAACGCGGGACCGCCGCTGGTGTTGCTGCGCAGCAGCGCCGTGCGCAACCGCGCCGCGTCGTCGGCTCCGGTGACGTCGAGAGACGGGAAGGCAGCGGCCACTCCGGCGGCGAGCTCGGTCCGCCCGAACAGGTCGTCGCTGCGGATGCCGCCCTGGAGATGCTTCTCACGCACCGCGCACATGGCGTGGGCGTTGTTGTTGAAGATGACGAAGGTGACGGGTGCGGCGTACTCCACGGCGGTGTGCACCTCCATTCCGTGCATGAAGAAGGACCCGTCGCCGGCGAGTACGTACGTGCGTCGCCCGGTGGCGAGCGCGGCGCCGATGCCCGCACCGAAGGCGTAGCCCATGCCGCCCATGCCGACCGCCATCATGAAGCGGCCGTGGCGCGGTGCGGGGAGGAGATGGACCGCGCTGGCACCTGCGTTGCCGGCGTCCACGAACACGTGCGCACGCTGGGGAAGCGCTGCCTCCACCGCGGCGATCGCCTGGGGGTAGGGGATGGTTCGCCCGGGTCCTTGAGAAGTCGGGTGCGGCGTGGGCGCGGGGAGGGGACCGGCGTGCTGCGGGCAGGCAGGGGGGCGCGGCGGTAGCCGGCCGGTCACCGCGCGCAGTGCCTCTCGCAGGTCCCCGACCAGTGCGGTGCCCGACACGAACGGCGGTTCTGGACCGAGGGACACTACTTGGGTGGCGGTCAGGGCACCGTCGAGACCGCCGCGCGCCAGGACCGGCAGTCGGGTACCGGCCAGCAGGCACACGTCGGCCCGCCGCAGACAGTCCTCGACGTTGGCATGGCCCATCACTCCGGCCACGCCCGCGAACCGGGGATCACGGTTGTCGAAGACGTCTTTGGCGTCCGGGGTGACCGCCACCCATGCCCCGAGGTTCCGGGCCAGTTCGGTCAGTTCCGCACGCGCGTCCGCGGCGGCGACCTCTTCACCGGCGATGACGAGGACCCGGTCGGCCCCGCGAAGGACGTTCGACACGGCGGTGAGGGCCGCGCTGTCGAGCTGTGGCGCCGATGGCACCGGCACGCCCGTTGCCGGCGCCTGGCCGCGGCCGGGCAACCGGATCCGTGTCTGCTGCACGTCCTTGGGCAGCAGCAGTACCGCCGGCCCCCGCGGAGCGGCCTGTGCCGCCGCCATCGCCTGGGGCAGCAACTCCATGAGCGAGTCCGCGTCCTCGACCCAGGCACAGAACCGGGAGACCGGGGTGAGGACGTCCGCGACGTCGAAGGAGCCCCCTTTGCCGCTGGAGTCTTGGAACGCCCCGCGGCCTGCCTGGCCGGTCGGCGGCTGGCCCACCAGGGCCAGCACGGGAACCCGGGAGGCGTACGCCTCTGCCAGGCCCGGCACCAGATTCATCGCACCGCCGCCCGAGGTGGCGGCAACAACGCCGAGGCGCCTGGTGGTTCGGGCGTATCCGTCGGCCATCGTGACGGCGGAGAACTCGTGCTTGGAAACGACGCCGCGGATGGCGCCGCCGCGGTGAACGGCGTCGTACAGATCCTCGATGTTCGCGCCGCCGACGCCGAACATGTGGGTGACGCCTGCCCTGGCGAGTTCCGCGGCCAGATGGTCGACCAGGCGGATCGTTCCTGCCTCGGGCATGTCCGAGGTCGGGGGGATCATGCGGAGCTCCTGTCCGTCTCATGGTGCCGGTCGATGAGGCCGGATGGCGAGATGGTCTGAAAGCGGTGCCGGTACTCCTTCGGGGTGAGCCCGAGAGTTCGTCCGAAGGAGCGGAAGAAGGTCTCGGGGGCGGCGAATCCGCAGCGGTTCGCGACCTGGCTGATGGTCAGGTCGGTGGTTTCCAGCAGCTCGCGGGCGCGGGCGATGCGCGTCCGCTCGACGTACTGGCCGGGCGTCGTGCCCACCTCGCGTCTGAAGACACGGGCGAAGTTGCGCAGGCTCATGTTGGCCCGCCGGGCGATCTCGGCCACGGGTAAGGGGTTGTGGAGGTTGGCCAGGATCCACTCCTGTGCGGTCCGGATCGGCGGATGGTCGGCCAACTGGGCGTCGAGGACCGCGCTGAACTGGGACTGCCCTCCGTGCCGCTTCAGGAAGAGGACCAGGAACCGCGCCGTCTCCAGCGCGAGCGCCGCACCGTGGTCGGCCTCCACCAGGGCCAGTGCCATGTCGATCCCGGTCGACACGCCCGCCGAGGTCACGACGGGGCCGTCCCAGACGAAGATCGGCTCGGCGTCCACCGTCACGTTCGGATAGCGGCGGGCCATCGCCTCGCTGTACGCCCAGTGCGTGGTGGCGCGTCTGCCGTCCAGAAGCCCCGCCTCGGCCAGCAGAAAGGACCCGCCGCATACGGAGGCGACCCGGCGCGACCGGGCCGCTGCCCGGCCGATCCAGGAGACCAGCGCCCGGTCCCCGAGCGCGTCACTGAGACTCCATCCGCCCGGCACGAGAAGCGTGTCGATGGGGCCCCGCGCTGCCTCCAGCGGTGCGGCTTCCACCGTCACTCCGGAACTCGTGCGCACCAGGGGGGCGTCGGCGGAGACCAGGTCGATCCGGTAAGGGGCTCCCGACGGGGCAAGGAGCCGGTTGGCTGTATCGAACACTTCAATCGGTCCGGTGATGTCCAGGGCCAGCGCACCCGCGTACACCACCACAACAACACGTCGCTCCAACACGGTCACAGCCTGTATCGGGAGCCACACTGGCTGCAATGACAGATTACTGACGCATTCGGCCAGCAGACCGTCGTCTGCTGTGGGAGTGGGGTGCTGGCCAGCCGGTTCGTGTGCGGAGACCGACTGGGGCGGGTGAGGCAACTCACAGGGAGCCGGGTCGTCCTGCATGTGGTGTGAACTCGGCCAGTGTGGTGACGTCTCGTCTCCCCGCCGCAGCACGGTCTCGGCCCGGCTCCGGAGTGTCGTGCCGTGGGGCGGAAGACGGAACCGGTCGGAACAGGCCGTTGTCGTACGGAAGTTCGGCGGGCACGGGGGCGATGACGTCCCTGTGCCCGCCGAACTTGCCGTCCGCGACACGGAAGAGGTCGCACGGCCTGGGACGCGCACCCGGCATGACCTCGCCCCCTTGGCGGCGCGGTCACTGGGAGGGCGTCGTCAGGACCCGGCGCAGCGTGGCGAGGGTGTCCGCGTCGCCCCCTGCGACCGGCGCGCCGAAAGCCCTGCCGCGCAGCGGCCGGATCAGGGGTGTGGGGCCACGCCCTCGTCGACGGGCAGCGCAACCGGCTCCTCCACCGGCTGTGCGACTGCCCTGGCGGAGACCCCCTCGGCACCGTGCGCTCGACGCGCCCCACGCGTGGCCGACGCCGGACCCACGCGGCGCAGAGCCAGATGAAGCACCGGCATCAGCACGCAGGTGACCGCGGCGGCCTGCCACAGAAGCGCGTCGAGCCGCCCCGCCGCCACATAGGCGCCCGCGGCCACCGCGGCCAGCGCGCACACACCGCGGTCCACGATGCTCTCCACCGACAGCAGCGTGGCACGCGGCGCCCCCTTCGGAATGGCGTCGTTGATGAGTTTGCGCTGCACCGGATAGCCGAACCCGGTGATCGCGGCGAACGCGCACAGCAGCCCGACCACGGCCCAGGGGCCGCCGACCGTGGTGCCGGCGAGTGCGGCGGCGAGCGCGACGCTCAGCACGGACACCCAGGCCGCGGACGACAGCCGCCGGCTCAGCCACTGGGGCCGGGCGGAGGCCACTGCCTCGGCGACCGTCATCGCCGCGAGGACACTGCCGTGGCTGCTCTCCGCGATGCCGTGCTCGAGCAGCACCGGCTGGAAGAGGTTGACCTGGCAGATCCGCGACAGCGTGAAGACCGCCACGCCCTGCACCATGAGCAGGGCCAGCCACGGTGACGACCGAAGGGCGCGCAGGGCGGCACCGGTGTCCCGCAACAGGGTTCCCCGCTGCCGCCCGCGGGTGCCCGCCCCCGCGCCCGCGTCACCGGCCGCGATCCGGGGCAGGGCGAGGGCGCAGCCGAGGGAGCCCGCCGCGCTCGCCGCGCTGAGCACGTACGGCGACTGGTGGGCCAGGGACATCAGCGGTCCGACGAGCGGCCAGCAGACGACCTTGGCGGCGAGCCCGAGGGCGCGCGCCGTGCCCTCCGCCCGGAGGTAGTGGGCCTCCGCTCCCTCGGCGCGCAGGCCGTCGTACAGACAGGCGCTCGCCGCGCCCGAGGTGAGGGAGCGTCCGGCGGCGATCGCGAGGAAGTGCACGAGGAAGCCCGGGTACGAGGGCGCCAGCACGGGCACCATGTTCGCCGCCGTCATGACCACCGCGCCCGCGCGCAGGCAGTTGCGGGCACCGACGCGGTCGGCGACCACTCCCGTGGGTATCTCGAACAGGCAGAAGGCGATGTAGTAGATGCTCTGGATGCCGAAGATCTGGCCGTCCGACAGGCCCGCGGCACGCTGGTAGGCGTAGAACACGGGCATCCACCACAGCAGGTTGAACAACAGCTGGAACCCGTTGTTGAGGCGGATGATCCTCCGGGCGGCCGGGGGCATGGCCGGATCCGTGGAGCGGCGCCACACAGCGGTCATGGAGCGCCTCACCGGGCGTACGGGCGGACCTGGACCAGGTGGAACGCCCCCTCGGCGGTCATGAGCCACTCGATGTCCAGAGCGTCGTCGGGGTCCTCCGCACGGAAGTGGGACTGCAGCAGACGTCCCACCAGGGCCAGTTCGCCCAATGACGTGCGCGTGTCCGGGGAGAGGTCCTCGCCCGACGAGCCGACGTCCACGGTGCGCCCGCCGCCCTCGACCGTGTTGTACAGGTACTGGTGGGGCAGGACCGTGCCGTCGACGACCCGCTCCGGCGAGCCGGCCGTGCAGTTGACGTACACGTTGCGGAAGTCCGTACGCCGCGTCGGGTTGCAGGTCACCAGCACACCCCCGAGGTCGGCGGGCACGTACTGCTGGATGATCACTCCCATGTAGGTGTCGTCCAGCAGGATGCCGGCCTCGTGCCGCAGGCGTACGCTCCGTGGCGACAGCAACGACGTCCACACCTGCCGCACCGCGTCCAGCAACTGTTCCTCGCCGCGCACGGTGGTCACCGAATCGTAGATCCCGGCCGCCGAGAACCCCGGCAGGTCCTCGGCGTTGGAGGACGAGCGCACCACGAGCCGGCGTCCCGTCGACAGGCCCGGCACCGCGCCGGTGACGGCCCGTGCCACCTCGTCGGGGATCGGCGTGCCGTGCATCAGGCGCTGCAGGTCCAGACAGAGGGAGTCGATCACGTCGAGTGCGTCGAGTTCGAGCGCCATCTTCAGCTTGCCGATGCCCTGTTGCAGTGCGGGCGACGAGGTCAGGAAGAGATGGTGCAGGCGGAACGGGAGCGCCACGCCCTCGGGTGCCCGGACGGTGGCCGCCACGCGTTCGGCCGCCGCGGTCCGCAGCCGTTCCACGGGTGCCCCCGGCTCGCCGAGCCGCGCGGCCAGGTGGGCGAGCAGATCGGGCCGCGGCGGGCGCGGGCGTGCGTAGAACGCGGTCAGATCCGCCGTACGGCTGTCCAGGACATGGTGCAGCTCGCCGAGGTTGGCGGCCTTGGTGCCGTAACTGTCGCGGTCGGCGCGCCGCAGCCGGTGCAGAGCCATGACCGGCGCCTCGTCCAGCAGGGGAGCGTCGATGCGGATCCGCTGCTGGTGCCAGACCGGCCTCTGAAGGACCGGGGCGCCGGACAGCCGCTCCAGGGTGATGGCGTCCTCGGACACCCGGTAACGGACCCATGCGCCGTCCAGCCCTTCCCGCCGTACCAGAGCGTCCAGGTCGCGGACGATCGCGTTCGGGATCCCCCAGCCCGACGCCAGGACGTTGGTGTGCGAGAGCGGCGTCGTGGGCTCCGTGTTCACGAATCCCGCCACCCGGGGCACGTCGTCGGGCAGGCAGGCCATCGCGACGATGTCGGCCCAGCCGAGCCGGGGGGCGGCGCTGCGGTACTCCGCCGGATCGCGGAAGTAGCGCAGGCGGCCCTCGGCCACGCCGGGGTTGAGGCAGGTCCGGGTCCGGTTGCCGAACAGCTCCTGGCTGAGGATGCGCGGTACGCGTGCCTCACCGACCGAGGCGAGTTCGTGCTCCTGCCCGTGGTTCGCCGGTTTCAGCAGCAGCGGGAGGCGTCCGTCCACCCGTGCCCGCACATACGCGTAGAACTCCTCCAGCAGCGCGGCGTGCATGGTGTCCGCCTCGGTCGTCTCCAGGACCAGGAAGGGCCGCTCGGCGCCCTCGCCGTCCTCGTCGCTGTGCAGGGACAACACCCCGAGCAGGAAGCGGCGGTCGGGCGCCATGTAGACGGAGGCGTTGAACGCGTCCAGGTCCGTGTCGAGTTCGTCCATCCGCATGCCGAGGATGCGGGTGGCGATGTAGTCGACGTGGAAGGGGTGCACCCGGGTGTCGAGCAGGTGCCAGGTGTCCTCCCACCTGTCCACCACGATCTTCAGGTAGGGGTGTCCGGCCAGCACGCCGGACAGCGCGCGGAACAACGGCAGCGAGAGATTGGCGCCCACGACGGTACGGTCGCCGGCCGTGTCGGGGACTTCGGTCCGGTGCGGTGCGTGGGTCATGGCCGGGCCCCCTCGCCGGTGTCCGTGGGCAGGATGCGCGGCAGCGCGTCGACCAGGGCGGTGAGGTCACGGACGACGGACTGCGGCCGGTCCGCCGACAACAGGCACAGCCCCGCCATGGTGTTGGCCCCGGCGGCGGGCTCGTAGACCGGCACGGGGGCCCCGTCCGGCAGCGAACTCTCCCGGACGACGGACAGCGTGCTGCCCGCGCCGACCGGCGCCGAACGGACGACCGCCGAGGCGTCCCACCGATGGCGGCGGTGCCAAGGGGTGCCGTCGCCCCGCACGGCGAGGACGACCAGGGATCCGGCCGCACCCGTGGCATCCTCGGGCGTCAACGCCCGTGCGGGCCAGGCGGGTGAGCCGCCGAGCAGCTGGTCGGTGAACATCCCGACCAGGTCCAGGCCGAAGACCTCGTCGATCTGCGGCACCGTCATCGCCCCGCCGAACCGCGCGGCCGTCTCGATGACCCACATACGCCCCTCCGCGCCCAGCTTGATCTCCGTGTGGGTGCCGCAGTTCTCCAGTCCCAGGGCGTCCACGGCGCGCCGGGCGAGGTCCACGACGGCGTGCTGGGCCTTGCTCCCCAGGGCGGCCGGGGTGATACCGGCGCGCTCGGTGAAGGGCGCCACCGTCGGCATCCGCCCGCTCAGGCAGACGGGACGGAAATCTCCGTCGACGACCACGCCCTCGACGCTGACGTAGTCACCCCAGCCGGGGCCGTCGAACCACTCCTCGGCACATCCGCTGACGATCTCCTCGACGATGAAGTCCTCCGAGGCGCCGGGCACGTGCAGCTCCGCGAAGCCGAGCAGCGCGGACTCGGCCATCACCGCGCGCGACCGCTGCCAGGCGTCCAGTGCGTCCTCGGGCCGCTCGATGATCTGGTGGGCGGTCGAACCGGCGCTCCAGGCCGCCTTTAAAAGAAGTGGACATGACAATCCACGGGTCGCGCGCTCCAGTTCGGCCGCGCTGGTGACGGCCCGGAACCGCGGCTGAGGGATGCCCCGGCGCTCCCAGGCGGCACGCATCAGGCGTTTGTCCCGGGCGAGGGCGGCGGCGGGCCCGGCACCCCTCAGCCCGAGCCGCCGGGCCGCCTCGGCGACCGCGACCACCGCGTACTCCGAGAAGGTGAGAACGGCGTCGGCCCCCACCTCGCGGGCGCGGGCGGTGATGAGTTCGACCAGGTCGCCACCGCCGGCGTCGAGAGGGGTGACGACCGACGCGCACAGCCGCGCCGCGTCATGGGCCACCGGGGCGGGCAGTTCGCTGAGGGCCAGTAGGTGCACCGCGGACCTCGCGGCCACCCGCGTCAGGGCATGGCCCACCGGAGGGCCGCCCTTGGCATGCACGTACAGCACCTTGCTCACGGAACTCCAACTCCTTTGTCGTCGTCGGGCGGCCACCGGGCCGCGCCGGTGCGTGGTCCGCGGCTGCGTCGGTACATCGACCGCTGTCACGCCGTCTCCTTCCAGCGAACCAGCACACGCCCGCCTCCTGAGTGCCGAGACGCCCGAAGCACTCAGGCAAATGCCTGACTGCTGCCGCCGATTCGCGCCGGGTGAAGGTGCGGCCGTGCGGTAACGCCGCCGAGGCCGCAGTCCGGTGCTCCTGCCCCGCTCGCATGCCCGTTCCCTTACGGGATACGCATGAGGTGTCACACAAAGTGATGTAGTGCAGGGTTGAAGGAGTTGGACGTGGACGAAGCGGATTTCAAGGCGTTGCTCGCGCCTCTCGCGGTGTCCTGGTGGGAAGCCGACAGCGGCCTGGGCGTGGTCGAGAGCGGCGGTGCCGCGTTCGACGACCGACGCGCCACCCGCCGCTTCCTGGAGGCCCTCCACGCCGACGGCGGCCCGGCCGGCGCGTCCGGGTGCGGCCCCTACCGCGTGTGCTTCGAGGGCCGGACCTTCCACGTCCACTGGCCGGAACTCGGCGGCGGACCGGGACGGCGCGGCAGCAGGGGAGTGGCGATCGAGGTGGCCGACCGGCCGGACGACGACCCGTACGCCACGTTCGCCGACCTCGCCCCGGCCGCGGCGTTCGTGCGCGACGCCACCGGCCGTTACCTGTGGGCCAACCACGCCTATGCCCACCTGTACGGCACCACGCGCGACGCCGTGATCGGCCGTCACCTCGCCGACGTCGACGAAGCCGGTGACATCGCCCGGTTCCTCGCCCTGGACCAGGAGGTCCTGACGCGCGGCCGCCCGGTGCGGCACACGCTCGCCTACCGGCGCGTCGACGGCTGCTCCGGTCGCGCGGCGGGTTACCGCTTCCCCGTCCGCTGGGGCGCGGCCCGCTGTGTCGCGGGCATCTACGTCGACGTCACCGACTACGCCCGGGTGCTGGACCAACGCCACCGGGCCGAGACCGACTTACAGGCTTTGCGTGACCACAGCGGTCTGCTCTGCGTCCGCCTGACCCCGGACGGCCGGGTCGGCGAGGCCGGCACCGCGGTCGCCGACGTCCTGCGCATCCGGCTCTCCGAACTGATAGGCCTGCCGGCCGACACCTTGCTCGCCAGAACCCCCGAGCGGGGCACCTTGCACCGGATCTGGGACGAGCTGATCAGCGGCCGGCGCCGAAGCGCCCGCACCTGTGCCGTACTCGTCGACCGGGACGGCTGGCGGCGCCGCGTCCTGATCCATCTGAGCGCCGTGTGCGGTACGACCCCCGGCGTGTCCGGAGTCTGGGCCGTCGGCACGCACCTCGGCCTGCGCCACCAGGTCCAGCCGGACCTGACGGCCAGCCAGGTCCGCATCCTCGCCCTGCTGGCGGCCGGGCACAGCAACGCGGACATCGCGGGGACGCTGGGTCTGTCCCGGCAGACGCTGGACTACCACCTGAGCCGCCTGCGCACCCTGCTCGACGCCGCCACCCGACCTGCGCTGGTCGCCCGGGCCTACGTACTCGGCGTCCTCTCGGCGCAGACCTGGCCGCCCCGGTCCTCGACGGCGGCCAACCCCGCGAGCCCGGTCTGAGGACCCGGCCGGGGCGCGGGCCGTCCGGCGATCGCCGGCACCCGGCTGTCTCATCAGGCGTGTTCAGAACGGTTCGGCGTGATCGACTGCGAGCCGGTCCGCGACCCGTCGTGGGCGAGCAGACCCTGGAGGGCGGCGCCGCGGCGTTCGAGGCACTGCGCGCCGAGCACCCCGACCTCACCGCCGTGTGCGCCATGGGTGCGCTCCGGGCGGCCCGCCGGCTCGGTGTCCGAGCGCCGGACGACTGCGCACTCGTGGGCCACGACGGGCTGAGCATCACCGATCTCGTCGACCCGCCGCCGACCACTCTCCACCTCGACAAGCGACGGCTGGGCGAACTGGCCGTCCTGCACATCCGCGGCACGACGTGACGCGCCCTCGGTGCCGGCGGGAGTCGTGCCGCGACATGGACGGCCGCCGGTCCGGGGACACCGGGGCACCCCCGGGTGTGCGGGCTGTACTGCAGCGTGCGCCCCGGCCGCACCCGCGCCGTCGCCGATGACGGCCCCCTCCACCGGCTCCGAGTGCCTCGCCCGGCGCGTGTGTGAGCGCGCCGGGTCCGGACTGTCCGCGAGGGGCTGGAGACCCTGCCTGCCCGACGTGCCGTACAGGCGTACCTGCCCTCGCTGCCGTGCCGGCCGGCGCCTGCTTCGCGGAACGAAGAGCGTTATGCCCGGATAGGATACTTTTGTGATCAGGACAGGACGGCCTCGGCGCCAGCGCCCTCCCTCCGGTGGCCGACGCGAGACCGCGCTGCTGTCTCCCGTGCTCCTCACCGTCCTCATCAGCTGCCTGGCCGTCGCCACCCCCAGGGAGATCGCCTTCAGCCGTCTCCTGCCCGCCGCGCCCGCCCTCGCCGCCGCGATGTGGCCCGTGCTTCCGACGATCCTCCTGGGGACGTTCTGCCTGCTGGTCATGATCGGGCTCAGTCTTCTCTACTCCGACCTGGGGACGCCCTACACGGCGGCCGCCATCGTCGCGGTGACCCTGGCGGCCGCCTATGCGAGCCATCTGCGGATCCAGCGGGAGGAGACGCTGTTCCAGGTGCGGCTCGTCGCCGACGCGGCGCAACAGGTCCTGCTGCGCCCGCTGCCGCGCCGTGTCCAGGACGTCGACATCGAGTCGCTGTACCTGGCGGCCCAGGAGCAGGCCCGGATCGGCGGCGACTTCTACGAGGTGACCGATACGCCGTACGGGGTACGGCTGCTCATCGGTGACGTGCGCGGCAAGGGACTGGCGGCGGTCGGGGCGGCCTCGGCGGTGATCAACTGCTTCAGGGAGAACGCGTACGACCAGCCCGACCTCAGAGGCATCATCCATCGCCTGGAGAGGACCATGGGCCGCTACAGCGTCGCGGTCCTCGACCCGGACCAGCCCGAGCACTTCGCCACCGCTCTGATCGCCGAGATCCCGTACGGCAGCGGGCATGCCAAAATTTTGAACTGCGGGCACCCCCCGCCCCTGCTGATGCGGAGCGGGGAGGTCCGTGTCCTCGAGCCCACCGTCGCCTCGCCGCCCCTCAATCTCGCGTCACTCATCGGGGACGACTACAACGTCGACACCTTCGCCTTCGCCTCGGGTGACCAGATGCTGCTCTACACCGACGGCGTAACGGAGACCCGGGACCGCACCGGCGCGTTCTTCCCGCTGCCCGAGTGGATGCGGCACCTCGGCCAGGCGGCTCCCCGGGAGCTGCTGGACCAGCTGCACCAGGACCTGCTCCGCTACAGCGGTGGAAGGCTCGAGGACGACATCGCGGCCATCGCCGTCCGCTGCCGGCACCACGAGGCGCACGGGGCGCACGAGGCTCCCGAGCGCAACCTGTAGGGGGCCGGCAGCGGCTCCGGTCAGCCGAGCTGGAGAAGGCCGGCGTCGCGTACCGCGGCGCCGAAGGGTCGGGCGAGTTCGGCGAGACGCTCGCAGTCGGCCTCACCGAGGGCGGCGTAGGCGGGCAGGGCCAGACGGTCGGTGCGGTCCTCGATGTGCCGGCGCAGGTCCTCGCCCTGCGGGCTGAGGGAGTCGCCGTCCAGGAGACCTCGCTTGCGCAGCTGCTCCTCGGTCTCGGCCCACTCCTCCTCGGGCCAGGCGCGGCTCGCCTTGAGGAACTCGACCGGGACGTCCCCGGTCGCGGCGTGCAGGATCAGGGCTTCCAGGCCGCCTATGCCCTCGCTCACCAGGCACGCGACATGGCCGTCTCCCCGGAACTCCCGGAGCAGCGTCTGGGCGTGCCACAGCCGCAGTACCGGCTCCTCCGGCCAGGGCAGTGCGGCGTGCGCGGCGAACAGCGGGCGGCCCTGGGGGTGTGCGCAGGCCGCCTCGGCGGCCCGGCCGGTCAGCGCCAGGACCTCGTCCAGAGCGGGCAGCTCGTGGATTCCGGCCCGCCGCAGGGCCTCGCCCGCCGCCGCGTACCGCGCGTCCAGCACCTGCTGCGGCGTCGTCGCCTCCCAGGCACCGTCGACCGCCTGCCGTACGAAGGCCGGGTTGAAGTTGTAGAACGTCGAGGTGATCAGCTCGGCGGAGGCCCGGCCGAACGCGGCGCTGCGCGAGGTGAAGTACCCGGCGCGTCCGCTCAGTCCGAGGTCCGCGTACCGCCGACGCGCCTCGGGGACGAAGTAGATCATGGCGTGTACGGGCTCCAGGCGGCGCCAGGCCGCGCGCGCTGTCTTCACGGGTCACCTCTCGGAAGAGTCTGTTGGAAGAGCCGATGACGGGGTGGGCGCCGCGGCTCAGTGGTCGCCGTGCGCGTGCAGATGGTCGAGCAGCAGGTGGTTCAGCGTCTCCGCGGCCTCCTCGGGAACCCAGTGGCTGACGCCCTGGAGGGTCTCGAACCGGTACGGCCCGTCGACCCACCGCCCGGTCTCCTGCGCGGCCGCCGGGCCGAAGGCACTGTCCTGTGTGCTCCAGACGTACAGCGTGGGCACCTCGACGGTGCCGATCGCGCCCTCGGGGCGGCCGGCCCGGTACCAGTTCAGCGCGGCGGTGAGCGCGCCGGGCCGGGTCAGGTGCCGGACGTAGGCCTCGGCACTGTCCTGCGGGACACCGCCGGCGTAGAGGGCGCGAAGCTCCGCGGCTCCGTGGGCGAGCATGCGCTCCTCGGTCGCGGGTGCGTCGCGCCAGTCGATCATGTAGCGGGAGCGGGTGCGCTGGTCCTCGTCGGTGCGCAAGGCAGTGGCCAGGGCTCCGGGGTGCGGGGTCGAGACGACGGTCAGCGTGCGGATCCGGCCGGGGTGGGCGTCGGCCGTCCACCAGGCCACCGCGCCTCCCCAGTCGTGGCCGACCAGGTCGAATTCCGCCCAGCCCAGTTCCTCGGTGAGGGCGAGCACATCGTCGACGAGACGGTCCATGCGGTAGTCCTCGGGCCGTTCGGGCCGGGCGCCGGGGGAGTACCCGCGCTGGTCCGGTGCCACCGCCCGGCAACCGTGGGCGGCCAGCGCCGCCAGCTGCCGTCGCCACGCCCGTCCCGTCTGCGGGAAGCCGTGCAGCAGCAGCACCGGGCGGCCGTCGGGCGGACCGGCCGCGATCGCGTCGAACACGCCCGCAGGCGTGGAGATGCTCAGCTCGGTCACGGTCCGTCCGCCCACCTCTCATACCGACTGGTCGGTAGCCTCCAGCGATGTGGGCGTGCTGTCAAGGCCCGTGGGCGTCGATGGACAGAGGTTGAACTTGACGCCGGATTCAACTAGAAACAGCCCCCGAGACGGCTCCCGGCCGACCGGAGCGACCGGACCGACAGGAAGTAGTGAGGCGACATGCGAGAAGCAGTCATCGTTTCGACGGCGCGGACACCGATCGGCAAGGCGTACCGCGGCGCGTTCAACGACACCCAGGCGCAGGAACTTGCCGCGCACGCCCTGGGGCACGCGGTACGGCGGGCCGGTCTGGAGGGCGGCGAGGTGGAGGACGTCGTCCTCGGCTGCGCCCTGCAGCAGGGATCCTCCGGTTTCAACGTCGCGCGCCAGGCCGCTCTGCGCGCCGGGCTCCCGGACACCGTGCCGGGGATGACGATCGACCGGCAGTGCTCGTCGGGCCTGATGGCCATCGCGACGGCCGCCAAGCAGATCGTCTCCGACGGCATGCAGGTCGCTGTCGGCGGCGGGGTGGAATCCATCTCCCTCGTCCAGAACGACCACATGAACAGCCACCGCGCGACGGATCCCTGGCTGGCCGGGCACAGGCCGGGCATCTACCTGCCGATGCTGCAGACGGCGGAGATCGTCGCCGAGCGCTACGGCGTGAGCCGGGAACGCCAGGACGAGTTCGCGCTGCTGTCCCAGCAGCGCACCGCGGCGGCGCAGGACGCCGGCCGGTTCGACCACGAGATCGTCGCGCTGACCAGCGTCAAGAAGGTGCTCGACAAGCAGTCCGGGCAGGTGCGGGACGAGGAGGTCACCCTGACCCGTGACGAGGGAAACCGCGCGTCGACCACGCTCGAGGGCCTGGCCGGGTTGACGCCGGTGCTGCCGGACGGTCGGGTGAGCGCACGCTCCAGCGTGACGGCGGGCAACTCCTCGCAGTTGTCGGACGGTGCCTCGGCGTCGGTGTTGATGGAGTCCAAGGAGGCCGAGCGCCGAGGACTGGAACCGCTGGGCGTCTACCGGGGCATGGCCGTCGCCGGTTGCGCGCCCGACGAAATGGGCATCGGCCCGGTGTTCGCCATTCCGAAACTGCTGAAGCAGCACAACCTCACCATCGACGACATCGGCCTGTGGGAACTCAACGAGGCGTTCGCTTCCCAGGCGCTGTACTGCCGCGACGAACTGCACATCGACCCGGAGCGGTTCAACGTCGACGGCGGCGCGATCTCGGTCGGTCATCCCTACGGAATGACCGGCGCCCGCCTGGTGGGGCATGCGCTCGTCGAAGGCCGGCGCCGTGGCGTCCGGTACGTGGTGATCTCGATGTGCGTCGGCGGCGGGATGGGCGCCGCCGGACTGTTCGAGGTCGCCTGATGGGAGAGCGCCGCACGGCGCTGCTGGTGGACTTCGGCGGCGTCCTCACCACCAGTGTGCTGCGGGCCTTCACCGAGTTCGGCGCCTCGCTCGGCGGCGACCCGCGCCTGCCGCTGGACCTCCTCGGCCGTGACGAGCGCTCCCGCGCCCTCCTGGCCGACCACGAGTGCGGCCGCATCGACACCGGGACCTTCGAGCGGGGCTTCGCCGAACGGCTCCGCGCCCACGGGGCGGACGTACCGGCCGAGGGGCTCACGGCCCGGATGCAGGCCGGTATCTCGATCGACCGGGACATGCTCGCGCTGCTCGGCGGTCTCCGGGCCGCCGGGCATCCCGTCGCACTGGTGTCGAACTCCTTCGGCACCGGGACGTACGACGGAGTCGACCTCACCGCTGTCGCCGATGCCGTCGTCATCTCCGCCGAGGTCGGCGTCCGCAAGCCCTCCCGGCGGATCTACGCGCTCGCCTGCGAACGCCTCGGCGTCGCCCCCGAGGCGGCGGTCATGATCGACGATCTGCAGCAGAATCTCGACGGAGCGGCGCGGCTCGGCATCGGGGGAGTGCTGCACACCAGCGCCGCCGACACCCGCCGCCAACTCGCCGAGCGCTTCGCGATCACATGACGATGACGTCGGGTTCACGTACAGTCCCGGGAATGGACACCCGTGCGCCGGAGGAGATCGACAGCGAGAAGGTGCCGCCTGTGGCGCCCCTCTCCCACCTGCGCGAGCCGCCGACCACGCAGCGCGGAGCGAGGACGCGGGCCGCCCTGCTGAAGGCTGCGCGCAAGGTGTTCGAACGGGACGGCTACCTCGACACCCGGCTGACCGACATCACCCAGGAGGCCCGGTGCGCGGCGGGGTCCTTCTACACCTACTTCGCCAACAAGGAAGAGGTGCTCGCCGCTGTCCTCCTGGAGGCCCAGGAGGACATGATGCACCCCGGCATGGGCCGGGTGGAGGACGCCGACGATCCCTATGCGGTCCTCGAGGCGAGCAACCGCGCCTACCTCGAGGCCTACCGGCGGAACGCGAAGCTGATGGCCCTGCTCGAGCAGGTGGCGCAGGTGGAGCCGGAGTTCCGCGAGTTCCGCGGCCGGCGCGCGGACGCGTTCATCCGGCGCAATGCCCGCGGCATCGCCGATCTGCAGGCGCGGGGCGTCGCGGACCGCGAGGTCGATCCCATGATCGCCTCCCGCGCGCTGTCGGGCATGGTCAGTGTCATGGCCTACAACGCCTTCGTGCTCCGCGACGACGGGGACGGCGACTTCGAGGAGCTGGTGTCGACGGTCACCCGGCTCTGGGCCAACGCCCTGCGGTTCCCCGGACACCGCTGATCCGCCCGGCCCCGGACGCCCGTGACGGAGGTGATCCGAGGACTCCGCCACGCCATGCCGCGCGGCGGGCGCGACCGCGCCTGCTCACCGGGTTTCAATAGCCGTACAGGGCATCAGCAGATCAGCGGCGCCGGGAAGCCGGCCGGGGTGCGGATCTGCGGCACAGGACCGGTGACCGTACAAGGTGGTGTCGAGCCGTGCAGAAGTGGACGACGGAGCCCAGCGCAAGCCACGACGATCCGTTCGCCCCGCACCTGGCCGCCCTGGCGGTGCTCGACGACCGGGGAGCCGTGGTCGGATGGAACCGGCGGGCCCACGAGCTGCTCGGCCACCCGGCGGCAGCCGTGATCGGCCGGCCGGCCCTGGAAACCCTGGTCGATCCGCGCGATCTGTCGGCCGTCAGGGAGGCGGCCGCGAGCTGTACGAGAGCCGACGGCTGGTTCGGGATGCTGAACGTGCGGCACCGCGACGGACGGCCCGTGGAGATGGGGCTCCAGGCCCAGCCGCTCGCCCGGGACGACCGGACCCGTGAGTGGCTCGTCGCCGGGGCACTCGCCGCCGACGTCCTGGAGTGGCAGCGGGACCGCGCGGTGCTCGACGGGCTGTACCGCCGCTGCCCCATCGGCCTGGTCGTCCACGGACCCGACCTGAGGCTTCTGCGGGTCAACCGGGCCATCGAACGGTTCAGCGGCGTTCCGGCAGCGCAGTTCCGCGGGCTGCCCACCGGCTGTTTCCTTCTCCCCGACGACGCGCACAGGGCCGTGGAGCGGGTGCGCCGGGTGCTGGAGACCGGAAAGCCCATGGTCTACTCCGAGCAGTTCGTCCGCCTGCAGTGGGATCCGGCGCGGGAGCGGGTCGCGATGGTCTCGTCCTTCCCGATGAAGGATCCCTCCGGCCACATCCTGGGCGTGGCCGAGATGATCGAGGACATCACCGAACGCCACCGGGCACAGCGCCGGCTCGCGCTTCTGGACCAGGCCGGCAGCCGTATCGGAACCACCCTCGACGTGGGGGAGACCGCCCGGGAACTCGCCGAGGTGATGGTGCCTCACCTCGCCGACCACGCGTCGGTGGACCTGCTGCAGCCGGTGACGCGCGGTGCGGAACCGGCCCACGCCCTGGCCGGTCCCGTGGTGCGCGTGGGGGCCAGCAGTGTCGGCGCGCAGCGGCCCGGCCCGCCCCACCCGCAGGGGGAGCCGGTGGAGTTCGGGCCCGGCACACCGCAGGACAGATGCCTGGCCGAGGGGCGAGCCGTCCTGGAACCGGTTCTGCCACCCGACTGGTTCTCCACCCAAGGCCGCCAAGGGGCCCACGCTCCGGACCTGGGTGTCCACTCCCTGATCGTGGTGCCGGTCGCCGCCCGCGGCCTGGTGCTGGGCGTGATGACCCTGTGGCGTTCGCGTCGCCCCGATCCCTTCGAGGCGGACGATCTCACCCTCGCCCAGGAACTCGCCGCGCGCGCCGCCGTGGCCATCGACAACGCCCGGCGCTTCACCCAACAGCAGCAGACCGCGTTCACCTTGCAGAGCAGCCTCCTGCCCCGGGCGGTTCCCGACCAGTCCGCCGTCGAGGTGGCCCTGCGCTATCTGCCGGCCAGCGCGGCCCCGGGCCTGGGCGGGGACTGGTTCGACGTCATCCCCCTGTCCGGGACACGGGTCGCCCTCGTCGTCGGCGACGTGGTGGGCCACGGCATCCACGCTGCCGCCACCATGGGCCGGCTGCGCACCGCCGTCCACACGCTGGCCAGCCTCGACATGGAACCGGACGAGGTCCTCTCCCGCCTGGACGATCTGGTCGACCTGCTCGCGGTCGAACAGGAGGCGGCCGGTGAACGGCCCGTGGGGGAGCAGGTCGTCGGCGCCACCTGTCTGTACGCGGTGTACGACCCGGTCTCCGGGCGCTGCTCCGTGGCCCGCGCCGGCCACCCGCCACCGGTGCTGACCGCTCCGGACGGACAGGTGGCACCGCTCGACCTGCCCGCCGGTCCTCCGCTCGGCCTGGGCGGGCTGCCGTTCGAGTCCCGGGAGATCGAACTGGCCGAGGGAAGCCTGGTGTGCCTCTACACCAACGGACTCATCGGCGAACGCCGGACCGATGCCGACCTCGGCCTGACCAAGCTGTGCGCGGCGCTCACCCGTCCGGCGGACCCGCTGGAGCGGACCTGCCAGTCGGTGGTCGACTCACTCGTGCCCGCGCACCCCGCCGACGACGTGGCGTTGCTGATCGCCCGCACCCGCAGGCTGCCACCGGACGACGTCGCCTCCTGGCAGCTGCCGCCCGAGCCCGCCAGCGCGGCGCGGGCCCGGGCACTGACCTCGGCCAAGCTGTCCGAATGGGGTCTGGAGCACCTGGCGTTCACCACGGAGCTGATCGCCAGCGAACTGGTCACCAACGTCTACCGTTACGCCGGCGGCCCCGCGACCCTGCGGCTGATCCGGGAACGGTCACTGGTGTGCGAGGTCAGCGACACCAGTCACACCTCGCCGCACCTGGTCCGCGCCCGCACGACCGACGAGGGCGGGCGCGGCCTGTTCCTGGTGGCCCAGATGGCCGAGCGCTGGGGCACCCGGTACTCCCGCGAGGGCAAGACCGTGTGGACCGAACAACCCCTGGCGGGCACGCTCGCCTGACGGACCGTTCGACCGGAGCGGCCCGGGCCCGCACGTCATTCGGCCGCGGCGAGCAGCTGTGCCTCGCTCTCCTCGTACAGCCGCCGGTGCTCGCGCCCGGCGGCGGCGCGGCGCCAGTGGTCGAGCCGGCTGCCCAGCCAGCCCGCCAGGTAGCCGAACGGGACGGAGACCAGCCCGGTGGACTGCAGCGGGAACAGGTCGAAGTGGGCGTTCGGGAAGACGGCGGACGGTGTTCCCGAGACGGCCCGTGAGAAGACCATCAGCAGCAGCGCGCAGGCCGCCCCGCCGTAGAGGGACGCGAGCAGGCCGGTGCGCGTAAACCCGCGCCAGAACAGGGAGTAGGTGAGCGCGGGTGCGACCGCCGACGCCCCGATGCAGATGGCCAGCGTGGTCAGCACGCCGACGTTCCAGTTCTGCACCAGGATGGAGAGGCTGATGGCGACGGTGCCCACGGCCGCGCTCGACCACACCGCCACCGTCATCTCCGTACGCGGTTCGGCCCGTCCCCGCCGCGCCGCGTGGGCGAACAGGTCGTGGGCGAGTGACGAGGCCGCCGCCAGGGTCATCCCCGCGACCGATGACAGCAGGGTGATGAAGACCATGCCGGCCACGGCCGAGTAGAGAAGGGTCGTGCCCGCGGAGCCGGGTGGCCCGCCGAGCGTCTGGGACAGCATGAGCAGCGACGTCCTGCCCTGTGGGTCGGCCGCGATGATGTACCGCGACCCCACCAGTGCCGCCGCGCCCGTGCCCATGACGATCACGAGCAGGCAGAAGGTGGTGACCGTGCCGACCGCCCACGACATGGAGCGCCGCACGGCCGGCGCGTCCTGCGCGGAGTACAGACGCATGGTGATGTGGGGCAGGCAGGCCACACCGAGGACCACGGTGATCTGCAGCCCGATGAAGTCCAACCGCTCGCCGGGGGAGGTGCCGAGCTCCAGGCCCTGCTGCAGGAAGGCGGGGCCCGCGCCGCTGCCGTGCTGGGCCGCCCTGAGCAGCTCGCCCGGGCTCCAGTCGAAGCGGTGCAGGACGAGGACGGCGACGAGCAGGCTCGTGCCGAGCAGGAGCACGATCTTGATCATCTGGATGAGCGCCGTGCCCCGCATGCCGCCGAGCGCGGCGTACAGGATCATCAGGCTGCCGACGATGACGATGCACACCGTTCTGGCGCCCGTCACGTGCGGGAGGCCGAGGATGAAGGTGAGCAGCGATCCGGCCCCGGAGAGCTGGACCACCAGGAAGGGCAGGGTCGCCGCAAGGGTCACGGCGCAGGAGGCGACCCGCACGGCCCGCCCGGGCATGGTGCGGGCCAGGACGTCGCCCATGGTGAACCGGCCGGCGTTGCGCAGGGGTTCGGCCAGCAGGAACATCAGCAGGACCAGGGACAGGGCGGTGCTGACCGCGAGGACGTAGCCGTCGTACCCGGCGAGCGCGACGATTCCCGAGGTGCTCAGCACCGTGGCGGCCGAGATGTAGTCCCCCGCGATGGCCAGGCCGTTCTTGAGCGGGGTGAGCTTGAGGTAGCCGGTGTAGAAGTTCGCCAGGTCGTCGCGGTCCGGTCCCGCCATCACGCACATCAGCAGGGTGAGGGTGACCAGGGCGGTGAACAGAAGGAGGACGGTGGCCTGCGTCCCGGAGCTGAAGTCGTTCACCTCGCCGCTCCCGCGCCCCGGACGCCGGGAGCCGCCGTCCGCTCCCTGACGGCGCGGGCCAGCGGATCCACCCTGCGCTGTGCGCTGCGCCCGTACCAGAAGACCGCCGCGAAGGCGACGACGAGCTGCAGGACCCCCAGGGCCATGCCGAGGCTCAGCTCCCCGGCGATCCTGGATCCCATCAGGCCCGGCGCACCGCAGGACAGGACCACGTACACCACGAAGGAGCCGAGCGCGGCGAGCGAGGAGACCCGGCGGAGCCGGCGGTAGGCCGAGCGGAGGGCGGCGAGTCCGGTACGGTCCTCGAGCGTCTCGTACGCGTACGGCTCCTCCCAGCGGGAGTAGCGCTCGCCGGCGGGCTGCGGCGGCCATCCGGACTCCGAGGGCGGATATCGGTTCTCGTCGGCGAATGTCATGGCAGGGCCTTTCCGCGGACTGGGAAGGAACGGGCTGGCCGCGCACGATACCGACTGGTCGGAATGGATCGTAAGGCGCTGTGGGTCACGTTTCGGGGTCGTTACGGTGACCGCCAGAGCCGTCAGGTGTCCCACAGCCCGGCGTGCTCCCGGTGCGCCTCGGTGAGACCGTCCCGGAAATACCGTTCGTAGTAGCCGAGTTCGGGATGATGCACCTGGAGCCAGATGCCGGGCACCTGGATGGCGTCGACGTGTGCGGGGAACCGGCCGTGCGTGGCGTGGAGGTACTCGCACACGTCGCGGGCGCACTCGACGACCCGCCGGTCGTACTCGCGTGCCTCGGCGAGGTAGCGCCGCCCGTAGTCGTCGCGGTAGATGCCCGTGAAGAGATCCTTGTCGTGATAGATGCCCTTCGGCCCGAACTTCCCCCGGACGACCGCGTCGACGGCCTCCGACATCGAGGGGTGGTACGGAGGGCAGGCCGCCCTGATCAGCGGCTCGCCGCCGACGCTGAGCCCGACCGGATGGGACCGCGCGGTCGCGAACCTGGGCAGCGGAAGCTGCCAGCGCGGCAGGTCCAGCGGACGCCAGCGCGGGGTGACGAAGTCGAAGCCGAGCATCCGCCCGTACCGGGCCGAGAACTTGGGGTCGCCCAGCATGATCTGCGGATTGATCGAGGCATGGATCCACGCGCCGAGCCCCATGGCGTCCGCCGTCAGCATCAGATTCTGCAGCAGCAGCTCGGCCTCGATCTGGGTCCGCAGCGGGCCCAGCACACCGAGCGGCAGCTTGAGGTCCTTGTTCAGGAAGCCGTTGCGCACCCACCTGCGCACCCCGGCGGGGCGGTAGAAGTTGCGGTCGTCGACGAGCGTCGGCCGGGCCCCGTCCGGCTGGGTGAGCAGGTACATCAGGCCGTTGATGTACTGGTGCGAGAGGTCGACGACCGGCAGGAGGACGGTGCTGCCCGGCAGGTTGGACAGCACGCGGTTGGAGTCCAGGTAGGCCGGGAAGTCGCGCAGGTCCGCGGCGACGTCCAGGCGGTGGTCCAGGACCCGCACCTTGGCCTGCCGGGCCCGCTCCACCAGCGCGTCGGGCTCGAAGGAGGCGTCCGGGGACGGCGGCAGCTTGCGCAGGTAGTAGGTGCCGCTGTCGTTGATCAGGAAGAAGTGGGTGCCCTGCGCGTTGTCGGGGCTGCCCGCCGCCCGGCCGGCCATGTTGAGGTTCGGCTTGGCCATGATGGGCTTGCCGTCGCGCGGATCCTCGAACGGCCGGTCCGGCATGGTGAGTCCGGTGCAGCCGGTGAGTGCGATCAGCACCGCCTCCTCCAGCTCGCCGAGCGGGAGCGGGCCGTCGGACGAGGAAAAGCTCATCGAGCCGGCGGGGACGGCCGCACCCCGGCCGACCCGGTGGGTGCGGCGCCGCCATATGGTTTCCAGCAGCGGCCGCGCCAGCAGCGCCTCGAGACCCCGATGCCGGGTGGACACCGTCATGGTCCTCTCCTTGTCTCGAGGGCGCCCATGTCAGGGGCGCCCTCCGACCGACTCAGGACTCCGTGGTGCGGGGGCCGTTGTGGGGCGTCGCCACCGGGCGCCACGGGACGAACGCGCTTGCGTCGCGCGGCATGAAGCTCGCCAGCTCGGGGCAGTGCCGCAGGATGACCTCGGTCATGCCACTGCGCTCGATCCAGTCCATGCCGAGCGGGGTGTAGAGCTCGGGACGGTAGTCCACGGTGAGGAAGCGGTCGCTCTGCAGCCGCCGGGACGCCATCAGGATGAAGACGCGGAAGGCCGTGTCACTGAACCCGAATCCGGTCGGGGGGTTCTCCGCGAACAACCCGACCATGGTGTCGATCTCGTCGACCGACCGGTAGAGCTCCTTCAGCCGCGCCAGCGTCTCGGGTTCCTCCGTCAGGTCCTCGAAGCGGCGGATGCGCTCCTTGTGCAGACCGGCCCGGAAGTCGTTGTACCGAGGGACACCGCGGCGGCGGGTACGCACCAGGTCGACGACGGACAGGTCGATGATCTCGCCGTCCCGCTCGAAGTGCTGCAGTGCGCGCGGGAAGTTGTGCAGGGTGATCGCGCCCGGATGGGCGATGCCGAACGAGTACAGCGAGTCCGGCAGCCCGGTCTTGCGCATGAGGGGCTCGGCCTCGGCTCCCTGGACGTCGTCGAAGCCGAGGAGGTCGAGCCGCCGCCCGAAACGGTGGTCGCAGATCTCGAAGTCGTCCGGGATCAGCGGATGCATGCGGTAGACGGTGACGAAGTCCTCGGTCAGGGAGTACGGCGCGCCGTGGTGGTCGGGCACGGTCCGGGGAATGCCGGTCAGCGAGTGCGCTTCGAACAGCCACAGCCCCAGACGTTCCAGCCACTTGGCGGGCGGGCCCTGCCAGTTGGTCTTCAGCGCGATGTCGATCGCCTCGGTGGCGAGGATCGCCGGTGTCCACTCCACCGTGTGGATCTTGGCGATGAGAGCCGACACGACGAGCCGCGCCGTGTGGTAGACACGCTCCTCCTCCATCCGCGGATACTCGCGCCGCAGCGCCGCGCACACCGCGTTGTGCTCCCGGGCGAAGAGGGTGTGCATCACGCTGAGCCCCAGCCACCAGTTCTCGCGCACACCGGTGAGCGGGACGCCGTTCGGGCCGAGCGGCAGATGGCCGTCCTCCAGGCGCAGTCCGGCGCCGCCGTCGGCGTCGCGCAGGGAGCGGGCGGCCTTCTCGTCGCCGCCGTAGAGCTCCGAGCCGTCCCACCAGTGCGAGGCCGAGTCGGCGAAGTGGACCGGCATGCCGTCCGTCGCCGTCGACACGTTCTCGGCGAAGCGCATCACGTGTTCCGCGGGACCGCCCGGGGTGTTGTGCCACTCCACGTCCGGCGGGAGCGGCACTTCCACGTCGGAGGTACCCGTCGGGTAGCGACTGTGGTTGACCCAGTCGTGCACCTGGAACTGGATCCACGCGGCGGCCAGCAGGTTCAGGGACCGTGCGGGCAGGAACGCGTCACGACGCAGCAGCAGCCTGCTGACCTCGTACGGGCTGGGTCGGTCGAACAGGTCCGGGCGCAGCACGGGCGGCATGTTGCGGCCGAAGGCCGCGCCCACGGCCCCCATCCCGGGGGCGGACAGATCGTTGAACGTGCCGTCGTAACTGCGGGCCACCCGCAGCGACTCGTCGATCGGCGGCGGCACAGGGACCGTCCGCGGCGGTGCCTCGTGGTGATCGGTGTCGATGAGGTTCTGCCTGCGCAACGTCTTGCGCAGGAAGACGAGGTTGAGCAGGCCGACCGGCAACGGCAGCCGGTACCACGGCACCCACCGGTTGAGGACGCGGAACGCGGCGCCGACCGGAGCGCCCAGCACCTTGTTGCGCCACGGCTCCTCCGTGGTGAAGCGGTACCCCAGCCGCTGCGCGCTGCTCGCCTCGTAGGCGGCCTTGCGGGCACGGTTGAGATTGCCCAGCGGGCGGAACTCCTCCGTGGTGTGCCAGGGGTTGAACGCCAGCTCCTCGATCCTGCGCGCGGCCGCGCGGGCCTCGGCGGTGCCGATGTCCTGGCGGGGGATGGTCAGGGTGGCCACGGGCACCGCGGGTGCGACCTCCTCCCGCCACTCCACCGAGCCGTCCTCGACGGGGGTCGCCTCCTCGCTGACAAAGCGCTGTACGAGAAGCTCGAAGACGACGTCGCCGCGGGCCAGGCGCTGCGCGAGCTCGCGGCTCAGACGGTCCGGGCCGGCGGGGGACGGTACGGGCGCGTCGGGTGCACCGCGCGCCGGGCGCAACTGGTAGCGCACCGGCCCCGCCTCACCCCACAGGATGGCGCCGCGGCTCCAGTACGTCTCCAGCGCCAGGCTGCGTACGTCGCCGCGCGCACCGGCCCGCACGTTGCGGCGCATCCGGGCGGCGGTGGGCCCGCCGACGGTCAGGGGCAGCTTGACGAACAGCGCGAACGCCTTCTGCGGGCGGGTGCGGGCACCCGCCATCGCCCTGGCGAACGCCACGAACTCACGGGCGTTGCGCGCGTGGGACACCGGAAAGTTCGTCATGAGAAGGTCGTGCGTGCCGTCGGAGGCCTCGACGCGCAGCGCCGCACCCCGCATGTCGGGCAGGGAGTCGGCCTGCGGCGTGCCACTGGCGTTGGACAGCCGGACGGTGACCGGGTACTCGGCGCCGGGCCGGACGAAGCCGGTCCGCAACTCGGGCGGCACCTGGTCGTGGATTCTCAGCCGGGCGTTCTCCACGCCGAGCACCGGTTTCGCATGGAAGGTCCTGGCGAAGGCCGCTGCCCCGCCGGACTTCCTGTTCCCGGCCTGGACACGCATCAGTTCCTCGGCCAGTTTCTCGAAGAGCAGCCGCTCGGCCTCCGCGCTGCCGCCCTCGTACCGCTCGTACGCATCTGTCCTGCTCATGGTTGCGCCATGCCCTTCCTACGCGGGTTCGCGCCGTTGCCCGCACGCCGTGCCAGGGACGCTGTAGTGATGCGGAAACCGCCGTCGCGTGCGTTGTCGAGGATGCGGGCGGCGGCGCCGGCCGGTGCCGCCCCGAGGGCATCGCCGCGCTCGTAACGAGTCGGGGAGCGCGCGGGATCTCCTCACCGCCGAGCCCCCTCGACCATGGTTGCGCACCCCGTTGCCGTTCGCATGTCGCGAGGCTGTCCGTACGTGCCATGCGGCTTCCAGGCGGAGACCGTAGCCCGGTTGCGGGCCATTCCCGGAGGCGTAGCCTGGAATTGATCGGTCCTGCCTGATCTTGGAGGTGGGCGATGTTCATCCGATTTCTTCGGCGTCGCCGTCCCTGCCGGCTCGTCCTGCTCGGCAACGGCCGTCTCATCCGAGGCTTCAGCGGCGGAATGTACGACGGTCACGGATACCAGTCCTGACACGATCCCGGGGTGAGTCTGGAGGTTCGCGGTGGCAGAGGACACCCATGCCCTGCAGGCCATGGCACAGTTCCTGTCACCGCACTGCCGGGTGACCCGGATGTCGAACGGGGTGCTGATCGCGGACTGGAAGCGGACCCGCTTTCTCGGCCTGACGACAACGGAGGTACGGGAGTTCGCCGCCGCCGGCGCAGGCTCCGAGGAACGCGCCGACCTCGTCGCCGCTCTCGTTCGCGCAGGGTGCGCGAGGCACTGCCCGAAGGCGTGCGCGGACGCCCGCGTCGGGCTGTGGCTGCACGCGGTGCACCTGCTGGTCCACACCGTGGGATTCGGGCGCGCCCTCCGGCTGCTGTCGGTGATGGTCCCGGAGTACACGCGAGCCGACCTTCCCTCCGAGGACGAGGTCCGGCGGCTGAAGCAGGCGGTGCGCAAGCACAGCGGCAGAAGCTGGCTCGTCAACGGGGACTGCAAGTCCGAGGCGGTGACGGCCTTCCTGCTGCTGCGGCGGCGCGGGCTGAAGGCTGTTCTGCACGTCGGGCTGCGCGAGCACCCGCTCGCCCTGCACGCCTGGACGGTCTCGGCCGGCCTGTGCATCCCCGACGCCGATCCACTAGGGCACGCCTTCACCCCGGTGCTGCTGATCGACGGCGGAGGACAGTGACGTGGAGGCTCTCCGCCTCGAGTGGGCAGGCGGCGCACCGAGGCTCCGCACCTCCGATGCCATGGCGCGTCAGGGACTCGTGACGACGGTGTCCTCGCCGACCGGCACGGTCGCCGTCGTCGGCTGGGCCGGCTCGGTTCGCGACCGCGTGGCGGGCGCACGTGACCTTCTCGACGGCCTCGGCCGCGAGGCAGCCGCCCCGCTCCTGCCGGTCGGCGACTACGCGGCCGTCGTGGTCTCCCGGGAGCGGATCCTGCTGGCACGGGACGAGCAGGCACGCATTCCCCTGTTCTTCAGGGAGTCCGGCGGCCGTGTGACCGCCGTGAGCACCTCGGCCCGCCGCCTCGGGAACGCCTCGGAGCTGGATCCTCACTACTTCTGCCGGTACCTCACCGGGAACATGGCGCAACCGCACACGGACCTCACCCCCTTCGCCGGGGTGCACCGCGTCCTCGGCGGCGAGGTGGTGGAGCTCTCGTCGACCGGGCGGCTGCGCGGTCGCACACCGGGGCGCATCCGCCGGGCCGACGACCCGCCCGTGCCGGCATCGTGCGACCCCCGTGCGAGTGGGGCCTCGCGGGAGTTGCGCCTCGCACTGGAGCACGCCGTGGGGCGCCGCATGGGCACCATGACGGCATGTCACGTCTCCGGCGGCACCGACTCGGCCGGTGTCGCACTGCTCGTGGCACGTCTGCGCACCGCGCAACAGGGCGGACCCGGCGGCCTGGTGCTGCTCACCGGGCGCTTCTCCCACGGGGAGCTCGCCACCGAGCAGCCCTACCTCGACGCCGCGACGGAGGAGATCCTCCGTTACGCGCCCGCGGCCCGCCCGGTGATCGTCGACGCCGACGACGTGGCCGACTTCGACGACTTCCCCCAGCACGCGGGTGACGCGGACGAGCCTCACGCGCACGCCTTCCGCGCCCCGTTCTGGAGCCGTCTGCACGCCGCCGCCGCGGAACGGGGCTGTGACACCCTCCTCACCGGTTGCGGGGCCGATCCGATCGCCGACGCCAACCCGTATCACCTGCACCGGCTCGCCCGCACGGGACACCTCCGGCAAATGACCGAGCAGGCACGCGCCTGGGCCGCGCGCAGCCAACGGGGTGTGCGGGACGTCGTGCACGACTACGTGGTCCAGCCGGCTCTTCCGCTCACGGCCGAGCGGGTCGCCGCACTGGCCCACGGCGGAACGGTGCTCGGCGGCCTCGGCGCCTTCCACCGCCCCCGATGGCTGCGATCCGGATTCGCGCGGGCCCACGGCTACCGGGAGGCCGCCGTCGCGGAGAGCCGCTTCGTGTACGGCCGCAGGCCGGAACGGTCGCTCTACGACGCGGTCACCTACACGGCCGCTCCCGACCTGCTGTCCTGGAACCGGGCGCACCAGGACGGGTTCTTCCTGACGCACCCGTTCCTCGACCCCGAGGTCGTCGCCACGATGCGCCGCCTCTCCGCCGACGCCCTGGCGCATCCGGGCCGCCCCAAGGCCGTTCTGCGCGAGGCGATGGCGGACCTCCTCCCGGCGCCGATCCGCGACCGGACGGCCAAGGTGCCCTTCGACGCCCTCTACGCCCGTGGCCTGCGCAGACACGGCGACGAACTCGTCGCCCTGTGCCGCGGTGCCGAGCATCCGCTGATCGCGGAGATGTTCGACGTGGAGATGCTGTGCCGGGCGCTGCGGGAGGCTCGGCTCGGCAGGGGGGACTCCTCCTCCTGGGACCGGCTGAACAGCTCGCTCGCCCTGATCGCCTGGCTGGAGGGACTGGACCGGCGCTCCGCCGCGCCCGGCGCGGCGGAGCCCGTCACCGCCGGCTCTTGATCTCCCACAGACTCAGCTCGACAGGGCCCGACAGGAGGTCGGCGAGTCCGTAACGGCTCACCACCTCGCGGGTTTCCGCCGCGCTGGGCATGTGGTTCTCCTCGCCCTCACGCGTGACGGTGGTCGCCACACTGGCGCCGTGCGTGCCGAACTTCCAGTACACGGTGACGTAGCGCGGGTCCCTTGTGCGTTCGTCGAGCGCGTTGTTCTCGTGCACCCGGGCGCGGTAGATGAGGGAGTCGACTCCCTGCTTCTGCTGCTGCTTCACCCATGCGGGGGCTTTGCCACTGCCCCAGGAGAGCGCGACGAAGTGAAGCGGCGGCTCCAGTGCGAGCCGGTCCTTGCGGGCGAGGCTGGCGGTGGCGTAGAACGCCACTTGGTCGTAGGGCGTGTCCATGGGCAGTTGCACCAGCATGCGCGTGGCGAACGTGTCGCCCGGCTCGATCCACTCGCCGTAGGGCATCCAGGGCTGAGCCTCCACCAACTCGCCCGGCTGGTGGATCTCCCGGCGGGAGAGCGGGTTCACCTCCGAGCCCTTGGTCCACTGCGTGGCATCGGTCCGCCACTTGTCGCGGAGCCGGTCCTTCGGCGCGAGCGGCACCCGTTTGCCCATGGCGTGGAATTCGGTGCCGAGCACGTAGAAACCGAACTCGCCGTGGTTCTGCAGCGTGACGTCCACCGGGACGGCGAACGCCTTGCGGTCCTTGCTCGGCACGGGCTTCCCCACGGACAGCGTGATGAGGGGCCTGGTTTCCCGCTGGTACGGCTGATAGAGGTTCTGGTAGCCGAAGTTGCCGATCGCGATGATCGACGACACGATCACCGCGGCGGCCACCCGCTTGGGACCTGGGACCGTGACCGAGGTCCGCCACACCGCGAACAGCGCCCATGCCGAACCCGCCGTGAGGGCACCGAACAGGACCGGGAAGGCCGTGGAGTCGCCGTCCTTCACCGTCTTGGCCAGGATCATCCCGTTGGTCAGAAGGGCCGCGAACGCGCCGACCATCGCCACCAGACCCGAGTACGGGAAGCTGCGCCGGAGCCAGTGGTCCAGCACCGCGGCGGCTGCCAGGAGCGTGGTGAGCGAGATCGCCAGCAGGAGGGCACCGGTGACGCGGCCGGGGAAGGTCAGAGCGTGGAGGAAGTCCACGAGACCGAACCGGGCCAGCCACACCGTCGTCGTGAGGAGGACCAGCACGATCGCGACCATGGCCACCCGCGACCGCCGCGAGGTCAGCGACTGCCGGTGCGCGTGCGCGTCCGCGCCGGAGTCGGGCCCGGGGGAAGCACTCACGTCATCACCTCCTGACGTCGGCCGGATGCCATGGTCACGCCTGTCGGCGGTGACGACCGGCGCGGGACCGGCGGACACCGCCGAGTGCCTCCCTCGCCGGCACCGGCGGCCCTGTACACGGCGGCGCGGAGTCAGGACCGTGCCTGCCGCGCCATGGGGTCGAGCACCATCGTCCGTGGTGATCCACTTCCTCCGCCATCCGCCGGACGTGGGATGTCCGGGGTTGCGTCGACCAGATGGTCCTCGCCGCGCCGCCGCGGGACCGACGCCGCCGGGACCGACGGTCCGAACACCAGGGCGAAAATCTTGGGGGGCGTCGACCGCGCGGCCGTGCCGGACGCCGGCCGCCCTGGCCCCGACCGTGGCGCTGCCGTCGTCACAGGTCCTGGGACAGGACGACGGCGCTGTAGGGGCCGACGCCGATGCCGCCTGCCCAGGCCAGTCCGTCCTGCCCGTTGCCGTCCGCCTCGACGTCGAAGCTGGGTGAGTCCGCGAACTCGGGATCGTAGCCGCCCCAGTCGCTGTTGAAACGGACGCGCCACACTCCCGCGCGGGGCAGGCCGAGCCGGTAGTCGGCATAGCCGCGATGGCCGAAGTTGAGCACGACGACGGTGCTGTCCCGCGGACCGCCTTGGGCGTAGCGGTGGAAGCCGAGGACCTTGTCGGTGTCGTTGCAGTGATACACCTCCACCCGGTCGCCGCGCAGTCCGGCGGTGGTGTGGTCGCGGTTGCGCCGAAGGGCGATGAGATCGCCGTAGAGCCGCATGATGCCGCGATGGCGATCGCGCCCGGCCCGGTCGAGCGGGGTGCGGTCGTCGAACGGCCGGGTCGCGAGGAACTCCTGTCCCTGGAAGAGCATCGGTATGCCGGGCGCGGTCATGACGGCGGCGGCGCCGAGCGTGGAGCGCTTCTTGGAGTACCAGCCCTCGGCGTCGCCCGGACGGATCGCCTCGGGGACGCGGGCGTTGCCGCCGCCCACGTCGTCGTGGGACTCGGTGTAGACGACCCGGGAGAGCGCGCGGTCACCGATGCGGTGCTCGATCGCGTCGCGTACGTGTCCCATGCTGCGCTGCTCGTCCTCGGCGGCGGTGAGCGCGGCGCGCAGAACGTGGCAGAACCCGCTGTCCCACTGCGAGCCGAACCCGGCGCCCGCCGGGGTGCCAGCGGTGATCCTGGGGTCGTCGCGCAGGTCTTCGGCGATACTGATCTTCCATGGCTGCCGGGCATGGATCTCGTCGTTGACCCAGCGCAGCAGAGCCCAGCCGTCGGGGAGTTCTTCGGCCTGCTCGTCGCTGCCGCCGGCGTTGCGGATGAATGCGGTGGCGTCCCAGCGCAGGCCGTCCATGCGGTACTCCTCCAGCCAGGACAGTGCGCTGTCGCGCAGGTACTTGCGGACCTCGGGTCTTCCGTAGTCGGGGCGCGGACCCCATGGTGTGCCGCCGCGCCAGTCGTTGTAGAAGTAGATGCCGTCGCCCTCGTTCTCGTACCAGCCGTCGAAGCGACGCAGTCCGGCGTCCAGATCGGCCCAGCCGAGGTGGTTGTAGACCACGTCGGCCAGGACCGCCAGGCCGTGTTCGTGGGCGTCGGCGACCAACGCCTTCAGGTCGGTCGGGGACCCGTAGGCGCCCGCCACGGCGAACGCCGACACCGGGTTGTAGCCCCAGGACACCTCTCCGGCGTACTCGGTCACCGGCATGAGTTCGATCGCCGTCACGCCGAGGTCGGCCAGCTCGTCCAGTCTCTCGGCCACGCCCGACAGCCGACCGGGCCTGCCGTCCGGGGCAGGGTTGAAGGTGCCGACGTGCACCTCGTAGATGACGAGCTCGTCCCAGTCCGGGCAGTGCCAGTCGTCCGTGCCCCACTCGAAGTCCGCGGCATCGATCACAGCGTTCCCGGTCGAGTCGGTCAGCCTGCGGGCGTACGGGTCGATCTTCCACAGCGCGCCGCCCTGGGTGGTGACGAGGTACTTGTACTCGTCGCCCGGCCCCGCGGCGGCGACCCGGGTGGACCAGTATCCGCCGCCGTCGGGAGTCATCGGGTGCGTCGTTGCCCATCCGTCGAACGATCCGGCCACGTCCACGCCCTCGGCGTGCGGCGCCCAGACCCGGAAGCCGGTGCCGTGCGGGCAGGGCATCGCACCCATGCCTGGTGGTACGTCAGGGGCCATGCGGGTCAGCCCTTGGGTTTGAGGCTTTCCGGCACGCCGGTCGCCCAGGTCACGTCCTCGTAGTCCGGCTCCTTGATCCAGCCGGCGTCGAGGGCGTCGTCGACGATGCCGTGCCAGTTCTCGGCCTTGCCGTACGACTTTCCGTCGATCTTGACTTCCCCGGTCGAGCCGACCTTTATCGGCGGAGTCGATTCCCGGTAGATCCGCAGATACTCTTCTCCCATCCTCGTGATTTCAAGGTAGTCCCTGAGGCGGAAGTACTTGGTATACCTCATCTTCTCCTCGAGTTCCGACAGGTCTGGCTGGCCGAACCGTGGATTGAGGTAGCCCAGTTCTTGGAGGCGCTTCAGCTGCTTGAACATGTCCCGGTTGGGCTCCACCAGGTCGTCGCGCTCGCCGGCCAGTTTTCTCAGGTGGCTGCGCTCGTGGCGGTTGAGCAGTCCGACGACAGCCATCTGGATCGACTTGACCGTGGATTCGATCTGGCTGATGCGCCATCGGGCCTTGAACGGACCGAATGAGAGTTCTTCCAGAGCTCCGGGACTCGCGAGTGCCAGAAAAGCCAGCACCAGCGCGCCGAACACGCCGATGATCGAAGCCCCCACATTCTGTGTACGGTTCGTCGCATTGGCGATAAATGTGTCGATGAGCATCCCGAATATGATCAGCGCAATGGCAATGGTCAATGCGTGAAGTGCTGGGACGACCCATTTAGGTGAGCGGGAAGACATCGTCGACACCACCTCTCTTCACTTGCCTGAGGCGATGAACGCGAGGTCGGCGGGAAACCTCCCCGACCTCCAGTATCCCTCCACTCCCGCGCCAACAGCGCCTCTCGGCCCGAACAGTTGTCGATAATCCTTTCCCCCTCCGCTGTTTGACGGGTCAACCAATTTTTTGGGTGGACGCCCGGTGCCCCCGGAGAGACGATGGAAATGGCTGTTCTCTCATCAGAACCATCCCGAAACGAACCGAGAGGAAGAGCCGTCATGACCATGCTGCTGATCAAAGGCGAATACAAGATCCACGGGGCGAGCCCTGACGGTGACTCAGTGCGGTTCTACCCGTCCGACCCGACGGAGTGGGACCGGCTGCAAGGCCGGCGCGTGCAGCGCAACCACGCCGGAGGCGCGCAGCTGAGACTGGACGGGATCGACACCCTGGAGACGCACTACCGCCCGCTCCACGGCCCCGAGCTGCACCAGCCCCCGCCGTTCGCCGGGGCCGCGGCCGAAGAGCTGCTCACCTGGCTGGGGTTCGAGAACGTACAGCGCGACGACCATGGCGTCGTCACGTCCGGCAGCCCCGATGCCCGGCCCGGCTACATCCTGACCCGCAACGCGGACGTGCACGGGCGGTGCGTGGCCCTGGCCGGCCGGGGCGACCCAGGACTGGGCGACAGCGGCACCTTCGTCGGTGTCGGCGTCGAGACCCTGAAACAGACGGTGAATCACCACCAGCTGACCGAAGGCCTGGCCTATCCGACCTTCTACCGCAACCTCTTCGTCGACCTGCGCGACGCCATGACACAGGCGGCGGTGCAAGCCCGGACTGCCGGGAAGGGGCTGTGGCCGAGGGACGAGACGCGCAGTGGCGCCAAGGTCGACGACCTGGCTTCGCTGACCGACTCGTCGGTGCTGCTGCCCAAGCTGTTCCGCCGCCTGGCCGACTACCTGATACTCAATGACGGGCATCCCTCACTCGCGGGCTTCCCGGCGTATCTGGAGCAGCGGGACGACCGGCTGTTCATCGTCTCCAGCGGGCAGTCCACCGGATTCGGCACCGTGGTCGACGTCACCAACGGCAACACCGTGCAGCTCACGCACGAGCCGGAAGATCTCGTCTTCGACGAGAAGTAGCCCGCGGTCGCGGGTGGGAGGCGCGCGCGTCATGCCCTCTCTCGAGCAGCTCGGCAGGGAGACCGTCCGCATCGCCGTCCGGGGGCCGTTCGGCCGGGCGCACCGGCCTCGGCGGATCGGCCTGCTGTGGTGGTGGGCGTTGCGCGGTGTCAACAAGTTCCTGCTCCTGGCGGCCGCCGCGCTCGTGCTGCTCGTCGTCCTGATCGCGACCGACCGGGACTTCGTCCAGAAGATGTCTCCTGCCGCCTGGGCCTGTGTCGCGCTCGCCGTGATCCTGCTGGCGGCCGCGTTGTGCCGCTCCCGGCCGGTCCGGATCCTGCCGTTCAAGAACCTGGCCGGTGACGACGGCACCGGACCGGCGGCCGCCGTCGCCGCGGGGTTCGCCGAGCTCCTGGACTGCGAGATCCGGCGGATCGTGGAACTGGTGCGCCAGGAACCGTTCATGACGCCCGCCGACGTGCTCAACCCGGCCGGCAACCGGGGCGACATGGTGCGCCGGTCGTCCGCCCGCGTGCCGTTCCAAACCGGCGTGGCGGCCGCCGGGCTGGGCGGAGACATCCGGCCGACGGAGGTCGGGACGCTCACCCTGGGTCCGCTCACCCTTCAGGTCGGCACCGTGATCGCCTGGCTGGAGCGGCTCTTCGGCACCACGCTGCAGGGATCCCTGGTCGAGGCGGACGGGGTGCTGCAGGCCGTCGCGACCCAGTCCGGCCTGCGCGGGGGCCGTTCGTGGTCGGTGCAGGTCGGCATCGACGGCGACCTCCGCGGCGCCGATGCCCGGCTGGCCAGGGAACTCGCGCACCGCATCGAGCTCGAGCGGCCCGGAGCGGCGGAGTCGGGTGCCGACCTCGACAGCTTCCAGCGGCTGGTGGACGGCCTGGAGAGCTATCGGCGCTTCCAGCGGGACGGGGTGCTGCAGTACCTGGACGAGGCGGAGGACCACTTCCGCGCCGCACTCGCCCACAGCCCCGGGTACGCCGCCGCGTACCACAACCTCGGACTCGTCTACCGCGAACAGCGCCGCGTCCGTACCGAGATCGACCTCCCGGTGTCGGAGGCGGTGTGGAGCGGGCCGGTGCTCATGTGGCAGAAGGCGGTCGCGCTGGACCCGGCGCTGGCTCCCGCCCGGGTGCAGTTGGCCAGGGCGTTCCTCGAGCAGGCGGACCGTCCGGACGTCGACGCCGGCAAGCGGACCGAGCTGCTGGAGCAGGCGGTCCAGGCGGCGCGCAGCGCCCTCGAGCGGCCGTCGCACACCCGCGGCCGAGAGGACGGCCTGGCCTCGTACTGGATCGGCGAGGCGCTCCTGAAGCACGGCGGCCACCAGCAGCACACGCGCACCCGGCAGTCGAACCGCAGGGTGCGACAGGCCCTTCGCTGTTTTCGGCACACGGAGCAGTATCTGATCGACGAGCGGGCGCGAAGGCTGGTGCGGGACGGCGACACCACCGCCGTCCGGCCGCTGACGGAACGGATCGCGCACGTCGTCGGCCGGGAGTCCGAGTGCTGGCTGCAACTCGCCGGCAGCGGGGGCGGCCCGGTCCGCCGGTACCGTGCCGGCCGGGCCGGGCGACGCGTGCGTACCGCGATCCGCTGGGCCCCCGACATGCCGGAACTCCACGCGCTGCGGGGCCGCATCCTCCTGCAGTACGGCCGCGAGGACCGGGCGCGCCTCGCCTATCTGGAGGCCCTGCAGCGGGACCCCCAGAACCACCACGTCACCGTGAAGGACGTCGGCAGCCTCACCGCCCTCACACAGACCAGCGGTGCGGCTCGGGACCTGGCCACCGATCTGTTCGTCCTGGCGGCCCACCAGCACCCCGACGACGCCGTGGCATGGCTCCTGCTCGCGCTGGTCGTCCCCGACGAACGGGCCGGCCGGGCGCTCGCGGGCAAGGCGCTGGCCCTCGAGCCGGACAGGGAGGACCTGCGCCGCACGGTCGACCAGCAGTGGCCGCCGGACGACGGCACCGCCCCCGGCACCCCCGGCTGGGAGAGACGCTTCAGTCTGCGCTGGGCCCGGGCATGGGCCGACGCCCGCCGGGCACGGCAGACCTTCCACGAGCCGGGCCTGCGTGCGGCACTGCGGAGAATCGAGGAACTGCGCGGCGAATCCGGGGCATCGCGGCCCGAAGTGTCCTTCACCGACCGGGAGACGGGTCTGCTGCACGCCTCCCTGGCCTTGATGACCCCTCCCTCCGACGAACAGCGCGCGCACTGGAAGTCGGCGGTCCGCCTGCTCACCGACGCCGTCGGAGACGAATCGGGTGCCCACGTGGAGAAGCCCTCGCTGTGGTACGTCGAACTCGCCGACGCGCACGCGGCCCTCGGGGACTCCCAGTGCGACGCGGGGCTCCGTGACGAGGCCTCGGACAACTACCGGCGCTCCATCGAGTCCTACGACGCCGCCGTCAACAGGTCGCCCAAGACCGTCTGCCCCCGCTACCGCACCGGTCGCCTGGGCCAGGAGCGGCTGACGGAGCTGTCCGCCGATCCGCCGGATCTGTCCCCGCGTGCGCGCGCGACGGCCGGGCGGGCCGCGGTGCACGCGCGTCAGGGCCGCATCGGCGATGCCGTACGGGACTGCCGTGACGCGTTGAAACTGGCCCCGCTGTACGCCTACCCGCGCTTCACCCTGGCCCGGCTCTACCGCGACCAGCGGGCCCAGTACGACCTGGCGGAGCAGACGCTGCTCCGCCTGATCGAGTTGCTGCCGGCGGGAGAGCAACGGGACGTCGCCCGGCTCGAGTTGGCCCGTACCTACCGCCGACAGGCCAGGACGTCACCGGACGGCGACAGCGACCTGCTCCTCGACCGGGCCCGCGAGGAGCTGGTCACGGCCACCCGCGAAGTCTCCCTGGGCGCCGGGGTGGAGGCGCAGATGCACCAGGAACTGGCCACCGTGCTCGACCTCCTCGGCCGCTCGGACGAAGCCGTCGGCGCCCTGCGCGCCATCGACGCCACGAGACAGCAGCCGGACGCCTCCCGGATCCACGAGCGCCTCGCGCGTCTGGTGGCCGGCAGTGAGCAACCCCGGGAGGTGGAGCAGGAACTGCTGGAGGCGCAGGAGGCCTGCTCGGCCCGACTGGCGACCGCGCGGGGCACCGACGAGGAACGGGCCCTGCGCACCACGCTGGTCACGCTCACGGCACGCCTGGCGATGTTCTACGCGGAGCACGGCATCAAGCTCGACGAGGCGCACCTGATGGCGGACGGGGCTCTGCGGAGCGCCTCCAGCGTCCTGGACCCCAGCGGGCTCGCGACCTGCGAGGACGCCCGCGGCTGGGTCGCCTACCGGGAAGGCCGCTTCCCCGAGGCCGTCGGGCTGCTGGAGAGCGCCGTCGAACACTCCGGCGGTGACGCCGGGGAATGGGCGCATCTCGCCTGCGCGCTGGAGGCGCGGGCACGCTCCCGCCACCTCTGGCGCCGGCGGCAGGACACCGACCGCGCCCACGACATCTGGCAGCAGGTCCTCGCGCACTTCCCCCGCAGCCCCGCCGCCGCACAGGCGAGGCACCACCTCGACCTGCTGCCCGAGCACCCGCACCCGCCACGGCCGCCGGGCTGCCGCGGCCTGCCGGTCCACCGTCTGCAAGCCACCCGCACGCCTGCCCGGAACAGGCACTTCACACGCCAGGAGGGATGATCATGACCAAGCGTCTGGTCGTCTGCTGCGACGGAACCTGGAACTTCGCCGACCAGCCCAGCAAGACCAACGTCACCAAGATCGCCCTGTCCGTGCGCTCCGGACTCGCCTCCGGCAAGGACCAGCGCGTCTACTACCACAGCGGCGTCGGCACCGACCGGTGGGACCGTCTGCGCGGCGGCGCGTTCGGCCGGGGACTCTCCCGGAACGTCCTCGACGCCTACCGCTTCCTCGCCGAGACGTACGAGAGCGACGACGAACTGTTCCTGTTCGGCTTCAGCCGGGGCGCGTTCACCGCCCGCAGCCTGGCGGGCCTGGTGCGCAACTGCGGCATCGTGCGCCCGGACCACGCCGACCGGATCCCGGAGGCCTGGTCCCTGTACCGCGACCGGATCGAGAAGCCCAACGGCGTGGCCTCCACCTTGTTCCGCCGCTCGTACGCGCGCGAGACGGAGATCCACTTCATCGGGGTGTGGGACACGGTGGGTTCCCTCGGACTGCCGGTGCCGGGCCCCCGGTGGCTCCAGCCCGTCGTGAACCGGTTCAACAGCCGCTGGGCGTTCCACGACACCGAGCTGAGCAGCTGGGTCAAGGCGGCCTTCCACGCGCTGGCCGTCGACGAACAGCGCGCGGCGTTCCGGCCGACCCTGTGGCACCAGCAGCCCGGCGCCGCCGGCCAGGGCCAGGAGCTGAGGCAGGTGTGGTTCGCCGGGGTGCACTGCGATGTCGGCGGCGGATACAAGGAGACGGGGCTGTCCGACATCACCCTGCTGTGGATGGTCGACCAGGCCCGCAGATACGGGCTGGAGTTCGACGACGAGGTGCTCAGTGCGGTCGGGCCCAGTGAGATGAAGCCGGACGAGAGCGCAGACTTCCGTGTGGAACCGGACGCCTCGGGCATGCTGCACCGCTCCCGGACGAAGCTGTACCGACTGGTCAGACCGCTGCACCGGCCCATCGGATGTGCGACGGACGACGACGGCCGACTCGACGGAAACGAGTTCCTGGCCGTGCCGGCCAAGAACCGCCACGACACGGACGACACCTACCGGCCCCCGGAACTGGAGCGCTATCTCGCCGATCAGCAACGCGTCCGACTGGAGCCGGTGCTCCTGCCGGGTGTCGGGGCGCACGCGGGGGAGGGGGACGAGGGGCGGTGGCCGCAGGAGGCGAAGCGGCCGGCGGCCGACACCCCGCTCCGCCCCGGGCGCCACCGGCGGTGACGAGCGGGGGCGGGCGACCGTCCGCGCTCACATGCCGGGGTCCTCGAACTGGTCGAGGAGGAAGTCGACCGGTGCGGGGCCCGCGACGGGGGCGGCGTCCTCGTCGAGGAGCTGTTCCGCCCAGATGACCTTGCCGTGGGACGTGTGGCGCGTGCCCCACCGCTGGGCGAACTGGGCCACCAGGAACAGCCCCCGGCCGCCCTCGTCGGTGGTCGCCGCCCGTCGCAGGCGGGGCGAGGTGCCGCTGCCGTCGGACACTTCGCAGATCAGGCAGCGCCCGAGCAGCAGCCGGACGCCGACCGGCGGGGAGCCGTACCGGATCGCGTTCGTGACCAGCTCGCTGACGATCAGTTCCGTGGCGAACCCGATCTCCTCCAGCCCCCACTCCCGCAACGTCTCCCGGCAGCGCGCCCGCACCGAGGGAACCACTGCCGGGTCCGGCGGCACGTTCCACTCGGCCACGCAGGAGGGCGGGACCATCCGGGTACGCGCCGTCAGCAGCGCGATGTCGTCGGAGGACGGGGACGGCTTCAGCGCGTCGATCACCGCCTGGCACGTCTCCTCCGGAGTCCGGTCGCCGGACCCGTCCAGCGCCCTGCGCAGCCTCTCCATCCCGACGTCGATGTCGCGGGCACGGTTCTCCACCAGGCCGTCGGTGTACAGCACCAGTTGGGAGCCCTCGGGCAGCGACAGCTCGGCGGTCTCGAACGGGCCGCCACCCAGGCCGAGGGGCGCCGAGGCCGGCACACCGGGACATGCGACCGTCCCGTCCGGGTGCACCACCACCGGCTCCGGGTGTCCCGCGCGGGCCATCGTGCAGACCCCCGCCACCGGGTCGTAGACCGCGTACAGACAGGTCGCTCCGGTCACTCCCTCGCCCTCGTGGCCGTCCGCGTCGTCGCCCGTGTCCTCCTCGTTGTCCATGCGGACGACCAGTTCGTCCAGGTTCCCGAGCACCTCGTCCACGGGGAGGTCCAGGGTGGAGAAGTTGTGCACCGCGGTGCGCAGCCGTCCCATCGTGGCCGCCGCGTGCAGCCCGTGTCCGACGACGTCGCCCATCACCAGGGCCACGCGCGTGCCCGGGAGCGGGATGACGTCGAACCAGTCCCCGCCCACCCCCGCCTCGGCGGGCAGATACCGCCAGGCGACTTCCAGCGCGTCCTGCTCCGGCTGCCCCCGCGGCAGCAGGCTGCGCTGCAGCGCCACCGCCATCGCGTGCTCCCGGGTGAACCTCCGCGCGTTGTCGATGGCCACCGCCGCCCGCGCGGCCAGTTCCTCCGCGAAGGTGAGATCCTCCGGCTCGAACGCCGGGGAATCCACCGTGCGGTAGAAGTTGGCCACGCCCAGCGGTACGTTCCGGGCCCGCAGCGGCACGGTCACCAGGGACCGCAGCCCGCACTCCAGGGCCTTCCGGGCGCGCCCCGGATCCTGTTCCCGCCAGCCGTGCGCCTGCCGCAGGTCCGGCTCCAGCATGACCCGGCCCTCCTGCAGCGTCCGCATCTGCGGGGCGTGCACCGAGAACGTGATCACCTCGCCGAGCGGGTACACCGGCATCATCCGCTGGGCGCCGCCGATGGCCGCCCGGCGCAGGTGCCGCCAGCCCTCCGCCGTCGGCTCCCACCCGCGCAGCACCGCCTCCAGCAGATCCACCGTCACGAGGTCGGCGAACTGCGGCGCCGCCACGTCGGCCAGCTCCTGGGCCGTACGCCCCACGTCCAGGGTCGTCCCGATGCCCACCCCGGCCTCGTACAGCAGTTTCAGCCGCTCCCGCGCGACCTCGGCCCGCCCCGACACCGCCGCCAGCTCCGTGGTGTCCCTGAGGGTCACCACGCTGCCTCCCCGGCCGGCCGGCCGGTACGTCGGCCGCTTGTTCACCGCCAGCAGCCGGTCCCCGGCGCGATGCACCTCGTCGGTGACCGCCTCCTGCGACGTCAGCAGGCTCAGGAGCGGCTCGGGCAGGTCCAGCTCCCGCACCGGGCGCCCCTGCACGTCGGCCGGCAGACCGAGCAGGCGCATCGCCTCGTCGTTCGCCAGCAGCAGCCGTCCGTCGGCCCCGGTGATCAGCACGCCTTCCCGCACCGCGTGCAGGACCGCGTCGTGGTGCTCGTACAACTGCGCCAGCTCCACCGGGGCCAGGCCGTGCGTCTGCCGCCGCAGCCGCCGGGACACCAGCGTGGTACCCGCCATGGCCAGCGCCAGCGCGGCCGCGCCGGTGCCGAGGATGATCGGCAGTTCCGGCAGCCACAGTGCCGCCACGTTCCGGACCGTGAGCCCGGCCGACACCAGGCCGACCACCTTGCCGCGCGGGTCGGTCACCGGGACCACCGCCTGCACGTCCGTGCCCTCTCCGGCGGGCAGCGGCGGCCCGCCGGCCTGCTCGACGACGGTACGGCCCTGCAGGGCCGGGCCGATGGTGCCGACGAACTTCTTCCCGATCTCCCGCGGATAGGGATACGTGTAACGGATCCCGTCGGTGTTCATGACGACGATGAAGTCCATGCCCGCGCGCTTGCGCGCCTTCTCGGCCCGCGGCTGCAGCACCGCTGACGGGTCCGGGCCCTGCAGCGCCCTGGCCACGCCCGGGGCGCTCGCGAACGTCTGGGCCGCGACGACCGACGCCCGTCGCCCCTGCTGCAGGGCGTCGCGCGCCGTCTGGAGCAGCATGCCCACCACCGCGGCCACCACCAGCAGGACCACGATGACGACCTGGAGAAGGAACACCTGCCCGGCCGCACTGCGCACGTCCAGCAGGGAAGCGCGACGCTCGCGCGAGCGTCCGGGTCGGGGCGGATGACGTTCCGGGCTCCGAGGGCGCCCGGAGATTTCCTCCATACACCCTTGATAGCACCACCGTGCGGGAGCCGACTCCGGGTCACCCGATCAACCTCGGTGGGCGTCCGGCGATCCAGCGTGGACAGGCGCTCACCTGAGATGCATGCGTCACATGTGCACAGTGGTTGATTGGCCGCGGTCGATACGGGAACCCGGAGTCCGTCAACCGGCCGGTGCGGACCACCAGGTCAGCGCACCGGCGGCTGTGGTCCACTCGCAGGGGAGAAGCCGTGACACCACGCCTCGGAGCAGAAGAAGAATTCCATGTCGTGGACGTGGAGAGCGGCCATCTCGTCCCCCGCGGCACCGAGTTGCTCGGCCGCCTGCGCAGACCGGGCTTCACCAGCGAGCTGCACCAGTCGGTCGTGGAGAGCAACAGCGCCGTGCACGACACCCTGGACGGGCTCTACACGGACCTCGCCGCCATGCGCAGCCGCCTGGACGCGGCGGCGGCCGACCTCGGGCTCGCCGTCGTGGCCGCGGGTACCGTGCCGCTGGTCCGGGCCGAGTCCCGCAGCGTCACCGCCGACGCCCGCTATCAGCACATGGCCGACGACTACCGCCGGGTAGCGGACGAACAGCTCATCTGCAGCGCGCAGATCCACGCCGACGTCCCCGACCGGGACACCGCCGTGCGCGCCATGTGCCTGGTGTCGCCCTGGCTGCCCCCGCTGCTGGCCCTCTCCGCCAGCTCACCGTTCTGGCTGGGCGCCGACACCGGATACGCGAGCTGGCGGACCATGCTGTGGCAGCGGTGGCCGACCGCGGGACCGGCCGGCTGCCACCCGGACGCCGCCGACTACGACCGGACGGTCGCGGAACTGATCGGCTCGGGCGTCATCAGCGACGCCGGCATGATGTACCACGACGTCCGGCCCTCCGCCCACCAGCGCACACTGGAACTGCGGATCTGCGACGCCTGCCCCCGGGTGGAGACCGTGGTACTGGTGGCGGGCCTCTTCCGGGCCCTGGTGCGCGACGCCTGCGAGCGCCTGGAACAGGCGGGCCGCCCCCTGTGCGAAGGACGCCACGACTGGCTGCGGGCCGCCACCTGGCGAGCCGCGCGCTCCGGCCTGGAGGGCCACCTCGTCGACCCCGTCAGCCGGAGCGCGGCGCCCGCCCCCTCCGTGCTGGCGCGCATGCTGGCCCGGCTGCGTCCGGCCCTGGAGGCGTCCGGCGACTGGGACGCCGTGCACGGCCTGCTGGAGGAGGCACTGGCCGTCGGAAGCGCGGCGCACCGCATGCGCCGGGCCGCCCAGGCCGAGGACCTGCTCGCCGGTGTCGACCTGATGGTCGCCGAGACCCGCGGCGAACGGCCGGCCGGACGCCCGCCGGCCCGGCCCGGCCGCCTCACCTCCCGACTGGACGCCGGGCCACAGGCGCACGACTGCGACACCGCGGCACCGGCACCGAGCGCGTGAGCCGCCCGTCCGCCCGCGGCCCACGCCCCGGGCATCCCGTGCCCGCGCGCACCGGGACACACGACCGGCGGCCCCGACCGATCAAGGAGAGTCGTACCCCCATGCACACCACGCAGGATCCCTCGACCCCCGACCGCCCGTGCCCCCGGCGCGCGGCCGGACCGCAGGCCACGCGCCGCACCGCAGAACCCGGGCGGTTCGAGGGCAAGGGAAGGAGGACCCACTGATGTGCGGGATCAGCGGGGAGATACGGTTCGACGGCGAACGACCCGACATCGCCGCGGTGGAACGGATGACCGACCGGCTGGCACCCCGGGGCCCGGACGGCCGCGGCGTGTGGTCCCAGGGAGCGATCGCGCTCGGCCACCGCCGGCTGAAGATCATCGACCTGTCGGAGAACGGCGCCCAGCCCATGGCGGACCCGCGCGCCAGGATCGCGGGCGTCTTCAACGGCTGTGTCTACAACTACCGCGAACTGCGCGACGAACTGCGCTCGCGCGGCCACCAGTTCTTCTCCGACTCCGACACCGAGGTCGTGCTCAAGGCCTACCAGGAGTGGGGCACCGAGTGCGTCCAGCACTTCTACGGCATGTTCGCCTTCGCCCTCGTCGAACTGGACAGCGGGCGCGTCGTCCTGGGCCGCGACCGGCTCGGGATCAAGCCGCTGTACCTGGCGCAGACGCCCGACCGGCTGCGGTTCGCCTCCTCGCTGCCCGCCCTCCTCGCGGCCGGCGACGTCGACACCTCCCTCGACCCGGTGGCCCTGCACCAGTACTTCAGCTGGCACGCCACCGTGGCCGCACCCCACACGGTCCTCACCGGCGTGCGCAAACTGCCCCCGGCCACGGTGCGCGTGGTCGAGGCCGACGGCACCTGGCGCGACCACTGCTACTGGCAGCCCTCCTACACCCGCCGCCCGGAGCACGCCGGCCTGAGCGCCGACGACTGGACCGACGCCGTGCTGGACGCGCTGCGCACCGCCGTGCGCCGCAGAATGGTCGCCGATGTGCCGGTCGGGGTGCTGCTGTCCGGCGGGCTGGACTCCAGCCTCATCGTGGCCCTGCTGGCCGAGCAGGGTCAGGAGGACCTCGCCACCTTCAGCGTCGGGTTCGAGTCCGAGGGGGGCGAGGACGGGGACGAGTTCCACTGGTCCGACCTCGTCGCGCGCCACTTCGACACCCGGCACCACCAGCTCATGGTGCCGTCCGACCGGGTCTCGGGGGCGCTGGAGTCCGCGGTGCTCGCGATGAGCGAACCGATGATGAGCCACGACGTGGTCGCCTTCCACCTGCTGTCCGAGCAGGTCGCCAAGGAGGTCAAGGTCGTCCAGAGCGGCCAGGGCGCCGACGAGGTCTTCGCGGGCTACCACTGGTATCCGGCGATGGCCGGCGTGCCCCGGCAGCGGGCCGCCGACGCCTACATCGACACCTACTTCGACCGGTCCCACAGCGAGCTCGCCGGCATCCTCGAGCCCGGCTTCCTGGCCGATCGGGACGCCTCCGCCGAGTTCGTGCGCGCCCACATGGCGGCCGGGGGCGCCGACACGGCGCTGGACGCCGACCTGCGGCTGGACACCCACGTGATGATGGTCGACGACCCCGTCAAACGCGTGGACAACATGACCATGGACTGGGGCCTGGAGGCCCGGGTGCCCTTCCTCGACCACGAACTGGTCGAGCTGGCCGCCGCCTGCCCGCCCGACCTGAAGCTCGCCGACGGCGGGAAGGGGATCCTGAAGGCGGCCGGACGCAAGGTCCTCCCGGCGGAGGTCGTCGACCGCCCCAAGGGGTACTTCCCGGTCCCGGCGATCAAGCATATGGCGGGCCCGGTGCTGCACCGGGTCCGCGAGGCCCTCACCAGCCCGGAGGCCAGGAAGCGTGGCGTCTTCCGTCAGGAGTACGTCGCCGAGCTGCTCGACGCACCCAACGCGCACCGCACCAGGCGAGGAGCGAACACACTGTGGCAGGTAGCGCTGCTGGAGACATGGCTGCAGACGCACGGAATCCGCTGACCGGAACGGCCCCGGGAACGCGGGAGCCGGCGCCGCCGGGCGCCGGTACCGCCCCGCAGGCGGAGCCGGACGGCGACACGGGTACGGCCCCCCACCGGACCGCGTACGGAGGGGACACCGCATGGGGTGAGGTCACGGCACCCGCGTCCGCTCCCGCCGAGCCGCACCCGGCCGGGGGCGCGACGGCGACGCTGCCGCGCGCGGCACCGGAGCGCGTGCTCCTCACCGACGCCGCCGCCCCGCACGACGTACCGCAGCGGCTCACCGCGCACGGCTGCTGGTACCCCTCCACGGACCCCGGGGGACGGCACGTCGCCTTCATCTGCGACCGGACGGGGATTCCGCAGCTGTGGACCGGCCCGGTCGACGGCGACGAGGCCCGGCTGCTGGACGCCGATCCCGACCCGGTCACTGAGGTGTCCTGGTCGCCGGACGGCCGGTGGATCGCCTACACCACCGCCCCCGGCGGCGGCGAACTCACCCGGGTCCTGTGCGTCCGGCCCGACGGCACCGGGCGGCGCCTGCTGGCCGGCGGCGAGCCCGGCGCCTCCGCCTACCTGGGCTGCTGGACCCACGACGGCTCGGCCGTCGCCGTGACGGTCACCGAACCCGCGCCCGCGGGCCACGTCCCGGCCGGCCCGGAAGCGTGGGCGACGACGGGCCTCCCTGCACCGCCCCACACCGGCGACTGGGCCGGCCGTGACGGCCGCGCCGTACTCCTCGGCGGAACGCCGCTCACCGCCGCCCCCCACGAGCGGGGCACTCTGCTCCCCGGGCCCCGCACGACCCCGTCGCGGGAACCCGGCCCGCGGGCGCTGGCGGCCTACCTCGTGGACCCCGAGGGCACCACCGCCCCGGTGCTGGTCGCGAGCGAGGCCGGAGCACCGACCCTGCGCCTGTGCGCGCTCAGCCGCGACGGCACCCTCGCCCTGTTGCGCCGCGGCCCCCGGGGCAGTCGTGAGGCGCTCGTCGTGCGCCGCGACGACCTGACCGTCACCTGTGCCGTCCGCGCCGCCGACGGCGACCCGTGGATCGGGGGCTTCGCACCGGACGGACGCACCCTGTGGCTGCGCAGCGACAGCGACCGTGAGTACGCCGCCCTGCTCGCGGTGCGGCTCGGCCCGCGGGGAGAGCGGCTGGCGCAGTGGCCGGCCGCCGCCCGCCCGGACTGCGACCTCGAACTGCTGACCCTGCACCGCGACGGCCACAGCGCCGTCCTGTCCTGGAACGTACGCGGCGTCAGCGAACTGGAGGTCATCACGCTGCCCGCCGCGCTGCCCGACGGGGACGGCAGGGTCACCGTCCAGCCGGCCGCCGGCGCCCCGGTCGGCCCGTCCCGCGGCATCGCCCTGCCGCACGAGGTGGTCACCCGCGTGGCCCTCACCTCCGACCCCGACGGTCCCGTCGTGGCGCTGTCGGGATCGCGACGGCGCCCGGGCGTGTGGTGGCTGCCGCACGCCACGGCCCGGCGCACCCCCTGGTCCTCGCGCGACGAGGACGCGGTCCCCGAGGCCGGCCACCCGCCGGTGCAGCCCTTTCCCGTCCGTCCCGTCGCCCAGGACGGACTCGCGCTCGGCGGCTGGTACTACAGGGCGCCGGGCCGCGCCCCGGGCGAGCCCGCCCCCTGCGTCCTGCACCTGCACGGCGGTCCCGAGGAGCAGGAGCGTCCCGTCCTGCAGCCCCTCTACCACGAGCTGCTCGGCCGGGGCCTGGACGTCTTCGCCCCCGACGTGCGCGGGTCCTCCGGCTACGGTCGCTCCTTCGTGGACGCGGATCTCGGCATCCGGCGGTTCGCCGCGATCGAGGACGTCGCCGCCTGCGCGGCCCACGTCGTCGTGGCGGGCCTGGCCGACCCCCAGCGGTTGGCGGTGATGGGCCGCTCGTACGGCGGCTATCTGACGATGGCCTCCCTGGTCTGGCATCCGGAGCTGTTCCGCACGGGGGTGGCGGTCTGCGGGATGTCGGACCTGAACACGTTCTTCGCCGGCACCGAGCCGTGGATCGCCGAGTCGGCCGCGCACAAGTACGGGCACCCCGACCGCGACCGCGACCTGCTGCGGGCGCTGTCCCCCATGAGCCGCATCGACGCGCTGCGCGTCCCGGTGCTCGCCGTGCACGGGGAACACGACACCAATGTGCCGGTGGGGGAGTCCCGGCAGTTCGTGCGCGCGGCGCGCGAGCGCGGCCTGGAGGCCGAACTCCTCATGCTGCGCCAGGAGGGCCACGACTTCCGCCGCGCGGACAACCGGCTCCTCTTCCGCCGGGCCGCCGCCGACTGGGTCCAGCGCCACTTGACGCGCCCTCCCGCAGCCTGACGCACCCGGCGGGGAGGTGCCGGGCGCCCTGAGGTGGCTGATGCTGGAGGGGTGGGTGGTGTCCCAGCCGGTGACCGAGCGGGCGCCTACGCCGGCGCGGCCCGCGGGGCGGTACGCGTGATGGTGGGCGCCACGGCCGGGTTCTACGCCTTCCGGTACGGGCTCGGCCGTCCGGTCGCGGCCACCTACGCCCTGTTCGCCGCCGTGGCGCTCGGCGGACTGTCCAGGATCCCCGGCACCGGGCGGCAGCGCGCCGAGGTGGTGCTGCGCGCCGTGCCGGTGTGCTGGCTGCTCGTGGTCGCCGGCACCTGGCTGTCGGTGCGCACCTGGAGCGCGGTCGCCGGCATGCTGGTGATCGGCTTCGCCCTGGCCTTCGTCGCCGTGGGCGGACCGCGCCCGGCAGGCGCGGCACCGGGCCTGCAGCTCCTGTACATCCTGCCGTCCTTCCCGCCGTACGATCCCGGCTCGCTCGGCGACCGGCTGATCGGTACGACGACCGGGCTGCTCCTGCTCACCGCCGCCGAGGCGCTGGTCCTGCCCGAGCCCGCCCCGCCCCCCTACCGCAGCCGGGCCGCGCGCGCCGCGCGGACCGCCGCCCACTGCGCCACGCTCCTCGGCGCACCCCCGTACGCCCTGACCCCGCCCGACATCTCCGGCGCCCGTGATGCGGGCCGGACACTGCGGTCCCTGACCGTGCCGGAGGCCGACCGTCCGGCGGGCCCCGGGGTGCGCGACCGGGCTCTCGCCCACACCGGTCTGGCCACCCGCGCCCTGCTCAGCCGGCTGGCGCAGCTGCCCGCCACGCCGGGCGAGGACCCCGGTCCGGCGGTGACCGCCGTCCTGCGCGCGGTGGCGGCACTGGCCGCGGCGACCGCGGCGTGCCTGGAGGCGGGACCGCCGCCGGTGGCGCCGTACCGGGACCTGGCCGCGGCCCGCGCCCACCTGTCCGCCTCGTCGGTGGGCCCCGCGGAAGGCCCCGCGGAAGGCCCCGCGGGAAGAACCGCGGAGGGAACCGCGGCAGGAACCGCTCACCGGGCGGACCTCCCGCCCGCCGTGCTGCGCCGGCACGCCGCCGTGCTGGAGATCGCCGACGCCGCGCTGGCCATGGGCACGGCGGCCGAGGTGGCCGTGCGAGGGCGGCACGCCGTGGCGGAGGTGCCGGCGGGCCGGTTCTGGTACGCCAGGAGCCGGGCGCCGGGCCTGTGGTGGCACCGGCTGCGCGGGCATGCCGAGCGGCGGTCGGTGTTCTTCCAGAACGCGGTGCGTCTCGCGGTGGCCCTGTCGGCGGCCAGACTCGTCGCCGGGGTGGACACGCTGCCGCACGGCTTCTGGGCCACGCTCGCGACGCTCACCCTGACCCGGACCACCATGGACGAGACGTGGAGCACCATCCGCCTCGCCCTGACCGGCACCTTGGCCGGTGCCCTGGTGACCGCGGGGTCGCTGGCCCTGGTGGGGCCCCACACCACGGTCTACGCCGCGGTACTGCCGCTGTGGATGCTGTTCGCCTTCACGGTGGGTCCGGTCCGCGGGGTCGGCTGGGCACAGGGTCTGTTCACCGTGCTCGTGGCCCTCGTGTTCGCCCAGCTCGCGCCGCCGACCTGGCGACTGGCGGAGGTGCGGATGCTGGACGTGCTCGTCGGCAGCGCGATCGGCGCGGTCTTCGGCCTGCTCGCCTGGCCCCGCGGGGCCCACGACGAGTTGCGCCGGGCGGCGGCGGAGCTGCTGCGCCGGGCGGCCGAGATCGTGGTGGCGGCCGGCGCCTCGGTGGCGGAGGGCGAAGCGGTGCCCGCGCCGTCGGGGGCGCCCCGCCACGGCTCGCTGCAGCACGCGCTGGTCCTCGCGGAGTCCGCGCACGCGCAGTACCAGAGCGAGCCGACGCCCTTCGGCGGCAGGAGACGCGGGACGCCGCTCCCGGAGGTCGACTGGCACGCCACGCTCATGGCCGGACACCACACCCTGTGGGGCGCGGACCGCCTGCTGCAGCCGCCGCTCGCCCGGCTCGGACCGGAGGCGGCCGCATCGGTCGGCGGGCTGGGGGACCGGGTCGCCGGGCGGATGCTGCTGGTGTCGGCCGCACTGGACCCCGGCGGAGACACCCCGGCCGCACCGATGCCGCTCGTCGACCCGGCCCAGGCGGGCTTTGCCGCCGAACCGCCCGGCGCACCGAGGCTGTACTACGCGACCGTGTCGTGGCTGCACTCGCTGATGACCGATCTGGCCCGCATCGCCCCCGGTGGAGAGGGAGCCGAGCACCAAGCGGCCTCCGGACGCTGACATGACTAAGCGCTTGGTTATAGGGTGGACCGGCAGCCCTCGCGCCAGGGAGGAACAGCCATGCCGACGTCGCACGCCGAGGCCTTCTACGAGCGGGAGGCCGACGACCGGTTCGTCCCCACCGCCTACACCCGGGGCCCGTGGGACGCCGGCTCCCAGCACGCCGGCCCGCCCGCCGCCCTGCTCGGGCTCGCCGTCGAGCAACGACCCGGCGCCCGGCCGGAGATGCGGGTCGCCCGGCTCACCTACGAGATCATGCGCCCGGTTCCCATACGGCCGCTGACCGTGACCACGCGGGTCCTGCGCGCCGGGCGCACCGTCGAGCGCGTGGAGGCCTCCCTGACACCGGACGGCGGTGAGGAGGTGATGCGGGCGACGGCTCTGCTGATGAAGACGGCACCGGACTCGGTGCCGGAGGTGTCTGCCGGCCGGCAGGTGCCAGGACCGGGGGCCGTGCCCGCGAAGGACTTCTTCCCCGTTCCGTGGGACCAGGGCTACCACACCGCCATGGAGGTGAGCTTCGCCGCCGGCTCCTTCCTCGAGTCCGGCCCGGCCACGGCGTGGATGCGCATGCGGGTCCCGCTGGTCGCGGGTGAGGAGATCTCACCGCTGAGCCGGGTGCTCACCGCCGCCGACTCGGGCAACGGCGTCAGCGCCGAGCTGGACTTCCGCCGTTACGTCTTCGTCAACGCCGACCTCACCGTCGTCCTGCACCGCCACCCCGAGGGCGAGTGGGTCTGCCTGGACGCCCGGACGACGGTGGACGGCGCGGGCATCGGCCTCGCCGAGTCCGCCCTGCACGACGAGAAGGGCCCGCTCGGCCGCGGCACCCAGACGCTGTACGTGGCGGCCCGCGGCTGAGACGCCGGGCACGGGCGCCCCGGCCGCCCCGCCGACCGGCCGGCGGGGTCACCCGCGCGCCGGCCGGTACGCGGGGGACGCGCCGCCGGAGGTCCGGACGCGGGGAGCGGGCCGCCAGGTGGCGACCAGAGCGGCGGCGAGCAGGAGCTCGGCGATGTCGCCGCCGTAGTACATGATCTCCGCGCCGCCCCGGACCTCGGGGACGGGGGAGTGGATGTCGACCCAGAAGCCGCCGTACATCAACTGCGAGACGCCCGCGTGCAGGGCGATCGCGCAACCCAGGTACACCAGGCGGGTGCGCACGCCCGGGCGGGCCGGAGCGGGGTCGGGACCGGCGATGACGTGGGCGAACAGCCAGCCCGACAGCAGGAAGTGCGCGTGCAGCAGCCAGTGCCCGGCGGGATGGGCCATGGCGGTGCCGTACAGCGGCGTGAAGTAGAGCACCACCAGGCTGCCGGTGGACAGCAGCAGGGCCACGGCCGGGTGGGTGAGCAGGCGGGCGGGGCGGCTGTGCAGCACCGCGGTCACCCGGCGGGCACGGCGTACGGGCAGGGTCCGCAGCAGCAGGGTGACCGGGGCGCCGAGGCACAGCGCGAGCGGGGCGTACATGCCGAGGAGCATGTGCTGGGTCATGTGGCCCCGGAAGTCGCGGTGGGCGAAGGGCGCGAGCGGCGGCAGCAGCGCCACGGCCGACAGGACGAGCCCGGCGATCCAGGCGGCCGTGCGCCAGGCGCTCCAGCCCTGCACCGGGTTGCGCCGCCGCGCCCGGTGGACGAGGGCGAAATACCCCCCGGCACACGCCAGCACGACGAGCAGGGGCGACAGGATCTCCAGCAGGCCGCTGCCCCCACCGGAGTGCAGGGGATGACCGTCGTGGCGCATCAGCTCTCCCGTGCCGCGCGCGGAGGATCGCCGGCGCCGGGGTCGAAGGGCCGGGCACCGCGCTGGAGGAGCAGGCCGCCGACGAGGAGCAAGGCACCGAGGGCCAGGAAGCCGAGGTCCCACCAGGTCTGGTGCGGGCCGCCGTGCACGTGGTGGATGCCCAGGATGTGGTGGTCCAGGACGCCCTCGACGAGGTTGAACAGCCCCCACCCGGCGAGGATCCACCCCCACAGCTTGCCGGACGTCCACACCGCGCGCCGGCCGTGGGTCACCCGGGAGTACAGCACGGCCAGACCGACCAGGACCGCGATCCAGCACACGGCGTGGAAGACGCCGTCCCACACCGTGTTCATCTGCAGCCCGGAGACGGTGTGGGGGTCGTAGTACTTCACGCCGATGCGATCGTGGTTGGTGCTGCTGAGCATGTGATGCCACTGCAGGAGCTGGTGCAGCAGGATGCCGTCGACGAATCCGCCCAGCCCCACCCCCAGCACGACGCCCGGCAGCCGCAGACCGTCCGCCGCCGGACCGGACCCGGTCCCGCCCACCGTCGTTGCCATCATCCGGTCTCCGTTCCCGTCGGTACCCGTCCCCCACGGATTACCAGCTCCGTGACCGTCACGCAGCGCTGCTCTCGGCCGTTCGACCGGCTCCGGCGGAGCGGTGCGTGATCACCTTCCCGGCCGGGTCGTGCCAGGTGGCAGGATGGCTGACATGGACATTCGCCGAAGGAACAACGTGACGGTCACCGGTCCGGCGGGCGCGCCGGTGGTGGTGCTGGCGCACGGGTTCGGCTGCGACCAGAACATGTGGCGCCTGGTCGTGCCCGCACTGGCCGAGCGGTACCGGGTGGTGCTGTTCGACTACGTCGGCTCCGGCGGCTCGGACCTGTCGGCATGGAGCCAGGAGCGGTACTCCGCGCTCGACGGCTACGCCGAGGACGTGATCGAGGTCTGCGCGGCGCTGGACCTCGAGCACGCCGTCTTCGTGGGGCACTCGGTCAGCGCCATGGTCGGCGTCCTGGCCGCCCTGGCCGCACCGGAGCGGATCGGGGCGCTGGTGATGGTGACGCCCTCGCCCTGCTACATCGACAGCGACGGCTACCACGGCGGCTTCAGCGCGCAGGACATCGACGAGCTGCTGGCCTCCCTGGAGTCGAACTACCTGGGCTGGTCCTCCGCCATGGCCCCGGTGATCATGGGCAACCCGGACCGGCCGGAGCTGGGCCAGGAGCTGACCAACAGCTTCTGCGCCACCGACCCCCACATCGCCCGCGTCTTCGCCCGCACCACCTTCCTGTCCGACAGCCGCAACGATCTGCACAAGGTGTCCGTGCCGACACTGATCCTGGAGTGCACCGAGGACGTCATCGCACCGCGCGAGGTCGGCGCCTACGTGCACGCGGCGATCCCCACCTCCCGCCTGGTCACTCTCGACGCCACCGGACACTGCCCCCAGTTGAGCGCCCCGGAGGCCACGGCCGAGGCCATTCTCGACTTCCTGGAGAGCCGGCCGTGATGTGCCCAACGAACGGCCCGCCCGATCCCCCCGGCAACGACGGCGGGGAGGCCGACAAGGGCGTGGACGCGGCCTTCACCGCCCTGTTGGAGGACAGCGCCGACGACCTCTACGAATCGGCGCCCTGCGGGTACCTGTCCACGCTGATGGACGGCACCATCGCCAAGGTCAACGGCACGCTGCTGACCTGGCTGGGGCTGCGCCGCGAGGACGTGGTGGGGCGCAGGCGCTTCGCCGACCTGCTGACGGTCGGCGGCAAGATGTACCACGAGACGCACTTCGCGCCGCTGCTGCGCATGCAGGGCCAACTGCGCAGCATCGCGCTGGAGTTGAAGACCTCCCAGGGTGGCCGGCTGCCGGTCTTGGTCTCCTCCGTCGTCAAGTACGGCAGCGAGGGCGAGCCCCTGCTGATCCGTACCACCGTCGTCGACGCCTCCGACCGGCGCGCCTACGAAGAGGAACTGCTGCGCCGGCGCCAGGACGCCGAACAGGCCCGCGCCGAGGCCGAACGCGCCCGCGCCGAAGCGGAACGCGCCCATGGCGAGGCCGAACAGGCCCGTGCGGAGGCGGAGCGGGCCCGGCGGCAGGCCGAGGCCGACCGTGAGCGGCTGGCCGACGCGCTCGCCGTGCTGCAGAAGTCGCTGCTGCCCGACATCCTCCCGGCCGTGCCCGGGCTGGAGACGGCCGTCCACTACCACACGGCCTCTCCCGACCAGCTCGGCGGCGACTTCTACGACCTGTTCCCCATCGGCGGCGACCGGTGGGCCTTCTTCCTCGGCGACGTGTGCGGCAAGGGCCCCCAGGCCGCCACCCTCACCTCGCTGACCCGCTACACCCTGCGCGCCGCCGCCCATCACGACCCCGAGCCCGAGGCCGCGCTCACCACGCTGAACACCGTTCTGCACGACCGGTACACGGCCGACGGCGACCCCCGCTACTGCACCTGCATCTTCGGCATCGTCGAGCCGGCGCCCGGCCACGACCGCGCCACCGTCCGCCTGGCCTCCGGAGGCCACCCCCCGGCGCTCGTCCTGCGCGCCGACGGCCGGGCCGGCTTCCTGCCCACCCCGGGGGGCCTCCTCGTCGGTGCCCTGCCGGCCGCGCCCTTCGTCACCGCGGAGACCACCCTGGGACCGGGCGACACCCTGCTGCTCTACACCGACGGCCTCACCGAGGCCCGTACCGGCCCCACCCGCGGCAGTCTCTACGGCGAGGACGCGCTGCTCGCCTTCGCCGCCGAGCACGCGCCGGCCGCGCCCGACGTGGTGATCGCCGCGCTGACCGAGCTGCTCAAGGGCTTCGGCACCGGCCTCAACGACGACACGGCTCTGTTCGCCCTCGGCGTCCCCGCCCCCCGAACCTGATCGGCCTCGCTCACCGGCGGGACCGGCCGGGGTCGGCCGCCGGCTCCTGCGTCAGCCGCTCCTTCTCCGCCTTGAGCTTGCGCCACACCGTGCCGAGGGCCTCGAGGTCCTCGGCGTCGAGGAGGTCGGTGAAGACCGGTGCCAGGATCTCGCGGCGGGTGGCGTCGGCCTCGGCGAAGACCCGGCGGCCCTCGGCGGTCAGCGAGACCTCTACCGACCGCGCGTCCCGTGCCGACGGGGTGCGGGCCACCAGCCCTCGCGCCTGGAGGGCGTCCACGACCCGGGAGACCTGGCTGCGGCTGAGCATGGTGCTGTTGCCGAGGACGGAGGCGGGCACCGGTTCGGGGCTGGACGCGAGCCACAGCATGACCTCGAACCAGGACACGGGCAGGTCGTGCGCCTTGGTGAGGGCCCGGTCGACGCGCTCGGTCAGCACGGTCCCGGCCCAGACCAGGCCGTAGAAGGCGTAGTCGGCGGCGGGCATCTCGGCCTGCGGGAGTTTCTTCGGCATGGCGGGAGTATAAGCGGGTTGCGTGTGCACACACATATCTCTATGGTTGTGTGTGCACGCACATAAACGGCTGAAAGGCATCACCATGTCCACCACCCCCCGCACCGTCCTCATCACCGGCACCTCCTCCGGCATCGGCCTCGCCGCCGCCGTCGCCGCGGCCCGCAGTGGCTGGCGCACGGTCGCCACCCTCCGCGACACCACCCGCGCCGACGCGCTGCGCAAGGCCGCCGCCGAAGCGGGCGTCGAGCTCGACATCCGTCGGCTCGACGTCACCGACGAGACCTCCGTCGCCGCAGCCGTCGAGGGAGTGATCGCGGACCACGGCCGCCTGGACGCCGTCGTCAACAACGCGGGCGCCGGCCATGTGGGCACCCTGGAGAACGACTCCCTCGCGGACGTCCGCGCGGTGATGGAGGTCAACTTCTTCGGTGTGCTGAACGTCTCCAAGGCTGCGCTCCCGCACCTGCGCGCCACCGGCGGCCGTCTGATCACCGTCACCAGCGTGGGAGGCGTCATCGGCCAGCCGTTCAACGAGGCGTACTGCGCCGCCAAGTTCGCCGTCGAGGGCTACATGGAGAGTCTGGCCCCGGTGGCCCGGACGCTGGGGGTGAGCGTGTCCCTCGTGGAACCCGGTGCCGTGGCCACCGAGTTCGTGAACAACCTCGGCTTCGACATCGACGCCCCGATCGACGCCGGCCCCTACTCCGACGCGCTGCGCCACTACATCGACCGCACGGTCCCGCAGTTCCTGGACGGCAGCGCGCAGACCCCGGCCGGGGCGGCTCAGGCGGTGCTGGAGGCTCTGAGCGCCGACCGGCCCGCGTTCAGGATCCAGACCTCCGACTGGGCCCGCGCCTTCGTCGCCACCAAGCTGGCCGACACCGACGGCTCCGCGGTCCAGAACCTCACCGACGCCTGGGTCGCGTGACGCCGGGAGACGTCACCGGCGACACCGCGGACGGCCAGGCGCGGTCCACCGCGACCCGGCCGGCCTCCGGGTGAACCACGCGCTCTTTCCCGCGCGTCCCCAACTACGGTGTCGTCCGTCACCTACGGCAGGGGAGGAACCGTGCAACAGCCGAACGCGGCGCTCGTCGAGCGCATCGCCGAGCGGAGAAGGGGAGGCGACGACCCCCGCGCCCTGGTCGGTGAGATGCGCCGCTCGGTGCTGCTGGTGCCGGTGGCCGACGGGGGCCTGTGGTCGGTGCGTTCGGGCGGGGTGCGGTGGATCGCCTCGCGGCCGACGGCGAGAGCGTGGTCGAGGAGGTCCGCTTCACCTGGGACGGCCTCACCCTGTGCGAACAGACCAGCCACCGGCCGGACCTGCCGCACACGGTCGCCCTCACCTGGGACCACCGGGACGTCGTACCCCTCGCCCAGACCGAGCGCCTCCTGACGGCCGACAGCCGGCAGCAGGAGATCGACCGGCGGTTCTTCGCCATCGCCACCGACCTGATCGGCACGCCGACCGAACTGATCGACGACAGGGGCGAGATCGCCTGGCGCACCCGGAGCACGCTCTGGGGGACCACCGCCTGGGCCGCGGACAGCAGCGCCTACACCCCGCTCCGCTTCCCCGGCCAGTACTACGACCCCGAGACCGGCCTGCACTACAACTGCTTCCGCCACTACGACCCCGAGACCGGCCGCTACGCCTCCCCGGACCCGCTGGGCCTGGCCCCCGCGCCGAACCCCGTCGGCTATGCGGACAACCCGTACGCGGGGTGCGACCCGCTGGGGCTGATGCCCAAGTACACGAAGGAGGAGAAGGCCAGGCAACGGAGCGTCAAGACCGCCGACGGGGTCATCGAGAGGGCGCAGGACGGCACGTTCCGCAAACACCCCAAGTACCACGGGGACAGCATGCACGGCTTCAGCGACGAACGGGTCCTGGAGATCCTGAAGAACCCGGACGCGGTGTACCAGTCGTCGGGCTCGGCCGGAAAGCTCATCTTCCGGCAGGGCGAGGACGTCGTCGTGACCCATGGCCCCGGCTCCGAAGCGGGCCAGGCCATCACGGCGTACGGGCCGTCGGGCATCAGGGGAGAGTCCGGAGCGACGGCGCTGGGCGGCAAGCCCACGGACCCCGGCGCGCCGATCACCCACGAGGACATCGTGGAGGGAAGGATCCCGGGCAAGGACGGATTCATGCCCCCCGCCGTACAGATCAAATGAGGCAGCACTGACCATGCAACTGACCTTCGACGGCGACTGGCGTGCCACGGTGACGGACGCTCCGCTGCAGATCACCCCTCGCTTCGCGGGCAACTCCCTGGACCTCGGGCCCTACGCGGACGCGCAGGAACGCGAACGGTTCCTGGCGGCGACGTTCGGCAGCGGGCCATGGCTGTGGGACACCCCCGACGTGGCCCGGTTCGACCCCGACAGCCGGGAACTGGTCGGTGCGGAGTTCCAGTTGCCGTACGTGACCGCGGAGGCCGAGACCTCCAGGCGCGTCCCGGTGATCCCCGCGGTCCGCCCGGGCGGCCTCCACGCGGACGAGGCCCGGGACTTCCGGCTGGAGATGTGCCTGGCCATGTGCCGTGTTCCCGGGGACGGCATGCTGGTCTGCCTGCGCGATCTCGACGTCCTGGAGGCGCCACTGGAGGCCTGTATCGGCATCGCACGCGACGTGGCGCTCCTGGTCCAGCACGGCACCGTCGTCGGCTGGCGGCTGACCGACCCGGTCCGGTACCTGACCACCGGCTTCACCGACCCGGACCCCGCCCCGCCGGCCGACGCCACCCGCCGGCTGTTCACCGAGTGCCTGGACCTGGTCACCCAGCCGCTGTTCGACGCCCTGGACGACGGCGACCCGGTCGCCCTGGCCCGGCTCCGGGCCGCCGACGAGGCCCTGCGTGCCCAGCGCGAGGACCGGCACCGGGCCGGCGCCCTGCTCGCGCTCATCGGCACCCTGGTGGAGGACTACGGCGACGGGTGACGGCCGGCAGCCGTGGCCGGGAGCACGTGGTCGCCGAGTGTGTCGGTGCTCAGGCACAGCGAGCACACCACCGCGTCGTGCGTGGCACAGGCCGCCAGGTCCGGGCGCTCGTACGGCTGGTGGCAGACATGGCAGTCCAGGGTGACCGCGCTCGGGTTGCCGTCCGGGTCCAGCAGGGGCTCGGCGATGCCGTCGTCGGTGCGGCGCAGGTAGTACCTGCCCTGGGTGACGACCGCCATCAGCGGGGTGACGACGAAGTCGATCACGGCCGCCGCGACGGGGGAGTACGGCTGCGGGGTGTCACCCAGCAGGTGGAAGTACAGGGCGATCGACAGGCCCGAGGCGGCCACGAAGGAGACGACACCGACCGGATTGACCGCGTGGAGCATGCCCCGGCGGAACTCCGGCCGGAGCGGGGACAGCTTCAGCAGGTACTTGTTCGGCACCCGTCTTTCGCGGGCGGATCAGGACGATGGGACCAGGGGCGTCTCCTTGCCGAGGCGGCTCGTGGTGGTGTCGGGGTACAGGGTGGTCTCGCCGTTGTCCCGGCGGACGACGAGGTCGTCGGTGTGGTCGTCGGCGGTGAAGTCGCCGGTGGTCATCGCCTTGCTGCGGGTCCACAGTGCGCTCGGCTTCCTGATGCGCGACTCGGTGCCGAGGCCGGAGGCGGTGGTACCGGGGTAGGTGTCGAGTTCACCGTCCGACCACTGGACGAGCAGGTCCCAGGTGTCGTGGCCGGAGAACTGGCCGCTCGTCAGCAGGGAGGCCTTCTTCCACGGGCCGTTGGGGCTCTTGAGCCGGTGCTCCCGGCCGAAGGTGCCGGCGCCCACGCCGGTGTAGAGGGTCAGTTCGCCGTCGCTCCAGCGCACGATCAGGTCGGTGACGCGGCCGCCTGCGGTGAAGCGGCCCGCCGTCATCTGGACCGCGTGCTTCCATGTGCCGCCGGGCCCGGTCATCCGGGTGCCGGCCCGGTCCAGGCCCCGGGCGCCGACGTCCCCGTACAGCGTCACCGCGCCGTCCACCCACCGGACCAGCAGATCGAACTGGCCCGTTCCGGTGAAGTCGCCCGCCGTGATCGCCCTGGCGTCCTTCCAGCGGGAGTTCTTCGCCAGCAGCCGCCGCTCGCGCACGAAGCGGCCCTCGCCGTCGCCGGTGTACAGGGTCGTCTCGCCGTCGTCCCACACCACGACCATGTCGCTGCGGCCGGTGCCGCTGAAGTCGCCCGACGCCAGCAGCTTCGCGTGCTTCCAGGTCGACCCGAAGCCCATGGTGTACGGCAGCGGCGGCTGCGTGTAGGGGCCGTGGTCGGGGTTGATGCCCTGCTGGGCGTCGGCGTAGAGCTGGAAGAAGCGGTCGCCGTACAGCGGGCTGTAGGTGATCTCGTTGTACCGGGGATCCGTGGGAGGCACCGCCGGGCCGCCGCCGTTGTAGCCGCCGACGTTGCCGATGATGGTGCCGGTGTCGCCGGAGGCGTCGAACCGGGAGAACCACGGTCCGCCGGAGACCCCGCCCCACATGCCGCCGCAGTCGATCCGCATCTGGTCGTACCCCCGCAGCGCGGCGGTCGTGGTGACGTCCGGGCAGCGGAACGCCTGGTCCTGCGGGTTGTGTGCGACCTTCGGATAGCCGACGACGGTCACCTTGTTGGCGAAACCGGGCGTGCGCGCCGGCGTGTTGGCGCCCACCACGTCCTGCACCTTGCGCGTGCCGTTGGGCTTCAGACTCGCGAAGGCGAAGTCGAGGTCGGAGTTCTTGCTCTTGTCCGAGGCGTACCTCTTGTCGCGGAACCACTTCCTGACCGCCCAGACACCGTACGGCTGGTTCGCCGCCGACTTGGTGGCGTCGTACCGGGGCACGAACATGGCGTGCTGTCCCACGCAGTGCCCGGCGGTGAGGATGAGGTCGTGCCCGGTGCTGCGCACCACGGCGGCCGAGCAGGCGTGCCCCCGCATGCCGAGGCCCGTGTCGAAGAGCATGCCGACGGACTTGATGCCCTTGAAGTGCTGCCCCGTGAGCCCTCCGGAGGAGGCCTGCTGCCGGATCGCCGTCCAGCCCCGGGGCGGTGCGCCGCGGCCCGAGGGGTCGGTGGCCGCCCCCATCCGCTTCTTGGTCCAGAAACGGATCGCGGCCTCGCCCGTCCAGTCGTCGTCGGCGGCCGGCAGCGGTGTGACCGGAGCCGTGGACCCCGCGGCGGGCGGGGAGGCCGACGCCCCCGGTGCCGAGGGGCCGGGTGTGCCGGCCCGGGACGCCGCGGCGTCGACCAGCAGCAGGGCGGCGGCGCTCAGCGCTGCGACGGCGCCGAACCGTATGCGTGTGGCGAGCAATTCAGACTTCTCCAGAAGGGCGGGCCGGACGGCCCGCGGCGTTCGAGGGACGGGCGGAGGGGCTGCGGCCGCTCAGCGCGGTTCGGGCGAGCCGAGTCGCATGCCGAGGCCGCACACCTGCACCCGCTCGGGACGTCCCTTCGCGTCGGACAGCCGGAGGAGGGAGCCGTCACGCGCGGTGGGATGCGGCGGCCGCACCGAGATGCTGGGGGTGTCGCCGGCCGGGAGATAACAGCTTCCGTCCGGGAGGGCGGACGGCGCGTAGAAGACCGGGAACGTCACCCCGTGGCCCGGCCGGAGCACCAGATGGACCGGCTTGGCGCCCTTCTTCGGCCGCGCCGCGACGTCCGGCCCCTTGCCCACGTAGACGTCGAGCGCCGGGTAGCCGTCGAAGGCGCAGTCCTTCGCCCCCTTGTTCGTGGCGCTCAGCGTGGCCGTCGGCGTGTGGTCCGGCTCGCCCGGGAGACGAGTCAACCTCCAGCTCAGCTGGTGCGTTCCGCAGGCGGCGAGCGGGGTGTCCGACGATGTGCCGGTGCTGTCGACCGCACCGCAGCCGACGGCGGCCGGCAGCGCCACGAGAGCGAGCGCCGCGACCGCCGCTGCACGCCTCACCATGAGACATCCCCCCGGGTGAGGCTCCTCCGCGGGACCCGGGTGTCACCGCTCCTGCCTCACTCACCGCACAGCTAGATGCGGGCAGGCCGGGGAAGGTTCCAGGTCCGTCGATCATCCAGCAGCCGGGCATTGTCGGACCCGGTCGCCGACCGGGCTCCCGGTCGGGGTGGCGACGATGGAGAAGCACTTCGAGGGCCCGGGCCGCGCTGTTCAGCAGGCAGCACCGCGCGGTGCGGCGGTGCTGCCAAGGGTCCGGCGGGGCAGCGACGCGGACGGCCGCGGTGCTCGACGAGCAGCGCGGCCGCCGGGAGGCAAGGGACGGTCAGGGGCGCACCGGCTTGCCGCGGCCCCAGGCCCAGGCGAGGCGGTCGGCGCCGGACCGGTTGGTGGTGGCCAGCCAGGGACGGGCGGGGTCGCCGATCAGCTTCTGGATCGAGTAGGTGTCGTCGGTGCGCAGGCCGGGCCAGTACACCGAGCCCATGCCGAGCTTGCGGAAGGTGTCGGTGTCGGCCTGGATGAAGTTGACGTAGTTGTCGTCGGGGGCCGGCCTGTTGTAGTCGAGGCCCGTCGTCATCGGGGCGCCGAACTCGTCGGCGACGGTGCGGCCCGCGCAGTCGCCGATGCGCTCCTTGAGGTCGGCCACCCACTGGTCGTACGTCGCGTAGCTCTTCCAGAAGCCGTAGTGGTGCAGCGACAGATACGTCCCCTTCAGGCGCGGGTCCGCGCAGACCGAGGTGACGTGGTCGTTGTAGCCGGCGCCGCTGACGAAGACCCGGTCGTGCGGGACCGACGGGTAGGTCGACAGCCACTTCGCGGCGATGTCCGCCCACTGGCTGTCGGTGTAGCCGTGCGGCTCGTTCATCGGCTCGAAGTAGACGTGCCGGTTGTGCTGGTAGGCCTTGACGACGGTGTTCCACATGGGCCAGTAGGTGGCCTCGTCGTCGATGAAGCCGTCCTTGTCGGCTCCCGTGCCCTCCCAGTAGGAGACGATCACCTTGAAGCCCTGGTCCGTCGCCGCGTCGATGACGCCGCGGTACGACTTCCAGTACGAGCCGTTCACCGTGTACGGGTTGATGGGGATCCGTACGGTGTTGGCGCCCAGGTTGGCCCGGAACGCGGCGATCACCCGGGTCGCCTTGGTGTAGGTCCGGGCGTAGCTGTCGGAGAGCGACAGGCCGGACAGCACCACGGGGTCATTGGCGTAGTTGTCGCGCGGGTCGGCCCAGTTGACGCCCCGGAACTGGGTCGTGCCGTGGCCGGGCACCGCGGCGGTGGCGGGGGTGGCGGCCAGGGTCGTGCCGCTGAGCGCGGCGATCGCAGCCGCCACGAGGGTGGCGCGGGCCCGGGAGGAGAGGCGGGCTCTGGTGGGGGTCTTGCGCATCGGACGTGCCCTTTCAGGAGAGGCGGCTCGACGCCGGGCCGGGGGCTCGCGGGGACGAGGGGGCGTCGTCGTGCGACCCGGCCACGGCGCCATGTTTACGTGAACATGGCCCGCGAAAAGGAACGGGCGGGATCTCCGCCCGGGCTGGTCACGCGGCGATGTTTACGTAAACTCGAAGGCCTCGGAATCGTGGCATCCGCCCCAGCGGCCGTCAAGGTTTCCCACGCGTACCATCCGGTGCGAGGCGGAGGCGGGAGTGGTGGGCCGATGGATCTGAACGAGCCGGAGCAGCGGGTGGCGCAGCCCGCGGGTGGCGCGCGGCGGGGTGGCTCCGGGGTGCCCGGCGGGCGCCGCAAGCAGGGCGTCTCCATGGCGGACGTGGCACGGCTCGCGGGCGTGTCGTCGCAGACGGTCTCCCGCGTCGCCAACGGCCACGCCGGGGTGATCACGTCGACCCGGGAGCAGGTGCTCGCCGCGATGCGCGAGCTGGGCTACCGTCCCAACAGCGCCGCACGCGCCCTGAGGTACGGCCGGTTCAACACCATCGGCGTGATCCTGTTCAGCCTGTCCTCGACGGGCAACAGCCGCACCGTGGAGGCGATCGCCACGCACGCCGCGGCCGAGGGGTACGCCATCACCCTGATCCCCGTCGACGTGCCCACGCAGGACAACGTGCTGGGGGCCTTCACGCGCATGGGCGAGCTGGCCGTGGACGCCGTCATCGTCATCATGGAGATCCACCTGCTCGACACCGCCACGGTGCAGCTGCCCCCGGGCGTCCACGTCCTCGTCGTGGACTCCGACGCCGGGGACCGCTACAGCGTGGTCGACACCGACCAGGCCGACGGCACCCGCAAGGCCGTCAGGCACCTGCTCGAGCTCGGCCACCGCACCGTGTGGCACGTGACCGGCCCCGAGACCTCCTTCGCCGGCCAGCGCCGCACCGAGGCCTGGCGGACCGTCCTGCAGGAGGCCGGCTGCCCGGTCCCGCCGCCGCTGCACGGCGACTGGTCGGCCGAGTCCGGGTACGCGGCCGGCCTCGCGCTCGCCGCGGAACCCGGCTGCACCGCCGTGTTCGCCGCCAACGACCAGATGGCCCTGGGACTGCTGCGCGCCTTCCACGAGCGCGGGCTGTCCGTGCCCGCCGACATCAGCGTCGTCGGCTTCGACGACACCCCCGACGCCGCCTTCTTCATCCCGCCCCTCACCAGCGTCCACCAGGACTTCGCCGAGGTGGGCCGCCGCTGCGTCGAGGGCGTCCTGCGGCAGATCCGCTCCGGCGGCGGCTCCCGGCCCGGCACCGACCTCGTCCCCACCCGCCTGGTGATCAGGAACAGCACCGCCCCGCCCCGCGGCTGACCCCGCCCGGACGCCCGAGCCGGACACGGACCGCGCGGTGCGGGGTAGGCGGGGAGTGAGAAACCGGGCCGGCCCGGCGAGATGAGCGCACCATGGCTGTTGTGGTTGCCCGATATGCGGGGCCCGGCCGGCGCATGTGCCGCCCCGGCGCGTCACCCTGGCCGCCGAACGTTCCGTGCCGCATCGTGGACGGGGCTGCTGACCTGCGGGAAGACCGCTCCACCCGCCGCACGCGCCGATGCGGGCGCGCCGGCGGGGTCGGCAGGTGGAAGGAGCGAGTGCGATGAGCCGAGCCAACCGGCGTCCGGAGCAGCCGGACTCCCCGCTGCAGTGGGGGCCGACCCCCAGCGGTCTGATGGACCTGCTGGGTGTCGCCGCGGTGCTGCTGGAGGCCGACGGCAGGGTCGACATGTGGAGCCCCCAGGCCGAGGAGCTCTTCGGGTACACCCGCGGCGAGGCGGTCGGGCAGTACGCGGCGCCGCTGCTCCTGCACCCCGAGCACCAGGAGGGGGCGATCCGGCTGTTCGCCGAGGTGATGGAGACCGGCCGGGGCTGGGCGGGGTCCTTCCCCGTCCGCACCAAGGACGGCAGCACGCGGATGGTCGAGTTCCGCAACATGCGCCTCACCGACAACCTCGGTGACCACTACGCCCTGGGCCTGGCCACCGACCGCTCCACCCTGTGGCAGGTGGAGCGCAACCTGGCGCTTTCCACCCGGCTGGTCACCCAGGCCCCGATCGGGCTGTCCGTCCTGGACACCGACCTGCGGTACGTCGTCGTCAACCCGGCCCTCGCCGCCATGCACGGCCTCCCCGTGGACGACCACGTGGGCCGCAGCTTCCGCGAGGTCCTCTCCGGCCCGTGGTTCCTGCCCGCCGAGGCCGCCATGCAGAAGGTCCTGGCGACCGGCGTGCCGATGGTGGACCAGCAGGTGGTGGGCCGTACCGCCGCCGACCCGGAGCACGACCACGCCTGGGCGGTGTCCTTCTACCGGCTGGAGGACCACCTCGGGCACGTGCTGGGCGTCGCCAACGTGGTCGTGGACGTCACCGACCGCTACCAGGCGGCCAAACAGGCCGACCGGGCCCAGCAACGGCTGCGCCTGATGGCCACCGGCTCCGCCCGCATCGGCACCACCCTGGAGGTGGAGCGCACCGCACGGGAACTGGCCGACGTCCTCGTGCCCGACCTGGCCGACTTCGTCGCCGTCGACCTGCTCGACCCCTTCCTGCGCACCGGTCGCACCGACATCGGCGACGGCCCGGCGCTGCTGCGCGCCCTGGCGGTGAAGACCGCCTATCCCACCGACGCCGCACAGGCCCTCGTCCCGCCCGGCAGCCTCACGACGTACCACACCGACCACCCGGCGGCCCACTGCCTCCGCACCGGCCGCCCCCTGCTGATCACCCACCTCGGCGGCAGCGACCTGGACCGCATCGCCGCCGACTCCGACGCCGCCCGCATGCTCGCCCAGGCCGGGGTGCACACCGACATGGCCGTGCCCCTCATCGCCCGCGGCCAGACCATCGGCGTCATGGGCCTGGCCCGCGCCCGCAACCCGATGCCCTTCGACGAGGACGACCTCGCCCTCGCCTGCGAACTTGCCGCGTGCGCCGCGCTGAGCATCGACAACGCCGTGCTGCACCAGCACATCCGCAGCGCCGCGGAGACCCTGCAGCGCAGCCTGCTGCCGCAGCTCTCGCCCCGCCACCCCGGGCTGGAGGTCGCCGCCCGGTACCGGCCGGCGCAGGCCTTCAGCGAGGTCGGCGGCGACTGGTACGACGTCATCGCCCTCGACGACGACCGGACCGCCCTCACGGTCGGCGACGTCATGGGCAGCGGCATCCCCGCCGCCACCACCATGGGCCGGCTGCGCACCGCCACCTCCACCCTCGCCGGGCTGGACCTCGACCCGGCCCGGATCGTCACCCACCTCGACCGGATCACCCACGGCCTGGACCCCTACATCGCGACCTGCGTGTACGCGGTGTACGACCCGCGGCACGCGCGGCTGCAGGTGGCCTCCGCCGGCCATCTGCCCCCCGTCCTGGTGCGGGCGGGCAGGCCGCCCGAACTGCTCGACCTGCCCACCGGCACCCCGTTGGGAGTCGGCGGCGTCCCCTTCGCCACCACCTCCCTCGACCTGGCGCCCGGCGACGAGCTGGTGCTCTACACCGACGGGCTGGTCGAGACCCGGCACGACCCCATCGACGAGCGCCTGGCCGACCTGCTGCGCCTGCTGTCACGGCCGGACCGCTCCACCGAGGAGACCTGCGACCGGCTGCTGCAGGAACTGCGGTGCCCGGCCGCGTACGACGACGTGGCCCTCCTCATCGCCCGTGCCCAGCCCTTGGAGGCCGACCGGCGCCACCGAAGGTGATCCCATGGGTCCTGGCGCCCGTGAGGTTGTCGTAGACGACCGCACCGGTCGACTTCTTCCAGATCTTGATGCGGAAGGTGTCCGGCGCGTTGGTGACGGTGATGCGGAAGGCATAGCCCCCGCTGCCGTTGACCGTGCCGGAGCCCTGGTAATCGGCTTCGGAGCCCGTGACGACCAGCAAGTCCGAGCCGGTAGACCGGAAGCTCAGCCTGGCGGCGGGGTAGTGGAAGGCCGCTCCGCCGCTCGGCACGGTCGCCCCCGTCCGGTACGCGGCGCCGAAGGTGAAGGTGGCCGGCCCGGTCAGCGTGGGCCGGGCCGGGTAGGCCCCGGCCGGGGAGGCGATCATGCCGGCGCCCGCCGCCGGTCCGGCGGCACGGTCGTACACGATCAGCTCGGGCAGCGTCGATCCGGCGGAGCCGCCGTCGTCGTCCACGACCGTGATCACCGGACGGCGGATGCCCGCACCGGCGTAGCGGTGGGCGGCCTCGCAGCCGGACGCCGTGACGGTGCCGGACGTGGGCGCGGTGCCGTCCCGCCAGTCGACCGCACAGGTGTGGCTGTCACGGGAGCCCGCGTCGGTGAACCGGGCGGTGACGACCGCGCGGTGCCCGGCCGCGACCGGGGTTTCCGGGCCCGTGGCCGCGGTGATCACCGGTGACGCGTTGCCCACCGTGACGGTGAGCGTGTCATGGCTGCGGCCGCCGGTCAGCGTCACCGTGTAGGTGCCGTCGTCCGTGCAGGTGAGGGTGGTCGCGAGGGCGGCCGGGTCGGAGAACGTGCACGGTGCCCCGTCCTCGACCGTCCACACCGGGCCGCCGGCTCCCCAGAGGGTGCCGGTGACCGGGATCGCGTCGCCCTCGGTGCCGTGCGCGTCCGGTCCCGCGTGGACGACGGTCACCGGGTCGATGCTCGTCAGCGTGGGGACGACCGGCCGGATCAGACCGTCCGCGTCGAACTCCAGCCTGTCGACGGTGGTCTCGCGGTGCGTGCCGTCACCGCCGGGGATGGCGAAGCGGTGGTAGGCGATGTACCAGTCGTCGGTGTTCGGCACGTGGACGACGGAGTGGTGGCCGGTGCCCTTGATGCCCAGGGAGAGGTCCTTGGAGAGGATCACGCCCCGTCTGGTCCAGGGGCCGGTGGGGGAGGGGCCGGTGGCGTAGGCGACGCGGTAGTTCTCGTCCCGCGTGTCGTTCTCCGACCACATGAAGTAGTAGGTGCCCTTGCGCTTGATGACGAAGGAGCCCTCGTTGTAGCCGCTCGGCGTGATCTCCTTCAGCTTCGAGGTGTCGATCGAGGTCATGTCGGCGTTCAGCGGCGCCACGTACGCGTGCCCGTTGCCCCAGTACAGATAGGACTGGCCGTCGTCGTCGGTGAACACCGCCGGGTCGATCATCTGCCCGGGGCGCTCCCCGGCCGTGAGCAGCGGCTTGCCGAGGGCGTCCTTGAACGGGCCGGTGGGGGAGTCGGAGACCGCGACCCCGATGCTGGCGTCGGCGCAGAAGTAGAAGTAGTACTTCCCGTCCTTCTCCGCGATCGTCGGCGCCCACGCCCTGCTGTCCGCCCAGCTCACGTCCGGCCCGAGGTCGAGGACGACGCCGTGGTCCTTCCAGTGGACCAGGTCGGTGGAGGAGTACGCCTTGAACTGCGTGCCGCTCCAGCCCTCGAAGCCGTCCGTCGTCGGGTAGAGGTAGAAGGTGTCGCCGAAGCGGACGATGTTCGGGTCGGCGTTGAGGCCCGGCAGCACCGGGCTCTTCATGACGAGCGCGGAGACCGTCCAGGTGCGCTTCTTCCCGTCGGACCCGGTCACCTCGTACGTCACCGGCTTGCCGAAGTCCTGCACGCTGCCGGAGGCGGGGCTGATCGCCGCGCCGTGGGCGAGGGTGAACTCCGGGGCCAGCGCGGTGAGATCGGTGCCCTCCTTCATCGGCAGCGTGATCCTGCTGTCGGCGTCGTCGATGATCGCGTCGACCTTCAGCGCGGGGTGGGTGGCCTTCGCGATGCCCGCGGTGTTGCCGCTGAGCTCCATGACCTCGGCGGCCGAGAGAGCCCGGTCGTAGATGCGGAAGTCGTCGACCTCACCGCCGAAGTACGGGTCGGCCGAGTACAGCGACTTGCCGATGTAGCCGGTGTAGTCCTTGCCGGCGTCGTACAGATCGGACGGCTTGATGGTGGTCGTCGTACGGGCCGCCTCGACGCCGTCGACGTAGAGGACCATCGTGCCGGTCGAGCCGTCGAGGGTGACGGTGACGTGCCGCCACTCGCCGGGGGTGAGCCGCGAGCCGGCCGTCAGCTTCGACTCGGCCGACCAACTCGCCTTCGTGATGGCCGAGTAGAGGCTGGAGCCGCCGTTGGAGGGGGTGGCGAAGAGGTACTTGTCGCTGTCGGGGCCGAGCCCGAACAGCCACTGGAAGTTGTCGCCGCCCTTCCACTTGGCGTACGTCGACACGGTCACGCTGTTCGCGTTCTTCAGCACGCCGTTCGGGATACGGACGTACGGCGAGGTGGCCGAGGAGCTCGAACCGCCGGACATCCTGAACGAGCCGCCCTCGACGCCGGTGCCGAAGTCGGGCGTGTGGACGTAGGTGCCGTGGTAGCCGTGGCCGCTGGAGTCGCGGGCGATGGTGCCGCCGCTCTCGTCGAAGCGGTAGTGCAGCAGCAGGTCGGCCGGGACGTCGGGGCCTTCCTCGGACACGGTGACCCGGGCCTGGACGGGTGTCGCGGCGCCGTCCGGCAGGCTGCCCGTCACCGTGAAGGTGCCGGCCTGCGCGTACCGGGACTCCGGTACGTCCTCCCAGGTGACGGCGACCGGACGCTTGACGCCGTCGGCGTAGGTGGCGATCACGGTGGCCGGCAGGACCGGCGCCTCACCGATCCGCGTCTTCACCGGCACGTCCTCGACGCTCTCCACCAGCTGGTCCGGCTGGTAGGCGCGCAGCAGGCGGTCGTACTCGGCCTGGGTGACCGGCAGGACCGTGCCGTGGCGGGGCTTGGCCGGCAGGTCGTAGCCGGTGGCCGGGGTCCAGTTCCCGGACGCGAGGTCCGTCGTCTCGAAGGGGATGTAGCCGCGCCCGCCGAACTCGTCGAGGAACGCGTACCACTTCTCCTCGGTGTTCGACTTGAACACCAGCGGACCCTCGGCCGCGCTCATCGCGCCCTTGCCGATGCCCTCGGCGACGGGGCTCCAGGACCCCAGGATCGAGTCGCTCTTCTCCTCGAAGATGAACTTGCTGTTGGGGGTGGAGGAGGTGTTGTTCCGCTCGTCCTTGGAGAGACGGAAGTAGGTGCCGTCGTGCTGGATCATCGTGGAGTCGATGACCGAGTAGCCGCGGTCGATCCAGACCTTGGGCTCGCTGAAGGTGTAGAAGTCACGGGTGGTCGCGTACATCATGCGGTTGTACGTGTCGCCCGAATGCGCGTCGTTGTCGTACAGCTTCGACGCCCAGAACACGACGTACTCGCCGAGCTTCGCGTCGTAGAACGCCTCAGGGGCCCAGGTGTTGCCCGCGCTGTCCGGCGAGACCTTCACCAGCCTCTGGTTCGTCCAGTGGACCAGGTCGGTGGACTCCCAGACCATGATGGACTTGCTGCCGGTGCGCTGGGCGGCGTCCCAGTCGCCGTTGCCGTAGATCCTCAGGTCGGTGGCGATCTGGTAGAACTTGTCGCCCTCCGGGGAGCGGATGATGAACGGGTCGCGCAGGCCCTTCTCGCCCAGCGTGGAGGTCAGGACCGGCTTGCCGTCGTTCAGCTCCCGCCAGTGCAGGGGGTCGTTGCCCTTGCTCAGGGCGGCGTAGAGCTGCTCGCCGTCCGCGGTGCCCTCGCCGGTGAAGTAGCTGAACATGTAGCCCTTGAGGGCTTCCTTCTTCGGCAGTTCGGGGACCTTCGCGGTGAAGGCGCGGGTCGTCTTCGCCTCGCCCTTGGTGACGGTGGCGGTCAGGTCGACGCTGGTGGCGCCGTCGCCGTGCGCGGGGCGGTGGACGATGCCGTCGGCGGAGATCACGTCCGGATCGGCGGAGGACCAGGTGACGTCCGTGCCGAAGTCGCCCTGCGCGGGCAGCGTGAGATTGCCGCGTACGTCGTCGAGGTTGTGGACGGTGAGGGCCTCGGCGGCCTGCTCGGTGGCCGTCTTGTCGTCGAAGGCGGGCAGGACCGTCACGTCGAAGGACTTGGTGTCGCTGACGGTGCCCTTCTTCAGGGTCGCCGTGAGCGTGGCGTGGCCGTCCGGTTCGCCGGCGGCGGGACGGGTCACCTTGCCGCTGTCGGACACCACGGACGGGTTGTCGCCGGCCCAGCTGATCGTGGAGCCGCCGGCCGTGCCGGTCTTCGGCAGGTCCAGGTCGGCGGTGACGGCGCTGGTGTCGCCGAGGCTCAGGGCCGCCTTGTCGTCGGCGACGCCCTGGGTGGCGACGGGGAGGGCGAGCTGCTCGACCTCGGAGGCGGACAGGGCCCGGTCGTAGACCCGGAAGTCGCGGATGCGGCCCTTGAACAGCTTGTCGCCCGAGTAGACCGACCGGCCGATGTAGTCGGCGGTGGTGCTGCCGGAGCCGATGGCGCCCGGCGTGATGGTGACCGTGGTGTTGCGGCCGACCTCGACGCCGTCCTCGTAGAGCACACCCGTCGAGCCGGTCTGGGTGTAGCTGAGGTGCTTCCACACCCCCCGGGTCAGGCTGTGCCCGTCCGCCGGCTTCGTGGTCTGCTCCGTCGACCAGTTGCCGGTCGCGATCGAGGTGCGCAGGGAGTTGCCGGTGGCGAACAGGTACCCGTTGCCGTTGCTGCCGCTGGAGTTGCCGAACCCGTAGAGGAAGTACGGCGTGCTCTGCGCGGGGTCGATCAGCACGTCCGTCGAGACGGTGATCGCGTCCATGCCCTTCATGATGTCGTCGGGCACCTTGATGTAGGTGTCCGAACCGTTGAAGGCGAGTCCCTGACCGGACGCCGACCAGTCGGCGGTGCCGTTCACCGTGCCGGTCCGGCCGTGCCCGGAGGCGTCGGGCACGCTGCTGCCGGAGCCGGTGTCGAGCTTGTACCACAGGGCCAGGCCGTCGGTGATCTCGGCGGACCCGGCCGCAGGTGCCGTCCCGGCCGCCTCCGCCGCCTGCGCCGGAGCGGCGGAGGCGGCGAGGGTCAGGACGACGGAGGCGGCGGTGAGTCCGGCGAGCCGGCCCGCCGGGCGTCTCACGCGCCGGCGCGGTCGTACGGTGTGCGTCATGGAGGCGTTCCCTGCTCAGGTCTGGGGCGTGGGGGTTCAGTAGCCGACGCGGAAGGTCGCGTCCTGCTGGTCGGTGGCCGTGGAGATCGGGTCGATCCGCAGCACGAAGTCGGAGTGGCGGATGTACCGGGTCGGGTAGTTGTGCGACCGGAACGACGACCAGCTCGCGTCCGCGAGACCCGCCGTGCGGTGGAAGGTGGCGTCCGCGGCGAACGTCGACGTGCCGTCGTTGAGGTCCAGTCGGAGCTGGTAGTTGTAGTGCCTGAGGTAGCGGGTCGGGTAGGTGACCGACTGGAAGGACACTCCGGTGCTGTCGGCGAGGCCGGGCACGAGCTGCCACAGGGAGTCGGTGTACGGGTCGAAGGGGTACTGGTCGATGCGGCCCACGTAGTCGGAGTGGCGCACGTACCGGGCCGGGTAGTTGTAGGACTTGAGCCGGTTCCAGGCGGGGGCGCCCCACTGTGCGACGAGGTTGTCGTACTCGGTGGTGCTGAGCGGGGTGATCCCGCAGTGCTTGGAGTTCACCGGCTGGGTGTAGGTCTTCTGGTCCAGCGCGGTCCAGGTGCCCGAGGACAGGTCGGTGCTCTGCCAGGCGTAGAAGACGCCGTTCGGGGTGTAGGTGTCTCCCCACAGGTACCAGGTGCCGGAGGTCTGCGACTTCACCAGGGTGGGCGCCTCGGTGCCGCCGTGCGCCACGCCCGTGCTGAACTCCTTGAAGCTGCCCGGGTCGAGGCTGGTGGAGCGGGCGCCGACCAGCGTCTGGTTCTTCTTGAAGTACAGGTAGTTGACGCCGTTCACCCCGACGGCCAGGTCGCCGTCGATCACGTCGTAGCCGGGGTCGAAGAAGACCTGCGGGGCCGAGGCGGTGACGAAGTCGGTGGTGTGGTTCACCATGATCACGTTGTGGCCGCTGGAGTCGACGGCGGAGTAGATGAGCGCGTACTGGCCCCGTCCCGCGTCCCAGAACGCCTCCGGCGCCCAGGCGTGGGTGTTCATGTCGTGCAGCTTCAGCCGGTGGTAGCCGGTGAAGGTGCGCAGGTCGGTGGAGTTCCACACGTGCACGTACTGGCTGACGTAGCTCCAGTCGGTGCCCTTGAGGTCGGTGGCGAGGACCACGAAGGTGCCGTCCTGCTTGCGCAGGACGAAGGGATCGCGCAGGCCCAGCGCGCCCTCGGTCGGCGTGACGAGGGGCTTGTTCTGGTTCAGCGGCATCCAGTTCAGCGCGTCGGTGCTGACGGCCAGATGGAGGCCGTAGTCGGTGCCGGTGCCGTTCGGCGACTCGGTGAAGTAGGCCATCGCGTAGGCCGAGCCGGCGGCCTGGGCGGTACCGGCGCCGAGACTCAGGGCGCCGGTCATGGCCAGGGGAGTGGCGGCGGCCATGCCGAGGAAGGAACGCCGGGCCAGGGGGAGGCGGGAGGCCATACGTGCTCCAAGGGATGTGCGGGGCCCAAGGACGGTCGGGGCGCGCGGAGGGGGACGCGGTTCTATCGATACACTCTGATCGATATATCGAACAAGGTTCGATGAATCGGTCAGACGCTAGGGTGTGAGCATGGCCGCGTCAATGCCTCGGGCTCAACGTCGTGCCTGACGGGGGAGGTTGGGCCGGCGCGCCGCATGCGATGATCACGGCACCGGGCCCGGCCCGGACCTCCGCGGACGGAAGGACGAGACCATGGCGACCGAGGCGGTCCCCGCGACGGCGGACCCGGAGCACGCGCGCATCCCCCGCACCGCCGCCGGGGGCACGGTCATCCTGCTCAACGGCACGTCCAGCTCGGGCAAGTCCAGCATCGCGCGGGCCCTGCTCGACCTGCTCGACGGCACCTGGTTCCACCTGCCGGTGGACGCCTTCCACGGGATGCGCGGCGGCAATCCGGTCCCCGGCCAGGACCTCCAGGCGGAGATCGACCGCACCGTCAAGGGCTTCCATCGCGCGGTGGCCGGGATGGCCGCGGGCGGCAACAACGTCGTCGTCGACCATCCGCTCAGCCGCCGCTGGCGCCTGCTGGACCTCATCGGTCTGCTCGTGCCCGAGGACACGGTGCTGGTCGGGGTCCGCTGTCCGCTGCCCGAGCTGGAGCGCCGTGAACGTGACCGCGGAGACCGGCAAGTCGGGCTGGCCGCCCTGCAGTTCGACCACGTCCACTCCCACGGCCTGCACGACCTGGACGTGGACACCAGCCTGCTCTCCCCCGAGGAGTGCGCCCTGCGCATCCGGGACTTCCTGCCGGACCGGCCCCGGCCCACCGCCTTCCAGCGGCTCGCGGCCGCGCTCCGGCAGACCCACTGACGCGCACCGGGGGGGGGGGGGGGGGGGGGGGGGGGGGGGGGGGGGGGGGGGGGGGGGGGGGGGGGGGGGGGGGGGGGGGGGGGGGGGGGGGGGGGGGGGGGG
>NZ_JBVIDR010000021.1:0-131238 GCF_055572275.1 Streptomyces sp. NPDC030798 | reverse complement strand
CCCCCCCCCCCCCCCCCCCCCCCCCCCCCCCCCCCCCCCCCCCCCCCCCCCCCCCCCCCCCCCCCCCCCCCCCCCCCCCCCCCCCCCCCCCCCTCTCCCCCCCCCCCCCCCCCCCCCCCCCCCCCCCCCCCCCCCCCCCCCCCCCCCCCCCCCCCCCCCCCCCCCCCCCCCCCCCAGTGCCGGGCGCGGCGGCACCGAGAACCCGGGCAGCCGCTTCTTGAGCCGGACCGGCCGGCGGAACTCCAGAATCGGCCACCCGCGCGCGAGTGCCTCGCGGCGCAGGGCGCGGTCGGGGTTCACGGCGTGCGCATGTCCGACCGCCTGGAGCATCGGCAGATCGGTCGCCGAGTCGCTGTAGGCGTAGCAGCGATCGAGGTCGTACCCCTCGGACACGGCCAGTTCCCGGATCGCCTCGGCCTTGGTCGGGCCGTAGGCGTAGTACTCCACCTCTCCCGTGAAGCATCCGTCCTCGCCGACCACCATGCGGGTGGCGACCACCCGGTCCGCGCCGAGCAGTTCGCCGATCGGCTCCACGACCTCGGCGCCCGAGGTGGACACGATCACGACGTCGCGTCCGGCCGTGTGGTGCTCCTCGATGAGGGAGGCGGCTTCGTCGTAGATGATCGGGTCGATCAAGGCGTGCAGGGTCTCGGCGACGATCTCCTTCACCTGCTGCACGTTCCAGCCGCGGCACAGCGCGGAGAGGTACTCGCGCATGCGCTCCATCTGGTCGTGGTCCAGCCCGCCGACCAGGAAGACGAACTGGGCGTACGCGGTACGCAGCGCGGCCCTGCGGCTGATCAGGCCGCCCTGGTAGAAGGACTTGCTGAAGGTGAGCGTGCTCGACTTCGCAATGACCGTCTTGTCCAGGTCAAAGAAGGCCGCTGCGCGGGGCAAGGAGTGGTTTTCCACGTCCCTGAGCATAGGCGCCCACCATTCGGCGTAAGGTGGGGCGCGTGGGTTTGCCTGAGAGGGCTCTCGGGTACACCATGGAAGTCACGGATCGTTCGCGACCGTGCTAACCCGGTCCGGCTCCTCCCCCCCCGAGTCGGCCGTGGGGACGACCCCCGCTCTCCCCCCCGGCGGGGGTCGTCGCATGTCCGGACGCATTTTCTTCTCTCTTCAACCGGCTGGGCCGTCGGGTGCGCACACCTGCGGTCCGGTCTCGTCGCGCCTCCGTTTCGTCACCCAGGGTAATCGGAGGGCTGCGCTACGGAGGCCCCGTGGGACCGGCGCGGGGGACCGCACAGGCATCCGTACACAGGTCACCGGTTTGGGTGACGGAGTTATTCACAGCCGCTGAGTTCTCCACGGTTTTCCACCAAGATCCACACGATTTCCCGGTTCGCTGCACCGTGATTCCAGCGCGCTCGGCGACGGCGAGTTCATGGCCGGTTCCGATTGCCGGGCGCGTATGGCCGGTTCCTTTCGGCCGTTCATATGGAGGCCGTCCTGCCGGTTCTTCACATCTTTGGGAATGGCGCGGCGCAAGAGGCTGCGCGGAAGGCACAGCGAAGGGGGACCACACGTGACCGGAACCGTCACCCACGACCCGCCACCCGGCACCGGAGGCCGGCCCGGGCGGCCGCTCATCGTCACCGAGGACACCGATCTCCTCGACGATCTGCTGCGCCTGTGCGCGGCCGCGGGCGCCACGCCCGAGGTGCACCACGGTGTACCGGACCACGGCGGTGGCTGGGAATCGGCCCCGCTCGTCCTGGTCGGCGACGACGCCGCCCGCCGGGTGCGTGGCGCCGCGCGCCGGCGCGGTGTGGTGCTGGTGGGCCGCGACCAGGACGACTCCGGGGTGTGGCGAAGGGCCGTCGAGATCGGCGCCGACCACGTCCTGATGCTGCCCGACGGCGAGCAGTGGCTGGTCGACCGGATCGCCGACGTCGCCGAGGGCGTCGGCCGCCCCGCCCTCACCGTCGGGGTCGTCGGCGGCCGGGGCGGGGCGGGCGCCTCCACGCTGGCCTGTGCGCTCGCCGTCACCTCCGCGCGCGAAGGGCTGCGCACGCTCCTCGTGGACGCCGATCCGCTGGGCGGCGGACTCGACGTCCTCCTCGGCGGGGAGAGCGCCGAGGGGCTGCGCTGGCCCGCCTTCGCCGCCTCTCGCGGCCGGGTCGGCGGCGGCGCCCTGGAGGAGTCGCTGCCCCGGCTGCACGCCCTGCGGGTGCTCAGCTGGGACCGCGGCGACAGCGTCGCCGTGCCGCCCCAGGCCGTGCGCGCGGTGCTCGCCGCCGCCCGGCGGCGCGGCGGCACGGTCGTCGTCGACCTCCCGCGGCGCCTGGACGACGGGGTCGCCGAGGCCCTCGCCCAGCTCGACCTCGCCGTGCTCGTCGTCCCGGGCGAGCTGCGCGCGGTGGCGGCCGCCGGACGGGTGGCCTCGGCGATGGGCATGGTCGTGCGGGACCTGCGGATCGCGGTGCGCGGGCCGTACGCGCCCGGACTCGACGACCGAGAGGTGGCCCGGCTGCTCGGCCTGCCCCTGGCCGGCGAAGTGCCCGTCGAACCGGCCCTGCTGCGCCCGCGCGGCACCGCGAAACCGCCCGGCGCCGACGCACGCGGCCCGCTGGCCCGCTTCTGCACGACCTTCTGGGAGCAGACCCTGGTCGAGGCCGGAGGCACCCGGTGACGCCCCCCGGGCTCGACCGGGCCGACGGCGCGGCCCTGCTCGACGGAGTCAGACGCCGGCTGGCCGAGAGCGGAGCCGAACCCACCCCCGCGCGCGTGGCCCAGGCGCTGCGCGAACAGGGCCGGGTGCTGGGCGACGCCGAGGTCCTCGGCGCGGCCGAGCAGCTCCGCTCCGAGCTGGTCGGCACCGGCCCGCTGGAGCCGCTGCTCGCCGACCCGAGCGTCACCGATGTCCTCGTGTGCGCCCCGGACCGCGTCTGGGTGGACCGCGGCGGCGGCCTGGAGCGGACCGCGGTGAGCTTCCCCGACGCGGCGGCCGTACGACGCCTCGCGCAGCGACTGGCCGCCGTGGCCGGACGCCGGCTGGACGACGCGCGGCCCTGGGCCGACGCCCGGCTGCCCGACGGGACCCGGCTGCACGCCGTGCTGCCCCCGGTGGCCGTCGGCTGTACGTGCCTGTCCCTGCGGGTGGTCCGGCCGCGGGCGTTCACGCTCGAGGAGCTGGTCGAGGCGGGCACGGTGCCGCCCGGCGGCGAGCGGGTCCTGCGGGCGCTCATGGCGGCCCGGCTGTCCTTCCTCGTCAGCGGCGGCACCGGCAGCGGCAAGACGACCCTGCTCAGCGCCCTGCTCGGGCTGGCCGGGCCGGGCGAGCGGATCGTGCTCGCCGAGGACTCGGCCGAGCTGCGACCCGACCACCCGCACGTCGTCCAGCTCGAGACCAGACCCGCCAACCAGGAGGGCGCGGGCCTGGTCACCCTCGAGGACCTCGTCCGGCAGGCGCTGCGGATGCGGCCCGACCGGCTGGTCATCGGCGAGGTGCGGGGCCCCGAGGTGGCGCATCTGCTGGCCGCGCTCAACACCGGCCACGACGGCTGCGGCACCGTCCACGCCAACGCGGCCGCCGACGTGCCCGCCCGGCTGGAAGCGCTCGGTACGGCGGCGGGGTTGGACCGGTCCGCGCTGCACAGCCAGGTGGCTGCCGCCCTGTCGGTGGTGCTCCATCTGGTCCGGGACCGGTCCGGGCGGCGCCGGATCGCCGAGGTGCATGTGCTGGAGCGGGACGCCTCGGGGCTGGTGCGGACGGTGCCGGCGCTGCGCTGGGGCCCGCGGGCCTTCGTCCGCGAGCGCGGCTGGGAGCGGCTGCGGCAGTCGCTGCGCGGTGAGTTCACAGGTGAGGAGGAGCAGGAGAGGTGACGACGGACGTGAGCACGGAGATGTCCCTGGGCGCGGCGTTGGTGTGCGCCGGGGCCGCGGCCTGGCTGCTGGGCGGGCGGCACTTCGGGATGCGCAGGGCACGGCTGCTGCTGGCCGGCGGCGGGGTGGTGGCGACCGGGCCGCCCTCCTGGGAGCAGGCGCTCGGGGAACTTCGGCGGCTGCGCGGCCGGTTGGGTGCCGAGTGGTGGTCGCTCGTGGCCGGGCTGCTGCTCGGGCTGCTGGGCGCCTCACCGGTTCCGGTCGTCGCGGGGGCGGCCGGGGTGCCGGTGCTGCGCCGGCTGCAGCTGGCCCGTCGGGCCGGGCGGGAGCGGGAGCGGCGCGCGGACGCGGTGATCGGCCTGTGCGGGGTGCTCGCCGGGGAGGTGCGTGCGGGACGGCAGCCCGGGGAGGCGCTGCTGCGGGCCGCCCGGGACTCCGGCGGGCTCGGGGAGGCGCAGGCGGCCGTGGTCGCGGCCGCGCGGTTCGGCGGTGACGTGCCGGGCGCGCTGGCCGTCGCGGCCCGGCAGCCGGGCGCCGAGGGGCTGCTGGGGCTGGCCGCCTGCTGGCGGGTGGCCGTGGACCAGGGCGCCGGGCTCGCGGCCGGCCTCGACCGGCTGGACGGGGCCCTGCGTGCGGAGCGGGACCAACGGGCCGACCTCCGAGCCCAGTTGGCGGGCGCTCGGGCGACGGCACTGCTGCTGGCCGCCCTGCCCGCCCTCGGGCTGCTGCTCGGCTGCGCCATGGGTGCCGATCCGCTGCGGGTGCTGCTGCACAGCGGGGCCGGTCTGGGGTGCCTGGTGGCCGGAGCGGTGTTCGAAGCGGCCGGGATGTGGTGGGTGGCGCGGATCGTACGGGGAGCTGAGGCGGTGTGAGCGGGAACGTCGTCCACAGGCTGGGGATGGCCGTGGCGGTGGTGTCGGCCGTGGGCTGGGCGGTCTGGCGGGTGGATCTGGTCCGGCGGCGGCGCCGGGCGCGGCGGCGGGTGGCCGAGTTGCTGGCCCTGGAGACCCCCGAGCCCGAACCCTCCTTCCCTGCCATGGAGACGGCGCGGCGGTGGCTGCCCGTGGCCGGTGCGGGGTGCGGTGCGTGGGTGCTGGTCGGTGGAGTGGCCGGTGCGCTGGTGGGGCTGGCCGTCGCCGCCGGGCTGTGGCGGTGGCGGTCCCGGCAGGCGGAGGCGGGCCCGGCCGAGCAGACCGACACCGCGGCGGCCGCCCGTCAACTCCCGCTCGCCGCCGATCTGCTGGCCGCCTGCATCGCGGCCGGCGCCGGACCGGTGATCGCCGCGCAGGCCGTGGGAGAGGCGCTCGGCGGCCCCGTCGGCGAGGCGCTGGCGCGGGGCGCGGCCGAAGTACGGCTCGGGGGCGAACCGGCCGACGCCTGGCGCCGGCTGGCCGCCCTGCCCGGCGCCGGGGCCCTGGCCCGGCTGCTGGAACGCGCCGACGAGTCGGGACTGCCCGCCGCCGGGCCGGTGGCCCGTCTCGCCTCGGACGCACGCGCGGACTGGGCCCGCACCGCCACGGCCCGGGCGCGCCGGGCGGCCGTGCTGGTCTCCGCGCCGGTGGGGCTGTGCTTCCTGCCCGCGTTCATCGCGATCGGTGTGCTGCCCGTGGTGATCGGGCTGGCGGGCGGCGTGATGGGAGGGGGTGGCGGCTGACGGGGAGCGGCACGCGACACAGGTGATGTGGACAACGGGTTTCGGACGAAAGGTGCTTGAGATGCGTGAGAAGGCAGGAAGGCTGTGGACGGCCCTGCGGGAGCGGTGCCGTCGGGACGGGGGAATGGTGACGTCCGAGTACGCGATGGGGATCGTCGCGGCGGTCGGGTTCGCGTTGCTGCTCTACGAGGTCGTCACCAGCGGTCAGGTCAAGGCGGAGCTGCAGGCCATCGTGAAACGGGCCCTCAGTGCGCGGATGTGAGCGGCGCGGGGACCGGGGGTTCGTGACCGCGGAGGCGGCCATGGTGCTGTGCGTGCTGGTGGCGTTCGCCATGGCGCTGGTCTGGGGGCTGCTCGTGGTGGCGGCTCAGATCCAGTGCGTGGACGCCGCCCGCACGGGCGCCCGGGCCGCCGCCCGGCAGGACCCGGCCCCGGCGGTGGTGCGGGTGACCCGGGACGCGGCACCGCGCGGGGCCCGGGTGACGGTCGGCCGTTCGGGCGATGAGGTCCGGGTGACCGTGGTGGCCAGGCCGCCCGTCCTGAGCGGGCTGCCGTTCGAGCTGCGGGAGGTGGCCGTGGCGGCGGCTGAGGACGCCGTCGGAGCAGAGCCGGGCGGGGCCGCGCAGAGAACCCGGGGGGCGCCGGAACCGGGCTCGGGTGCGGTCTCGCAGGACGCGCGGGGCGCTGCCGGCCCCGGCTCGGGCACGGCGGCTGGTGCGGGCGACGGGGAGCCGGGGCCGTGAAGCGGACCAAGCGCCTCGTGCTCAAGGGGCCGCCGAGGCCCCGGGTGCGTGGCCTCCGGCATGCGGACCGCGGGTCGGCCACCATCTGGAGTCTCGGGGTGATCGCCGTGCTGTGCGCGGTCTTCGGCACCGTCCTCGCCCTCGGGCAGGCCGTCGTCGTCCGGCACCGGGCGGCCGGAGGAGCCGATCTGGCGGCGCTCGCGGCGGCGGACCACTGGGCCGAGGGCGGCGCGGCGGCCTGTGCCCGGGCCGAGCGGGTGGCGGTGGCCAGGGGACGCGGCTGGTGCGGTGCGCGGTCGTGGGCGAGATCTCGGACGTGACGGCGGCCTCGGGCCGTGGGCCGTTCGCGGCGGAGGTCAGGGCCAGAGCGGGGCCGGCGGGACCAGCGGCGCCCGGCCCCGGCCCGGGCGCCGGCGCTAGCCGCGTGCCGGCTCGTCCCCCGGCTTCTCCTCCGGAGCCCCCCGCAACAGCACCGTGAGGAGCCGGACCGCCCCCCTCTTGTGCAGCGGATCGTTGCCGTTGCCGCACTTGGGGGACTGGATGCAGGACGGACACCCGGCCTCGCACTCGCAGGAGGCGATGGCCTCGCGGGTGGCGGTGAGCCAGGCGCGGGCGGTGTGGAAGGCGCGCTCGGCGAAGCCCGCCCCGCCCGGGTGGCCGTCGTAGACGAAGACCGTCGGCAGGAGCGTGTCGGGGTGCAGCGGGACCGACACGCCGCCGATGTCCCAGCGGTCGCAGGTCGCGAAGAGGGGCAGCATGCCGATCGAGGCGTGTTCGGCGGCGTGCAGGGAGCCGCCGAGGATCTCCGGGTTGATCCGGGCCTCGTCCAGCTGGTCCTCGGTGACCGTCCACCACACCGCCCGCGTGCGCAGCGTACGAGGAGGGAGGTCGAGCTTCGTCTCACCCAGCACTTCACCGGTGATGAGCCGTCTGCGCAGGAAGGAGACCACCTGGTTGGTGACCTCGACGGAGCCGAGGCAGAGGCGGCCGGAGCCCCAGGGGACCTCGGTGTCCGTCTCCAGGACGGAGATCGACGTGGTGTCGCGCGCGACTGTCGAGTACGCCGGATCGGCCTGCTCGACCAGGGCGACCGAATCCTCCAGGTCGAGGGAGCGCACCAGATAGGTGCGGCCCTGGTGCAGGTGCACCGCGCCCTCGTGGACGGTGGAGTGCGCGGCGCCCGCGTCGACCGTGCCGAGCAGGCGGCCCGTGCCGGCCTCCACGACCTGCACCGGGCGCCCGCCGGCGCCGCGGATGTCGGTCAGGTCGGCGGCCCGTTCCCGGCGCGTCCAGTGCCAGGCCGTGGCCCGGCGGCGCAGCAGCTTCGCGGCCTCCAGCTGCGGCAGCACGTCGGCGCAGGCGGGACCGAAGAGGTCCAGGTCCTCCTCGGTCAGCGGGATCTCCGCGGCGGCGGCACACAGATGCGGGGCGAGGACGTAGGGGTTGTCGGGGTCGAGGACGGTCGATTCCACCGGTTGGCCGAACAGGGCCTCGGGATGATGGACGAGGAAAGTGTCCAGCGGATCGTCGCGCGCGACGAGGACCGCCAGGGCGCCCTGCCCGGAACGGCCCGCGCGGCCCGCCTGCTGCCACAGGGAGGCCCGCGTGCCCGGGTAACCGGCGATCACCACCGCGTCCAGGCCCGAGACGTCCACGCCCAGCTCCAGGGCCGTGGTGGCGGCGAGGCCGAGGAGTTCCCCGGAGTGCAGGGCGCGCTCCAGGGCCCGGCGCTCCTCGGGGAGGTAGCCGCCGCGGTAGGCCGCGACACGCCGGGCCAGGGAGCGGTCGACCTCGGCGAGCCGCTCCTGGGCGATGACCGAGATCAGCTCGGCGCCGCGCCGGGAGCGGACGAAGGCGACCGAGCGCACGCCCTGCACGGTGAGGTCGGTCAGCAGGTCGGCGGTCTCGGCGGTGGCGGTACGCCGTACGGGCGCACCCCGTTCGCCGTGCAGCTCGGTGAGCGGCGGCTCCCACAGGGCGAAGACGAGTTCGCCGCGCGGGGAGGCGTCGTCGGCGACCTCGACCACCGGCAGGCCGGTCAGCCGGCGGGCGGCGACGGCGGGCTCGGCGGCGGTCGCCGACGCCAGCAGGAAGACGGGCGAGGCGCCGTAACGGGCGCACAGGCGGCGCAGGCGGCGCAGCACCTGGGCGACGTGCGAGCCGAAGACGCCCCGGTAGGTGTGGCACTCGTCGACGACGACGTACTTCAGCGCCTTCAGGAAGGAGGACCAGCGCGGGTGGGAGGGCAGTATCCCGCGGTGCAGCATGTCGGGGTTGGTGAGGACGTAGTTCGCGTACTGGCGGATCCACTCGCGTTCCTCGAACGGGGTGTCACCGTCGTACACGGCCGGGCGCACGGCGGTGCCCAGCGGCTGTGAAAGTTCCTTCACGGACCGGCACTGGTCCGCCGCGAGCGCCTTGGTGGGCGCGAGGTAGAGGGCGGTGGCCCCCCGGCCGTTGGGGGCCTCGGAGCCGTCCAGGAGGGTGGACAGGACCGGTACGAGGTAGGCGAGGGACTTGCCCGAGGCGGTGCCGGTGGCGACGACCACCGAGTCGCCGTCCAGGGCGTGCTCGGCGGCCCGCGCCTGGTGGGCCCAGGGGTGCTCGATGCCGCACGCCCGGACGGCCGCGATCACCTCGGACCGAATCCGGTCTGGCCAGACGGCATGCCGACCCGCCCGCGGGGGCAAGTGCTCCGTATGAGTGATGCGCGCAGACCGGCTCGGCCCGGAGGCGAGCCGGTCCAGGACCGTGCCCGGGGACGGGCCGGACGCCGGGTTCGCCGGGGGTCGATCGGATCGGTGATTCTTGGCCATCGGCACCGAGTGTGTCACTGGCGTGACGGACAATGGAGCCAAGGCGTCGTGCACGCCTGCCGGTAAGTGATTGAATGCCATCGCGGCTGGCGAAACGTCCCGGGGGCCGCAAGCCGAGGTGTCCCGAGGGGCGACCCGCTCGATAGCAAGGTGCTGGAGGATCCGTGGACCTGTCCCTGTCGACCCGTACCGTCGGCGATCGTACGGTCGTCGAGGTCGGTGGCGAAATCGATGTATACACCGCGCCCAAGCTGCGCGAGCAGCTGGTCGAGCTGGTGAACGACGGGAATTTCCACCTCGTCGTCGACATGGAGGGCGTGGACTTCCTCGACTCCACTGGGCTCGGCGTACTGGTGGGCGGCCTGAAGCGGGTGCGTGCCCACGAGGGCTCGCTGCGCTTGGTCTGCAACCAGGAGCGCATTCTGAAGATCTTCCGTATCACCGGCCTCACCAAGGTGTTCCCGATTCACACCTCGGTCGAGGAAGCGGTGGCGGCCACCGACTGACCCAGGGTCGTTCGCCGCGTCCGGGCCGCCGTCGGCCCGGACGCCGGTCGACCCCGTCCCGGGCCGCTGTGCCCGGGACACAGAAGTTCACCAGGGGGCGCGGGCCTTTCGGCGGCCCCGCTCGCCACAGCGCACCCGTAGTCGCGAGGGGGATGCATGGCCACCGTCGAACTCCGCTTCAGCGCGCTGCCCGAGCACGTCCGGACCGCCCGGCTGGTGGCGGCAGCGGTGGCGCGCAGGGCCGGAGTGGACGAGGCCGTCCTGGACGAGGTCCGGCTCGCCGTGGGCGAGGCGTGCTCCCGTGCCGTCGGCCTGCACCAGAGCCATGAGATCACCGCGCCCGTGAAGGTGTCGCTGATCGAAGAGGAGAAACAGTTCTCCATCGAGGTCGGCGACGAGGCTCCACACGCGACCCACATCCCCGGCGAGCCCGGCTCCGCCCAGGGCGGCGACGGTGAGGTCGAGGAGGACGAGATGGGCCTCGCGGTCATCAGCGGCCTCGTGGACGACATGGAGGTCACCACCGGGCGGGACGGCGGCCTGATCCGCATGACATGGCCGACCACGCCGCCGGCGGTCGCACTCGCCTGACCCGTCGCCGCACAACGCATCGAAGGGGCCCTGCTGAGCAGGGCCCTTCCTGCTGTTTCGGGGGGCTCCCGGAATTCGTGAAGGAATTCACGATCAATAGCCCGATAATTTGATCAAGCATCAATCTGGCCGTCAATGCCTTTGAGGCATTACCACTTTCGGGTTCATGCCGTGACCTCGATCGTTTGCTGAAGAGCACGAGAAGGCCAATTCCGTTTGCCGTACCCTGTTTAGATCACTCGCGGGTACCTAGAATCCGTCCACATCTTGAGCTCAGCCCAAGCGTCAAGGAGGACGAATGGCGGGGCTTTCTACCCCTCATCAGTTGGGCCATCCCACGACCCTCGCGGCCGCGGTACTGACGGACGACAACCGGATCATCGTGGCGGTGATCGCGGCCGTCGCGCTGGCCGCGCTCGTGGTCGCGGGTGTCCTGGTGCGCCAGGTGCTGGCGGCCGGCGAGGGCACCGACAGCATGAAGCGGATCGCCGAGGCGGTCCAGGAAGGCGCCAAGGCGTATCTCGCCCGGCAGCTGCGCACGCTCGGCGTATTCGCCGTCGTCGTCTTCTTCCTGCTCCTGCTGCTGCCCGCGGACGACTGGAATCAGCGTGCCGGACGATCGGTGTTCTTCCTGATCGGTGCGGCGTTCTCGGCGGCCACCGGCTATATCGGCATGTGGCTCGCGGTGCGCAGCAATGTGCGCGTGGCCGCGGCGGCCCGCGAGGCCACCCCTGCGCAAGGCGAACCGGAAAAGGATCTCACCACCGTCTCGCACACCGCTATGAAGATCGCATTTCGCACGGGCGGCGTCGTCGGCATGTTCACGGTGGGACTCGGCCTGCTGGGCGCCTCCTGCGTGGTGCTGGTGTACGCGGCCGACGCGCCGAAGGTGCTCGAGGGCTTCGGCCTGGGCGCCGCCCTGATCGCCATGTTCATGCGTGTGGGCGGTGGCATCTTCACCAAGGCCGCCGACGTCGGCGCCGACCTGGTCGGCAAGGTCGAGCAGGGCATTCCGGAGGACGACCCGCGCAATGCCGCGACCATCGCCGACAATGTGGGCGACAACGTCGGCGACTGCGCGGGCATGGCGGCCGACCTGTTCGAGTCGTACGCCGTCACCCTGGTGGCCGCGCTGATCCTCGGCAAGGCCGCCTTCGGCGACTCCGGGCTTGCCTTCCCGCTGCTCGTGCCCGCCATCGGTGTGATCACGGCGATGATCGGCATCTTCGCGGTCGCGCCGCGGCGCGCCGACCGCAGCGGCATGTCGGCGATCAACCGCGGCTTCTTCATCTCCGCGGTGATCTCCCTCGCGCTGGTCGCGATCGCGGTGTTCGTCTACCTGCCCTCGCGGTACTCCGACCTCGCCGGAGTGACGGACGCGGCGATCAAGGGCAAGGACGGCGACCCGCGGATCCTGGCCCTGGTCGCGGTGGCCATCGGCATCCTGCTCGCCGCCGTCATCCAGCAGCTGACCGGCTACTTCACGGAGACCAACCGGCGCCCGGTGCGGGACATCGGCAAGACCTCCCTCACGGGTCCGGCCACCGTCGTCCTGTCCGGTATCTCGGTGGGCCTGGAATCGGCCGTGTACACCGCCCTGCTCATCGGGCTCGGCGTGTACGGGGCGTTCCTGCTCGGCGGTACGTCGATCATGCTGGCGCTGTTCGCCGTGGCGCTGGCGGGCACCGGCCTGCTCACCACGGTCGGCGTGATCGTCGCCATGGACACCTTCGGGCCGGTCTCCGACAACGCCCAGGGCATCGCCGAGATGTCCGGTGACGTCGAGGGCGCCGGCGCCCAGGTGCTCACCAACCTGGACGCGGTCGGCAACACCACCAAGGCGATCACCAAGGGCATCGCCATCGCCACCGCCGTGCTCGCGGCTTCGGCGCTGTTCGGGTCGTACCGCGACGCGATCACCACCAACGTGCAGAACGTCGGGACGAAACTCACCGGCCCGGGCTCACCGATGAGCCTGTCGCTGGACATCTCGCAGCCCAACAACCTCGTCGGCCTCGTCGCGGGCGCCGCCGTCGTCTTCCTTTTCTCCGGACTCGCCATCAACGCCGTCTCCCGGTCGGCCGGTTCGGTGGTCTTCGAGGTGCGGCGGCAGTTCCGCGAGAAGCCCGGGATCATGGACTTCACCGAGAAGCCCGAGTACGGCAAGGTCGTCGACATCTGCACCAAGGACGCCCTGCGCGAGCTGGCCACACCCGGTCTGCTCGCCGTCATGGCGCCGATCTTCATTGGGTTCACGCTCGGCGTCGGCGCGCTCGGCTCCTACCTCGCCGGCGCGATCGGCGCGGGCACGCTGATGGCGGTGTTCCTCGCCAACTCCGGTGGCGCCTGGGACAACGCCAAGAAACTGGTGGAGGACGGTCACCACGGCGGCAAGGGCAGCGAGGCCCACGCGGCCACGGTGATCGGCGACACGGTCGGTGACCCCTTCAAGGACACCGCCGGACCGGCGATCAACCCGCTGCTGAAGGTCATGAACCTGGTCTCGCTGCTCATCGCACCCGCGGTGATCAAGTTCTCCTACGGCAGCGACAAGAACCTCGGCGTGCGGATCGGGGTCGCGGTCCTCGCGCTGTTGGTGATCATCGTCGCGGTGTACGTCTCCAAGCGGCGCGGCATCGCCGTCGGGGACGACGAGGAGAGCGCCGAGCGGGTGTCCAACTCGGCCGATCCCGCGGTGGTTTCGTAGGCCCTCTCGAGAAGGCCTGATCAACGGGCGGACGGGCGGCACGTGTTGGCGTGCCGCCCGTCCGCTTTTCTGTACGTGGGCGGATTTCTTCGTGAGCCTTCTCTCTCATGGTGCAAAGAGTCACAAAAGCTGACTTTCAGGGTCTTCGGCATGGGGGCACGTCGGTCAGCCGTGTAGATTCCGGGGGCCGAGAGCCATGGAAGGGACCAATCCGGTGAACAAGAAGCTCGCGGCCGCACTGTCCGGCGGTGCGGTACTGGTAGTGGCGCTGTCCGGATGCAGCAGCAAGGACAGCGGGCCCGACCCCAAGCTGGTCGCCTGGGCCAAGACGGTGTGCGAGGCGGTGCCCGCGCAGGATGCGAAGATCAGGTCGGCGAACGCGTCGATAGCGGCGATCGCCACGGACAGCAACCTGCCGCCCAAGAGCGCTCAGAAGACGTACTCGCAGGCCTTCCAGGACATGGCCGACGGCTACAAGGCGCTCGCCGACGCCATCAGCAACGCGGGGGCGCCCCCCGGGGTCGACGACGGCGCCAAGCGGCAGCAGGACGCCGCCAAGAACCTGGCCGGCCTCTCCACGTCGTACCTCGGCCTGAAGAAGAAGGTCGACGGGCTCGACACCAAGGACCAGGGCAAGTTCGCCAAGGGGCTGCACGAGGTCGCCGATCAGACCAAGGAGATCGGCAAGCAGAACAACAGCGGCACCGAGGCGCTGAAGCGGCTGGAGCAGGGTGACGTCCAGGCGGCCATCGCCGCACAGCCCAGCTGCAAGGTCAAGGCGTCGTCGTCGGCACCTGCCACCAGCGGCTGACGGCGCGACGCCGCCCCGGTGCCGGCCTCGCGGGATGCGGGACGCGGGTCGGGCGGCTTCGCGGGGCCACGGGACGCGGGGCCGGACGGTCTCGGGCCACGAACGGCTGAGGCCCGAGACCGAGCGGGTGCGCCGAGGGTCCTCACGGGACCGGTGGGTGTGCCAGGGTCCTTGTGGGGCCGGTGGGTGTGCCGGGGTCCTCGTAGGACCGGTGGGTGTGCTGAGGGTTCCTCATGGGCCGACGGATGCGCCGAGGGTTCCTCGTGGGGCCGACTGATGTGCCGAGGGTTCCTCATGGGCCGACCGATGTGCCGAGGGTTCCTCATGGGGCCGACCGATGTGCCGAGGGTTCCTCGTGGGGCCGACGGATGCGTCGAGGGTTCCTCATGGAGCCGGTGGGTGTGCCGAGGGTCCTCATGGGGACGGCGGATGTGTGACTGCTGGTTCGCCGGAGTCGGTCGGCGGGGCGCGCTGGGGCCGCTCCGCAGGCCGGTGCGGGACACAATGGGGGCGTGACTGACTCCGGTTCCGCATCCCTGCCCGACACCGGCCGGCGTGACGTTGCCGCACGGCTGCGTGACGCCCTGCTTGCCGCCTCCTTCACCGCCGACGGGCTGCTCGACCTGCTCGGCGCACCCGCGTACGCGGCGCTGGCCCGCAGTGAGACCGTGCCCGCGCTCCGGGCGACCCGCGGCGACACGCCGCTGGAGACGCTCGTCCGCCTCTTCCTGCTCCAGCAGCCGGTGCCCCACGCGCGCGTGGCGGCCGTTCTGCCGGTCGAGGAGGCCCTGGAGGCCGGGTGGCTCGCGCGCGTGGGCGCCGACGAGGTCGCTGCCACGGTGGACGTACGGCCCTACGGCGGTCCCGGCGGCGAGGACTGGTTCATCGTGTCCGACCTGGGCTGCGCGGTCGGCGGCGCGGGCGGCATCGGACAGCGCAACGAGGGCGTGGTCCTGGGCGTCGGCGGCGCCTCCACGACCCTCGCCGGCATCACCGTGCGCACGCCCGTCGCCTCCGCGCTCGACCTCGGTACCGGCTCCGGCATCCAGGCGCTGCACGCCTCCCAGCACGCCACGCGCGTGACGGCGACCGACGTCAACCCGCGCGCGCTGCACATCACCGCGCTCACACTGGCGCTCTCCGGCGCGCCCGCCGCCGAACTGCGCGAGGGCTCGCTGTTCGAGCCGGTGCGCGGCGACGAGAAGTTCGACCTCATCGTGTCCAACCCGCCCTTCGTGATCTCGCCGGGTGCCCGGCTGACGTACCGGGACGGCGGCATGGGCGGGGACGATCTGTGCCGCTCGCTCGTTCAGCAGGCGGGGGAACGGCTCACCGAGGGCGGGTTCGCGCAGTTCCTCGCCAACTGGCAGCACGTCGCGGGGGAGGACTGGCAGGACAGACTCAGGTCGTGGGTGCCGCGCGGGTGCGATGCCTGGATCGTGCAGCGCGAGGTGCAGGACGTCACGCAGTACGCGGAACTGTGGCTCCGGGACGCCGGCGACCACCGCGGGGACCCGGCGGAGTACCAGGCGCGGTACGACGCGTGGCTGGACGAGTTCGAGGCGCGCAAGGTCAAGGCGGTCGGCTTCGGCTGGATCACCCTGCGCAGGACGGGGGCCGAGGAGCCCTCGGTCACGGTGGAGGAGTGGCCGCACCCGGTCGAACAGCCGCTCGGGGAGGCGATCCGGGCGCACTTCGACCGCCTCGACTATCTCCGGGAGCACGACGACGCGGCTCTGCTGGCAGGGCACTTCCGGCTGGTCGGCGAAGTGGTCCAGGAGCAGGTCGGGCTGCCCGGCGCCGAGGATCCCGAGCACGTGGTGCTGCGCCAGCACCGCGGGATGCGGCGTGCGACGAAGGTGGACACGGTCGGCGCGGGCTTCGCTGGCGTGTGCGACGGCACGCTGAGCGCCGGCCGGATCCTGGACGCCATCGCCCAGCTCGTCGGCGAGGACCCCGTGCTGCTGCGCGACCGCACCCCCGCCCAGATCCGCCTGCTGGTGGAACAGGGCTTCCTGGAGCCGGCCCGCTGAGTCGCGCGCGGTACGGCGACGCCGGCGACACGGCGTGGCGACCGGCCCCCGGGGTGCCTGATGCCCTGGCCGGGCCGGGCCGGCCAGGGCGACCGGGCCCCGGGTCGCCGGTGCCGGACGAGCCGCCCTGCCCAGCCCGGCCAGGGCCGCCGGTGCCCGTACCGGGCACCCGGGCCGCGCGCTGTTTCAGCCCAGCCACCCGGGCCGCCGGTCGAGCCGTCGTACCCCCGCCTGCGTACCCCCGCTCCACGAGCCGGCGTAGGCGCGTCACCCCAGTTCCGAGGGCCGTCGTAGCCGCGTCCGGAGTGTCGTCGTATGCCGCCGGCACGGGCAGGGGCGCGCCGGTGCCGGTAAAACGGCCGGAAAATTACGGCCGCGGACCAAGGCGACTCCGTTCGAGCGTGCGTTCGATGATGTGCCGGCCTTCCGTTCACCCCGATGTCGCCCGCCCGTCTCCCGCGCGTGCCACTCTCCCCGCGCTGGGTTCGGGTGGCGGCACGGAGGGGGCGGGCAGGGTCATGGAGGGTGGGCCGGCGATCTTCGCGGGAGTGGTGTTCGCCCTGTTCGGAGGCGCCCTGCTGGTGTGGACCGGCACCCGGGTGCAGCGGCGCGAGCCGGTCGCCCACGGTGTGAGCCGGGTCGCATCCACGACCCTCGCCGGCGCCGCCGGAACCGTCGCGCTGGGCCTCGGCGTGTACTGCCTGACCCGCCTCTGACCACGGTGGCCGCACTGCCGTACGAGTAGGGGGACCGTCACGCTCCGGACAGGGGCGGCGGAGCAGCCGGGCAGTCCGGGCGGCAGGAATGCCGGTAGTCGGGTTACCGTTCGAGTGGCCGTTGTGGGCTTTTCCCGTTTGACACGGGGGCGGGATGTACCGTCACACTCCGCAGCGTCACACGAGCCAGAAGCACGCCGCGACCCCGGGACGAAGGCCCTGGGGAGGCCCCAGCGTCGACCGGAGAGAAGAGCGAAGTTGTCCCCGACCAGCGAGACCGCACAGGGCGGCCGCCGACTCGTCATCGTCGAGTCGCCTGCCAAGGCGAAGACGATCAAGGGCTACCTCGGCCCCGGCTACGTAGTCGAAGCGAGCGTCGGGCACATCCGCGACCTCCCCAACGGCGCCGCCGAGGTCCCCGAGAAGTACACCGGCGAGGTCCGCCGCCTCGGTGTGGACGTCGAACATGACTTCCAGCCGATCTATGTTGTCAATGCGGACAAGAAGGCCCAGGTCAAGAAGCTCAAGGACCTGCTGAAGGACTCCGACGAGCTCTTCCTCGCCACCGATGAGGACCGGGAGGGCGAGGCCATCGCCTGGCACCTGCAGGAGGTCCTCAAGCCGAAGATCCCGGTCAAGCGCATGGTGTTCCACGAGATCACCAAGGACGCGATCCGGGAGGCCGTCGCCAACCCGCGCCAGCTCAACCAGAAGCTGGTCGACGCCCAGGAGACCCGACGCATCCTCGACCGCCTCTACGGCTACGAGGTCTCGCCGGTCCTGTGGAAGAAGGTCATGCCCCGGCTGTCGGCCGGCCGTGTGCAGTCGGTCGCGACCCGGCTGGTCGTCGAGCGGGAACGCGAGCGCATCGCTTTTCGTTCCGCCGAGTACTGGGACCTGACGGGCACGTTCGCGACCGGCCGCGCGGGAGACCCCTCGGACCCGTCGTCGCTGGTCGCTCGCCTGCAGACCGTCGACGGCAGGCGCATCGCGCAGGGCCGCGACTTCGACTCCCTGGGACAGCTCAAGAGCGCGAACACCCTCCACCTCGACGAGGCGAACGCCCGCGCCCTCGCCGCCGCCCTGGAGAACACCCGCTTCTCCGTGCGCTCCGTCGAGTCCAAGCCGTACCGCCGCTCGCCGTACGCCCCGTTCCGTACGACGACGCTGCAGCAGGAGGCCAGCCGCAAGCTCGGCTTCGGCGCGAAGGCGACGATGCAGGTCGCGCAGAAGCTGTACGAGAACGGCTACATCACGTACATGCGTACGGACTCCACGACGCTGAGCGAGACCGCGATCGCGGCCGCCCGCGCCCAGGTCACGCAGCTCTACGGCGCGGACTACCTGCCGCCGCAGCCGCGTACGTACGCCGCGAAGGTCAAGAACGCGCAGGAGGCCCACGAGGCGATCCGCCCCTCGGGTGATCGTTTCCGCACGCCCGCCGAGACCGGCCTGACCGGCGACCAGTTCAAGCTCTACGAGCTGATCTGGAAGCGGACCGTCGCCTCCCAGATGAAGGACGCGACCGGGAACTCCGTCACGGTGAAGATCGGCGGCGCCGCTGCCGACGGCCGGGACGTCGAGTTCAGCGCCTCCGGCAAGACGATCACCTTCCACGGCTTCCTGAAGGCCTACGTGGAGGGCGCCGACGACCCGAACGCGGAGCTGGACGACCGCGAGCGCCGGCTGCCCCAGGTCGCCGAGGGCGACGCGCTGAGCGCCGAGGAGATCACGGTCGACGGGCACGCCACCAAGCCCCCGGCCCGCTACACCGAGGCCTCCCTGGTCAAGGAGCTGGAAGAGCGCGAGATCGGCCGCCCGTCGACGTACGCGTCGATCATCGGCACGATCCTGGACCGCGGCTACGTGTTCAAGAAGGGCACGGCACTCGTCCCGTCCTTCCTGTCCTTCGCCGTGGTCAACCTCCTGGAGAAGCACTTCGGTCGGCTCGTCGACTACGACTTCACCGCCAAGATGGAGGACGACCTCGACCGCATCGCCCGCGGCGAGGCCCAGGCCGTGCCGTGGCTGAAGCGTTTCTACTTCGGCGAGGCCAACGGCATCGGCGGCGCGGCAGAGGCCGGCAACGGCGACGGCGACCACCTCGGCGGCCTCAAGGAGCTGGTGACCGACCTGGGCGCGATCGACGCGCGCGAGGTGTCCTCGTTCCCGGTGGGCAACGACATCGTGCTCCGCGTCGGCCGCTACGGCCCCTACATCGAGCGCGGCGAGAAGGACACCGAGCAGCACCAGCGCGCGGACATCCCCGACGACCTGGCGCCGGACGAGCTGTCCGTCGAGCTGGCCGAGGAACTGCTGGCCAAGCCCAGCGGCGACTTCGAGCTGGGCGCCGATCCGGAGACCGGGCACCAGATCGTCGCCAAGGACGGCCGCTACGGCCCGTACGTCACGGAGATCCTCCCCGAGGGCACCCCGAAGACGGGCAAGAACGCGGTCAAGCCGCGCACGGCCTCGCTGTTCAAGTCCATGTCGCTGGACACCGTGACCCTCGCCGACGCGCTGAAGCTGATGTCGCTGCCGCGCGTCGTCGGGACCGACGCCGACGGCGTGGAGATCACCGCGCAGAACGGCCGCTACGGCCCGTACCTGAAGAAGGGCACGGACTCGCGCTCGCTGCAGTCCGAGGAGCAGCTCTTCACGATCACGCTGGAGGAGGCGCAGGCGATCTACGCCCAGCCGAAGCAGCGTGGCCGGGCCGCCGCCAAGCCGCCGCTGAAGGAACTGGGCGAGGACCCGGTCTCCGGCAAGCCGGTCGTGGTCAAGGACGGCCGCTTCGGCCCGTACGTCACCGACGGCGAGACCAACGCGACCCTGCGCTCCGGCGACAGCGTGGAGACGATCACCCCGGAGCGCGGCTTCGAGCTGCTCGCCGAGAAGCGGGCGAAGGGGCCCGCCAAGAAGACGGCGAAGAAGGCGCCCGCGAAGAAGACCACGGCCAAGAAGGCCGCCCCGGCGAAGAAGACCGCCGCCAAGAAGACGGCGGCGAAGACGACGACGGCGGCCGCGAAGAAGACGACGGCGAAGACCGCGGCGAAGAAGACGACCGCCAAGAAGGCGACGGCCACGAAGGCGTCGGCCTCCGGCACGGAGGACTGAGCGTTCCCCTCGGGGGCATCCCTCGTACCGCGACAGGGACTTCACACGTCCGCCACCCCGGACGCGCGAATCCAACGCCCCGGCATCGCTTTGATGTCGGGGCGATCGCGTGCGTGGGGCGACCCAGGTGTGGTGTCAGCGGCTGCGGATAGTCTGAACGCATGACGCGAGCCGAGCAGCCAACGGCCCCCACCACAGAACCGGACGACGCCCTCATCGCGGACTCCCGCGAGCGCGCCGTCCGCTCACTGCTGCGCCGCCCGCAGGTGAGGCGCCTGTGGAGCGCACAGCTCGTGAGCGGTGTCGGTGACACCCTCGCGCTGCTCGTGCTGGTCCTCCTCGTCCTGCAGGCATCGATCGCCGAGGGCTCCTTCGGCGGCGGTTACCGGGGTGTGGCACTGGCGGTGACGACCGTCTTCGCCGCGCGCATCCTCGCCACGCTGCTCTTCGGCGCCGTCCTCCTCGGTCCGCTGACCACGCTCACCGCGCACGAGGGCCCGCTCGACCGCCGCTGGACCATGGTCGGCGCCGACGGCGTGCGGGCCGCGCTGCTGATCGTCGCGCCCCTGTGGATCGACTGGACCCCGGACAACGCGCTCGCCCTGCTGCTCGTCACCGCCTTCCTCACCGGCGTCGCCGAGCGGCTGTGGACGGTGTGCCGGGAGAGCGCCGCGCCCGCACTGCTGCCGGCCCCGCCGCCGGAGGGTGCGACGGTGCGGCCGCTGCCGGACCACCTCGACGCCCTGCGCCGGCTCGCGCTGCGCACCGGCTTCCTGGCCATCCCGCTCGCCGCCGCCGCCCTGGTCGTGGCCGCCCTGCTGAACAATCTGCTCGGCACCGGCGTCGCCTGGTTCGACCAGCACAAGGCGGCCCTCGCGTCGTACGTGGCGGCCGGGCTCTTCGCCGCGTCCCTGTCCGTGCTCGTCTACCTGGAGCTGCCCGGCACGCGCACCCCGCGCGCGCGTTCCCCGCTGGAGGGCCTGCGCCGCCCGCGCACCGGCACCGGCGTCGACAAGGGCCGCACCGGCGCGATCCCGCTGCTCGTCCCGGCCTGCGCCGCCGTGGCCGGGGCCATCTCCGCCGCTGTGGCGGTGTGCGTGCTGCACGCCAAGGACCTGGGCGGCGGCCCGGTCCTGTACGGCCTGCTGGTGCTGGGCCTGACCGGTGGTGTCGCCGTCGGCATCCGTACGGCGCCCTCGGTGCTGCCCTCGCTCTCGCGCCGCCGGCTCCTCGCGCTGGCCATCGCCTTCACCGGCATCGCCCTGCTGGCCGCCGGGCTCGTCCCGGACGTCACCACGGTGCTGCTGATCGTCACCCTGGCGGGCGTGGCCGCCGGCGTCGCCGCCAACACCGGGCACGCGCTGCTCGACCAGGAGACCGAGGAGTACCGCCGGTCCCGCACCACCGAGCACCTGCACGCGGTCGTCCGGGTCTTCGTGGCTCTCGGCGCCCTGATCGCACCCCTGGTCGCGGCCCTCATCGGCCCGCACCGGCTGGAGAACGGCAGGTTCGTCTTCGCGCACGGCGGCGCCGCCTTCACCCTGATGCTGGTCGGCGCGCTGCTGCTGCCGGTGGCCGCGCTCGTGCTCGCCAAGGTCGACGACCGCTCCGGGGTCCCGCTGCGCCAGGACCTCAAGGACGCGCTGCTCGGCGGCGACGACCCGGAGACGGCTCCCGCGGCCACCGGCTTCTTCATCGCCTTGGAGGGCGGCGACGGCGCCGGCAAGTCCACCCAGGCCGAAGCCCTCGCCGAGTGGATCCGCGGCAAGGGCCACGAGGTCGTGCTCACCCGCGAGCCGGGGGCGACCCCGGTCGGCAAGCGGCTGCGCTCCATCCTGCTCGACGTCTCCTCGGCGGGCCTGTCGCACCGCGCGGAGGCGCTGCTGTACGCCGCCGACCGCGCCGAGCACGTCGACACCGTCGTACGGCCCGCCCTGGAGCGCGGCGCGGTCGTCATCTCCGACCGGTACATCGACTCCTCGGTGGCCTACCAGGGCGCGGGCCGCGACCTGTCCCCGACGGAGATCGCCCGCATCAACCGCTGGGCGACCAACGGGCTCGTCCCGCACCTCACCGTCCTGCTGGACGTCTCCCCGGAGACCGCCCGCGAGCGGTTCACCGAGGCTCCCGACCGCCTGGAGTCGGAGCCCGCCGAGTTCCACGCGCGCGTGCGGGCCGGTTTCCTCACCCTCGCCGCCTCCGACCCCGGCCGCTATCTGGTCGTCGACGCCGGGCAGGAGCCCGAGGCCGTCACCACCGTGATCCGGCACCGGCTCGACACCGTGCTGCCGCTGTCCGAGGCCGAGATCAAGGCCCAGGAGGAGGCGCGGAAGAAGGCCGAGGAGGAAGCGCGCCGCAAGGCCGAGGAGGAGGCCGCGCGCAAGGCCGAGGAGGAGCGCCTGGAGCGCGAGCGCCAGGAGCAGCTCGCCCGCCTGCGCGCCGAGGAGGAGGAGCGCAAGCGGCGCGAGCTGGAGGAGGCTCAGCGCCGCGAGGCCGAACGGCAGGCGGAGGAGGCCCGGCAGCGGGCCGCGGAGGCCGCCCGGCGCGCGGAGGAGGAGCGGCAGCGGCTGATCGCCGAGGAGAAGGCCCGCGTCGAGGAGGAGGCCCGCCGCAAGGCCGAGGAGGAGCGGCGGCGCAAGCAGGCCGAGGAGGAGGCCCGCCTGCGGGCCGAGGAAGAGGCCCGGCAGGCCAAGCTGCGTGCCGAGGAGGAGGCCCGGCGCCTGGAGGCGCAGCGGAAGGCCGAGGAAGCTCTGCTGCGCGCCGAGGAGGCACGCCGTCAGGCGGCCGAGGCGGCAGCGGCGGCGGACGTGGCCGCCCGCCGGCCCAGCACACCGCCGCCGGCGGTGCCCCGCGCGACACCGGAGGCGGTGACCGTGCCGACCCCGGTGGTGTCGCCGGACTCCCGGCAGGCGGACGCACAGAGGCCCGGGACCGGGGCCGGCTCGCCGGGCGCCGACGAGACGGTGCCCACCCCCGTGGTCTCTCCGGGCCCGGAGGAGACGACAGTGCTGCGGCCGGTGCGCGACGGGCGGGCCGACGACGCCCGCACGGCCGGTACCCGCACGGCCGGTAAGGGCCCCGACTCCGAAGTGACGGCCGAGCTGCCGCAGCCGCCCGCCGCCCCCGGCGCGGCGGACGAGACCGCGGTGCTGCCGGCCGTGCCGCCGGGTGCCGCCGACGAGACGGCCGTCCTCCCGCCGGTGACCCCGGGTGCCGCCGACGAGACGGCCGTCCTCCCACCGGTGACCCCGGGCGCGGCGGACGAGACCGCCGTACTGCCGCCCGTGCGGGGGGACTCCCCGGCGGACCGGGTGCCGCCCGGCTTCTTCCGGGACGAGCAGCCGGCCGCAGGCCCCGACGGCTCCGAGGACCGTACCCGCGAGATGCCCCAGCTCGACGCCGACGGCGCGCCCCGCCGCCGCCCGCGCTCCGACTGGGCCGAGGAGACTCCGCTGGACGACCTGCCGTCGCTGGCGGACGAGCTGCTGGGGTCGTACGACGAGCGGGAGTACGGCGAGCCCGACGAGGACCGGGGCCGCCGGGGCCGGGGGCGTGGCCGACGCGGCTGAGACCGGATCCGCCGGTCCGGGTCGGGTCGCCGCGGCGAGGGCGGCCCGCTCGGCTCGGCCACCCGAAGCGCACGGCTGAAGCCACCAGGACACAACGGCTGGGACCACCGGCTCGCAAGGGCGCCCGTGGAGCACGTCGGAGCTCCGGCGGGCGCCGCCTCGTTGCCGTCGGTGTCAGTGCCCACCCGCACAATGGATTCCGGAACGCGCAAGGTGACGGAAGGGCGGCGTGACCCATGACCGTATGGGACGACCTCGTCGGGCAGGAGAAGGTGACCGCGGTGCTCGACGCCGCGGCGCGGGACGCCGACGCCCTCGTCACGGCGGCCGCGGCGGACGAGCCGTTGCCGCAGGCGTCGAAGATGACGCACGCCTGGCTGTTCACGGGTCCGCCCGGAGCGGGCCGGAACCAGGCGGCGCGGGCCTTCGCCGCCGCCCTGCAGTGCGTGAGCCCCGACCGCGCCCTGGGCGGAGCCCCCGGCTGCGGCTTCTGCGACGGCTGCCACACGGCCCTGCTCGGCACCCACGCGGACGTCACCACCGTCGCCGCCGTCGGCTCCGAGATCCTCGTGCGGGACATGCGGGACACGGTCCGCAAGTCGTTCACCGCCCCGGCGAACGGTCGCTGGCAGATCATCCTCGTCGAGGACGCCGAGCGGCTGAACGAGAAGTCGGCCAACGCCGTCCTCAAGGCCGTCGAGGAGCCCGCCCCGCGCACGGTGTGGCTGCTGTGCGCCCCCTCGATCGAGGACGTCCTGCCGACGATCCGCTCCCGCTGCCGCCACCTGAACCTGCGCACGCCCTCGGTCGACGCCGTGGCCGACATGCTGATGCGCCGCGACGGCATCGAACCCGAGGTCGCGGTGGCCGCCGCCCGCGCCACCCAGGGCCATGTCGACCGGGCCCGGCGTCTGGCCACGGACCCGGCGGCCCGGGAGCGCCGCGCCGCCGTGCTCAGGCTGCCGCTGCGGCTCGACGAGGTGGGGTCCTGCCTGAAGGCGGCCCAGGAACTGGTCGACGCGGCCGCCGAGGACGCCAAGCAGCTCGCCGAGGAGATGGACGGCAAGGAGACCGAGGAACTGAAGGCGGCGCTGGGCGCGGCCCAGGGCGGCCGGCTGCCGCGCGGTACGGCGGGCGTGATGAAGGACCTCGAGGACATGCAGAAGCGCCGCAGAACCCGCACGCAGCGCGACAGCCTCGACGTCGCCCTGAGCGACCTCACCGGCTTCTACCGCGACGTCCTCGCCCTCCAGCTGGGCTCCCGGATCGCGATGGCGAACGGGGACGCCGAGGACGCCCTGGACCGGCTGGCCCGCTCCAGCACCCCGGAGTCCACACTGCGCCGCATAGAGGCGATCGCGGCCTGCCGCGAGGCCCTGGACCGCAACGTGGCCCCACTGCTGGCGGTGGAGGCGATGACGATGGCACTGCGGTCGGGCTGAGCCGGCACCGGCAGCCGAGCGGGGAGCGCCCGGCGTCTTTGCGGGCCAAGGCTCGGGCGTACGGTGGTTGACGGACGGCGTCCCTCGTACGAGGGTCCCCCGTACGAGGCGACCGCCCGCACGCACGGCACGCACCCCGTCGCTCAGCGTTACGCTCGCCTGATGCACACCTGGCCCTCCCTCCGCCGGACCCGTCGACCAGGGACCCGGACCGACCCGACGCGGACACGCCTCCGCACCGGGGCGTCGGCCCGCGTCACGGGCGCCCTCGTCGCGGCCGCCGCACTGCTCGTGTCCGCCTGTTCCGCCGGAAGCCCGGGCACGTCGGCCGGCGGTGCGGCGGAGGCGGCGCTGGCCGCGCTGCCCAGGTCGACGCCGTCGGTGCTGTCGCCGTACTACAGCCAGCACCTGCGCTGGCGCACCTGCGGCGTCCCCGGGTTCCAGTGCGCCACGATGAAGGCGCCCCTGGACTACGCCAAGCCCGCCTCGGGCGACGTCCGGCTCGCCGTGGCCCGCAAGAAGGCGACCGGCAAGGGCACCCCGCTCGGTTCGCTGCTGGTCAACCCCGGCGGCCCGGGCGGCTCGGCGATCAGCTACCTGCAGAGTTACGCGGGCATCGGCTACCCCGCCGAGGTCCGCGCCCGCTACGACATGGTCGCGATGGACCCGCGCGGCGTCGCCCGCAGCGAGCCCGTCGAGTGCCTCGACGGCCCTCACATGGACGCGTACACGGCGACGGACATCACCCCCGACGACCGCAGGGAGACGAACCAGCTGGTCGGGCAGTACCGGAAGTTCGCCGAGGGCTGCGGGGCGCACTCGGCGCGGCTGCTGCGGCACGTGTCCACTGTCGAGGCCGCGCGCGACATGGACATCCTGCGGGCGGTGCTGGGCGACCCGAAGCTGAACTACGTCGGGGCGTCGTACGGCACGTTCCTCGGTGCGACGTACGCCGGGCTGTTCCCGGGGCGGGTGGGCCGCCTGGTGCTGGACGGCGCGATGGACCCGTCCCTGGACGCGCGCACGCTGAACCTGGACCAGACGAAGGGGTTCGAAACGGCGTTCCAGGCGTTCGCGAAGGACTGCGTACGGCAGTCCGACTGCCCGCTCGGCGGCCCGGGCGCGACGCCCGCCCAGGTCGGCGTCCGCCTCGGGGCCTTCTTCCGCAGGCTGGACGCCCACCCCATCCCGGCGGGCGACGCGCACGGCCGCCGGCTGGACGAGGCACTGGCCACCACCGGGGTGATCGCGGCGATGTACGACCAGGGCGCCTGGGAGCAGCTGCGCGAGGCGCTGACCTCGGCGATCAAGGAGCAGGACGGTGCCGGCCTGCTCGCCCTCTCCGACAGCTACTACGAACGCGACGAGAGCGGCCGCTACAGCAACCTGATGATGGCCAACGCCGCAGTGAACTGCCTCGACCTGCCGCCCGCCTTCGACAGCCCCGAGCAGGTCGAGAAGGCCCTGCCCGCGTTCGAGAAGGCGTCCCCGGTCTTCGGCCGGGCCCTGGCCTGGGCGTCGCTGAACTGCGCGTACTGGCCGGTGCGGGCCACCGGCCGGCCGCACCGCATCGAGGCGAAGGGCGCGGCCCCCCTGGTGGTCGTCGGCACCATCCGCGACCCGGCGACGCCCTACCCCTGGGCCCGGTCCCTCGCCAGCCAGCTCACCTCGGCCCGCCTCCTCACCTTCGTCGGTGACGGCCACACCGCCTACGGCCGCGGCAGCACCTGCATCGACTCCGCGATCGACACCTACCTCCTCCACGGCACCCCACCGACCCCCCGGAAGCGCTGCTCATAGCCCCTCCCGCCCGCCCCGGACGAGCCTGCTCCGGGGCGGGTACGAAGCACCCCCCGAAACTGTGTAGACTTACCGACGTTGCTGATCGCACCATGGTGCGGACAGCGCGCCGCTTTAGCTCAGATGGCCAGAGCAACGCACTCGTAATGCGTAGGTCTCGGGTTCGAATCCCGAAAGCGGCTCCATTCGAAGCCCAGCTCAGACAGGTTCTGAGCTGGGCTTTCTCGTGCACGGATGCGACGTCGGCGTGAAACGCGTGCCACCGGCCGGCTCCAGGTGGCTTCTCGGCCGCGTCCCGCGCTGCGCACCACCCCTCACCTCGTTTGCCTCGTCCATTTGGTCACTCTCCGCTGAAATCATGAATACTCCTGGTGACAGCGTTGCCGACGGGGCGTTGGGCGGAGGCTTCCTATGCCAGTGCTGACGAAGTGGCGGCGCTGGGGCCGGTTACTCCCGGCCATGGCCGTCAGTGTCGGAATCGCCACCGCCCTGACGGTCCCCGTCCGGGCAGCGACCGATGACGGGACCGGCAGCATTCCGCAGGATCTCACCCAGTACGTCAACCCGTTCGTCGGCACGAAGAAGACCGGCAGCACCGCCTACGACGGAGGCAACACCTTCCCCGGTGCCGACGCTCCCTTCGGCATGGTGCAGTGGAGCCCGGACACCCGCAGCCGCACGCCCGGCGGCTACGCCTACACCGACCACGAGATCCGTGGCTTCAGCCTGACCCACCTTTCCGGCGCCGGCTGCACCGCCGCCCAGGATCTGCCCTTCATGCCCCACTCAGGCGCCGTGACCCAGTCGCCGGCCACGGAGCCCGGCACCTATCTGGACGGCTTCTCGCACGACGCCGAGTCGGCGCGACCCGGCTACTACGGTGTCACGCTCGCCTCCGGTACGAAGGTCGAGCTGACCGCGACCCAGCGTTCCGGCGCCGGCCGCTTCACCTACCCCGCCGGAAGTACGGCATCCCTTCTCGTCAATGTCTCCGGCTCCGTGGGGGGCACGTCCGATGCCCGAGCGACCATCAGCAAGGCCCGCCGCACCATCACCGGCTACGTCACCAGCGGCGGCTTCTGCGGCAGCCGCAACCGCTACCGCGTGTACTTCTCGGCCACCTTCGACCAGCCCTTCGCCTCCGCCGGCACATGGCACGACGCCGTCGTCTCGCCCGACGGCAAGGGGGACGTTCGTGTCTCAGGGGCACACTCAGGGGCCTACGTCACCTTCGACACCACCAGGTCACATGCCGTGGGCGTCAAGGTCGGCCTGTCCTACGTGAGCATCGCCGGCGCCGCCGAGAACGCAGCGCAGGAGCAGGGTTCCGCGTCGTTCGACACCGTTGCCGAGAGGACCCGGGCACAGTGGAACGCCCGGCTGCACCAGATCGAGGTCGCCGGCGGCACCGACACCCAGCGGACGACCTTCTACACGGCCCTCTACCACTCACTCCTCCAGCCCAACGTCTTCGACGACGTGGACGGCCGGTACATCGGCTTCGACGGCCAGATCCACCAAGTCCCCGACGGCCACCACCAGTACGCCAACTTCTCCGGCTGGGACATATACCGATGTGAGGCTCAGCTGCTCGCCCTGCTCGCCCCCGACGTGGCCTCGGACATCGCCCAGTCCATGTACAACCAGGCGCACCAGGCCGGCGACGTGTGGGACCGGTGGTCGGTCGACAACGACTTCACAGGCGTCATGAACGGCGATCCGTACCACTCGATCCTCGCCGGCATGTACGCCTTCGGGGCCACCGACTTCGACGCCCGGGCAGCGCTGGCGTCCATGGTCAAGGGTGCGACCACCGTCCAGCAGACCGGCGTGCGTTACGTCGAGCGGCCCGGTCTCGCCGATTACCTGTCACTCGGATACCTGCCCGACGACGCGTCGACCACCCTCGAGTACACCACCGCCGACTTCGGAATCGCGGCACTGGCCGGACGGCTCGGCGACACCAGGACCCAGGCGACGTTCATGAGGCGGGCACAACAGTGGCGGAACCTGTTCAACCCCGCCGGCTCCTGGATTCAGCCGCGCGGCCGGGACGGCTCCTTCTGGTCGCCGTTCAATCCGGCCGACCAGAAGGGGTACGTGGAGGGCAACGCCGCCCAGTACCAGTGGATGGTGCCGTACGACCTCGCCGGGCTGTTCACGGCGATGGGAGGCAACGACAAGGTCGTCCCGCGGCTGGACGAGTTCTTCACCGAACTCGACGCGGGGCCGGACAAGCCGTACGCCTTCCTCGGCAACGAACCGTCCCTGAACTCTCCCTGGGCGTATGTCTACGCCGGCGCTCCGTACCGCACCCAGAGCGTGGTCCGCCGCGCCGTCAACACCCTGTGGGGGCCCGGCCCCGACGGCGAGGTGGGCAACGACGACCTGGGCACCCTGTCGTCCTGGTACGTCTGGTCGGCACTCGGCATGTATCCACAGGTGCCGGGCCGGGCCGAACTGGTGCTGGCCGGCCCTCTGTTCCCGGCCGTCACCGTGCACCGTGACGGCGGCCGGTCGATGAGAATCCGCGCGCCCGGCGCGACCGCGGACACGCCCTATGTGCATGCCTTGAAGGTCAACGGCGTGAACTCCTCAAGGGCCTGGCTCCCGGAGTCCTTCGTACGGTACGGCGGCACCCTCGACTACACACTCGGCGACGCCCCCGACACGGCTTGGGGCGCCGCAGGCAGGGACGCCCCGCCGTCCTTCGACGGGCAGGCCCTGTCCCCCACCAGCCCACCCCCCGGCCGCGCGACGCTCCGGCAGGACACCCCGCGGTCAACGGGCACTGCGCGGTCCCGACACCACTGTGCACCGCACGGGCGCCACGCCCCACGATGCCACCGTCACCGTCACCGTCACCGTCACCGCGGCCGGCCCCACCACCACGGCAGGTGGCGAGCGCACAGCCACCGTCCCGTCGACCGCGGACGGCGATGACGAAGGACCACCGACATCTTCGAGTGGCTCGCGGGCAGCGCATCCGGTCCCGGGGGCGGCGGACGGCGCCGACGGGCGGGGACGTGAATCGCCGACCGCGGCCACCCGACGGCCGGCCGCGGTAGGTGTTCACCCACCCCAGAAGTAGGTTTCGGCCCATGGCGTCTGCCGGGCCCCTCGCAGCAGCATGATCCCCGGGTCACAGCGCGTGGCCCGGTGACGAGACGGGGGGGCGGACATGTGGCCGTTTCCGGTGGGCGGGGCGCCCTGGCCGGGAGGCGTGCTCGTGGTGTTGACCGCGGTCTGCGCTGTGCTGGCCGTCAGGGCGGAGCCGGCGCGGGGCCGGCCGGTGAACACCGTGCGACCGGCCGGGCGGATCGGCTGGCCCGTCGTGGCGGGACTGCTGGGCACGGCGGCGTACGGCAGTGTGCCCGCTCTGCTGTTCGCGCTGCACAACTCCGCCGGAGGCGCCGGCTACGTCGTCACCGTGCCGGAACTGCAACCCGACGGGCTGCTCCCGGCGGCGCTGCTCATGGCCGGCCTGCTGGCCACCGCGCTGCTCACCTCGGCGAGCGTGCCCGGGCGGTGGGTGCTGCCCGCGGTCGGGGCGGTGACCGGGGAACTGCTGGAATGCACGTACTGGCTCACGCATTCCTCTGCCGGCTATGGACGGGTACTGCTGAACGTCCTGGTGGGCTGTGTGAGCGTCCCCGTGCTCGCCGCCTTCGCCGGTGCGGCGCTGCGCCGGACGGCGAGCGGCAGGCTCGCGCGTCTGGCCGCCGCCGACGCGCCGAGGTCCGCGCGCTGGGCCCTGCTGTTGCCCGCCGTCGTGGTGATGACCGGTGACCTGCTCGGCCTCGATCTGTGGCAGTCCGCCTCGCCGGGCACCGGGATCGGGCCGGCAGTGGTGAGTTACCTGGCGGGGCTGGCGCTGTTGGCGGCCGTCGTGCTCGGGCTGGTGAGGTGGCCGCGGGCGGCGGCGAACCTGGCGGCCCTGGGGCTGGTCGGGATCGGGGTGTACGACGTCGCCCAGAGCGGGTTCGGCAAGTCGCTGGTGGTGGTGCAGAAGTTCGGCTCCCCGACCGGGCCGGCGCCGCTGCTCCCCGTCGAGACGGCTCACCATGCGTCGGTTCTCGGCGGGATCCAGGGGGCGGTGCTGCTGGCCCTCGGGCTGTGGCTGCTGCCGCTGACCGTGCTGCCGGATGCCCGGCGGCTGCTCGGGCGGGGGCCGGATCCGGCGCTGGCCCGGCGGGTGGCGGAGCTGACCGAGACACGGGCCGAGGCGGTCGGCTCCGCGGCCGCGGAACTGCGCAGGATCGAGCGGGATCTGCACGACGGGGCGCAGGGAAGGCTGGTCACCATCGGTATGAACCTCCGGGTCGCGGAGGAGATGATCCACAGCGATCCGCACGAGGCCGCCGCACTGGTGGTGGAGGCCCGCGTCGCCTCGGCCGCGGCACTGGAGGAACTGCGCGGCCTGATCAGGGGGATACACCCGCCGATGCTGGCCGACCGGGGCCTGGGGGAGGCGGTCCGGGCGCTCGCACTGGACCTGCCCCTGCCGTGTGAGACCGAGATCGATCTGCCCGGACGGCTCGCCGCCCCGCTGGAGTCGGCCTGCTACTTCGCGGTCGCCGAGGTGGTCACCAACGCCGTCCGGCACGCCTCGGCGCAGGGCCTCCGGATCCGGATGGCCCGGACGGACGGGCTGGTGCGCATCGAGGTGGCCGACGACGGGGTGGGCGGCGCGGATCCCGCCCGGGGCACCGGGCTGGCCGGGGTGGAGCGACGGCTGGCGGCCTTCGACGGCATCCTGGCGGTCAGCAGCCCGCTCGGGGGGCCGACGATCGTGGTCATGGAGGTGCCGTGCGCGTAGTCGTCGCGGAGGATCTGTTCCTGCTCAGGGAAGGGCTGGTCAGACTCCTCAAGGCACGTGGGTTCGAGATCGTGGCGGCCACCGACAGTGCGCCGGGCCTGCTCCGAGCGCTGCTGGAGCTCCGGCCGGACCTCGCGATCGTGGACATCAGGCTGCCGCCCACCCACACCGATGACGGACTCCGTGCGGCGCTGTCCGCCCGGGAACGGATACCCGGGCTGCCGATTCTGCTGCTCTCCCAGTACGTCGAGCAGATCTACGCCCAGGAGCTGCTCGCCGATCAGGCCGGAGGGGTCGGCTATCTGCTCAAGGACCGGGTGTTCAGCGACGACCAGTTCGTCGACGTGATCCGTACGGTGGCCGCGGGTGGCACGGTCATGGACCCGGAAGTGGTCACCAAGCTGCTCGGCCGCCGCAGCCGTGGTGAAGGCGAACCGATCTCCAGGCTGACCGAGCGGGAGCGTCAGGTGCTTGAGCTGATGGCCGAGGGACGCTCCAACAGCGCCATCGCGAACCGGCTGTTCATCAGCGAGAAGGCCGTGTCGAAGCACAGCACCGGCATCTTCGCCAAGCTGGGGCTCGCCCCCTCCGACGACGACAACCGTCGGGTGCTGGCCGTGCTCGCCCACCTCATGTCCGCGCCGCGTGAAGGCCGCACTCCACCGAGCCACTGAGCCGATCGAGACCGAAACACTGCCGGGACCGGGACCGGGACCGGGGCCGGGGACCGGGGCCGGGCCATGGCCGGAGCGAAATTCGGGCCGGGGGCGGCCCAGGCGCCCGGTGCAGTCCAGTGCTGTCCGGTGCTGTCCAGTGCTGTCCAGAAACCCAGGGAGGACCCATGACGACCACTCCGTTCGTGAACCGAGAAGGGATGACCCGCCGAGGCATGCTCGGAGCCGCGCTGGCGGTCGGGACCGCCGTGCCGATGGGCGTCGCAGGCCCGGCCCGGGCGGCTTCGACCACCGCGGACCCGGTGCGGCTCACCCTGCCCGCGCCGACCGGACCGTACCCGGTGGGCACGGTGCCCCTGCACCTCGTCGACACCTCACGTCCCGATCCCGTGGCCGGCTCCGGGCATCACCGCGCGTTGATGGCCGCCGTCTGGTACCCCGCCCGGGGCGTCAAACGGTATCCACGGGCCGCCTGGACGTCCCCCGCCGTGGCGCGGGCACTCCTCACGTCGGCGGGCTTTCCGGCCGATGTCGCGGTGGCACCACTCACGGCCGGTCACGAGGGCGCCCCGGTGCTGCGCACGGGCCGGCGACTGCCCGTCGTCGTCTTCTCGCACGGTGCGCACGATCACCGGGCGGACGCCACCATCGTGGTGCAGGAACTCGCCAGCCACGGGTATGTCGTGGTCACGGTCGACCACACGTACGACGCGTTCAGCGTGTTCCCCGACGGCCGGCTCACGGTCCCGCTCGATCGACCTGCCCTGACACCGCGGGACTTCGCCACCGACATACGATTCGTGCTCGACCGCGTCGAGGACCTCGCGGCCGGGCGCAACCCCGACGCCGAAGAGCGGCCGCTGCCGGCCGGCCTGCTCGGCGCCCTCGATCCGCGGCGCATCGGCATGTTCGGCTGGTCGAAGGGTGCGACGGCGACGGCCTGGGTGATGAGCGAAGACCGGCGCCTGCAGGCCGGGCTGAGCTTTGACGGGCCGATGCAGCCGACGGTCACCACCGACCTGGACCGGCCGTTCATGCTGATGACCGCCGAGTTCCCCAGGGCCACGCAGCCGAGCGTCGCCGATTTCTGGTCGCACCTGCGGGGATGGCGGCTCAACATCCAGGCAGAGGGCGCGGTTCACTCGTCGTACTGCGACGTCCAGTTCCTGATCCCGCAGCTGGCACAGGCTGTCGGGATGAGTCCCGCGGATCTTCAGGGCTGGATCGGCACCCTCGATCCGGCCCGGGCGGTGCGGATCCAGCAGGCGTACCCGCTCGCCTTCTTCGACCTGCACCTGCGGCACCGGACGCACCGCCACCTGCTCGACGGCCCGAGCCCGGCCTTCCCGGAGGTGACGTTCGTCCCGTGAAGCGGCGGACCGCGCGGCGCCCGGTCGGGACCGACGGGTACGCAGTTCGACGACTGGCTGCTCCACCGGGCCGGCGACGCGCTGCTGCTCGCCGTCGGTTGCGGACTCGTTCACCTCTCGTCCTCGGCGGCGGCGTCCGGACCCACTGGCCTTCGGCCTGATCGCGGGAATCCTGGCTGTCGTGACGCTGCGGCTGACGGCGGGCCGTGCCGGGGTGGCCGACGCCAGGGCGCGGCTGCAGGATCCCGCCCAACCCTGGAGACACGACCCGGGCGTGCCGGGCACTGGGGCTTCGTCCGAGTCCGCGGGCACAAGGGACGGGACAGGGCCCCGGTCGTTCACCTCCGCCGACCGGAGCCCTCCTGCGTCCCCGGATCAGGCCTGCGGCGACACTCCCCCGAGTTACGCGACATCACGCGCGCACCGTTGGACCCGATCCGATGAAAGGATCACATCAGGGTTCGCCAACGGATCGCTAACATGTGGCCAACGGTTCGTCCGTAAGCCGCGGACCAGTTGGCCGGAAGTCGCCGGACAGAAGCGGCGGCAAGCGGGAACCCTAGTGGATCCCGGCGCGGACCGGCAGACGGAACGTGGCGGGAAACCGATGTGGAAGGGCGGGATTCCGCCAGGGAACGGCGGGCACGTGCCCGCCGCGCGGCACGGCGGACAGGACAGCGCGAGAGGCAGAGGAGCGGCGTGAGGCGGCGGTGCGAGCTGCGGTTCGGACTGCTGGGACCCCCGGTCCTCTACGACCGACAGCTGTACGGGATTTCGTACGACGCCCCCCGCCACGCCCCCGGCTCCCCCCACCGCGCTCACGAGGACGGCCCTGACTCCGCTCTCGGCAACCTCGTCCGCCCCATCGGCAGCCCGAAGGTACGCGCCCTGCTCGCCGCGCTGCTGCTGGAAGCCGGCCGTGTCGTGTCGGTCGAGTCGCTGAAGGACGCCCTGTGGGGCGGGGCGCCCCCTGTCTCCGCACAGGCCTCGCTGCACAACCACGTCACCCGGCTGCGCCGGCTCCTGGACAACCCCGAGCGGCTCAGGGCCGTGGCGCCCGGGTATCTGCTGCGGGTCAACGGCGGCGAGCTCGACGTGCACGTGTTCGATGCCCGGGTCGAGCAGGCGCGTGCCGCGCACGCCCGGCGCGACTGGGCCCGCGTGATGGACACCTCCACGGCGGCGCTCGCGCTGTGGCGCGGTACCCCGCTCAGCGGACTGCCCGCCGACTTCGGCGGCTACGCCTTCGTCCAGCGCCTGGAGGAGGCGCGGCTGCTCCTGCTGGAGTGGCGGTACGACGCCGAACTCGCCCTCGGCGGGATCCGGTTGGCCGCTCTTGTCCCCGAGCTGGCGGCGCTGGTCGCCGAGCATCCGCTGCGCGAGGCGTACCACCGCCAGCTGATGCTCGCCCTGCATCGCACCGGTCGCCAGGCCGAGGCCCTGGCCGTCCACCGCGATCTGCGCACCCGCCTGGTGGAGGAGCTCGGCATCGAGCCCGGTCCGGCCATCCGCGAGGCCCACGCGGAGGTCCTGCGGGACCTGACGACACCGTCCCACCACCACGAGCCACCGGTCACTCCGCTGCCCGCACCCGGGCACACCCGCACCCCGGCCGACCACGAGTCACCGGTCACTCCGCTGCCCGCACCCGGGCACACCCCCACCCCGGCCGACCATGAGCCGACCGACGCCGAGAATCCGTCCGAGAGCACCCCCGCACCGGCGCCTGAAGCCGCCCCGGCACCCACCGCCGCGGACCGCACCCGACCCGGCCCGCCGTCACCTGCCGACCCCGAGCGACTCCCGTCGGCCGCCCCCACCTCTGCTGACGGCAAGCCGCCTCACTCCGACACCCCCGCACGCACGGACAGCGAGTCGCTTCGCCCTGCCGGCCCCACACCCGCCGACACGCCTGCTGACGGCGAGTCCCCTCGCTCCGGCGCCGAAGGATCCGTAACCGCCGAGGGCGCGTCGCCTCGCTTCAGCGGCCCCGCGTCCGCCGAGGGTGCGTTGCCCGGCTCCGGCGCCTCCGCGACCGCGCCCGCCGACGGTGCGTCGCTCGGTTCTGGCATCCCCGCGTCCGTGCCCGTCGACGGCAGGTCGCTCCGCACTGGCGGTCCGGCCCCCGCACCCGCAGCCGCCGACGGTGCTCCCGCCCCGCAGGGGCCACCCGCACCCGACGACGAAAGTCGCACGGGTGGTGCGGGTGGGAGCCCGGGCCCGGCCGAAGGCCGGCCCGCACCCGCACAACTCCCCCCGCCACCGGCCAACTTCACCGGCCGCACCCCCGAACTCACCGACCTGCAGCACACCCTCGCCACTCGCCGCAGCCACCTCGCCGTGATCAGCGGCATGGCCGGCGTCGGCAAGAGTGCCCTCGCCCTGCAGGCGGCCCACGCCCTGCGCGAACGCTTCCCTGACGGCCAGCTGTACGTGAACCTGCACGGCGCCACCCCCGGCATGACCCCCCTCAGCCCGGCGCAGGCCCTCACCGCCCTGCTCCGCGACCTCGGCGCCGACCCCCGCAACATCCCCGAACACCCGGATGCCGCCGCCGCGTTGCTCCGCTCCCTCCTGGCCCCCGCCCGCATCCTGCTCCTGCTGGACGACGCGGCCAGCGCCGCCCAGGTGCGCCCCCTGCTGCCGGCCGGCCCCGGCTGCGCGGTGATCGTCACCAGCCGCTCGCCGCTGACCGCACTGGACGGGGCCCGTCGCGTCCCGCTCGGACCGCTGACGAGTGAGGACAGCGCGGCGTTGCTACGCGCGGTGAGTGGCCGCGCAGGCCTCGACGCCGGCCACGCCCTGGTGGAGCTGACCGGCAGGCTTCCACTCGCCCTGCGGGTCGTCGCCGCCCGGCTGGCCGCCCGCCAGGCCCTCACCCCGGACGTGCTGGCCGGTCAACTGGCCGCCAAGGAAGGCAGGCTGCATCACCTCGAGTACGACGATCTGAGCGTCCGCCGTTCGCTGGCCGTCGCCCACGACGCCCTCGCCGCAGCCGAGCGCGAGGCCGACCGGGACGCGGCCCTCGCCCTGCGCCGCATCGGCACCCTCGATCTGCCGACCTACGGCGCCCCGCTGGTCGCCCGCCTCACCGGTACCGACGAGCGGCGCGCCGAGGCGGCCCTGGACCGACTGGTCGACGTGGCGCTGCTGGAGGAGACGGCCTACGGCCGTTACGCCCCGCACGACCTGGTCCGCGACTACGCCCGCGAACTGGCCGACGAACACACCGCACCTCCCACGAACGCCACGGCCGGCCCCACCGCCCCCACCGGCCCCGGCACGCCCGCCACCCCCACGAACCGCCCGGCGGGCACCACCCAGGCCCTCTGCGCCGACCGCCCCGCAGGCACCGCCCCCAACCCGGCCACGGCGCCGATCCCAGGTCGGGCACCCGCGCCCGCCACGACTCCCCGGCCCCACGACTCCGCAGGCACGGCCCCCGCCTCGGCGAAGAGCCCGACCCCGGCTCCCGGGCCGGCCACGCCTCCCGCCCACGCCCCTGCCCCCGACCTGATCGCCCTCCGCTGGTACGCGGCCGTGGCCGAGCGCGCTCTCACCGCCATCGTCGAGCCCGGTCTCGACCACGACGACCGCCGGCAGCCCACCTGCGCCCAGCCCCCCGAGCACGCGGCGGACGTGGCGGCCGTGCCCCCCTTCGAGTCCGCCGAGGAGGCCTTCGGGTGGGGTGACGGGGAGCTGGAGAACATCGTCGCGCTCGTGGCGCGGAACGCCGACACGGACGACGACCGGAGGGCCGCCCACCTCTCCACGCTCGTCCGCCTGCTCTTCCCGTACGTCCAGCGCAGCGGCCGCGTCGCCGAGATGGAGGTGCTGGGGCGGGCCGCGCTCGTCACCGCGCGGCGGCTCGGCGACGCGGCGGCCGAGGCGTACGCACTGGGCGACCTCGCGGGACTGCACTTCCTGACCGGGCGGCAGAACGACGCCCTCAGCCTCACCGACCAGGCACTGGTGATCTGGCGGCGGCTCGGCCGGGTCTCCTGGATCCGGCGCTGCCTGAACAACCGGGGGCTGCTGCTCGAGGGCCTCGGCCGGTACGCGGAGTCCGGGGAGGCGCTGCGTCAGAGCCTCGCCCACTCCCGGGAGCTGGACGACCCCTACGGGGAGGCGGTCACCCACAGCCACCTCGGCAATCTCTACGAGCACACCGACCCGCGCGCCGCCATCGAGCAGCACCGCCGCTCGCTGGCGATCGGAGACGCCATCGGAGCCGTCATCGTGCAGCACTCGGCGCACTGCAACATCGGGTACGCCCACCTCACGCTCGGCGAACCGGAGGCGGCCGCCGGGCACTTCGAGGAGAGCCTGCGCATCCTCGGCGGACACGGCGACTGGCACGGCGAGTCCCAGACCCGGCTCGGACTGGTCCGCGCGCTGCGGCAGCTCGGCGAGGGGGAGCGGGCCCTGCGCGAGTGCGGCGAGCTGCTGCGCCGGGCCGACGCCCGCGCCGACCGGTACATGGGCGGTCTCGCCCGCCACCAGCAGGGGCTGCTGCTGCGCGAGCAGGGGCGGACGGCGCAGGCGCGTGACGCCTGGCGTGCGGCTCTCGCGGCCCTGGACGGCACCGACGAGCAGGTGGTGCTGGAGGAGCTGCGGGAGCTGCTGACCGGCGGCACGGCGCCGTAAGACGCGGTCACTTGGCGTCGGCATAGCACTCCACCACCGCTGTCGTGAACGGGAAGCGCACCGGGGTCTCGCCGAACGTCAGCCGGCCGGCGAGACCGGCGGCGTCCTTGATGGCCTCCACGACCGTGTCGGCCTCCTCGGCGGGGCAGTGCACGATCACCTCGTCGTGCTGGAAGAAGACCAGCTCGGCCTTCATGTCCCACAGCGTCTGCCGCAGCGCGGCGAGCAGCAGCAGGGCCCAGTCGGCGGCGCTGCCCTGCACCACGAAGTTGCGCGCGAAGCGGCCCCGCGCGCGGGAGTTGGTCGAGGCGTAGCCGGGAACCCAGGCCTGGCCGTCCGCCTGGCCCTCGGTGTCGTCGTCCGCGACGGGGATGCCCGCCTCCTCCGCCGCGTCCTCGCCCGCCCCGGCGGCCGGTGGGCAGGTCCGGCCCAGCCAGGTGCGCACGAGCCGGCCCTCCTCGCCGGCCCGCGCGGCCTCGTCGACGTAGGCCACCGCCTTGGGGAAGCGGCGGCGCAGCGCGGCGAGGTTCTTCAGGCCGTCGCCGGAGGTCTGCCCGTAGACCGCGCCGAGCACGGCGATCTTGGCCTGGTTCCGGTCGCCGGAGAAGGCGCGGTCGGAGACGGCCTGGTAGAGGTCGCTCGCGCGGCCGGCCACCTCCATCAGGCCGGGGTCGCGGGAGATCGCCGCCAGCACGCGCGGCTCCATCTGGTCGGCGTCGGCCACGACCAGCCGCCAGCCGGGGTCGGCGACCACGGCCCGCCGGATCACCTTGGGGATCTGCAGCGCGCCCCCGCCGTTGGTCACCCAGCGGCCGGTGACCGTCCCGCCGGCCTGGAACTCCGGCCGGAAGCGCCCGTCGCGCACCCAGTCCTGCAGCCAGGACCAGCCGTGGGCCACCCAGATCCGGTACAGCTTCTTGTACTCCAGCAGGGGTTCGACGGCCGGGTGGTCGACGGATGCGATCTCCCAGCGGCGGGTGGAGCGCACCTTGATCCCGGCCTGCGCGAAGGCCTTGATCACATCGGCGGGCAGGTCGGGCCGCACCCGGCGGCCGAAGGCAGCGGACACCTCGTCCGCCAGCTCGGCCAGGCGGCGGGGCTCACCACCGCCCGCGTACCGCTCGCCGAGCAGGTCGTGGAGCAGGCCGCGGTGGACCTCGGCGCTCCAGGGGAGGCCGGCACGGTTCAACTCGGCGGCCACCAGGGTCCCCGCCGACTCGGCGGCGGTCAGCAGCCGCATGCGGTCGGGATGCGCCGTGTGCTCGTGCCGCCGCTGCTGCTCGGCGTAGACCGCGAGCAGGTCCTGCAGGGGCAGCCGGGTGCCGGCCGGCTCGAACAGCGGGGACTGCGCGCCCGGTTCGGCGGGGCGCTGCGGCGGGTCGGGCGGTACGGGGCCGCCCCGGAGGCGGGCCAGGGCTGCGGCGGCCGAACGCGGCTCGCCGTACCGGCCCTCGTGGCCCAGCAGGAGTGTTTCGGCGTCCTCGACGTCGTAGCACCGCGCGACTCGCACCCCCGTGGCGAGCAGTCGCGGGTAGACCTCGGCGGTCGACCGCCACACCCAGCGCGTCACCTCCGGGCGGCTCCGCACCGCCCCGGCGGGATCGCTCTCCCGCCGCACCGGCCCGGCGGGCAGCCCGTCCGGGCCGAGGGGGGCGACGTCCACGCCACCGTCCTCGGCCGGCGCGAGAGCCCACCGGTCGGTCATGACTGCGAGTGTGGCAGGGGGGTCTGACAACGCCCCTGACCTGCGCATTCTCCACCACAATGACGCCGGAGCAGTGCCACCCGCCCGTATCGGTGCCGTCCGAGAGCGATCCCGGACGCGTAGCCATGCCCCCGGAGCGGTGCTGCCTTGAGCGCTGCCGGCCGCAGTGATCCCACCCGCGGATCCACCGCCCGGAGCGACCCCGCCGGCAGATCTGTCCCGCTCGGGGCGGTCCCGCTCGCGGAGCCATCCCGCCGGGAGCCGTGCCAGCCGCAGCGGTGCCGCTCGTGGATCTGTCCCGCTCGGGGCGGTCCCGCTCGCGGAGCCATCCCGCCGGGAGCCGTGCCGGCTCCAGGAGTCCCGCCCGCGGATCTGTCCCGCCCGTGGAGCCATCCCGCCGGGAGCAGTGTCGGCCGCAGCGGGCCCGCTCGAGGGTTTCCGCCCCGCCCGTGGAGCCACCGCGCCCGGAGCCGTGTCGGCCGCAGTGGTTCCGTCCGAGGGTGTCGGCCCCACTGCGGCCCGCTGCAGCCCCGGTGTCAGTCCTCCTGATCCTCCGTCGCGGCCTCCGCCGCGTCCGACGCCGCCTTCTTCTGTTCCAGCAGCAGCGACAGCACCTTGCCGACGTACTCCTCGGTCGCCGCCTTGGTGATGCCGAGGCCGCTGAGCACGCCCTCGCCGTTCTCGTGCTCCAGCAGGGCCAGCAGGATGTGCTCGGTGCCGATGTAGTTGTGGCCGAGCCGGAGGGCCTCGCGGAAGGTCAGTTCGAGCGCCTTCTTGGCGTCCGGGCCGTAGGGGACGAGCTCGGGGACGTTCTCCGCGGCCGGCGGCAGCGCGGCGGTCGCGGCCTGGCGTACGGAGTCCAGCAGGACGCCCTGCGCGGTGATCGCCTTCGCGGCCAGGCCCTCCGGCTCGACGAGCAGCCCGAGGACCAGATGCTCGGGCCGGCCCTCGGCGTTGCGGGCGGCCACGGCCTCGTTGTGCGCGGCCATGACCACGTTCCGCGCGCGCGGGGTGTAGCGGCTGAAGCCCTGGCTGAGGTCGAGGTCGGCCGACTCCTTCTGCACGAACCGCTTCTGCGCCGCCTGCCGGGTCACGCCCATGCTCCGGCCGATGTCGGTCCAGGAGGCGCCCGAGCGGCGGGCCTGGTCGACGAAGTGGCCGATCAGGTGGTCGGCCACGTCACCGAGGTGGTCGGCGGCGATCACCGCGTCCTGGAGCTGGTCGAGGGGTTCGGAGTGAACCTTCTTGATGGCCTCGATGAGGTCGTCGAGGCGAACGGATGCCGTGATGGTGGGGTTGGTCGCCATGTGTCAACCGTAGGTTGTCACCCACTCACTGTCAACTGATGGTTGACAGTCCTACCTCGTGCTCGGCGCGCGTCCGCGCGCGGGCCCGGGGGAGTGGCTGTCCACAGGGTGTGGACGGCGCCGGCCCGCTGTCAGCGGGGCGTGGCACGATCGACAGCGTGACCAGCACCGCCAGCACCGTCGAGCGGGCCTTCCGGGCCGCGCTGTACGACGACACCGACACCGGCCTCGACACGGGCGCCTCCCTGCTCGCGGCCGACCCCGCCGCGGACGACGAACTCGGGCGCCGGGGCGCGCAGTTCGTGGCCACGGCCTGGCAGCGTGGCTGGCAGCCCGCCGATGTCGTACGGCTCGTACGGCGGGAGCTGGACGACGTGCACGTGCCGATGGCGGCGGCGCTGATCCGTGAGCAGGCCTCGCAGGACCGCCCGCGCGGGCCCCGTTGGGCCGCCCAGCTCGAGGCCCTGCCCCGGGAGCCGGTGCGCGCGACGGACCGTTTCTCGCACGCCACCGCCGTCCTTGAGCTGTACCGTCTGCTGCTGCGCCTGCCCGCGCTGGAGACCCTCGAGGAGCCCCGCCGCGATCCCCGGCCCGGTGTCTCCCGGATGCTCGGCCGTATCCGCGCCCTGCTGGCCAAGGCCGAGGCGACCGGATACCCCGAGGAGGCGGAGGCGCTCAGCGCCAAGGCGCAGGAACTGATGGCCCGGCACAGCATCGACGAGGCGCTGCTCGCCGCGGCCGCCCCCGCGCCGGACGCGCCCGGAGCCTGCCGTATCGGGGTCGAGCCGCCGTACGAGCAGGCCAAGGCGGTGCTGCTCGACGCGGTCGCCACCGCCAACCACTGCCGCGCGGTGTGGAACGAACCGCTCGGCTTCTCCACGGTGGTCGGCTTCGAGGCGGACCTGGAGGCGGTCGAACTGCTCTACACCTCGCTGCTGGTGCAGGCCACGCACGCGATGACGAAGGCGGAGGCGGCCCAGCGGGCCGGCGGCCGCAAGCGCACCAAGACCTTCCGGCAGTCGTTCCTCGCGGCCTACGCCCACCGCGTCGGCGACCGCCTCGCCGCCGCGGCCGAGACCCAGGTGACCGAGGACCTGCTGCCGGTCCTCGCCACCCGGGAGATATCCGTCACCGACCGGCTGGAGCGCATGTTCCCGGAGACCACCACGACCCGGTTGCGCGGCGTGAGCGACGCGGCGGGTTGGACGGAGGGTGCCCGGGCGGCGGACCACGCCCAGGTCACCGCCCGCCCACGCCTCGGCCGAGCGCCGGGTCACCGGTGACCGAGCGGCACCAGGGCCGGCCCGCTCAGTCCCCGACCTGCTGGAAGGCGCTGACGGACGCGTTCGGGGCGCCGGTGCCCCCCTTGCCGGCGACGGGGCCGTACTTCCACGGGAACGTGCGCGTGGCCTTGGAGCCGGGCAGGCTGATGCGCACCGTCCTCGCGTCCAGAGTGGCCTGGTCGCCCGCCTTGCCGCGCACGTACGTGATGCTGAACGACGCCGAGTCCCCCTTGGCGAGCTTCAGCTTCTGAGCCTTGGCGCCCTGCTGAGCCCCGAGCGAGACCTGCGAGCCGCCCGAGCCCAGCGACACCCCGGGGAAGTGGTCCAGGGTGCAGGGCCTGCTCTGGTTGGTGATGCTGACCGGCACCTCACCCGTGTCCCCGGCGGCCGGGGCCACACTCGCCGACCCGACCTGCACCAACACGCCGCCGATCTCGCAGGCGGAGCCGCTCTTGCCGTTCTTGCCGCCGCCACCGTCGTCACAGGCGGTCAGGAGGAGGGCGGCGGCGACGGCGGTGACGGTGAGCGGAATGAGGCGCATGAGCAGGTCCCATCGAGGTCGTGACGGTCTCCCCGCATCATGGCCCCTGCGCCGGGGACCGGATCACGCACCCCTGCGGAATTCACCGCTTCAGGTGGGCGGCCCTCACTGCTTGATCGCCGTCGGGAGACCGGACGGCAGCTTGCCGCCCTCGGCCTTGGTGTACGTCTCCTGGCCGAGCTTGCCGGACCACGTCACCTTCATGCCGTCCCCGGTCACCGAGTCGACCATGCCGGTGACCCGGTCCTTGTTGCCGTTGCTGCAGGTCAGGTGGATCATCCGCATGCCGGACTCGCTGCCCGCGGTGCCGCTGCACACGGTGCCGCCGGTCGCGAAGAGCCCGGCCTTCTTGCCGGTGATCACCAGGGCCACGATGGTGCCCTTGCTGGTGGTGACCCAGCTGCCCTGGAGCTTGCCGGAGGAGCCCGTCACGGCGCTGGTGGACCCGGCGGTGGGCGACGAGGTCGTACCGGCCGTGGGGGAGGAGTCGTCCTGGGAGCCGCCTCCGCTGCACGCGGTCAGCGCGAGCGCGCCCACCAGCCCCGCGGCCGCGGCCGCGATCCGCACCCTTGCAGTCGCCGTAGTCACGTCATGCTCCCAAGCTCCAGTGGCCGGCCGCCCGTGGCCGGAGGGACCGCAGCAAGCTACCAGCCGTTCCCCGGAGGCCTCGGGGGCGCCGGGCGGGAATCCCGTGTGAGCCTGCTCGCGCCATCCCCACGACGACCGCGGCCAGGCCCGCACCCCGACCTTTCGTTGCGGACTGGACCATTCCGCGCGCTCGGGGGAACAGGAACGGCCCGGCGTGCGTCTCTCCCTGTGTACGGGGGCTCGCGTCGCCCTTCGTTAAAGGCGACGCCAAAGCTGTAATCGCAGGACCACCCCTCGTGCACGTGCATCTGCTCATGCATCCGCACATGAACAAGGTTATGATCCGGTTCGGTTGACACCAGCATCCATGGCCACACCAGCCAGTGCACCATCGGGGAGCGACCTGTGGACCGCGACGTTGACGGCGTGTACGGGGGGTTCGACGTGTACAACGGCATGGCTGCCACGCAGCTGGACGGAGTGGCCTGGCAGAAGAGCAGGCACAGCAACTCACAGGGCTCCTGCGTGGAGTTCGCGCGGCTGCCCGGCGGCGAGGTGGCCGTACGCAACTCGCGCTTCCCGGACGGACCCGCGCTCGTCTACACCCGTGCGGAGATCGAGGCCATGCTCCTCGGCGTCAAGGACGGCGAGTTCGACCACCTCATAGCGAGCTGACACACGCGCAGCCGCCCCGCGCAAGGCCTTGGCAACGATGTCGTGGCCCCCGCACGGCAACGGTGGAAGTGCCGTGTCAGCCCGCCGTCCGGAGCCGGAAGAGGGCCCACACCACCTTGCCCTGCAGCGTGCCCGCGAGCGGGTGCCAGCCCCAGCCGTCGGCGAAGGAGTCGACCAGGAACAGCCCGCGGCCCGACTCGGCCGAGAAGTCGTCGGAGTCGCGCGGCGTCGGCGTCTCGTGGCTGGGGTCGCGCACCGCGCACACCAGCCGCTCGGTCCAGCGCATCAGGTGCAGCCGCACCGAGGAGTGGGTGTCGGCGCAGCCGGCGTCGGCCGGCAGACCGTGCCGCAGGGCGTTGGTGACGAGTTCGGAGACGACGAGACATATGTCGTCGAAGCGGTCGCCCACGTCCCACTGGTCCAGGGTGCAGCGGGTGAAGCGCCGGGCCTCGCGCACCGCCTCGTACCGGGCGGGGAGGGCGCAGGAGGCGGCACTGGACACGGCCGCGGGATCCAGCGGCGGAAGGCCCTGCCGTAACGGCTTGAGCATGGTCGATCCATTCGTCCCCATGCGAGGCACTCCCGGAATTCGCGGTCGTTGCGATGCAGCGGTGGCGCGGGACCATGGTTTCGGATGCGCAGAGCAGATGCAAGGGCAGATGCACGTGCACGCGACCGAATTGGCCGTTCCCGTACCGCTTCTTGGCCATTTTTTCCGCCATGTTGGATCGGCCGAATGCCAGAGGTACGGACCTCTCGCTGCGTAAAACGGCCGACCTCTTTCCGTTTCCGTAACCGGACGAGTACTGCTCGGAGTGATTTAGTGGCAGACTTCGGCCCCTGAAGACGGTTGGGGAGGCTGGCGAACGTGAGCGCGGGAGAGCCCGGATCGGTGGTGCGGCGCATGCTGCTCGGCTCGCAACTCAGGCGACTGCGTGAAGCACGGGGGATCACGCGCGAGGCGGCGGGCTACTCGATCCGCGCCTCGGAATCGAAGATCAGCCGGATGGAGCTGGGCCGGGTGAGCTTCAAGACCAGGGACGTGGAAGACCTCCTGACGCTGTACGGCATCAGCGACGAGGCGGAGCGCGAGTCGCTGCTCTCCCTCGCCCGCGAGGCCAACGTGGCGGGCTGGTGGCACAGTTACACCGACGTGCTGCCCAGCTGGTTCCCCACCTATGTGGGTCTGGAGGGCGCCGCTTCCCTCATCCGGGTCTACGAGGTGCAGTTCGTGCACGGCCTGCTGCAGACCGAGGACTACGCGCGCGCGGTGGTCCGGCGCGGCATGAAGGGCGCGAGCGCGGCCGACGTCGAGCGGCGGGTCGCACTGCGGCTCGAGCGGCAGAGGCACCTGCTGGCGGACCACGCGCCCGAGCTGCACATCGTCCTCGACGAGGCCGCCCTGCGCCGGCCCTACGGCGACCGCGAGGTGATGCGCGGCCAGCTGCAGCACCTGATCGACATCTCCCAGCGCCCCAACGTACGGCTGCAGATCATGCCGTTCGGCTTCGGCGGGCACTCCGGCGAGAGCGGTGCCTTCACCATCCTCAGCTTCCCCGAGTCGGACCTGTCCGACGTGGTCTACATGGAGCAGCTGACGAGCGCGCTGTACCTGGACAAGCGCGAGGACGTCGCCCAGTACGAGCAGGCGCTGAAGGAGCTGCAGCAGGACAGTCCGGGGCCGGACGAGAGCCGGGATCTTCTCCGGGGTCTCCTTCAACTCTCTTGAAACACAAGTACGATGACGTGTGATCAGACCGTGACCGGGATCTGGCCTCTGCGAATGATTGAGGGATCACATGTCGTCCTACTTCAGCGACCTGGCCCAGCAGTACATCGACGGTGAATGGCGACCGGGCACGGGCTCCTGGGACGTCATCGACTTCAATCCGTACGACGACGAGAAGCTGGCCTCGATCACCGTGGCCACGGTCGACGAGGTCGACCAGGCCTACCGCGCGGCGGCCAGGGCGCAGAAGGAATGGGCGGCCACCAATCCCTACACCCGCCGTGCCGTGCTCGAGCGGGCGCTCAGGCTGATAGAGGAGCGCGAGCAGGAGATAGCCGACCTGATCATCGCCGAGCTGGGCGGCACGCGCGTGAAGGCGGGCTTCGAGCTGCACCTCGCCAAGGAGTTCCTGCGCGAGTCGATCCATCTGGCGCTGCGCCCCGAGGGCCGGATCCTGCCCTCGCCGGCCGACGGCAAGGAGAACCGCGTCTACCGGGTGCCGGTGGGTGTCGTGGGCGTGATCAGCCCGTTCAACTTCCCCTTCCTGCTGTCGATCAAGTCGGTGGCCCCCGCCCTCGCCCTGGGCAACGGCGTGGTCCTCAAGCCGCACCAGAACACGCCGATCGCCGGCGGCACCCTGGTCGCGAAGATCTTCGAGGAGGCCGGGCTGCCCGGCGGCCTGCTCAACGTCGTCGTCACCGACATCGCCGAGATCGGCGACGCCTTCATCGAGCACCCCGTCCCGAAGGTCATCTCCTTCACCGGCTCCGACAAGGTCGGCCGGCACGTCGCCACCGTCTGCGCCGCCAACTTCAAGCGCTCGGTGCTCGAACTGGGCGGCAACAGCGCGCTCGTGGTCCTGGACGACGCCGACATCGACTACGCCGTCGACGCGGCGGTCTTCAGCCGGTACGTCCACCAGGGCCAGGTCTGCATGGCCGCCAACCGGGTGCTGGTGGACCGCTCGATCGCCGAGGAGTTCACCGAGAAGTTCGTCGCCAAGGTCAGGACGCTCAAGGTCGGTGACCCGCGCGACCCGGAGACCGTCATCGGCCCGGTGATCAACTCCGCGCAGGCCAACGCCATCTCCGGCGCCGTCGAGCAGGCGCTCGAGGAGGGCGCCACGGCTCTCGTGCGCGGCGGCACCGACGGCAACCTGGTCGAACCCAGCGTGCTCACCGACGTACCCGCCGACTCCGCGCTGCTGCGCCAGGAGGTGTTCGGACCGGTCGTCTTCCTGGTGCCGTTCGACGGCGAGGAGGAGGCCGTGCGCCTGGTCAACGACACGCCGTACGGTCTGAGCGGCGCGGTCCACACCGGTGACATCGAGCGCGGGGTCGCGTTCGCCAAGCAGATCGACACGGGCATGTTCCACGTGAACGACAGCACCGTGCACGACGAGCCGATCGTCCCGTTCGGCGGCGAGAAGCACTCCGGCATCGGCCGCCTGAACGGTGATACGGCGCTGGAGTGCTTCACGACCATCAAGTGGATCTCGGTGCAGCACGGACGCAGCGGCTTCCCGTTCTGAGCCGCTGAAGATTTTTTTCGCCCGCCGGGCCCTTGCGGACAGAACCTGACCGCAAGGGCCCGTAGCGTCTTTGGTGTCAGGCAGCGAGCCGAGAGCGACGAAAGGCGGCCGGTCATGGTCACGCACGTGGCGGCGGAGAAGAGCGGGGACGAGCGGGGAGCGCTGCTCGCGTTCATCGAGGAGCAGCGCGGGGGCATCCGCCGGGCACTGCTGGGGCTGACCGAGGAGCAGGCCCGCACGCGCCCCAGCGCGAGCGCGCTGTCCTTGGGCGGCCTGCTCAAGCATGTCGCCGAGACCGAGCAGGGCTGGCTGGCCATGGCCAAGCAGGAGCCGCCGCAGGTGCAGCGTGACGAGTCCACCTGGCACGAGAGCTTCGAGCTGGTCGGGGACGAGACCGTGGCCTCCCAGCTCGCCCACTGGGAGCACGTGGCCGCCGAGACGGAGAAGTACATCCGCTCCGCGCCGAGCCTGGACGACACCTTCCCGCTGCCGCCCGCCCCCTGGTTCCCGCCGGAGGGCCGTGTCTCCCTGCGCTGGCTCTGCCTGCACCTGATCCGCGAGACGGCCCGGCACGCCGGCCACGCCGACATCATCCGGGAGTCCCTGGACGGAAAGACGGCCTTCGAGCTGGTGGCCCTGGAGCGAGGCCAGGCACAAGAGGAGGAACCAGGCCAGGAGTGAGACCGGGGCCGCGGCCCGTACTGCGCCGACTGAGGGCTGGAGCAGGCGGATCAGGGGCTCGGCCATAACCTGGACGGCATGTCAGCGATCCGTCTTCTCGTGCTGGGGGCGGTCCGCCAGCACGGGCGGGCCCACGGCTACCAGGTGCGGGGCGACCTGGAGTACTGGGGCGCGCACGAGTGGTCCAACGCCAAGCCGGGCTCCATCTACCACGCCCTGAAGCAGATGGCCAAGCAGGGACTGCTGCACGCGCACGAGATCGCGCCGTCCACGGCCGGTGGCCCGCCGCGCACCGAGTACGAGCTCACCGGCAAGGGCACCGAGGAGTACTTCGCCCTGCTGCGCGAGGCGTTGGTCACCTTCGACCAGCGCGGCGACATGAAGGCGACCGCCATCGGCTTCATGGTCGACCTCCCCAGGGCGGAGGCGGTCACCCTGCTGAAGGAGCGCATCCGCCGGATCGAGGCCTGGCGGTCTTCGGTCACCGAGCACTACGTGCCCGAGGAGGGGCCGGAACCGCTCGGCCACATCGGCGAGATCATGAACATGTGGGTCCACACGGCCGACTCCGAGGCCGCGTGGACCCACGGCCTCGTCGCCCGCCTGGAGAGCGGCGCCTACACCTTCGCCGGCGAGGGCGAACCGTTCGTCGGCGTCCTCGCCGAGGGCGAGGAGAACCCCTACGCGACCGGGGAGCGGCACCCCGGCGACGCCCGCTGACCCGGAGGGCTCCCGGCAGGTGAGGCCGGCCCGGTACGGCCGTCCAGTGGAACCCGCTGTCCCGGACGGCGACGGCCGTGCGCGAGCTGCTGGGCGGCTCCGCTGCCGAACCGGGGCACCTGTGGGCGGCCGTCCTCCGGCCGCTCGCCCTGCTGGCGGTCTTCTTCCCGCCGGCGGTGCGGAAGTTCGCCCGTCCGGACCGCTGAGCGGTCAGTGGTGGAAGCCGGTGGCCGCCTCCTTGTCCCGGGTGAGGGGGTGCGGCTGCCGGCGCAACTCCGGCAGCAGGCGGGTGAGGTCGTCGACGAACAGGTCGGCCAGGTCGTGCGAGAAGCCGTTGCGGCAGACGACCCGCAGCACCGACAGGTCCTCCCGGTCCGGCGGGAAGGTGTACGCGGGCACCAGCCAGCCGCCCTCGCGCAGCCGCCGGGAGACGTCGAACACGTCGTACGACGTGACGTCCTCGGCGGTGGTGAAGGCGAACACCGGCAGCTCGTCGCCCCGGGTCAGCAGCCGGAAGTCGCCGAGCGCCTCGATCCTGTCCGCGAGCGAACGCGCCACCTGCCGGGTCGACTGCTGCACCGCCCGGTAGCCCTCCCGGCCCAGCCGCAGGAAGGTGTAGTACTGCGCGACCACCTGGGCGCCGGGGCGGGAGAAGTTGAGCGCGAAGGTCGGCATGTCGCCGCCCAGGTAGTTCACCCGGAACACCAGCTCCTCGGGCAGCGCCTCCTTGTCCCGCCACAGCGCCCAGCCGACGCCCGGGTAGACCAGGCCGTACTTGTGCCCGGAGGTGTTGATGGAGGCCACGCGCGCGAGGCGGAAGTCCCACACCAGGTCCTCGTCCAGGAAGGGCGCCACCATCGCCCCGGAGGCACCGTCCACGTGCACCGGGACGTCGAGTCCGGTGCGCTCCTGGAGGGCGTCCAGGGCCGCGCACAGGTCGGCGATCGGCTCGTAGGACCCGTCGAAGGTCGAGCCGAGGATGCCCACGACGCCGATGGTGTTCTCGTCGCACAGCTCGGCCGCAGCCTGCGGATCGAGGTGGAAACGCTCGCCCTCCATGGGGACCTGCCGCGCCTCGACCTCCCAGAAGGTGCAGAACTTCTCCCAGCACACCTGGACGTTGACGCCCATGACCAGGTTCGGCCGCGCTCCTGGATAGCGGTCGGCGTTGCGCTGGGCCCAGCGCCGCTTCAGCGCCATCCCGGCCAGCATGCAGGCCTCGCTCGAACCGGTCGTCGAACAGCCCACGGCCGCCGCCGGGTCGGGGGCGTTCCACAGGTCGGCGAGCATCGCCACACAGCGCCGCTCCAGCTCGGCCGTGCGGGGGTACTCGTCCTTGTCGATCATGTTCTTGTCCCGGCACTCGCCCATCAGCACCCCGGCCTGCGGCTCCATCCAGGTGGTGACGAACGTGGCCAGGTTCAGCCGGGAGTTGCCGTCCAGCATCAACTCGTCGTGCACCAGCTGGTACGCCGTCGACGGCGCCAGCGGGGCGTCCGGGAGCCGGTGCGTGGGAGGGGCCTCGGCCATCCCGCCGACCGGATTCGCCTCCCCGTAGAACGGGTTGACCGACAGCGCCCGCTCCTGGTGTTTCGCGGGACCTTTGTGCAGGGCCATGGACATGCCTCCAGAGAGAAGGTTTCCGGGAAGGAATTCAGCGGACCGGGGTGCCGTCCTCCCGCAACTGCATCTGCGGCCGCCCCGTCACCAGCAGCCAGGCCGGCAGCGAGGCGATGCACAGGACGGCGATGATGGCGGGCGAGGCGACCAGGACGGCGGCCGTGAACAGGCTGACCCAGCCCTGCCGGGTGATCGCCAGGAGCATGCCCAGCACGCACGTCGCCACGCCCAGCGCCGGAGGGACGGCCGGAACGAGCGCGTGGGCGCCCAGGCCCAGCGCGGTGCCGACGAACACGGACGGGAAGATCCGGCCGCCCCGGAAACCGCAGGACGCGGCGACCAGCAGCGCGGCCAGCTTGACGACGGCCATCGTCGCGAACTGCCCCGCCGACCAGCCCTCCGGGTGGCGCGCCAGCTCGGTGGTCTCCGCCAGCCCCTTGAACAGCGTCAGATGACCGCCCAGGACCCCCAGCGCCCCCAGGACGACCCCGCCGGCCGGCAGCACCAGCATCGGGTGCCGCAGCCGCCCGAAGGCCCGGTGGACGTAGGGGAAGGCGTAGACGGCGCACATGCCGAGCACCGCCGCCACCGAGGTGATCACCAGGGCGGCCAGCAGATCCCCGCCGTCCGGACGGCCCATGGACGGCAGGTTCAGGTCGAAGCTCGGACGGGACACCAGCTCGGTCGTCATCGACCCCAGCGAGGCGGCGGTCAGCGGCGCGAACAGGTTGTCCCACAGCCGCCCCCGCATCGGCCGCCCGGCCAGCGCCTCGGAGATGACCAGCGCCGCCGCAACCGGCGTGCCGAACAGCGCTCCGATCGTCGCCGACTCCGCCAGCACCGGCCACAGCGCTCCCTGCAGGCGGGGCAGGAAACGCCCGCCGAGCCAGGCCGCGAGGCCCACGTTCACCGCGATGATCGGGTTCTCCGGGCCGAGGCTCGGGCCGCCCGCCAGCATCAGAGCGGTGGCGAGCACCAGGCCCGGCAGCACGAGCGGCGGCATCACCGGGGCGTTCAGGCCCAGGGTGGCCGGGTCGGGCCCGGCATGCCCCGGCACCTTCCAGACGACCAGCCCGACGGCGATCCCGGTCGCGATGAGCATGACGAACACCCAGAGCGCCGAGTACCGGCCCACTCCCAGCGCGTCCGGCAGCGGGCCCCACAGCACCCGCTGGAGCTGCTCGGCGGCCACGCTCACGCCGACGAAGACGAGGCTCGCGGCCACGCCCACGACCGCGGCGGGCAGGATGAACGGCAGCAGCGCGCGTGCCGGGGCCGTGGGAGCGGTCGGGGGCGCCTGTTGCGCGGTCTCCTGGGCCACTGACTCACCATAAGCGGACAAATCCCTCCCAACATCCCGAACCGAATCCGGCTTGCACCTCACGCCGCGTGAGGCCTCAGCGTGGACGGCGTACCGACGACAAGGAGCGGAACAGTGAGCTACTCCGTGGGACAGGTCGCGGGGTTCGCCGGCGTGACGGTGCGCACCCTGCACCACTACGACGAGATCGGCCTGCTCGTGCCCGGCGAGCGCACGTACGCCGGCCACCGGCGCTACAACGACGCCGACCTCGACCGGCTCCAGCAGATCCTGTTCTACCGGGAGCTCGGCTTCCCGCTCGAGGAGGTCGCGGCCCTGCTCGACGATCCGGACGCGGACCCGCGCGCGCACCTGCGCCGCCAGCACGAACTGCTGACCGCCCGGATCGAGAAGCTGCAGAAGATGGCCGCGGCCGTGGAGCACGCCATGGAGGCACGCACGATGGGCATCAACCTCACGCCGGAGGAGCGGTTCGAGGTGTTCGGCGACAAGGACCCGTTCAACGAGGGGTACACCCAGGAGGCCGAGCAGCGCTGGGGCGGCACCGAGGCATGGGCCGAGTCCCAGCGCCGCGCCGCCCGCTACACCAAGGAGGACTGGAAGCGGATCAAGGACGAGGTCGACGACTGGGGCGAGCGCTACGCCGCCCTGGTGGCCGCCGGGGAGGAGCCGACCGGCGAGGCGGCCATGGACATGGCCGAGGAACACCGGCAGCACATGAACCGCTGGTTCTTCGCGGTCCCCTACGAGATGCACCGGTGCTTCGCGGAGATGTACGTCTCCGACGAGCGCTTCAAGGCGTACTACGACTCCATGGGGCCGGATCTCGCCGTGCACCTGCGGGCCGCGATCCTCGCCAACGCCGACCGGCACACCTCCTGACCGGTCCTGGCCCGGGTGGGCCCGGCGCTCACTCCCGGGCCAGGACCACCGCCGTGCCGTACGCGCACACCTCGGTGCCGGCGTCGGCGGCCTCCGTCACGTCGAAGCGGAACGCCAGCACATCCATGGCCTGCGTGCGGGTCTGCACGAGCGTCTTGGTGAGCCCCTTCAGCTCGCCGCCGATCATCGACTTCAGCCCGGCGCCGATCTGGCTGCCCAGATGCCGCGAGCGCACGGTCAGCCCGAAGACCTCGCCGAGCACCTGCTCCACCCGGTGTCCGGGCACGTCGTTGGTCGTCACCACCAGCACGTCCGGCCGGGGCCCCTGGCCGCCGCCGTAGTCGTCGAGTCCCATGAGTCACAGCTTTCTCCCCGTCCTCCCACAGCGCATCCCGGAGACCTCGGTGGAACCTGGGGCGGTCGGCCCGCGTTGATAGCTTTGTGCGGCACTCATCGACGTCAGCCGCCGTAGCCGCCTCACCCCCTCAGGAGCCCGGACTCGTGACGACACTCGCCCTCGGCCCGAGCTGGCTGGATCCCGACCACCTGCTCCAGACGTACAGCGTCTGGGGCCTGCTGCTCATCGTCTTCGCCGAGTCCGGCCTGCTCATCGGCTTCTTCCTGCCGGGTGACTCGCTGCTGTTCACGTGCGGTCTGCTCATCACGTCCGGCGATCTGGACTTCCCGCTGTGGGGCGCGATCGCCCTGATCTGCCTCGCCGCGGTCCTCGGCGACCAGGCGGGCTACATGTTCGGCAAGAAGGTCGGCCCGTCGCTGTTCAACCGCCCGGACTCCCGCCTGTTCAAGCAGGAGAACGTCACCAAGGCACACGAGTTCTTCGAGAAGTACGGCCCGAAGTCCCTGATCCTCGCCCGCTTCGTGCCCATCGTGCGTACGTTCACGCCGATCATCGCGGGCGTCAGCGGCATGCGGTACCGCTCGTTCGTGGTGTTCAACATCATCGGCGGCGTCCTGTGGGGCGCGGGCGTCACCCTGCTCGGCTCCTGGCTGGGCAACCACAAGCTGGTCAGGGACAACATCGAGGCGATCCTCATCCTGATCGTCCTCGTCTCCGTGGTCCCGGTCGCGATCGAGTTCCTCCGCGCGCGCGGCAAGAACAAGAAGGCGGCGGCGCAGCCGGCACCGGAAGCCGCGCGCCCGGCGCCGCCGGTCATGGACGACGCCACGACCCGCTTGCGCCGCATCGACCCGAACGAGCCGTACGGCGCCCAGCAGGAGCAGCAGTACTGGGACCAGGGCGGCTACGACAACCAGTACTACGACCAGCACCAGCAGTACCCGCACCAGCAGCAGTATCCGCAGCAGCACCCCCAGCAGCAGTACGACGAGAGCCAGTACGGCCAGAACCAGTACCACCAGGGGCAGTACCCCTACGACCACCGCAACCGCTGACAGGGGCGCGGGGGTCAGAACCCCCGGGTCCGCTTGGCCGCCCTGCGCTTCCCGGCGGAGCCGATCCGCAGGAACATCCGGGAGATCTCCGAGCCCAGGTTCACCCCGATGGCGATGGCCATCGCCAGGGACGCCGCCTTCGCCAGGGACACCAGCCCCTTGTCCACGTCGTTCTGCGCCATGGACAGCAGCCCGAAGTAGGTCGCCGACCCGGGCAGCAGCGGCCCGATCGCGGCCGTCGTGTAGGGCAGCGCCGACGCGAACCGGTACCGCGACAGCAGCTGCCCGAACAGCCCGACCAGCCCGGCCGCCACCGCCGTGGAGGCCACCGGCGAGATGCCCCCGGGGTAGTGCATCGCGCCGTAGACCGACCAGGCGACACCCCCGTTGAGCGTCACCCACAGCACGGTCGACCGCTCCTGCTGGAGCAGCACCGCGAACGTCAGCGACAGCAGCATGGACGCCGCGATCTGCACCAGCGGCCGCTCGTTGATGCCCAGCGCCGCGTCCGGGTTCAGCTTGCCGCCGACCTTCACGCCGAAGTACAGGACGATCAGCACGCCGGTGACGATGCCGACGAAGAAGTACATGACCTCCAGCAGGCGCGCGGAGGCGGTGATGTAGAAGCCCGTCAGGCCGTCCTGGACGCCCGCCACCAGCGCCCGCCCGGGCAGCAGCGCGAACAGCCCACCGGTGACGACGGCGGAGGCCTTCACGTCGACCTGGGCCAGTGCGAACGCCACGCCGATCGCCGCGGGCGGCATCGCGGCCACCGTGAACTGGTAGAACTCCGGCAGCCCGCGCCCCGCGCACAGCCAGGCCAGCCGGTCGCCGAGCATCGCGCCCACCGCAGCCGCCACGAACACGATCAGGTCACCGCCGACCAGCACCGAGGCCGCACCGGCCAGCAGCCCGCTCGCCAGGGTCAGCGCCCAGCCGGGATAGGGATGCCGGTTGCGGCGGATCTCCGCCAGCCGCCGGTAGGCCTCCTCCAGAGAGACATGGGTCTCCGGGTCGGTCAGATCGTCCACCAGCCGGAACACGGCCGCCAGCCGCGTGTAGTCGGTGCCCCGCCGCCGCACCGTGCGCGAGGCCGTCACCGGGTCCTCCACCAGGGACGGCTGGTGGGAGATCGACAGCAGCGTGAAGGTGACGTTCGGCTCGCAGCGGTCCAGGCCGTAGGACCGGCACACCGCGAACATCGCGGCCTCCACGTCCTCCGCGCCCTCACCGCCGGCCAGCAGCAGTTCACCGATGCGCAGGGTCAGGTCGAGCACGCGCGGGATCGCGGGCACGCCCTCCTCCGCCCGCTGCACGGGCTCGGGCGCCGGCCGCTCGGCCACCGGCATGCGCAGCATCGTGCGCATCCGGTCCTGCCAGGGCGCGTCCTTGACCAGGCTGACCGCCGGCATGCCGGTCGCCGGGGTGAACGCGGCCGGGGCGTCCTTGGCGCTGTAGGTGCGCGGCGGGGTGAACGCCGATCCCTCCGGCTCGGCGCTCGACGGCTGCGGCGCCTGCAGGCCCTCGGGTACGGCGAACTCGGACGTGGTCTCCGGCCCGGCCACCACCCGGGACAGCTCCAGGCCCACCGGGACGGCGAACTCGGACGTGATCTCGGGGTCGTAGCGCGCCTCGTCCGACCGGGGCTTGCTGTCCTCCGCCTCCGTCACCTCGCACCGCTCCCTGCACGACACCTCACGTAAGCCTCAGTATGCGCATGCACGCACAGCGGACACGCAAACGGGCCGCACGCGTGCGCGTACGGCCCGTACCGAGCGCGGGGGTCAGTGACCGCCCTGCTCCTCGAAGCGCTTGTACGACCGCTCGATCTCCGCCTCGGCGTCCGTACGGCCCACCCAGTTGGCGCCCTCGACCGACTTGCCGGGCTCCAGGTCCTTGTACACCTCGAAGAAGTGCTGGATCTCCAGGCGGTCGAACTCCGACACGTGGTGGATGTCACGCAGGTGCTCCACACGCGGGTCCGTCGCCGGGACGCACAGCAGCTTGTCGTCGCCGCCGGCCTCGTCCGTCATGCGGAACATGCCGATCGCGCGGCACTTGATCAGGCAGCCCGGGAAGGTCGGCTCGTCCAGGATGACCAGCGCGTCCAGCGGGTCGCCGTCCTCGCCGAGGGTGTTCTCGACGAAGCCGTAGTCGGTCGGGTAGGCGGTCGAGGTGAAGAGACGACGGTCCAGGCGGATCCGACCGGTCTCGTGGTCCACCTCGTACTTGTTCCGCGAACCCTTAGGGATCTCGATCGTGACGTCGAACTCCACCGGTGGCTCCTCCATGATCAACACATAGTTCTGGTGATTAAGTGTCCCTCACGCAGGTGTGTGATCGCGAAAGGGGCTGGTGGTCGTGCCAGAGCTCGGGCCTTGGCGAGCCGCGAGACCGCAGGTGGAGCGGATCGCGAACGCCGTACGACCGCGGCTGGCCCGCGCCGCGACGGCCGCGAGGCCGCGGGTCGCGCGGCTGGCCCGAGCCGTCCGGTCCCCGCGTGCCCACCTGCGTCGTCCGCGGACCGTGAGGACCTGGCAGTACACCGCGGGCGCCGCCACCGCCGGGCTGGCACTCGCCGCCGGTGTGGTGACCGCCGCCGGGCCCTGGGACGCCAACGGTCAGCGTACGGCCGAGCGGGACCGCGCCGCTGCCCTGGAGCGGCCGGGTGGCACAGATCACGGCGCCGGTACGGCGGCACGGGCACCCGCGCCCGCACCGAGCGCCGCGGCCGTCCTGGCGGGCCTGGGCAGCGCCACGGGCACCGTCAGCACCAAGAAGGCCCCGCCCGCCGAGAAGGCCCTCACGGACGTCCTGGGGCCCCTCCTGGACGTCCCCGCGCTCCCCGGCGGCCACGCGGCCGCCGTCGTCGACGTCAGCACCGGCAAGCGGCTCTACGGCGCCGGCGCCGACAAGCCCTTCACGCCCGCGTCCACCACCAAGATCGCCACCGCTGTCGCCGCCCTGTCCGCGCTCGGCCCCGACCACCGGTTCACGACCCGCGCCGCCCTCGAACCCGACACCGGGGAACTGGTCCTCGTGGGCGGCGGCGACCCGACCCTCACCGCCCGCAAGAACGCCGGGGGCTGGGCCGACCTGCGCGCCCTCGCCGCCGACACCGCCGCCGCGCTCACCGAGCGCGGCATCCACAAGGTCACGCTGTCGTACGACACCACGCTCTTCTCCGGGCCGTCACTGCACCCCATCGGTGTGAACGACAACCTCGCGCCCGTGAGCGCCCTGGTCGCCGACGAGGGCCGCACCGACGACTCCGCCGGCGGCCCGGCGACCCGCGTCAGCGACCCGGCGAAGGCCGCGGCCGACACGTTCGCCGGCCTCCTCCGGGCCGCCGGCGTGAAGACCACGGCCCCCGGCCCCTCCAAGGCCTCCACGCGCGCGGAGACCCTCGCCACCGTCTCCTCGCCCCCGCTGTCGGCGCTGGTCGAGCGCATGCTGACCAACAGCGACAACGACATCGCCGAGGCCCTGGCCCGCCAGACCGCGCTCGCCAGCGGCCGGCCCGGCAGCTTCGCCGGCGGTGCCCAGGCCATCGCCGCCCGGCTCCGCAAGCTCGGGCTGCCGCTGGCCGGCGCCTCCTTCCACGACGGCAGTGGGCTCGACCGGAACGACAAGCTCACCGCGAACCTGCTGACCGCCCTGCTCGTCACGGCCGGCGACCCCGCCCGCCCCGGCCTGCGCCCGGTCCTCACCGGCCTGCCCGTCGCCGGCTTCACGGGCACCCTGACCCACCGCTACACCGACGGCGCGGCCGGCGTCGTACGCGCCAAGACCGGCACCCTCACCGGCGTCAACACCCTGGCCGGCACCGTGGTCGACACGGACGGCCACCTCCTGGCCTTCGCCTTCCTCGCCTCCGACACCACCGACGCCGCAGCGGCCCAGTCGGCCCTGGACAGGACGGCGACGACCCTGGCGGGCTGCGGCTGCGACTGAGCCGCCGGCCCACGGCCCTCCCGCCGCCCCGCCCCCCACACGGCCTGCCCCAAGTGGGGAGGCTCACGTACGGTTGACACATGACGAGCTTCGGTGGCACCGCATCTCCCGGGATGGTCGACTGGAACCTCGCGGTGGCGACCGCGACACGGCTCGTACGACCGGGCCCGGAGGTCAGCCGCGACGAGGCCAGGGCCGTCGTCGCGGAGCTGCGCCGGCACGCGAAAGCCTCGGAGCGACACGTCCGGGGCTTCACTCGTCTGGGCACCGAGGAGACCCACGACACCCCGGTTCTCGTCGTCGACCGCCCCGGCTGGGTCCGGGCCAACGTCGCCGGCTTCCGGGAGATCCTCAAACCCCTCCTGGAGAAGATGCAGGAACGGCGCGGCGGCAACCCCGGCAGCGCCGTCCTCGGCGCCGTCGGCGGCAAGGTCACCGGCGTCGAACTCGGCATGCTGCTGTCCTTCCTGGCCTCCCGCGTCCTCGGCCAGTACGAGACCTTCGCCCCGGCCGGCCGCGACCTCCCCGCGGGCGAGAACGGCGGCGGCCGCCTGCTCCTCGTCGCCCCCAACATCGTCCACGTCGAGCGCGAACTCGACGTCGAGCCGCACGACTTCCGGCTCTGGGTCTGCCTCCACGAGGAGACCCACCGCACCCAGTTCACCGCCGTGCCCTGGCTCCGCGACCACCTCGAGGGCGAAATCCAGTCGTTCTTGGCGGAGACCGACGTCGACCCGATGACCGTCCTCGAACGCGTCCGGGAAGCAGCGCAGTCCCTCGCCGGCGGCCGCCCCGAGGGCGAGGAGGACGACGGCGGACGCTCCTTCGTCGAACTCGTCCAGACCCCGGCCCAGCGCGAGATCCTCGGCCGTCTCACCGCCGTGATGTCCCTGCTCGAGGGCCACGCCGACTTCGTCATGGACGGAGTGGGTCCAGATGTCGTACGGACCGTCTCCGAGATCCGCGAGAAGTTCCAGCAGCGCCGCGCCAAGGGTGCCTCCCGCCTCGACCTCGCCCTGCGCAAGCTGCTGGGTCTGGATGCCAAACTCAGGCAGTACCGGGACGGCGAACGGTTCGTGCGCGCCGTGGTCGAACAGGTCGGCATGGAGGGCTTCAACCGCGTGTGGACCTCCCCCAACACCCTGCCCACCAAGGCGGAGATCGCCAAACCGGCGGACTGGGTCGCACGGGTGCACCGCAAGCCCGAGTCGTGAAGGACGTACGGCGGGCGTGAAACGAATCCGGCCGACGGCAGGCGGACGCCCCTGCAATCACCCGTCCGAGGGACCGTGAGCCAGGGGTAGGCGTGCAATGCTCGGGGAACGGCCCGCTTCTGTCACCATCTACACACTCTGAGTGACCGACCTCGGGCTCACCCCCCGAAAACTTCATGAAGGGAACCGGACATGGGTCCCCATCCTGCGGTCGCGGCGATACGCCTGGCGGTCCGCCGCGTCCTCCACGACATCCTCACCGACCACAGCCCCGCCGACGAACACCCCGGACACACCCGGCGCGCCCCCGACCAGGGCACCCCGGCCGAGCGGCCGCCCTCCCCGCTCGTCCTCGTCGCGTGCTCCGGCGGCGCCGACTCCATGGCGCTCGCCTCCGCCCTCGCCTTCGAGGCCCCCAAACTCGGCATCCGCGCCGGCGGCATCACCGTCGACCACGGCCTCCAGCCCGGCTCCGACCTGCGTGCCGAGGAAGTCGTCCTCAGGCTGCGCGGACTCGGCCTCGACCCCGCCGAGTCGGTCGCCGTGCGTGTCGGCCGCGAAGGCGGCCCCGAGGCAGCAGCCCGGGACGCCCGCTACGCCGCCCTCGACGCCGCCGCCGTTCGCCACGGCGCCGCCGCGGTCCTCCTCGGCCACACCCGCGACGACCAGGCCGAAACCGTCCTGCTCGGCCTCGCCCGCGGCTCCGGCATCCGCTCCCTGTCCGGCATGGCCGCGGTCTCGGGGGCCGGCGGCCGTTACCGGCGCCCCTTCCTGCACCTGGACCGGCAGACCGCCCGCAAGGCCTGCATGGTCCAGTCCCTGCCGGTCTGGGACGACCCGCACAACGCCGACCCGGCCTACACCCGCTCCCGCCTGCGCCACGAGGGCCTGCCCGCCCTCGAGAAGGCCCTCGGCAAAGGAGTCGTGGAAGCCCTCGCCCGCACCGCCCAGCTCTCCCGCGACGACGCCGACGCCCTCGACGCCTGGGCCAGCCAGGCCGAGGCCTCCGTGCGCGACGCCGCGGGCCTGCTGGAGTGCGCCAAGCTCTACGCCCTGCCGCCCGCCGTGCGCCGCCGCATCCTGCGCCGCGCCGCCATCGAGGCCGGCGCCCCGGCCGGGTCCCTCTTCGCCCGCCACATCGAGGAAGTCGACCGGCTGATCACCGGCTGGCGCGGCCAGGGAGCCATCAATCTCCCGGGCAAAGTCGTCGCCCAGCGCCAGGGTGGCAGACTGGTGATTCGGCAGGGCTGAGCCGCGCCCCTCGGAGAAACCCTCCGGCGGGCCCGAGCCGGCCGGAGGCCGTACCAGCGGCCGTAAGTGCGGGACGACCGAAAGTGATGCGGGTGGACGCGAAAGACATGGGTGCCGACCTCAAGCAGGTACTCATCACCAAGGAAGAGATCGACGCGAAGCTGGCCGAGCTGGCCGCGAAGATCGACGCGGAGTACGCGGGCAAGGACCTGCTCATCGTCGGTGTCCTCAAGGGCGCCGTGATGGTCATGGCGGACCTCGCCCGGGCGCTGTCCACCCCCGTCACCATGGACTGGATGGCCGTGTCCTCCTACGGCGCGGGCACCCAGTCCTCCGGTGTCGTCCGCATCCTCAAGGACCTCGACACCGACATCAAGGGCAAGCACGTCCTGATCGTCGAGGACATCATCGACTCCGGCCTGACCCTGTCCTGGCTGATCAACAACCTCGGCTCGCGCGAGCCCGCCTCCCTCAAGGTGTGCACGCTGCTGCGCAAGCCCGACGCCGCCAAGGTCGCCATCGACGTCGAGTGGGTCGGATTCGACATCCCCAACGAGTTCGTCGTCGGCTACGGCCTCGACTACGCCGAGAAGTACCGAAACCTGCCGTTCGTCGGTACGCTCGCGCCTCACGTCTACGGCGGCTGAGCCAACAGGGCGAGCCCTTGTAAGACGATCGGGAACCCCAGCGGGTTTCTCCGCGTTGGAGCATGCAGAGACGGGATTGCCTGCCGTCCGTGCCGCTCCGTGCGGCTTCGGGCAACAATGCTGGGGTACCGTCAGAAGAACTGTCTTATCAAACTCACTATGGCAGGAGGGACGGGGCGGCACCGCTCCGTATGGATGGACGTGAAGCGATACTTCCGTGGGCCGGTCATGTGGATCGTGCTGGCCGTCCTTGCCGTGGTCGTGTTGATGCAGGTCGTCGGCTCGTCCGGCGGCTACAAGACGGTGGACACCGGCCAGGTCGTTGCGGCGATCAACGAGAACAAGGTCCAGTCGGCCAAGCTCACCACCGGTGACGAGCAGACCGTCAAGGTCACGCTCAAGGACGGTCAGAAGGTCGACGGCAGCTCGAAGATCCAGGCGAGCTACATCGGCGACCAGGGCGTGACCATCGCCGGCACGCTGCAGACCAAGTTCCAGGACAAGCAGATTCCGGACGGCTACACGGTCTCGCCGTCCAAGCAGAACCCGTTCGTCGGCGTCCTGCTCTCCCTGCTGCCCTTCGTCCTCATCGTGGTCGTCTTCCTGTTCCTGATGAACCAGATGCAGGGCGGCGGCTCCCGGGTGATGAACTTCGGCAAGTCGAAGGCCAAGCTCATCACCAAGGACACCCCGAAGACGACCTTCTCCGACGTCGCCGGCTGCGACGAGGCCGTCGAGGAACTCCACGAGATCAAGGAGTTCCTGCAGGAACCGGCCAAGTTCCAGGCCGTCGGCGCCAAGATCCCCAAGGGCGTGCTCCTCTACGGCCGCCCCGGCACCGGCAAGACGCTCCTCGCGCGCGCCGTCGCCGGCGAGGCCGGAGTGCCCTTCTACTCGATCTCCGGTTCCGACTTCGTCGAGATGTTCGTCGGTGTCGGTGCCTCCCGTGTCCGCGACCTCTTCGAGCAGGCCAAGGCGAACGCCCCGGCGATCGTCTTCGTCGACGAGATCGACGCGGTCGGCCGCCACCGCGGCGCCGGCCTCGGCGGCGGTCACGACGAGCGCGAGCAGACCCTGAACCAGCTCCTCGTCGAGATGGACGGCTTCGACGTCAAGGGCGGTGTGATTCTCATCGCTGCGACGAACCGGCCCGACATCCTCGACCCGGCCCTCCTGCGCCCCGGCCGCTTCGACCGCCAGATCGCGGTCGACCCGCCGGACCTGCAGGGCCGCCTGGAGATCCTCAAGGTCCACCAGAAGGGCAAGCCCGTCGCCCACGACGTCGACCTCGCCGCCGTCGCCCGCCGCACCCCCGGCATGACGGGTGCCGACCTGGCGAACGTGCTCAACGAGGCAGCGCTGCTCACCGCCCGCGGTGACCAGAAGCTGATCGACAACAGGGCGCTGGACGAGGCGATCGACCGCGTGGTCGCGGGCCCGCAGAAGCGGACCCGGATCATGTCGGACAAGGAGAAGAAGATCACCGCGTACCACGAGGGCGGCCACGCTCTGGTCGCGGCGGCCTCGCCGAACTCCGACCCGGTCCACAAGATCACGATCCTGTCCCGCGGCCGCGCCCTCGGCTACACGATGGTCCTGCCCGACGAGGACAAGTACTCGACCACGCGCAACGAGATGCTCGACCAGCTCGCATACATGCTGGGCGGCCGCGCGGCCGAGGAACTGGTCTTCCACGACCCGACCACCGGCGCCGCGAACGACATCGAGAAGGCCACCAACCTGGCCCGCGCGATGGTCACGCAGTACGGCATGACCGAGCGGCTCGGCGCCATCAAGTTCGGCGGCGACAACAGCGAGCCGTTCCTCGGACGTGAGATGGCTCACCAGCGCGACTACTCGGAAGAGGTCGCCGCGCTGGTCGACGAAGAGGTCAAGAAGCTCATCGAGACGGCGCACAACGAGGCCTGGGAGATCCTGGTCGAGAACCGCGACGTCCTCGACAACCTCGTCCTGCAGCTGCTGGAGAAGGAGACCCTGGGCAAGGAGGAGATCGCCGAGATCTTCGCCCCCATCGTCAAGCGCCCGCCCCGGCCCGCCTGGACCGGCTCCTCCCGCCGCACCCCGTCCACCCGCCCGCCGGTGCTCTCCCCGAAGGAGCTGGCACTGACCAACGGCGCGAACGGTGCGACGGCGGCGATCAGCACGGCCAAGTCCACGGCCGCGGAGTCGGCCCCGGTCACGGAACAGACCCCGGAGGACCGCTCCGAGAGCTGACCGTTTCCGGCCGACAAGGCCCGGAATGATTGCCGCGCCCCCCAGGTTCTAGCCTGGGGGGCGCGGCATTTTCATATGCCCGCGGAAGAGAGCACGTGGCCCCACGCGTGGCAGGTACAGGAACGAGGAACCAGATGACCGACCCGGTGACGCTGGACGGCGAGGGCACCATCGGCGAGTTCGACGAGAAGCGCGCCGAGAACGCGGTACGGGAGCTGCTGATCGCGGTCGGCGAGGACCCGGACCGCGAGGGCCTGCGCGAGACGCCGGCACGGGTGGCCCGGGCGTACAGGGAGATCTTCGCGGGTCTGTGGCAGGCGCCGGAGGACGTCCTGACGACGACGTTCGACCTGGGGCACGACGAGATGGTGCTCGTGAAGGACATCGAGGTGTACTCGACCTGCGAGCACCACCTGGTGCCTTTCAGGGGGGTTGCCCACGTCGGATACATTCCGTCCGTTTCCGGCAAAATTACCGGGCTGTCCAAGCTTGCCCGTCTCGTGGACGTCTACGCCCGCCGCCCCCAGGTGCAGGAGCGCATGACGACGCAGATAGCGGACTCCCTGATGGAGATTCTCGAGCCCCGCGGCGTGATCGTCGTCGTGGAGTGCGAACACATGTGCATGTCGATGCGCGGCATCCGTAAGCCGGGCGCGAAGACCATCACCTCGGCCGTGCGTGGTCAGCTGCGGGACGCGGCGACGCGGAACGAGGCGATGAGCCTCATCATGGCGAGCTGAACGCCCCTCGCGGAGCCGGTGGTCAGGCCACCGGCTCCGCGCCCGGGTGGTTCTGGTCGTCGTCCTCGGGGAGTTTGCAGACCCGTTCCAGGAACAGGGCCGCCGCTATCACGGCGATGCCGGCGACGACGGAGAAGCCCGCGTAGAAGGCCTGGTCCCGGCGGTTGGGGATGTCGAGGAGTTCCAGGAGGAAGACGCCCGTGCCGCCGTACATGCCGGCGACCAGGGCGGCCACCAGGGCGCTGGCCTGGCCGAAGACGACCGCGCGGGCGGCCATCAGGGGGTCGACGCCCTTGGCGCCGGGGCGGCGCTCGCGCTGGGCCCTGAGGCGGGCGCGCAGTGAGAGCGCCGTGGCGAGGAGCACCACGGCGATCAGGGCGAGGACGACGGGGGCGGCCAGGGGGACGCTGGGGAGCGTCCCGATCGAGTTCCAGAGGCGGGCGCCCGCCCAGGACAGGATTCCGGCCACGACGAACACGCCGACCAGCACCCTGATGCGCAGCTGTTTCACGGTGTCCCTTCAGCTCCCCCGGACCGCTCCCGGACTGTGCTCGTGTTGACCTTAACGGCTACTCGGGCAGTCGGAGTTCCAGGTCCGTGCGGGCTTCGACGCCGTCGCGGGTGAGGGCCGACAGCAGGTCGGCGACCGTGCCGTGCCCGGGCAGCTGGGCCTGCGGGTCGACGTCGTGCCAGGGGGCGAGCACGAAGGCGCGTTCGTGGGCGCGCGGGTGGGGGAGGGTCAGGTGCGGGTCGTCGGAGGTGACGCCGGCGTAGGCGACGATGTCGACGTCCAGGGTGCGCGGTCCCCAGCGCTCGTCGCGGACCCGGTTGAAGGCCTCCTCGATGGCGTGCGCGCGCTCCAGGAGGGAGGACGGGGGCAGGGTCGTCTTCAGGGCGATCACCGCGTTGAAGTACGACGGCTGGCTGCCCGGCTCGACGCCCCACGGCTCCGTCTCGTACACCGGCGAGACGGCCTTCACGCGGACACCGGGGGTGTCCTCGAGGGCGTCGACGGCCCCCTGGAGGGTCTCCAGGCGGTTGCCGAGGTTGGAGCCGATGGAGATGACGGCCCACTTGGGGTTGCTGAGCGTCGTGTCGGCGGCGTCGACCTGCTCGACGACGGAGGCGGGCACCGGCTGGACGGTCGGGTCGCTCTGACCCTGGAGGAACGGTCGGGTCATACTCGGCTCCGGGTGATGGTGACGGTCACGTCGTCGAAGGGGACGGTGATCGGCGCGTCCGGTTTGTGGACGCAGACCTCGACCTCCTGGACCCCTTCGTGCTTCAGGCAGGTCTGGGCGATGCGCTCGGCGAGCGTCTCGATGAGGTTCACCGGCTCGCCCTCGACCACGGCCACGACCTCCTCGGCCACGATGCCGTAGTGCACGGTCTTCGTCAGGTCGTCGTCGGCCGCGGCCGGCCGGGTGTCCAGCCCCAGGACGAGGTCGACGAGGAAGGTCTGGCCCTCCTCGCGCTCCTTGGGGAACACTCCGTGGTGCCCGCGGGCCTTCAGGCCGCGCAGCGCGACACGATCCACGCGAATCACTCCTGCAATCGTCGGGAACGGCCGGTCGGTGACGCGTGCGGGCGGCACACCGGCCTCAGACGAATCTACCTGCGGGCACGGACAAGGCCGGGCCGCGGTGGCGCGCATCCGGGGCGGGTCCCGCAGGGTTCACCCGGTGTTCCCCCTGGGGAAACCCTCCCGGGCCAGGGGTGGGAAGCGGCACCTGCCCCGGGGCTCGTGATTCCGACCACTTCTTGGTCCCGGTGGATGTATGCCCGCTCAGGCGAGGGGGTCGCCGTCCGGATCCACCCCGTTGATCCCTCCTGACCCGTTTTCTTCCTCTTCGTCGGTTTCCGTCAGAACGGGGGAGGCGTGGTGCGACCAGAGTTTCCAGCCGGTCGGGGTGCGGCGGAAGACGTTGGTGGCGACGACGAGCTGGCCGACCAGGGGACCGAGCTCCTCCCCCTCCTCCGGGGCGGGTCCGCCGCTGAGGATGTTCTCGGTGCAGGTGACGAGGGCGGTGTCGCCGGTGACGGAGACGTGCACGTCGGTCAGGAAGAACTGGATGTAGTCGGTGTTCGCCATGATCAGCGCGTACGACCGCAGGACCTCGCCGCGGCCGGTGAGCACCGGCCAGCCGGGGTGGACGCAGGAGATCACGCCGGTGTCGGCCGGGTCGTGGTACTCCTCGTCGACGCCCAGGTCGGAGGGCGCGAGCCAGACGGAGGAGAGCTCCTCGAAGTCACCGCGCTCCATCGCCTCGTAGAAGGCCGTGTTGGCGGCCTCCACCTGCTCGACATCCGTGTGGGGGGCGCTCACCGCGCTCCTTCCGCGCTGGTCGTCCGCCCTGTCGCGGCGGTCCGCGCCCCTTCCACGGCGCGTGCGACCTGAACGGCGTCCGCCGTGGCGCGCACCTCGTGGACGCGCACGGCCCATGCGCCGGCGTGCGCGGCGAGCGCGGAGACGGCGGCGGTGGCGGCGTCGCGCTCCCTGGCCGGCGGGGGCGCGCCCTCGGGTCCGGCGAGGACCCGGCCGAGGAACCGCTTGCGGGAGGCGGCGACGAGCAGGGGGTGGCCCAGGGCGTGCAGGCGGTCGAGGTGGGCGAGCAGGGCGAGGTCGTGCTCGGCCTCCTTGGAGAAGCCGAGGCCGGGGTCGACGACGATGCGGTCGGGGGCGACGCCGCCCGCCAGGACGGCTTCCACACGCGCGTGCAGCTCGTCCACGACCTCGGTGACGACGTCCTCGTAGACGCCGTGGACGTTGCCGCCCTGGAGGAAGCCGCGCCAGTGCATGACGACGAAGGGGGCGCCCGTCGCGGCGACCACGGGAATCATGTCGGGGTCGGCGAGGCCGCCGCTGACGTCGTTGACGAGGGCCGCGCCGGCCGCGAGGGCCTGCTCGGCGACGGAGGCGCGGACGGTGTCGACGGAGACGACGACGCCCTCGGAGGTGAGGCCGCGGACGACGGGGATGACGCGGCGCAGTTCCTCGGCCTCGTCGACCCGGATGGCGCCGGGGCGGGTGGACTCGCCGCCGACGTCGACCAGGTCCGCGCCCTCGGCGACCAGCTCGAGGCCGTGCTTGACGGCGGCGGTGGTGTCGAACCAGCGGCCGCCGTCGGAGAAGGAATCGGGGGTCACGTTGACGACGCCCATGACCGCGCACCGGTCCCATGCCGGAAGACCCGCCACCTGGCCGCGCCCGCTGAGGTTGTTCATACGTTCAGCGTAGGCCCAGGGCGGGTCACCCCACGTGCCACGGCCCGGGCGGGAGCCACCGTACTGAGGGGGAGGGTTCCCAACCGGACCGCCGGGTCGTGACGGGACCGCCGGGACGACGTCGGGCGGGTGCGTGGTCAGGCCGCTCTGACGTCGCGTTCTGCCATCGCGTGGGCGCAGGGGCGCCGGGTCGACGCGCGGTGCCGGCGCAGGAAGCGCGGCAGCGGGAGGGCGAGGGTGACGAAGCCCTCGGCCTGCATGGCGGCGAAGCCGATGCGGGGCAGGTCGGCAGAGGCGCGGTAGACGACGAAGCGGGGTTCCCAGCGCGGCTGGAACTTGGCGTTGAACTTGTACAGCGACTCGATCTGGAACCAGCGGGAGAGGAACACCAGCAGCCCGCGCCAGGCACGCAGCACCGGACCGGCGCCGATCTTCTCCCCGCGCGCGAGGGCGGAGCGGAACATCGCGAAGTTCAGCGAGATCCGGGTGATGCCGAACTTGGGTGCGGCCTGCAGGGCGGCGACGATGAGCAGCTCGTTCATGCCTGGGTCGGCACTGCGGTCGCGCCGCATCAGGTCCAGGGAGGCGCCGTCCGTGCCCCAGGGCACGAAGTGCAGGATCGCCTTCAGATCGCCGTACTCCCCGGCGGCCTCGTCCGCCTTGTGCGCGGTGGCGATCAGGCAGTCGCCGTCGGCGGCGTCGCCGATGCGGCCGAGCGCCATGGAGAAGCCGCGTTCGGTGTCGGTGCCGCGCCAGTCCTCTGCGGCCCGGCGGATGCGCTCCAGTTCGGCGTCGCCGAGGTCACGGATGCGCCGTACCCGCGTTTCGTAGCCGGCCCGCTCGATGCGCTTGACCATCTGGCGCACGTTGCGCATCGCGCGTCCGGCGAGCGAGAAATCCGCCACGTCCACCACCGCTTCGTCGCCCAGCTCGAGGGCGTCGAGGCCGGTCTCGCGGGTCCACACCTCACCGCCGGTCTCCGAACAGCCCATGACGGCAGGGGTCCAGGAGTGCGCCTTGGCCTCGTCCATGAACCGCTCGATGGCGCCGGGCCAGGCCTCGACGTCGCCGATCGGGTCGCCGCTGGCGAGCATGACGCCGGAGACGACGCGGTAGGTGACCGCCGCCTTGCCGCTGGGGGAGAAGACGACCGCCTTGTCGCGGCGCAGCGCGAAGTGGCCGAGGGAGTCGCGGCGGCCGTGCTTGTCCAGCAGGGCGCGCAGCCGGGCCTCGTCCTCCTCGGTGAGGCGGGCGGCCGGGTGTTCGGGGCGGAAGGCCAGGTAGGCGGTGGTGGCCACGGTGATCCAGCCGAGGGCACCGAGGGAGAAGGCCACCGTCCAGGAGGTGTTGCCGGCGTAGTCCACGGGGCCTTCGAAGCCGAACAGGCCGTACAGGACATGGGTCAGCCGGTCGGCCAGGCTGGGGTCGCCGATGGTGCGGTCCGGGTGGACGCTGACGATGACCAGGCCGAGCGCGAGGGAACCGGCGCTCATGAGGACGAAGTTGGCGAGGGCCCGCCAGCGGCTGCGCGGGTCGGGCAGGGCGGCGAACTCGTCGCGGTGGCGCAGCAGCGGTACCAGGAGGGCCACCGAGATCAGCATGCCGACGATCGAGTGCCGGTAGACGAACTGGGCGACCGCACCGGCCGGCAGCAGCGCGACGGCGGCGCGCCACGCACGGCGCTTGCGCCGTTTGAGCCCGTGCGCGAGCAGCAGCAACAGCACGCCGGCGCTGAGCGAGAGCGCCGCGGCGAAGGGTCCGAAGGAGCCGGGCAGCACCTCGGCCATGGCGTGCATCCGGCTGTGACGGAAGCGCGGGAACACGCCCGCGGCAATGTCCAGAACGCCCACGAGGGCACACGCCCTGGCGACCAGAGCGGGTGCGGCCTCGGGGCGCGGGCCGCGCAGTATGCGCCGCGCCCGGCTTGATCGGCTCGGAACCCCGCCCGACATTTCCCCATCTATCCTGACAGACATCGCATCCCGTAGTTCTGCGAGAGACCTTGAATCCGGTGCCGATCGGGGCATCCGGCGACATTGCGCCCTCTAGGACGGTGTCTCCGGGAGAGAGGTTCACTCTCCTCCGGAAAGTCGGGTCAAAGGCCAAGGAAAGCCCCGGGCAAGTCCTCGCAACGGTGCGTGGGCGGCCAGAGGCGGAAGCGGAAAGCGCAGGCAGGAAACAGCCATGGGTCTCACGAGCAACAAAGTGCTGGTGCTGGCGATCGTGTGCGCCGCGGCGCTGTTCGTCGCCACGGTGTGGCTGTGGCCGCGGCTCGCGCCGCGGAACTGGCGTGCCGTCAGCGGCCGGATCGGCCTGCTCCTTGCCACGCAGCTCGCCCTCTTCGCCTCCCTGGGGGTCGCCACCAACCAGGCCTTCGGCTTCTACGCCAGCTGGGCGGACCTGTTCGGCCGGGAGACGGAACAGGGCGTGGTCGTCGACCACTCGGCCAACGGCAGTACGGGCGGCCCGCTCCAGGTGGTGTCCACCGCACAGGTGCCGGGCGCGTCCGGCTCCCGGCCGGAGACGGGCGGGCAGATCCAGAAGGTGGACATCGTGGGCCGCACGACCCACATCGCCACACCGGCGTACGTCTATCTCCCGCCCGAGTACTTCCAGCCCCAGTACCGCACGCGGACGTTCCCGGCGGCCGTCGTGCTGACCGGCTACCCCGGTACGGCGCAGGCGCTGGTCGACAAACTGCACTATCCGCGCATCGCGCAGGAGCTGGGCAAGAACGGGCGGATGCAGCCGATGATCCTGGTGATGCTGCGGCCGACCGTGGCGCCGCCGAGGGACACCGAGTGCGTGGACGTTCCGGGCGGGCCGCAGACGGAAACGTTTTTCGCGAAGGATCTGCCGGAGGCCGTGCTCGCGCACTACCGGGTGGGCAAGCGGCCGGGAAGCTGGGGCGTCGTCGGCGACTCCACGGGCGGCTACTGCGCGCTCAAGCTCGCGATGCACCACCCGAACGTCTACGCGGCGGGCGCGGGTCTGTCGCCGTACTACAAGGCGCCGATCGACCCCACGACCGGTGACCTCTTCCGTGGCGACCGGAATCTGCAGAATCGTGCAGATCTGTGGTGGATGCTCAAGCACCAGCCGGCCCCGGACACCTCTCTGCTGGTCACCAGCAGCAGGATCGGCGAGCACAACTACCCGGACACACTGCGGTTCATACAGCGTGTGCAGGCCACCAATCTGACCCGGATCTCGTCGATCATCCTCGACAGCGGTGGCCACAACTTCAACACCTGGCGGCGGGAGATCCCGGCGACGCTGCAGTGGCTCAGCGGCCGGCTCAGCGACCGCTGAGCCGCCGGGGGCCGTCCGAGACCGCCTGATGCGCTGTGAAGCCTTCGGTGTGGCCGTGTTTTTGCGGGGCGGGGGTCCACGATCCGCCTACGCGCGGTAAGTTTCTGGCCATGCCACGTGGACGCCACCGCCATTCCCCACCTCTGCACCGGCTGTTGCCTCCCTCGGCGATCGCCGGGGTCTCCGTCGTCTGCGCGCTGGGGCCCTGGGTGTTCTCCGAGGCCACGGTGTTGCGCACGCTCGCCGCGGCCGCCGCGGCGACGGCGGTCGTCGGCGCGGTCGTGATGCGCCGCTGGGACAGCCAGGCCGGCAAGCAGGTCGCCGACCTCACGCGCGCGCGTGCCAGCGACGAGTGGCGCTACGAGGAGCGGGTCGCCGAACTGGAGACCGACCTGGAGGAGTCGCGCGAGCTGCGCACCAAGCTCGAGCAGCGGCTGCGCGCCAAGCGCGCGGAGCTGGCCGGGCTGCGCAACGAGCACGCGGCCCTGCTGCGCCGCTACGCCACCGCCGAGACCGAGCGGGCGAGCGCCCTGGAGGGGCGCCGGCTGCTGGAGATCGAGGCGACCGAGCCGTCCGGCTCCCTGGCCCTGCCGCCCGCGCGCAAGGGCGAGCCGGAGGCCGAGGTGCCGGAGGGCGCCGAGGCCGCCCGCACGGAGACCGACGACGAGCCGACGGCGTACGCGGTGTTCTCGCCCGAGGGTTCCCGGCTGTTCCTGCGGGCGGGCGCGGCGCTGGCCCGGCTCGACCCGGAGGCGCCCGCCAAGTCCGAGGCGGCGGAGCCCGCAACGGCGACGTCCGGGCCGACGGCACCCGAGCCGGCGCCGTCCGGGTCCACCGCGCCCGAGTCCACCCGGGCGGAGTCCACCGCGCCCGAGTCCACCCGGGCCGGGTCCACCGCGCCCGAGTCCACCCGGGCCGAGTCCACCGCGCCCGAGTCCTCCGCGCCCGAGTCCACTGCGACCCGGTCCGCCGTGGCCGAGCCCGCCAAAGGAGAAGGCGCCCCAGAAGGCGTGACGGCGGCTGCCGAGGCCGCCGGGACCGAGGGTTCCGCCCAGGAGGACGAGGCCCAGGGGCAGTCCGGGGCGGCCGACGGGCACGCGCGCGCGGCCGCCACCCCGACGGCACCGGCCGACTCCGCCCCGGCCCAGGGCCGGCGGCCCGCCGGGCACTTCACCGTGCCGACCGCGGTGGCCGTCGTACCCGCCGCCCCCGCGCGGCGCCCGGCGGTCGAGGGCGGGTTCGACTTCTTCGGCACCCAGAAGCAGACGTCGTCCTCCGCGCTGGAGTCCGTGCAGAACGAGGACCTCGCGGACGTCGTCGGCCAGGAGGCGCTCGCGCTGCACAAGGCGGAGACCGAGGGCCACTACAAGCCCGCCGATCCGGAGTCGCGCGGCGTCGGTCAGGTCATCGACCTGACCGCGCACGACGAGACCGAGCAGATCGACGTCCAGCGTCTGCGCAGCGCCGCTTCCTGACCCGCCGCCACCCGCCGTCCCCCGGCCCGCTGAGCCCGGTCCTCCCGCCAGAGGGCCGGGCTCGGTCGCGCGATGCCTGAGCGACGGCCGGTCGGTGGCCGAGCGGGAGCCGTGCGGGGGCACGGCCGGGACGGCTTCGCTCAGGCCATCCAGCGGTCCGGGCGGGCGTCCCTGCGGCCCGTCCGGGAGCGGTCCGCCTGGGCGTACAGGAGCCGCGCGGCCTCCTCGGCGTCCCGCAGACGGGCCGTGACGGTCTTTCCGGCGCCCGTGTCCACGTGCACGTCGGCGACCCGCCACCACCGCTCCCAGGGGCCTTGGGTGAGCCGTACGCTCTGCACCTTCGCGTGCGGGACCAGCGACAGCCGGCGGCGCAGCAGGCCGTGCCGGGCCGCGAACACCGCGTCGGTGACCGCCAGGCCGTGCCCCCGCCACCACACCGGTACGCACCGGCCGGCCCGACGCGGCGGCCGGGACAGCCGCGCCGGTACGGTCACCCCGGGCAGCACGCGCGCGACGACCGACTCGGCGACCGCGCGCGGGGCGACCGGCACCAGCACGGAGTTGTCGGACCCGGCCACGTCCAGCTCCACGCGCACCCAGCCGAGGCGCCGCCACAGCAGTGGCTCCAGGATCCGCACGGTCTGCACCCGCCCCGGCGGCACCGTCTCGTGCGCGCGGTCGAGCAGCCCGTGGTCGATGCGCAGCCCGTCCGGCGAGTCGGCCACCGACCAGTCGTACTCGGTGACGAACCGTCCCGCGCTGCTCGCCCCCGCCGCGCCGAGCAGGGGCAGGCCGGTGGCGAGGACCGTCCACACGCTGTGGGTGGCGAGCCACAGCAGAGGCGGAACGACGAGGGCGGCGCACAGGGAGCCCCAGGTGGCGCCCGTCAGCACCAGGGAGAGCGCGAGCTCGCGCGGGGGCACGCGCACCAGCACCTGCGCCGGTGCCTCGCCGACCTCGTGCGCCGTCTCGGGCGCGAAACCGGCGGCGCGCGCGAGCAGTTCCGCGCGCAGGGCGCGTGCTTCCCCCTCGCCCAGGAACGCCAGTTCGTCCTTCTTGTCCGCCCCTACGACGTCGATCCGCAGCTTGGCGACACCTGCCACGCGCGCGAGGAGCGGCCGGGTGACGTCGACGGCCTGGATGCGCTCGAGCCGGATGTGCGCGGTGCGCCGGAACAGCAGGCCGGTGCGGATGCGCAGTTCGGCGTCGGTGACCGCGAAGTGCGTGAACCACCAGGACAGGAAGCCGTACAGACCGGCCGCCGGGACCAGCACGCTGAGCGCGACGAGCAGCATGGTGCCGGTCAGCCGAGTCAGCTGTTCCTGCGCCGCGTCGGGGTCGTGCACGGCCCAGCCGACAAGTACGGCGACCGGCGCCCAGGCCCGCCGGAAGGGCGTGACGGGATGCAGCCGCCGCTCGGCGACGGACGGACGCGCCGGTACGTCGGCGCCCGCGGGCGCGGGTATGTCGTCGGCGCCGGGCGGCGGCGGGCCGTCGGGGCGGGGCGTCGTCACAGGCCCGCCGATCGGGCCTCACCCAGCTCGGTGAGCCGGTCGCGCAGCCGCTCCGCCTCGGCCGGGTCGAGGCCGGGAATGGTCGCGTCGGTCGCCGCGGCAGCCGTGTGCAACTGCACGCTGGCCAGCCCGAAGTACCGCTCCACGGGCCCGGAGGTGACCTCCACCAGCTGCATCCGCCCGTACGGCACCACGGTCTCCTCGCGCCACAGCACACCGCGGCTGATCAGCAGGTCGTCGGCGCGCTCGGCGTACCGCCAGGACCGCCAGTTGCGGCCCAGCAGCCGTTGGCCCCAGGCCCCCAGCGCCAGGGGGAGCAGCGCCCATGCGGCCCAGGGCGGCCCGGCGAGCAGGCCGGGCAGCAGCCCCGCCGCCAGGGCCGGCACCGCCGTCCACACCGCCAGCAGCAGCCGGCGCATCCGCAGCAGGCCGGGCGGCAGCCCCCGCCACACGGGCTCGTCCCCCGCCACCCCGGTCTCCGCCGGGCTCCCCGTTTCCATGCGCCCAGAGTACGTAGGGGAGACTGGGGCCATGACTCCTACGACGGAGACCACGGTCGGGATCGGCGGCGCCGCGGAAAGCACCGACATGGTGCTCAACATCGGCCCGCAGCATCCGTCCACGCACGGCGTGCTGCGGCTCAAGCTCGTGCTCGACGGCGAGCGCATCCTGCACGCGGAACCGGTGGTCGGCTACATGCACCGCGGCGCCGAGAAGCTCTTCGAGGCGCGCGACTACCGGCAGATCATCATGCTCGCCAACCGTCACGACTGGCTGTCGGCGTTCTCCAACGAGCTGGGTGTGGTCCTCGCCGTCGAGCGGATGCTCGGCATGGAGGTGCCCGAGCGTGCGGTGTGGACGCGCACGCTGCTCGCCGAGCTGAACCGGGTGCTCAACCACCTGATGTTCCTCGGGTCGTACCCGCTGGAGCTCGGCGGCATCACGCCCGTGTTCTACGCGTTCCGGGAGCGCGAGGTGCTCCAGAACGTGATGGAGGAGATCTCCGGCGGGCGCATGCACTACATGTTCAACCGCGTCGGCGGCCTCAAGGAGGATCTGCCGGCCGGATGGACGGCACGCGCGCGTGCCGCCGTCGCCGCCGTGCGCTCGCGCATGGACGTCTTCGACGACCTGGTGCTCGGCAACGAGATCTTCCGGGGCCGCACCCGGGGCGTGGGGACGCTCGCGCCCCGGACCGTGCACGCCTACGGCGTGAGCGGGCCCATCGCGCGCGCGTCGGGCGTCGACTTCGACCTGCGCCGCGACGAGCCCTACCTGGCCTACGGCGACCTCCAGGAGACGCTCAAGGTCGTCACCCGCTCCGAGGGCGACTGTCTCGCCCGCTTCGAGTGCCTGCTGGAGCAGACCCACAACGCACTGGACCTCGCCGACGCCTGTCTGGACCGGCTCGCCGAGCTGGCGCCGGGGCCGATCAACCAGCGGCTGCCGAAGGTGCTCAAGGCGCCCGAGGGGCACACGTACGCGTGGACCGAGAATCCGCTCGGCATCAACGGCTACTACCTGGTCAGCAAGGGCGAGAAGACCCCGTACCGGCTGAAGCTGCGCTCGGCGTCGTACAACAACATCCAGGCGCTGACCGAACTGCTGCCGGGAACGCTCGTGGCGGACATGGTGGCGATCCTCGGGTCGCTGTTCTTCGTGGTCGGGGACATCGACAAGTAGGGGCGTCGGCCGACAGGGACCTCGGCCCTCACGCGGGGAGCGGGTCCGGAATTCCAACCGGCTGGAGCAGCCAGCGGAAGTCGCCGAGGCCGCCCGGTGCGGTGAGTTCGGCGGCCTCTCCGGCGCTCGCCAGGGCGCGCACGTAGGCCGCGGGATCCGTGGAGGCCAGCGCGAGCGGGGGGCGCGCGCCGGTGATGTCCAGGGCGTGCAGGGCGTCGCGTTGCGTGAGGAGGCGCGCGGCGGGGAGTGCGTGCGCCGCTTCGGGGGGCGCGAGCGCCGTACGAGGGGCCGTGTGCGCTGCGCATGCCGCCGCGCACGCGTCCAGTGCCACATGCGCCGTGATGTCGCACGACCCGTCCGGCACGGGCGCCGTCTCGCGCCCCTCCCGGAACCCGGTGAGCGTCCCGAACGGAGGGCGGGCGCCCCTGCTGTGCGCGTAGTCCACGGCCACCGCGAGCCCCCGCTCGACCCGGCCCACCGCGGACGCCCACGCCAGGTCCCTCGGCAGCCCGATCTCCGCGCGCAGCCCCTGCTCGGCCGGCAGCGGCCACCACCGTGCCAGCCAGTCCGCGTCCGCCCCGGACACGGGCTCCCCCAGCCGCTCGGTGCCGTCCGCCGCGACGAGCACCAGCCGGGGCACGCCCGCCGGGTCCACCTCGGCGACGTCCACGGGCACGTTGTCCAGCCATTCGTTGGCGAACAGCAGCCCGGTGACCGCGTCCGGCGGCTCGCTGCGCCAGGCGATGCGCGCGTCCAGGCCCGCAGGGCGCCCGGCGCGCTCCACGGCGTACCCGCGCGCGCGTGCGGCCACGTCGGCCGGGAGCGCGGCGAGCACGCCGGTGACCAGTTCGCCGCGTCCGGCACCCATGTCGACGAAGTCCAGCTCCGACGGCCGTCCGAGCGACTCGTCGACCCGGCACAGCAGCCGGGCCACGGCCCGCGCGAACAGCGACGACGCGTGCACGGACGTACGGAAGTGGCCGGCCGGGCCCTCGGGCCGCCGGTAGAAGCCATTCGGCCCGTAGAGCGCCTCCTCGGTGGCCTCGCGCCAGCCGCGGTGCCCGCGGACGCTCCCTGTCGTCGCCTCGTCCGTCACCGGAACAGACTAGGCGCACAGATGATCACGGCATCCACCTTGCGGAGTACGCGTCCCGGGTGCGGATCGGCCCTCCGGTTGACCCCTGCACGCATCCGCTTTCCCTACGCTGGGTTACGTGCAGCGCCTCTATGACTTCCTCCGCAGGCACCCGACATGGGTCGACACCTTCTGGGCCGTCGTCCTGTTCGGGATCTCCGGCGTGAGCGTGGTGGGTCTCAGCGGGGCGCCCGGCCGTCACATGTCGCTCGGCGCGGGGCTGGCGGTGTCCGGCGTCCTGTGCGTCGTCGTCGCCCTGCGCCGCCGCTTCCCGGAGCCGATGCTGCTGGTGGCGCTGGCGACGGGACTGGCCCAGCTGATCTTCGACATCGAGACCACCGCGGCCGACTTCGCCATGCTGGTGATCACCTACACGGTCGCCACGATGGGCGCGCGCTGGGCCTCCCGGCTGTCGCTCGCCACCAGCCTGGTCGCGGCGATGCTGGCCCAGGTCCGCTGGCCGGCGCTGCACACCAGCTTCCTCGGACAGGTCGCGATCACGGTGTTCCAGACGGTGCCGTTCGCGCTCGCCTGGGTCCTCGGCGACTCCATGCGCACCCGCCGCGCCTACTTCGCCCAGCTCGAGGAGCGCGCCTCCCGGCTGGAGAAGGAGCGCGAGGCGCAGTCCAAGGTCGCGGTCGCCGCCGAACGCGCCCGCATCGCGCGCGAGCTGCACGACGTCGTGGCGCACAACGTGTCGGTGATGGTGGTCCAGGCCGACGGCGCCGCCTATGTCCTCGACGCTGCCCCCGACCAGGCGAAGAAGGCGCTGGAGACGATCTCCTCCACCGGCCGGCAGGCCCTCGCCGAGATGCGCCGCCTGCTGGGCGTGCTGCGCACCGGGGAGCACCAGGAGACCGGGGAGTACGTCCCGCAGCCGGACGTCGAGCAGATCGACGACCTCGTCGAGCAGTGCCGCAGCTCCGGCCTGCCCGTCGACTTCAAGGTCGAGGGCACCCCGCGCCAGCTGCCCAGCGGGGTGGAGCTGACCGCGTACCGCATCGTGCAGGAGGCGCTGACCAACACCCGCAAGCACGGCGGCCCGGGCGCGGGCGCGAGCGTGCGGCTGGTCTACTTCGACGACGGGCTCGGCCTGCTCGTCGAGGACGACGGCAAGGGCGCCCCGCACGAGCTGTACGAGGAGGGCGGCGCCGACGGCCAGGGACACGGCCTGATCGGCATGCGCGAGCGGGTCGGCATGGTCGGCGGCACGCTGGACGCCGGGCCGCGCCCGGGCGGAGGATTCCGCATCAGCGCGCTGCTCCCGCTCAAACCGGCGCACTAGCGCCACCGCACGCCCCACCCGCGCGGGTGGCACCCGGCCGCGCAACGAAGCCGCCCCGGCAACGAAGACACGGAAGAACACGGAAGAGGACCCGATGACGATCCGCGTGATGCTCGTCGACGACCAGGTGCTGCTGCGCACCGGGTTCCGGATGGTGCTCGCCGCCCAGCCGGACATGGAGGTCGTCGCGGAGGCGGGCGACGGCGTCGAGGCCCTCCAGGTACTGCGCACCACCGCCGTCGACGTGATCCTGATGGACGTCCGCATGCCGAAGCTGGACGGTGTGGAGGCCACCCGGCGGATCTGCCAGCAGCCCGATCCGCCGAAGGTGCTGATCCTGACCACCTTCGACCTGGACGAGTACGCCTTCTCCGGGCTGAAGGCGGGCGCTTCCGGCTTCATGCTCAAGGACGTGCCGCCCGGTGACCTGCTGGCCGCCATCCGCGCCGTGCACAGCGGTGACGCGGTGGTGGCGCCCTCCACCACCCGGCGCCTGCTGGACCGGTTCGCGCCCATGCTGCCCTCGGCCGGCGCCGAACCCCAGCACAAGGAGCTGGAGCGGCTCACCGACCGGGAGCGCGAGGTGATGGTGCTGGTCGCCCAGGGGCTGTCGAACGGCGAGATCGCCGCCCGGCTGGTGCTGTCCGAGGCGACCGTGAAGACCCACGTGGGACGCATCCTGACCAAGCTGGGCCTGCGGGACCGGGTGCAGGTGGTGGTCCTGGCGTACGAGACCGGGCTGGTCAGGGCGGGCGGCCACGGCTGACCGACCGCCGCCCCGCCGCGGCTAGGGCCTAGGCGGCCCTGGGCAGGCGCCGTGCGAACTCGGCGGCCGCCTCCCGGACGTCGTCCGCCGTCCACTCCAGGCCTTCGCCGGCAACCGTGACCTCCGTGAACGCCAGGCCCGGGCCGCCCCGGTCCCATTCGTTCGGGAACAGCAGCACCGACGTCTCCTCGGCCTGCCGTACGGCCGCCTCCGCGACCACCTCGGGGTCGTGGGGCAGCCAGACCTGGAACTCGTGGGTGTGGGGCACCTCGGGGTGCACGCGCGCCCAGGGCAGGCCGGCCGCCGCGAACCCCTCGCGCAGGGCTGCGGCCACCACGCGCGCGTGGCGGACGTAGTCGGGCAGCCGGGGCAGCTCCCGCTCCAGGCCGACGAGCGCCGACAACACGGTCGGGAACTGCTGGAAGACCGTGCCGCCGTACCGGTGCCGCCAGGTCTTCGCCTCCTCGATCAGCGTCCTCGGCCCGGCGAGCGCGGCGCCGCCGAAGCCGCCGAGTGACTTGTAGAACGACACGTAGACGGAGTCCGCGAGACCCGCGATCTCCTCCAGGGGGCGGCCGAAGTGGACGGTGGACTCCCACAGGCGCGCGCCGTCGAAGTGCACCACCGCGTCCCGCTCCCGCGCCGCCTCGGTGACCGCGGTCAGCTCCTCCCAGGTGGGCAGCACATAACCGGCGTCCCGGAGGGGCAGTTCCAGCATCAGCGTGCCGAACGGCTCGGCGAGGTCGCGTATCTCCTCGGCCGTGGGCAGCCGGGGCTCGCCGGTCACCCGGACCGGGCGCAGTCCGCCGACCTGGCTCAGCGCGTGCCGTTCGTGCACCTCGGGGTGGGACAGGGCGTGCAGGGCGACCGCGCGGTTGCCGGTCCGGGCGGCCCAGCAGCGCAGCGCGACCTGCTGCGCCATCGTGCCGGTCGGGAAGAACGCCGCTGCCTCGGTGCCCAGCAGGCCCGCGACCCGCTCCTCCAGGGCTGCCACGACCCGGTCGCCGTAGATGTCGGCCCGCTCGTCCAGGTCGTGGACCTCCGGCGCGTGTTCCATGAGATGGGTCAGCCGTTCGCGCATCGTGTCGCGGAAGGCCCCGCGCCACAGCGTGCGCCGCGCCTCACGGTGGGCGGCGGCGCGCCGCTCCCGCACCGTCGGCTCCTCTGTCCGGTCGGCCTTGTCAGCCTGGTCAGGCGTATCGCTCATGCCGAGGATCATCCCGTCTCCGCTCCCCGGGGGCAGCGGAATTTCCGTGCGGCGGCGGCGTGGGGAAACCCACAGCCTGTGGACAACCGGCCGTCACCCCACCCGATAGCGTTAACATGACGAGAAATCGTCCGGTACCCAGAGCGGACTGGAACGGGAAGGCCGCCGTCGCGTGAGTACAGTCCACCAGCCAGACCTCAAGGACCGCCCCGCGCGGCTCACCGTCGGCGTCGTCGGCGCCGGCCGGGTGGGTCCCGCGCTCGCTGCGTCCCTCCAACTCGCCGGGCACCGTCCGGTGGCCGTCTCCGGGGTCTCCGACGCCTCCCGCAGGCGCGCCGAGGCGATGCTCCCGGACGTGCCGCTGGTGCCGCCCGCCGAGGTCCTCCAGCGCGCCGACCTGGTGCTGCTCACCGTCCCCGACGATGCCCTGCCCGGCCTGGTGGCCGGACTCGCCGAGACCGGCGCCGTACGGGCGGGACAGCTGCTCGTGCACACCTCCGGGCGGTACGGAGCGAAGGTGCTCGACCCCGCCCTGCGCGCGGGCGCGCTGCCGCTCGCGCTGCATCCGGCGATGACCTTCACCGGCACCCCGGTCGACGTGCAGCGCCTGGCGGGCTGCTCCTTCGGGGTCACCGCGCCCGAGGAGCTGCGGCTGGCCGCCGAGGCCCTGGTCATCGAGATGGGCGGCGAGCCCGAGTGGGTCAGCGAGGAGAACCGCCCGCTCTACCACGCGGCCCTCGCGCTCGGCGCCAACCACCTGGTGACCCTGGTCGCCCAGTCCATGGAGCTGCTGCGCGCGGCCGGCGTCGGAGCGCCCGACCGGATGCTCGGCCCGCTGCTCGGCGCCGCCCTGGACAACGCGCTGCGCTCCGGCGACGCCGCGCTGACCGGCCCGGTCGCGCGCGGGGACGCCGGCACGGTCGCCGCGCACGTCACCGAGTTGCGCAAGCACGCCCCGCAGACCGTCGCCGGCTATCTCGCGATGGCCCGCGCGACCGCCGACCGGGCCCTCGCCAGCGGACTGCTCAAGCCCGAACTCGCCGAGGACCTGCTCGGCGTCCTGGCCGACGGATCCGGCGCCGCGGGCGGCACGGGCGGCGCGAACGGGACCAACGGCACCGAGGGGAACGCCTGATGACCACCGCTCTGCTGCGCACCGCCGACGAGCTGCACGCGCGCGTGCGCCGCGGCCGCCGTGCCGTCGTGATGACCATGGGCGCCCTGCACGAGGGACACGCCACGCTGATCCGCACCGCGCGCGAGACCGCCGGCCCGGACGGCGAGGTCGTCGTCACCGTCTTCGTCAACCCGCTGCAGTTCGGCGCCGGCGAGGACCTCGACCGCTACCCGCGCACCCTCGACGCCGACCTGAAGCTCGCCGAACAGGCGGGCGCCGACGCCGTGTTCGCGCCCTCCGCGGAGGAGGTCTACCCGGGCGGCGAACCCCAGGTGCGCATCACCGCGGGTCCCATGGGCGAGCGGCTGGAGGGCGCCTCGCGCCCCGGCCACTTCGACGGCATGCTCACCGTCGTCGCCAAGCTGCTGCATCTCACCCGTCCCGACGTGGCGTTCTACGGCCAGAAGGACGCCCAGCAACTGGCCCTGATCCGGCGGATGGTCCGGGACCTGAACTTCGGCGTCGAGATCGTCGCCGTACCGACCGTGCGGGAGGAGGACGGGCTCGCCCTGTCCAGCCGCAACCGCTACCTCTCGCCCGAGGAGCGCCGCACCGCGCTCGCCCTGTCCCGCGCGCTGTTCGCGGGCCGGGACCGGCACGCCGCGCAGGAGGCGCTGCGCGCTCGGGCCCGCGAAGTGCCCTCCACACAGGCGCGTGCGGAGGCGCTGAGCGCGATAGGGGAGTCCCGCGCGGCGGCCGACGCGCACGCGGTGGCCACCGCCGCGCCCGGCGGCCCGGCGGCCGTGCGCGCCGCCGCCCGCCAGGTCCTGGACGAGGCCGCCCGGCTCGACCCGCCGCTGCACCTGGACTACCTCGCCCTCGTGGACCCCGGCGACTTCACCGAGATCGGCGACGGCTTCACCGGCGAGGCCGTCCTCGCCGTCGCCGCCCGGGTGGGCACCACCCGGCTGATCGACAACCTCCCGCTCACCTTCGGAACCTTCGGAGCCGCCTCGTGACCAGCACAGGCATACGACTGCACGCCCCTGCCCCGGGGTGGTCCATCGCCGCGGACGTGGTCGTCGTCGGCTCCGGGGTGGCCGGCCTGACCGCCGCCCTGCGCTGCGAGGCCGCGGGCCTGACGACGGTCGTCGTCACCAAGGCCCGCCTCGACGACGGCTCCACGCGCTGGGCGCAGGGCGGCATCGCCGCCGCCCTCGGCGAGGGCGACACCCCCGAACAGCACCTCGAGGACACCCTGGTGGCGGGCGCGGGCCTGTGCGACGAGGAGGCCGTACGGATCCTCGTCACCGAGGGCCCCGACGCCGTACGGCGGCTGATCTCCACCGGCGCCCACTTCGACACCGACGACGAGGGCGACATCCAGCTCACCCGCGAGGGCGGCCACCACCGGCGCCGCATCGCGCACGCGGGCGGTGACGCCACCGGCGCGGAGATCTCCCGGGCGCTCGTGGAGGCCGTACGCGCGCGCGGGCTGCGCACCATCGAGAACGCGCTGGTGCTGGACCTGCTGACGGACGCCGAGGGCCGCACGGCCGGCGTCTCCCTGCACGTGATGGGCGAGGGCCAGCACGACGGCGTGGGCGCCGTCCACGCCCCCGCGGTGGTCCTCGCCACCGGCGGCATGGGACAGGTGTTCTCCGCGACCACCAACCCCTCGGTGTCGACCGGCGACGGGGTGGCGCTGGCGCTGCGCGCGGGCGCCGAGGTCAGCGACCTGGAGTTCGTCCAGTTCCACCCGACCGTGCTGTTCCTCGGCGCGGACGCCGAGGGCCAGCAGCCGCTCGTCTCCGAGGCGGTGCGCGGCGAGGGGGCCCACCTGGTCGACGGCGACGGCGTGCGCTTCATGGTGGGGCAGCACGAGCTGGCCGAGCTGGCGCCCCGGGACATCGTCGCCAAGGGCATCACGCGGCGGATGCTGGAGCAGGACGCCGAGCACATGTTCCTCGACGCCCGGCACTTCGGCGCCGAGATGTGGGAGCACCGCTTCCCGACCATCCTCGCCGCCTGCCGCGCCAACGGCATCGACCCGGTGACCGAGCCCATCCCGATCGCCCCGGCCGCCCACTACGCCTCCGGCGGCGTACGCACCGACGCCCGGGGCCGGACGACCGTCCCCGGGCTGTACGCGTGCGGCGAGGTCGCCTGCACCGGCGTGCACGGCGCGAACCGGCTCGCCTCCAACTCCCTCCTGGAGGGCCTGGTCTACGCCGAGCGGATCGCCGCCGACATCGCCGACGCCCACGCCGGAAACGGCCTCCACGCGCGCGTGCCCGCCCCGGTGCCCCGGGCCGGCACGCCCGCGCACCCGCTGCTCGCCCCCGAGTCCCGGTTCGCCATCCAGCGGATCATGACCGAGGGCGCGGGCGTGCTGCGCTCGGCGGACTCCCTCGCGAAGGCCGCGGACCAGCTCCAGCGGCTGCACACCGAGGCCCGCGACGCGCTCGAGGAGAACGGCAAGACCGCCGAGCCCGGCGTCGACACCTGGGAGGCCACCAACCTGCTGTGCGTGGCGCGCGTCCTGGTCGCCGCCGCCCGGCTGCGCGAGGAGACCCGCGGCTGCCACTGGCGCGAGGACCACGCCGACCGCGACGACACCACCTGGCGGCGCCACATCGTCGTCACCCTCAACCCGGACCGGTCGCTGGCCGTACGCACGACCGGCACCGCCGACTTCCCCCCTACCCGGTAACACCAGCGCCCCAGGAGCAGTGACAGACGTGAGCACCGACGACCTTCCCCTCGTCCCGACCGGCGGCTGCGGCGACGGCTGCGGCTGCGGCGCCGACGGGGACGAGGAGTACCTGGAGAGCGGGCTCGACCCCGCCCTCGCCGAGCTGCTGGCCGCCGCCGGGCTCGACCCGATCGAGGTCGAGGACATCGCCAACGTCGCGATCCAGGAGGACCTGGACGGCGGCGTGGACGTGACGACCGTGGCGACCATCCCCGAGGAGGCGGTGGCCACCGGCGACTTCACCGCGCGCGAGGCCGGTGTGGTCGCCGGCCTCCGGGTCGCCGAGGCCGTGCTCTCCGTGGTCTGCACGGACGAGTTCGAGGTCGAGCGGCACGTCGAGGACGGCGACCGCGTCGAGGCCGGGCAGAAGCTGCTGTCGGTGACCACGCGCACGCGTGACCTGCTCACCGCCGAGCGCAGCGCCCTCAACATCCTGTGCCGCCTCTCCGGCATCGCGACGGCCACGCGCGCGTGGGCGGACGTCCTGGAGGGCACGAAGACGCGGGTGCGCGACACCCGCAAGACCACCCCGGGGCTGCGCTCGCTGGAGAAGTTCGCGGTGCGCTGCGGCGGGGGCGTCAACCACCGCATGTCGCTGTCCGACGCCGCCCTGGTGAAGGACAACCACGTGGTCGCCGCCGGCGGTGTCGCGCAGGCCTTCAAGGCCGTCCGGGAGGCCTTCCCGCAGGTGCCGATCGAGGTCGAGGTGGACACCCTGCACCAGCTGCGCGAGGTCGTCGACGCGGGTGCCGACCTGATCCTGCTGGACAACTTCACGCCCGGCGAGTGCGCGGAGGCCGTCGGCATCGTCGGCGGCCGGGCGCTGCTGGAGGCCTCCGGCCGGCTCACCCTCGACACCGCGCGCGCGTACGCCGACACCGGCGTGGACTTCCTGGCGGTCGGCGCCCTCACCCACTCCTCGCCGATCCTCGACATCGGCCTGGACCTGCGCGAGGCGGAGTAACGGCCATGCTGCTCACGATCGACGTCGGCAACACGCACACGGTGCTCGGCCTGTTCGACGGTGAGGACATCGTCGAGCACTGGCGCATCTCCACGGACGCGCGCCGTACCGCGGACGAGCTGGCGGTCCTGCTGCAGGGTCTGATGGGCATGCACCCGCTGCTCGGCGACGAGCTGGGCGACGGCATCGACGGGATCGCGATCTGCGCAACCGTGCCGTCCGTGCTGCACGAGCTGCGCGAGGTCACCCGGCGGTACTACGGCGACGTGCCCGCGGTGCTCGTGGAGCCCGGCGTGAAGACCGGGGTGCCGATCCAGTTCGACAACCCCAAGGAGGTCGGCGCCGACCGCATCATCAACGCGGTCGCCGCGAACGAGCTGTACGGCGGCCCGGCGATCGTCGTCGACTTCGGCACGGCGACCACGTTCGACGCGGTCTCCGCGCGCGGGGAGTACGTCGGCGGGGTCATCGCCCCCGGCATCGAGATCTCGGTGGAGGCCCTCGGGGTCAAGGCCGCGCAGCTGCGGAAGATCGAGGTGGCCCGGCCCCGCAACGTGATCGGCAAGAACACGGTCGAGGCCATGCAGTCGGGCATCGTGTACGGCTTCGCCGGCCAGGTCGACGGCGTGGTGAACCGGATGGCGCGGGAGCTGGCCGACGACCCCGACGACGTCACCGTGATCGCCACGGGGGGCCTTGCGCCGATGGTGCTCGGCGAGTCCTCGGTGATCGACGAGCACCAGCCGTGGCTGACGCTGATCGGGCTGCGCCTGGTGTACGAACGGAACGTGTCCCGGATGTGAGGGCCGGATGTGAGGGCCGGCTGGGAGGGGGCCGGTCGCGAGGGGCCGACCGTGCGGACCGGTGCCCCCTGGGCGCCGGTTCTCCGCCGTCAGGGCGTCCCGGATGACCCCGGTCGGGGGAAAGGACGAGCGACACGCAGGCATATGCCGCCCCGATCCGTCACTTTTGTCCGATTAGCGGTAGCGTCGCCGCATGCCCACGCCATACGGATCCCGCGGCGGCATGGCGTTCGGCGTGGAGGAGCTGCGTGTGCTCCGCCGCGCTCTCGCCCTCGCCCTCCACCCCGGCCGAGCGTCCGCCGAGGACGTCAAGGACTGCTTCCGCCTAGCCCAGTCCCTGGACGAGGCGATGTGCGAGGGGGCCCGCCTGCGCGCCTTCCTGGTGGCCGACCTCGGCCGGTACCGCGCCGCCCTGCCGGGCACCGCCGCCGGCTACCTGGCGCTCCTGGAGGAGGCCCTGTGTGCCGGGCACCGGCCCACGCCGGACGACCTCGCCGCGCTGCGGGCGCTGCAGGGCAACTCCCGGGCGGCCGCCCTGCTGGACCGCTGCCAGGTGCTCGCCGAGCAGGATCTGCGGGCCCGCTTCGCCCAGGGTGCCCGCAAGGTCCCCGCCCCGGCCGTACCGCCGTCCAGGGCGCCACTGAGGGCCCTTCCCGGGGCCGTGGGCGAGGTGGTGGCCGCCGAGGCCGAGGAGCCGCGGAAACCGGCGCAGAAGCCCGCTCCGAAGCCCGGGCAGTCGCCGCCGGCGCGCCCCGCGGAGCGTCCGGCCGAGCGTCCCGGCAGCGAACCGGCGGCCCCGAAGCGGCCCATCCCCACCCCGGGCGAGGTCTTCCCCCGGCGCAAGCCGCCCGCCGCGCCCGCCGACCCCTCCGAGTCGCCGGAGTCCCGCCAGCTCGCCGCCGGCTGAGCCCTTGCCCCGCGCACAGAACCCCACTGGCTACTCTGGAGCCATGGACTACGTCTCCGCGCTCGTGCCCCCGGTCGTCATGGCCGCCTTCTTCATCGGTGTGGTCAGGGTGATCGTGAAGACCCAGGGCGGCGCCGCCAAGGCCAAGGAGGACGCGGCCGTCGACGCCGCCCTCGCGCGCGCGAAGGGCGCCTCCCAGGCCTCCGCCGGCGGCGACGCCTGACCGCTGGGGCGACCGCGGGGCCACTTCTCGGCCGACCGCCCGGACTCGTGCGCCCTTTTTGTTCGCGTTCGTAGCCTAAACGCACGCTCAGCGGGCCATTGCCGGGATCTCCCACTATTGTTCTGATCGTGCCTCGACCCCTGGGAGAACTCGAAGACGCGGTCATGACGCGGGTGTGGAAGTGGAACCGCCCGGTGACCGTTCGAGAAGTCCTGGAAGACCTGCAGCAGGAACGATCCATCGCGTACACCACCGTGATGACCGTTTTGGACAATCTCCATCAGAAGGGCTGGGTGCGCCGCGAGGCCGAAGGGCGCGCCTATCGATATGAGGCCGTCTCGACCCGGGCCGCCTACGCCGCCGCACTGATGAACGACGCCTGGTCGCAGAGCGACAACCCCGCCGCCGCTCTCGTCGCCTTCTTCGGGATGATGAGCGAGGAACAGCGCCAGGCCCTGCGGGACGCCGTACGCATCGTCCAGGGACCGGAAACCGCGGAAGCCCTGGAAGCGGCGGAAGGCCGGGAAGTGCCGGAAGGCAGGGAAGCGGGGGAAGCGGGGGAAGCGGGTCGAGCCGGGGAAGGGCGGGAAGCCGCGGAAGCCCGGGAGGCGAAGCAAGCCCCGGAAGAGCAGAACCCCGGCTCGGCGGGGGACACCGCCGGGCGATAGCGTCCGCTCATGTCAGCAGAGCGTCCCGAAGTCCCCGCGAAAGCCATCACCGTCCGGCGGGCCCGGACCAGCGATGTCCCGGCCGTGCGCCGCCTCCTCGACGCCTACGCCCGTGACCGCATCCTGCTCGACAAAGCCACGGTCACGCTTTACGAGGACATCCAGGAGTTCTGGGTCGCCGAACGCGACGACAACGCCGAGGTGGTCGGCTGCGGGGCGCTGCACGTCATGTGGGAAGACCTGGCGGAAGTCCGCACGCTCGCGGTGAAGCCGGGGCTCAAGGGCGCCGGTGTGGGGCATCAGGTGCTGGAGAAGTTGCTGCAGACCGCCCGCTGGCTCGGCGTTCGCCGGGTTTTCTGTCTGACCTTCGAAGTCGACTTCTTCGGCAAGCACGGCTTCGTGGAGATCGGGGAGACGCCGGTCGACACCGATGTCTACGCGGAGCTCTTGCGTTCCTATGACGAGGGCGTCGCGGAGTTCCTCGGTCTCGAACGAGTGAAACCGAACACCTTGGGCAACAGCCGGATGCTTCTGCATCTGTGATCGTCATTGCCCCGGTGCCCTATGTCCGAAACGCGCATGTTTCCGGACCGGGGTGGGGCCCCGGGCCTCTCCCAGGGGTTTGTGTTTTTCCGGCAAAAGCGGTTTGCTTTCCGACGTACTGCAGTACTGCATATAACAGGGGCGGCGAAACGGCGGACGCCGCACACCCCTGGCCCCTCACGTTTTCGATGAAAGGAAATCCGGTGGCACAGAAGGTTCAGGTCCTTCTTGTCGATGACCTCGACGGCGGCGAGGCGGACGAGACCGTGACGTTCGCGTTGGACGGCAAGACGTACGAGATCGATCTCACGACCGCCAATGCGGACAAGCTGCGCGGGCTTCTCGACCCCTATGTGAAGGGCGGTCGTCGTACCGGAGGCCGTGCCTCGGGCGGGCGTGGAAAGGCGCGTGCGGCTTCCGGCGGCAACCAGGACACCGCGGCGATCCGCGCGTGGGCGAAGGAGAACGGTTACGAGGTCAACGACCGCGGCCGTGTTCCCGCGTCCATTCGCGAGGCCTACGAGAAGGCCAACGGCTGATCTCGCCGACGGGCGGGCGGCCGGGCGCTCATGCGCCGCAGCCGGATCCGGTGGCATTGCGCTGCCACCGTGTCCACCAGCCGCACGAGATCGGGGGCACCTCCCGGGCCCCCCATGACCGGCAACGCCGGCAACGAGGCCTCGGCCTCACCCCCCGGCCCGGGGGGCCGCAGCCACACAGCGGCCCCCTGCAGGGACCCGCACCGAAACCCGACGGGCCGCGCCCCGTCAACGGCGGACCCGGCACGCCCCCAGCCGAAACCGGCACACACGGCGCCACACCACGCTCCGCCCCCGGCACAGCCGACAAAGCCCGTGGTGGATTCCCCGCCGTCCCGACCCCGGTCGGCTCCACATCCGACGGATTCCCGTCCGCCCCGCGCGGCGTGAGCGAAGCCCTCGGCGCATTCCCCGCCGCCCCCGGCGCCATCAGGCCGGCCCCTGCCGGAATCCCGTCCGGCGCCCCTGGCGAAATGCCATCCGTCGCCAGCAGGGTCTGCGTGACCCTCGGCCCTTTGCCCGCTGCCCCCGGCTGAACCCCGTCCGCCTCCGGCGGCGTCCGAGCGGGGCCTGGTGGACTCGCCCCAGCACCCCCCACAGTCTGTGCAGCCTCCGACGCATTCCGCCCCGCCCCCGGCGGAATCCCACCTACCGCCGGCGCAATCCGCGCGACCTCCGGCGTAATCCGCCCTGGCGCAATCAATGCGGCCCCCGCCCCACAACTCGCCGCCCGCGGCGCAGCGAACGCGGCCCCTGGCCCAAGGGGCGCCGCCCCCGGCGGAATCCCCTCCGCCCCCGGTGCAATCCGCGGGACCCGCGACACAACCGGTCCCGGCGCAGCAGACGTGGCTCCCCGCCCACAGCTCTCCACCCCCCGCGCAGCAAACCAGACCCCCACCACAAGGCGCCCCCCGCCCCGCGCAGCAAACGCGACCCCCGCCCCGAGGTGCCCCGTCCCCGGCGGAACCCCGCCCGCTCCCGGTGCGGTCGGCGCAGCCCCCTGCGCTCACCCCGCTCCCGCCCCGAAGCGCCCGGAAGGGTGACGGGTCGGAGCAGGGCCGGTGGAGTGGGGTGGGGGGAGTCGGACGGGTGGGGGCCTGGATGGTGGCGTGGAGGCCGAGAGGGCGTAGGTCCAGGGGGAGCGGGCTCCATTCGAGCCAGTCCAGCAGGGCCGGCAGTTCTTCCGTGCTGCCCGGGGCCACCAGGAAGTGCATGCGGTCGCCCTGGAGGGCCACCGGGGAGCCCGGGGCGAGATGGCGGAGGGCCTTCTCGCCTGCCTCGGCCGGGACGTCCAGGACGTCGAAGCGGACCCCCGTGAGCAGCCGTAGCGGGCGGCCGGGCACTGTCGGCCAGCCCAGCTCGTTCTCGTACCAGGACCGGAGGTCGGGGACCGCCGGATCGAGCGGGCGACGAGGAAGGGGGACCGTGGAGGTCGCAGGGGCCGAGCCAGCCATGCCAGGTGAACCGCCGAAGCGCGCTCAGGGTTACGGTGGGTGCTCGCGAAAGTACGGACAGTGCCGAACAGGGGGGCGCGCGGGGGTGCGGGGAGGCGCAAGGTTGTTCGCCCATAGCGGAGGGAACCGGGGCGCGCCGCATGGAGTGTCAGTCCCAGCGGGTAAGACATGCCTAGTGGGAGGGGGCGACACGCAGCACGGGCGGTCTCACGTTCGCCATCGGCGTACTGGCGACTGGGGTAACTGCCTGGCCTGCGGGAACATCGTCTCGCACCATCGGGTTGGAGCAGATGTCGGCGTTCGGGGTCAGGAGGCCATCGACGGTGTCGGCAGTTGGAATGAGCGGTCCCCGCTTGCGGGACTAAGCTGCGGAAGGACAGGGAGGGGAAGTTCCCCCCACTGCCTGACCGCTCTGAGGAGCGATTAACGATGTTCGAGAGGTTCACCGACCGCGCGCGGCGGGTTGTCGTCCTGGCTCAGGAAGAAGCCCGGATGCTCAACCACAACTACATCGGCACCGAGCACATCCTCCTGGGTCTCATCCACGAGGGCGAAGGTGTCGCCGCTAAGGCCCTGGAGAGCCTCGGCATTTCGCTTGAGGCGGTCCGCCAGCAGGTGGAGGAGATCATCGGCCAGGGCCAGCAGGCCCCGTCCGGGCACATCCCCTTCACCCCCCGTGCCAAGAAGGTCCTGGAGCTGTCGCTCCGCGAGGCCCTTCAGCTGGGCCACAACTACATCGGCACGGAGCACATCCTGCTCGGCCTGATCCGCGAGGGCGAGGGCGTCGCCGCCCAGGTCCTGGTCAAGCTGGGCGCAGACCTCAACCGGGTGCGGCAGCAGGTCATCCAGCTGCTCTCCGGTTACCAGGGCAAGGAGACCGCCACGGCCGGCGGACCGGCCGAGGGCACGCCCTCGACCTCGCTCGTCCTGGACCAGTTCGGCCGGAACCTCACCCAGGCCGCTCGTGAGTCCAAGCTCGACCCCGTCATCGGGCGCGAGAAGGAGATCGAGCGGGTCATGCAGGTGCTCTCCCGCCGTACCAAGAACAACCCGGTGCTGATCGGTGAGCCCGGCGTCGGCAAGACCGCCGTCGTCGAGGGCCTCGCCCAGGCCATCGTCAAGGGCGAGGTGCCCGAGACCCTCAAGGACAAGCACCTCTACACCCTGGACCTCGGTGCCCTGGTCGCCGGCTCGCGCTACCGCGGTGACTTCGAGGAGCGCCTGAAGAAGGTGCTCAAGGAGATCCGCACCCGCGGCGACATCATCCTGTTCATCGACGAGCTGCACACGCTGGTCGGTGCGGGTGCCGCCGAGGGCGCGATCGACGCGGCGAGCATCCTGAAGCCGATGCTGGCCCGCGGTGAGCTGCAGACCATCGGTGCGACCACCCTGGACGAGTACCGCAAGCACCTGGAGAAGGACGCGGCCCTGGAGCGCCGTTTCCAGCCCATCCAGGTCGCCGAGCCGTCCCTGCCGCACACGATCGAGATCCTCAAGGGCCTGCGCGACCGGTACGAGGCGCACCACCGTGTCTCCATCACCGACGAGGCGCTGGTCCAGGCCGCCACCCTGGCCGACCGGTACATCTCGGACCGCTTCCTGCCGGACAAGGCGATCGACCTGATCGACGAGGCCGGCTCCCGGATGCGCATCCGCCGGATGACCGCTCCGCCGGACCTGCGCGAGTTCGACGAGAAGATCGCCGCCGTCCGTCGGGACAAGGAGTCCGCGATCGACTCGCAGGACTTCGAGAAGGCCGCCTCCCTGCGCGACAAGGAGAAGCAGCTCCTGGCCGCCAAGGCCAAGCGCGAGAAGGAGTGGAAGGCCGGCGACATGGACGTCGTCGCCGAGGTCGACGGCGAGCTGATCGCCGAGGTCCTCGCCACGGCCACCGGCATCCCGGTCTTCAAGCTGACCGAGGAGGAGTCCAGCCGCCTGCTCCGCATGGAGGAGGAGCTGCACAAGCGGGTCATCGGCCAGGACGACGCCGTCAAGGCGCTGTCGAAGGCGATCCGGCGTACGCGTGCGGGCCTGAAGGACCCGAAGCGTCCGGGTGGTTCGTTCATCTTCGCCGGCCCGTCCGGTGTCGGTAAGACCGAGCTGTCCAAGGCCCTCGCCGAGTTCCTCTTCGGTGACGAGGACGCGCTGATCTCCCTCGACATGTCGGAGTTCAGCGAGAAGCACACGGTCTCCCGCCTCTTCGGCTCGCCCCCCGGCTACGTGGGGTACGAGGAGGGCGGTCAGCTGACGGAGAAGGTGCGCCGCAAGCCGTTCTCGGTCGTCCTCTTCGACGAGGTCGAGAAGGCCCACCCGGACATCTTCAACTCGCTGCTGCAGATCCTGGAGGACGGTCGCCTGACCGACTCCCAGGGCCGGGTCGTGGACTTCAAGAACACGGTCATCATCATGACGACCAACCTCGGCACCCGGGACATCTCCAAGGGCTTCAACCTGGGCTTCGCGGCCTCGGGTGACACGAAGACCAACTACGAGCGCATGAAGAACAAGGTCCAGGACGAGCTCAAGCAGCACTTCCGGCCCGAGTTCCTCAACCGCGTCGACGACGTGGTCGTCTTCCCGCAGCTGACCCAGGCCGACATCCTGCGGATCGTCGACCTGATGATCAGCAAGGTGGACGAGCGCCTGAAGGACCGGGACATGGGCATCGAGCTCTCCCAGTCCGCCAAGGAGCTGCTGTCCAAGAAGGGCTACGACCCGGTGCTGGGCGCCCGGCCGCTGCGCCGCACGATCCAGCGCGAGGTCGAGGACACCCTCTCGGAGAAGATCCTCTTCGGCGAGCTGCGCCCCGGCCACATCGTGGTCGTGGACACCGAGGGCGAGGGCGAGGCCCAGACCTTCACCTTCCGGGGTGAGGAGAAGGCGGCTCTGCCCGACGTCCCGCCGATCGAGCAGGCGGCCGGCGGCGGCCCGAACCTGAACAAGGAGTAGGCCGCACGGCGTCGGACACGGCGACAGACAAGGGGCTGCCCCGGGACTTCGGTCCCGGGGCAGCCCCTTGTGTCGTCGGACAACTGCTTCCGGGCAGCAGGGATTAAGACAACTGCCCGTCGTAGTCCGGCAGTTTGAATGTCTTTTCGGCGTGCCCGCCCGACAGGTCGGTGGCGCTGTTGCCGATGTTGGCGATGATCGTGTAGCCCTTGTTCTCGATGTCGACGCGCTGGGCGGTCTTGTAGGCGGCGACGTCCTTGAAGAGGTCGAGGAAGCCGCGTACGTAGAGACCGGAGATCTGGTAGCCGTCGTGCTCGAGGTTCCACTCGGTGGGCTCTTCGATGATGCCGGGGCGGGCGGTGACGAAGAACAGCGAGACGCCGTGTGCCTGGGCGTACTGGGCGACGTTCAGCACCGGCTTGTTGGCCGGCTGCGGGAAGCTGAAGCCGAAGTCGGTCTCCAGCGTGGTGTTGTCGATGTCGAAGACGATCGCCTGCTTCTCGCCGGGCCGGGCGGCGGCGATGCGGTCCTTCAGATACGGCAGGGCCTGGTCCATGACCGCCTGGCAGTCCCTCTGCCAGGTGCCGTAGTCCACCTTGGCGGCCGTGGCGCCGGCGGCGGCCGAGGGGGTGGTGCCGGCGGCCTCGGCGGGAGCGGCCAGCGCGGCCAGGGCCGTCACGGAGACGGCGGTGACGGATATGCGGCGTGCCCAGGAGCGTCTGGTCATCGGTGGGGGTCCTCTCACGTCCGTACGCGTGCCTGTTGGCGTGTGCATGATCTGCGGCGAGGGTGACGCGAGGGGAACCGTAGGGTTACCGATGGGTAGGCGACTAGAGGCCTGCATCACATTTCTTCGGCCATTCATCCGGGGTGCCGGTGATATGGCGCACAAGCGAAATGTCCGTTACTAGGTGAGATAGTGAGACTTGAATTCGGGCAAAAAGGTACTTTTGTTATTTAGCTCACTGAGGAAGGGTGACGTCATCGGCTGGTGACGCGGGTGTGTGCCCTTTGGGCCTTGTGTCAAGAAGTGGGTGTTTTGGACAGCTCCTACTACGTACTGCCGTAGATGGGGGGCTTTGAGCGGGAGTGGGCTGTCGGGTTACCAATGACGGGCACCACGGCGAATGTCTGTGCGCCGGGTGGTCGCTTTGTCTCCGAGTCCACGAGGTCCCGAATGTTCCAGCGCGTCACGTCCCGTTCTTCCCGTACGTCCTCGTTCCGTGCCCGCGTGGCCGTCATGGCCGCCGGAGTCGGCGCCACGGCCGTGCTGGGAGCCGGGGTCGCGAGCGCCGCGCCGTCGGCCGCGTCCTGGGTCGACCCGGTGCAGAAGTACACGCTCACCGCCAGCTTCGACCAGGGCGGCAGCCACTGGATGCACAAGCACAGCGGCCAGGACTTCGCCGTGCCGGTGGGCACCAACGTCGTCGCCGCGCACGGCGGCACCGTGGTCAAGGCCGGCCCCAACGGCGGCGGCGACGGCCCGGCCTACGGCAACGCCATCGTCGTCAAGCACGGCAACGGCACGTACTCGCAGTACGCCCACCTGTCCCGGATCGACGTCAAGGTCGGCCAGGTCGTCAAGACCGGTCAGCACATCGCCCTGTCCGGCAACACCGGCAACACCACCGGCCCGCACCTGCACTTCGAGATCCGGACGACCCCGAACTACGGCTCCGCGATCAACCCGGTGGTCTTCCTGCGCGACCACGGCGTCAAGGTCTGAGTCAGCTCTCCCGGCGCGCGCCCTCGTGCGCCTGGGTGACGAGATCCAGGGCGACCTCGAGAACGGCCTTCTGCCGCTTCTCGGGGTCGCCTTCCAGGTCCTGCATCACGAACATCCCCGCGTGCAGCGTGAACAGCGCGCTGACGGAGCGGACCTGCTCGACAAGGGACGCCTCCGGGTCGATGATGATGTCCCTGAGGCCGCGCATCCGGTCCTTGAAGGAGTCGCCGATGCGCAGCTCCCGCACCGTCGCCTGGTTCTCCTGCATGAACCGGAAGAGCGGCTCCGCGCCGGACAGCGCCTGGCTGTAGCGCCGTACGATCTCCTGCTTGGTCTCCAGCGTGTGCGGCTGGTCCTGGCCCCAGTCGATCAGGTCCTGCATCGGTTTCGTCAGGTCCTCGAAGAGGCTGACGATGATCTCTTCCTTTGTCTTGAAGTGGTAGTACAGGGCCGCCTTCGTGACGTCGAGACGCTCCGCGATCTCGCGCAGGGAGGTCTTCTCGTAGCCCTGCTCGGCGAAGAGTTCGAGCGCGACGTCCTGGATGCGCTGGCGGGTGTTGCCGCGGCGCTGCTGCTTGGTGCCGTCCATGGTGACGCCCATCCTCGTACTCCTCGCGCTTCCGCGGAAACTTACTTGACGCCCGGCTAGTGACGGGGCTACCTTCCCAGTGTAGTGAACTAGCCGGGCGGCAAGTAAGTAGCAGTCGCCAGGGGGAGTGGGAGAGATGGCGGACACGCAGGCGCCGGAGCCGGCCGAGGGGAACGCCGGCCGGCCGGAACAGCAGCCGGAGAAGCAGCCGAAGAGCGTACGGGTGGTCCTGCTCGCGCTCATGATCGCGATGATGCTCGCGATGCTCGACAACATGATCGTCGGTACGGCCATGCCGACGATCGTCGGTGAACTGGGCGGCCTGGAGCACCTGTCCTGGGTGGTCACCGGGTACACCCTGGCGACCGCGGCCTCGACCCCGATCTGGGGCAAGCTCGGCGACATGTACGGGCGCAAGGGCGCCTTCCTCAGCTCGATCGTGCTCTTCCTGATCGGTTCCGCGCTGAGCGGCATGGCCCAGGACATGGGCCAGCTGATCGGCTTCCGGGCCGTGCAGGGTCTCGGCGCCGGCGGCCTGATGGTCGGCGTCATGGCGATCATCGGCGACCTGATACCGCCCCGGGAGCGCGGCAAGTACCAGGGCATGATGGCCGGCGTCATGGCGCTGGCGATGATCGGCGGCCCGCTCGTCGGCGGCACCATCACCGACAACTGGGGCTGGCGCTGGGCCTTCTACATCAACCTGCCGCTCGGCGCGGTCGCGCTGGCCGCGATCACCGCCGTACTGCACCTGCCCAAGAAGCGGTCCAAGGCCGGCATCGACTACCCCGGTGTGCTGCTGCTGACCCTCGGCATCACCTCCATCGTGCTGGTCACCACCTGGGGCGGCACGCAGTACGCCTGGACCTCGGCACGGATCATGGAACTGATCGCCATCGGCGTCGCCGCGCTCGTCGGGTTCGTGTTCTGGCAGACCAAGGCCGCCGAACCGGTGCTGCCACTGCACATCTTCAAGAGCCGCAACTTCACCCTGATGTCGGTCATCGGCTTCATCACCGGCTTCGTGATGTTCGGCGCGACGCTGTACCTGCCGCTGTACCAGCAGTCGGTGCAGGGCGCCTCCGCGACCAACTCCGGTCTGCTGCTGCTGCCGATGCTCGGCGCGATGCTGGTGACCTCGATGGTCGCGGGCCGGGTCACCACCAACAGCGGCCGCTACAAGGCCTTCCCGATCGTCGGCGGCGCCCTGATGATCACGGGGCTGTACCTGCTGTCGCTCATGGACACCGGCACCACCCGGCTGACCTCGGGCCTCTACATGGCCGTCCTGGGCCTCGGCATGGGCTGCCTCATGCAGATCACCATGCTGGTGGCGCAGAACAGCGTGCAGATGAAGGACATGGGCGTGGCGTCCTCGTCGACGACCCTGTTCCGTACGCTCGGTTCCTCCTTCGGTGTCGCCATCATGGGCGCCCTGTTCAACAACCGGGTGCAGCACGTCATGGCCGAGCGCGGTGGTGCGCTGGGCAAGCACATGACCGAGAAGTCCGCCGCGCTGGACGCCAAGAGCCTGGCCAAGCTGCCGGGCCCGATCAAGGACGCCTACCAGCACGCGGTGTCCGCCGGCACGCACTCGGCGTTCCTGCTCGGCGCGGCGGTCGCGGTGATCGTCCTGATCGCGGCGCTGTTCGTGACGGAGGTCCCCCTCAAGGGCGGGCCGCAGAAGCCTTCCGCGCAGGACGGCGACGACGTGGCTCCCCTGCAGGTGATCGAGGCCGTCTGAGCCCTTCCCGGCCCGAACTGCGAGCCGCAGACCCCCGGTTGGTGTCCGCCCCGGGGGTCTGCTCCCTTTTGCGGGCCCCCTTTATGGCGTTGCCCAGGTGATCACGCGCGGCTAGCGTGGCAGCGACCTCAATGATCGATTCGGCGTGTTGTCGCCCGATTCGGCATTCGACCTTTGCAGGGGGAACACCATGAAGAAGGGCCGTATCAAGCTGCTCGTGGCCGCGGCGGTGCTCGCTCCGGCGCTGGCGCTCGCAGGCACGGGGCAGGCGTTCGCGGCGGACCACGCGGTCACCTGGAAGAACAAGAGCAACGGCGAGTACCTGGCGTACTTCAACGGCAAGGTCCGTACGACCTCCGCCACCGGGGCCAGCATGAAGTGGGACGAGAACAAGCAGTCCGACGGCAGCTACACCATGAAGCACCACCTCACCGGCAAGTGCCTCGACAGCAACAGCGACGGCGCCGTGTACGTCGGCACGTGCAACGGCGGCAACTACCAGAAGTGGTACGAGAGCAAGGACTCCTCGGGCTGGCGGCTGAAGAACAAGGCCACCGGCCGCACCCTTGAGGTGTCGATCAGCGGAGCCGTCCGCACCGACTCCGACTCGGGCGCATCGCGCCAGCGCTGGAGCTGATCCGCGGGGCACAGTCCCCCACAGCCGGTCGCACGGCATCGAGCGGGCTTCCGGGCGGCAGCGGGGCGGCGTCCGGACCCGCTCAGCTGCCGCCCCCCGACAACGGCAGCATGGGGTGGCTCCCGGTGCTGGTCGGGGCGTGCTCCGGCAGCCACAGGACCGCCACCGCGCCCTCCGCCGGCAGGTGCGCGGGGATGCCGGCAGGGCGGACGTTGCGGAACGTCAGGCGGGCCCCCAGGACGCGGGCCTGGCCGGCCGCGATGGTCAGGCCCAGCCCGTGGCCCTGCCCGGCGCGGTCCTTGCTGCCGGTGCGGAAACGGCTCGGCCCCTCGGCCAGCAGCTCCTCCGGGAAGCCGGGCCCGTGGTCGCGCACCCGGATGACCCGGCCCTCGACGGTCACCTCGATCGGCGGCCGGCCGTGCCGGGCCGCGTTGGCGAGCAGGTTGAACAGCACCCGCTCCAGGCGCCGCGGATCGGTGGTGACCTCCGACTCGTGCACCACCCGTACGGTGATCTCCGAGTCCTTGGCGGCCACCCGCCGGGAGATGAAGTCGCCCAGCATGATGTCCTGCAGCTCGGCCCGCTCGGAGGCCCCGTCGAGCCGGGCGACCTCCAGCACGTCCTCGACGAGGGTGCGCATCGCCTTCGCGCGGTCCAGCACCAGCTCGGTCGGGCGACCGGGCGGCAGCAGCTCGGCGGCCGTGAGCAGGCCCGTCACCGGGGTGCGCAGCTCGTGCGCGATGTCCGCGGTGACCCGCCGCTCGGCCTCCAGCCGCTGCCGCAGCGCGTCCGCCATGGCGTCCACCGCGCGCGCCAGATCGTCGGTCTCGTCCCGTACGACCCCGCCGATGGCCTCCCGCACCCGCACGTCCGTCTCGCCCTTGGCGACCCGGCCCGCGGCGGCCGCCGCCTTGCGCAGCCGGCGGGAGAGCTGCCCGCCGATCAGCACGCCGAGCGCGCTGCCGCCGAGCACCACCGCGACGGAGCCGATCACCAGCGCCTGGTCGAGGTCGTTCATCACATCGGTGGACCGGTCCGGCACGTTGCTGTGCAGGGACAGCACCCGGCCGTCCTTGGTCGGCACGGCCGCCCAGATGTCCGGCACCCCGCCGTGGTCGATGACGTCGCTGGCCCGGCGGCCCTCCTCGACCTTCTCGCGCAGCGCGGCCGGCAGCTCGGGATCGTCGATCTTGATGTTGGGGAAGTTCGGGCCGCGCTTCTGCTCGTAGTTGCGCGCGGCGATCCGGACCCGCTCGTTGGCCAGGTCGCGCGCGTTGTCCAGCATCGAGACCCGGGCGGCGTTGTGCACGACCAGGCTGAGTACGATCGCCACCAGCCCGGCCACCAGCGCGATCGCCGCACTGAGCTTCCATCTGAGGCCGGTGTGCAGGCCCGCGCGCTCCATGCGCCGGACCGGGCCTCGGAAAATCCCCCGCATGCCGCCGCCCCGCTCAGGCCTTCAGCTTGTAGCCGAAGCCGCGGACCGTCTCGATGCGGTCCTGGCCGATCTTCTGCCGCAGCCGCTGCACATGCACGTCCACGACCCGGGTGTCGCCGCCCCAGCCGTAGTCCCACACCCGCTCCAGCAGCTTGTCGCGGGAGAGCACGGTGCCCGGCGCGGAGGAGAACTCCAGCAGCAGCCGCATCTCGGTCGGGGTGAGCGCCACCGGCTGCCCGGCACGGCGCACCTCCATGCCCTCGGTGTCGATCTCCAGGTCCCCGAAGGCCAGCATCCCGCCGGTGACCGCCTCCCCGGCGGCCTCGGACTGCGCGCTGCCGCCCGCGTGCCCGAAGCGCCGCAGCACGGCCCGGATCCGGGCGACCAGTACGGCGCCGTCGAACGGCTTGGTCACATAGTCGTCCGCGCCCGCCTCCAGGCCCAGGACGACGTCGATGGAGTCGGCGCGCGCCGACAGCATGATCACCGGCACGGTCGACTCGTCCCGGATGCGGCGGCACAGGCTGACCCCGTCCAGACCCGGGACCATCACGTCCAGCAGCGCGATGTCCGGCCGGTTCGCCCGGAACGCCTCCAGGCCCGACAGGCCGTCGGGCATGGCGGTGACCGCGAAGCCGTCCCGCTCCAGGGCGAGCTGGGTGGCCTCGCGGATGACGTCGTCGTCCTCGACGAACAGGACGTGGGTCTGGTCTGCCATCCCGGTGCTCTCCAGTCCTCGTGGTGGGCGTGTGTGGGGGGCGGGGCTCAGCCGTCCGCGGGCGACGCGTCCCCGCCCACCTTGCTGTAGTCGGTCTCGTGGCTGCTGATCTGGGCGAACCGGCCCGCCTTCCAGGCGTACGTGATCACGGTCTCCCTGGACGGGTTGGAGACTGGATCGTCCGTGTCGTACACCTGCCGGGTCACCGTCAGATCGGTGCCGTCGATCTCCGAGTAGACCGGCGACTCCTCCGCCTTGAACACATTCTTGTACGACCCGCCGACGGCCCGGTACACATACGTGCCGATGCCCACCCAGTCGCCGCAGGTCAGCACGTTGACGACGACGTCGTTGGCGGAGCCGCCGGTGAGATCGCCGTAGGAGACGTCGACCGGGTAGTGGTCGCCGCTGCACGGCTTCAGCTCCCGCTTCACCGTGGCGGAGACCACCGGGTCCTTCTTGACCAGCGCCACCGCGTCCACCCGCCGGTAGCGGCCGGAGGGGCTCGGGCTGGGCGAGGCGATGGCGCCCGCCACCGCCGAGGCGTGGGCCGGGCCCTCGTCGCGGGCCCCTGTGCCGCCCGTTCCGCAGGCGGCGACGAAAAGGGCGACGGCGGCGAACGCGGCCCCCACCGCGATCACCGCCTGCGTGCTCCCTCGGATCCCTTCGGATCCGGCCTCGGTCAGGCCGCGCAACGCTCCCGCTCCTCACGCTCCAGCGCGCGTGCGTCCAGATCGCGGGCCTCCAGCTCCTCGCGGAGCCGGGCGAGCGCCCGGTGCAGCGTGCTCTTGACCGTACCGGCCGACATGCCGAGGGCCGCGGCCGTCTCCTCCGTGGACATCTGCTCCCAGTGTCGCAGCACCACGACACTGCGCTGCTTGGGCGCCAGCACCTTCATGACGTCCATCAGCAGGGCCCGGTCGGCGTGCTGCTCGGTGGCGTCGTCCACGGACGCGTCCGGCAGCTGCTCGGTCGGGACCTCCTCCAGTTTGCGCGCCCGCCACCACTCGGTACGGGTGTTGATCATGACCCGGCGCAGATAGGCGTCCGCGAGCCGCTTGTCGGCGATGCCCTCCCAGCGGCCGTACGTGCGCACCAGCGCGGTCTGCAGCAGGTCCTGGGCGTCCGTCGGGTCCGGGACCAACCGGCGGGCGCTGCGCAACAGCGCGTCCTGCCGGGTGCGGACGTACTCCTCGAACTCGAGCACCTCGCCCTGCGCCATGATCAACCGCCTCCGTTCCCCGTTCACTTCGGCCCCGTGCCTGAAGTACCGCTTCTTCGCCGTGCCCGTGGTCTGGCGGGCACGGCAATGAAGCTACGGAGTTGTTGTCACGGGGCTGTGCGAAGCAGCCTGCGGCTGGCAATCGGCTGTCCGTCGGTTGTGTAACGGAAGTAGGAAAAGGGTAAAGGGTGTGGCGCTTATGTCCGCCTATCTGTGACTTTGCCCGCCAGGATGGCCGTAACGCGACCTCGGGGACGGTGACTTGGCCGTGTATCAGGTCAGCGGCAGCCGATAGAGATTGTTCGGCAGCGGCTCCACCAGTCCGTCCGTGACGAGCCCGTCGAGCGCGCGGGCGCGCTGCACCGGCTCGTGCCACACCCGGTCCAGCATCGCCTGCGGCACCGGCGCGTGCGCCTCCCGCAGCACCGCCAGCAGCTTGCCGCGCACCTGCCGGTCCGTGCCGGCGTACGTCTGTCCGCGCCGCGGCGGCCCGGCGTGCTCCGGCTTGCCCGCGAGCCGCCACGCGCACTGGGCGGCGATCGGGCAGCGCCCGCACCCCTCGTTCTTCGCCGTGCACACCAGCGCGCCCAGCTCCATCGAGGCCGCGGCCCAGCGGGCGGCCGTGCGCTCGTCCTCCGGCAGCAGCTCGCGCGCCAGGCGACGCTCGGCGGCCGTGGTGGCGTTCGGCGGGTACTGCACACCCGACACCGCCCGCGCGAGAACCCGGCGCACGTTCGTGTCCAGCACAGGGTGCCGCTGCCCGTACGCGAAGGAGGCCACCGCGGCTGCCGTGTACTCCCCGATCCCGGGCAGCGCCAGAAGCTGGGCGTGATCCGTCGGCACGTCCCCGCCGTGCCGTTCCGTTATGGCCACGGCCGCTCCGTGCAGTCGCAGGGCGCGGCGCGGGTAACCGAGCCGCCCCCAGGCGCGCACCGCCTCGCCCGGCGCCTGCCCGGCCAGGTCGGCGGGGCGCGGCCAGCGGGCCAGCCACTGCTCGTACACCGGCAGCACCCGGCTCACCGGGGTCTGCTGGAGCATGAACTCGCTGACCATCACCCCCCAGGGGCCCGCATCCGGGCGGCGCCAGGGGAGGTCGCGGGCGTGGGCGTCGAACCAGGCGATCACGGGGGCGTGGAGCTTCTCAGTCATGGCACTCCGATCCTGCCACGGGTCGGGCGGTCATGTTCGGTGATCGGGTGGCTGCGCAGCGTCGCGGAGGGATCGAAGGGCCCTGCGGTTGACGGCAGTTGCCAGGATGATGATCCGGAAAAGTTGCTCATCGGGCGGCGGGGGACGCAAGCAAGTGCGGCGATCTCTCGTACAGTTTGCGCCGTGGGATCTCTGCGCAATCCGGTCGGGCCGCTTCCCTCCTCCATCTACTGGCGACGGAGGGCCGTCCTGCTGTCCGTGGTCGCCCTGCTGGCGCTGCTGATCACCTGGATCGTCACGTCCGGCGGCGGGGGCGGCAAGAAGGGCGCCGACGGGTCCAACGGCAAGAATCCCGTGTCCACCATCACGCCGGGGCCGTCCCCCTCCGGCTCCGCGATCAGCCAACACCCGGGCGGGCGCGACGGGTCGAGCGGCGGCGGCACCGGCTCCGGGGGCGCCGGTTCACCCGGTTCATCCGATTCGCCCGGATCCGACGGGGATTCCGGTAACGGCTCCGACTCCGGCTCCCATGCGGCCTCCGGAGGCTCCGGTGGCGCCGGCGTCGGTACGAGGGACGCGGTGCCCGCGTCGTCCTCGCTGCCCAACTGCACAGCCGGGGCCGTCTCGTTGAACCTGCGGAGCCTGCACAACTCCTACTCGCCGGACCAGACGCCCGCCTTCGAACTCACCGCGAAGAACACGTCCTCCGGGGACTGCAAGGTCGATCTCGGGCCGAAGAACGCGGTGCTGACGGTCACACCGGCGGACGGCGACGACGCGTACTGGTCGTCGGCGGACTGCCCGAAGGGTGCGTCGAGCCTGTTCTTCCGGGTTCCGGCGGGGCAGAGCATCACCTACACCGTGAAGTGGGACCGCAAGCCGAGCGCCTCCCAGTGCGGGACGCCTCCGGCGGGCTCGGCCAAGCCAGGAACGTATCTCCTGGAGGCCAAGGCACCGGGCTTCGCAAAGCTCCGGGCTTCGTTCGTGCTGTCGGCCGACTAGCGGACCTCGATCGGCAGAGGCACCCCACAGGGGCGCGGGGCCGGCACCTCAGACGTACCGCTCCAGGATGGACGACTCCGCCAGCCGGGACAGCCCCTCCCGCACGCTGCGCGCCCGCGCCTCACCCACACCGTCGACCGTCTGCAGATCGTCCACGCTCGCGGCGAGCAGCTTCTGCAGTCCCCCGAAGTGCTCCACCAGCCGGTCGATGATGGCCCCCGGCAGCCGCGGCACCTTGGCCAGCAGCCGGAAGCCCCGCGGGGACACCGCGGAGTCGAGCGTCTCGGGCGACCCGGTGTAGCCCAGCGCACGCGCCACCGTGCCCAGTTCCAGCAGCTCCGCATGCGTCAGCGCGTCCAGCTCGGACAGCGCCTCGTCGACCGTACGGGACCGCTTCGCCGTCGGCTCGGGCACATAGTCCCGCACGACCAGCTCCCGGTCGGGCTCCACACCGGCGATCAACTCCTCGAGCTGCAGCGCCAGAAGACGGCCGTCCGTGCCCAGCTCCACCACGTACTCGGCGATCTCGGTGGCGATGCGCCGCACCATCTCCAGGCGCTGCGCGACCGCGGACACGTCCCGGACCGTCACCAGGTCCTCGATCTCCAGCGCCGACAGCGTGCCCGCGACCTCGTCCAGCCGCAGCTTGTACCGCTCCAGGGTGGCCAGCGCCTGGTTCGCCCGGGACAGGATCGCCGCCGAGTCCTCCAGCACGCGCCGCTGCCCGTCGACGTACAGCGCGATCAGCCGCATGGACTGGGAGACGGAGACCACCGGGAAGCCGACCTGCTTGGAGACCCGGTCGGCGGTGCGGTGCCGGGTGCCGGTCTCCTCCGTCGGGATCGTCGGGTCCGGGACCAGCTGCACACCGGCCCGCAGAATCTTCGACAGGTCCGACGACAGCACGATGCCGCCGTCCAGCTTGCACAGCTCCCGCAGCCGGGTCGCGGTGAACTCGACGTCCAGGACGAACCCGCCCGTGCACATCGCCTCGACCGTCTTGTCGGAGCCGAGGACGATCAGCCCGCCGGTGTTGCCGCGCAGGACCCGCTCGAGGCCGTCCCGCAGGGGCGTACCCGGAGCCACGGCGCTCAGCGAGGCGCGCATCAGGCCATCGGAACCGGCACTCCCACCGGACTTTCCGGGAGACGCTGCCCGGTCGTTGGCTGCCACTGCACTCCTCCGGTCGCAGGTTCTGGGGCGCTGCCGTCGTGCGCACTCGGTTCGTACGGACGGGCGAGACCAGGGCAAAGTCTACCGGCGCTCCTCCGCCTCCCGTGGGGCCTCTCGGCGACGGGAGCGCGGCAGCACCCGCAGCGCGTCCCCCATGTCGGCGACTTCCAGGACCTTCATGCCGGGCGGGACCTTGCCCGGGTCACCCGGGACGAGCGCGTGCGTGAAGCCCAGCCGGTGCGCCTCGGCGAGCCTGCGCTGCACGCCCGTGACCCGTCTGACCTCGCCCGCGAGGCCGACCTCGCCGATCGCGACGAGGTTCTTCGGCAGCGGGGTGTCGCTGGCCGCGGAGGCCAGCGCGAGCGCGATCGCGAGGTCCGCCGCCGGTTCCGACAGCTTCACGCCGCCCACCGTCGCCGAGTAGATGTCCCGCTTGCCGAGCGCGCTGATCCGCCCGCGCTGCTCCAGCACCGCCAGCATCATCGACACCCGGGAGGTCTCCAGGCCCGAGGTCGTCCGGCGCGGGGAGGGGATCTGCGAGTCGACGGTGAGCGCCTGCACCTCGGCCACCAGCGGGCGGCGGCCCTCCAGGGTGACGGTCAGGCAGGTGCCCGGCACCGGCTCGTCCCGCCGGGTCAGGAAGAGTCCGCTCGGGTCGGCGAGGCCCGTGATGCCCTCGTCGTGCAGCTCGAAGCAGCCGACCTCGTCCGTGGCGCCGTAGCGGTTCTTCACGCCGCGCACCAGGCGCAGACGCGCGTGCCGGTCGCCCTCGAAGTGCAGGACGACGTCCACCAGGTGCTCCAGCAGGCGGGGGCCCGCGATCGCGCCGTCCTTGGTGACGTGGCCCACCAGCAGCGTGGACATCCCCCGCTCCTTGGAGGCGCGGATCAGGGCGCCGGCCACCTCGCGGACCTGCGCCATGCCGCCGGGGGCGCCGTCGATCTCCGGAGAGGCGACCGTCTGCACCGAGTCGAGGATCAGCAGGGACGGCTTCACCGCGTCCAGGTGGCCGAGGACGGCCGCCAGATCCGTCTCGGCGGCCAGATACAGGTCGTCGTGCAGGGCGCCGATGCGGTCGGCGCGCAGCCTGACCTGGCTCGCCGACTCCTCACCGGTCACATAGAGGGTGCGGTGCTCCTCGCTCGCCGCCTTGGCCGCCACGTCCAGCAGCAGCGTGGACTTGCCCACGCCCGGCTCGCCCGCGAGCAGCACCACCGCGCCGGGCACCAGGCCGCCGCCGAGCACCCGGTCCAGCTCCGGCACGCCGGTCGTGCGAGCGGTCGCCCGACGGCCGTCGACCTGGCCGATGGGCAGCGCGGAGGTGGTGACCCGGCCCGGCGTCGTCGTACGGACCGCGGGCGCGCCGTACTCCTCGACCGTCCCCCAGGCCTGGCACTCGGGGCACCGGCCGAGCCACTTGGCCGTCTGCCAGCCGCACTCGGTGCAGCGGTAGGACGGGCGGTCCTTGGTGGTCTTGGTACGGGCAGCCATGCGGAAACCGTAGCCGAGCCCACCGACAACGCCGCCGGCCACGAGGACGGACAGCAGTACGGCGGCAACCGTCGGCAGGCGCACGGCGGTGATGGCGACCGGCGGTGAGGTGGTGATGGCGGACGGTGGTGAGGCGGTGATGGCGGGCAGAGCGGTACGGGGATGATGGCGGGCGGTGGCGCGGCGGCGAGGGCCGGGCACCCACGCGGGCGACGGCCGGCACCGTCGGCGGCGAGCCCCGGCAGCCGTCGGGAGGCGGTGGGTGGCAGCTGTGCGGCCCGTGCGAGCCGGTGCCCGTGTGCGGGTGGCTGTCGGCACAGGTGATGGCGAGGGCCGGCAGCCGTGCGGTGGTGAGGGCGGGCCCGGGGGCGGTGTGGGTCGGACGGGGTGCGGCACGTGTGGCCGGCAGCCGTGCCGCGGTGGCAGGTGGCCGTGCTGCCGTGGGCGGAGTTGTGCAAGAAGGCCCCCGGCAGCCGTGCCGCGGTGGCAGGTGGCCGTGCTGCCGTGGGCGGAGTTCTGCAAGAAGGCCCCCGCGCAGGGCTGTCTCCGTAGAATTCGGGCTGTGGGACCCCGGGCCGTGGGCCACCGGACACGGCACCGTGCGGGCGCGCCACGGGGGCGGGGAGGGGTGGGCCAGTGCCGGACGACGACCGGATCGCCTGGGCACGCACGCGGTACGGCATGCTCCTCGACGACCGGCTCCCCGCGCGGGAACCGAACCCGGGCACGAGCGTCGACGTCGATCCGGACCGGGACGACCACGACACCCCCGCATTGGCACTTCAACTCGCCGCGGTCTTCCGCGCCCACCCCGACTACCGGGGCGTGGCCCTGCGGCTCGCCGGAACCGACGAGGTCATCGGCGTGTGCACCCCCGCGCGCGTGCGCGACGCCCTCGGACCCGCGGGCGACACCCCCGCGGACTGGGGAGCCGGTGACCGGGCGGGCCTGCCCGGCGCGTCCACCCGGTTCCGGGCACTCGTGTTCTCCTGCCCGCACTGCGGCCACGGCACAGCCCGCTCCTTCTACGACGCGCGGCTCCTGCCCCGCTGCCCGGCCGGCCACGGCGACATGGAGCTGACCGGATGAAGCTGAGCGACACCGTCCAGCCACCGGCGGGACTGGCCGCCGGACGCCGGTTCTTCCTGGTCGGCTACCTGCCGACGTACGCCGCCGCCTTCTTCCTGCTCCTGCTGGCCCAGGCGGGCGCCCGCGGCACCGGCGCCCCGGCCGGCGGCCGTCTGCGCTTCACGCGCGCGTGGACGGCGGCCGCCACCCTCGGGGTGGGCCGGCTGCTGGCGCTGATGCTCGGCGTCACCCTCGTCGCCGTCCTCCTCGCCCCCTGGCAGACCTCGCTGGTCCGGCTGCTCGAAGGCGCCTGGCCGCAGCGGCTCGGCGCGAACCAGGCCCGGCGCCTCCAGCGGCGCCGCAAGCGGACCTGGGAGCGCCGGGCCGAACTGCCCGCCCCCGCGCCCGGCGCGCACCCCGGCGCCCTGCCCCCGGACGTCGTCCAGCGCGCCGGGGTCGCGGGCGCGGAACTGCGCCGGCGCTTCCCGCTGCCGGACCACCTGGTGCGCCCCACGGCACTCGGCAACGCCCTCGCCGCCGCCGAGGACACCGCCGGCCGCGCCTTCGGCTACGACGCGGTGGTCGCCTGGCCGCGCCTGTACCCGCTCCTCGAGGAGCGCAGCCGGGCCGTGGTCGACGACCGCCGCGACACGGTGGACGCCGCCGCCCGGCTGGCGGTGACCATGGCGGTCACCGCCCCGGCCGCGGCGGTCCTCCTCGCGGGCACCGGCCGGTGGGCGCTGCTCGCCCTGCTGCCGCTCGCCGTCGCCTGGGCCGCCTACCGCGGCGCCGTACAGGCGGCCATGGCGTACGGCGACTCCCTGCACATGGCCTTCGACCTGCACCGGTTCGCGCTGCTGCGGGCGCTCGGCACGCCGGTCCCCGACGATCCCGCGGCGGAACGGCGGCTCGCGACCGCCTGGTGCGACCTGTGGCGCCAGGGCGTACCCCTGCCACCGGGCCTGCGCTACACCACCGACCCGAACCAGGGCACCGCCGGCGGACAGGGGCAGCAATGACCGAGGACACACCCGCGGGAACCGACGGCGACCCCCAGGTCACCACCGCCGACCGGGAGGCCGAGCGGGCCCGGCGCCGGGCACGGGAGCGGGAGGCGCTGCAGACCGTGCTGCCGTATGCCCTGATCGTCGGCCAGGAGGAGCTGCGGACCGCCCTGGAGATCACCTACGTGTGCCCGGCCGTGGGCGGGGTCCTCGCCACCGGGCAGCGCGGCACCGCCAAGACCACCACCGTGCGCGCCTTCACCAAGATGGCCGTGGACGGTCTGCCGGTGACCATGCCGATCGGCGCCACCGACGACCGGGTGCTGGGCGGATGGCGGATCAGGGAGTTGATGCACGGCAGCCCCGAGAAGTCCGACGGACTGCTGGTCCAGGCCTCCGAGTCCCCGGCCCGCATGCTGTACGTCGACGAGATCAACCTGCTCGACGACTACCTGGTCAACATCATCCTGGACGCGGCCTCCACCGGCATCCTCGCCCTCGAGCGGGACCACCTGTCCGAACCCGCCCGGCGCGTGGAGTTCACCCTGGTCGGCACCATGAACCCGGACGAGGGCGGACTGCGGCCCCAACTCCTGGACCGCTTCGGCCTGGTGGCCGTCGTCGACTCCGAGCCGGACGCGGCGCGCCGCCGCCGCATCGTGGAGACCGTCCTGCGCTTCGAGGCCGAAGGCGCCGACCCCGGCTCGGAGTTCATGGCCCGGGCCCTGGACGAGGACGCCCGCACGAGGGACGGACTGCGGGCCGCGCGCGACCGGCTCGCCGCCGTCACGTGCGGGCCCGAGGTGTACGCGGGCTGCGCCGCCCTCGCCGAGGGCTTCCAGGTCGCCGGCCACCGCGGGGAGATCGTCATGCTGCGGGCCGCCCGGGCCCTCGCCGCCATCGAAAACGCCGCGCACGCCACCACCGGCCATGTGCGCCGGATTGCGAAACTGGCCCTCGTCCACCGCCGGGGACGCGGCGACACCGGCACCCTGCCGCCGTGGACCGAGGAGGACGACGCCCAGGTCGCACGGCTGCTCCCCGGCACGGCGGTCTGACCATGCCGGACCATCGCCCGGACTCCCCGCCCGGCCCCGGCGTCCCGGCGCCCCTCGGCCGGGCCCTGACCGTGCTCGCGGCGCTCGCGACCGAACCCGGCGCCGGCGGACTGCTGTTCCTGGGGCTCGACCCGGAGCTGCTGCCCGTCCTCGGCGCCTGGTCGGCCGCACACCGCGCCGGGGCGGGCGGTGTACGGGTGCTGGGCTCGTGGTTCGGCGAGGAGGAGCTGTGGCTGCGGCCCCACCTCGACGACGAGGGCCTGCGCCTCGTCCCCGGGGAACTGGTGGAGGAACCCGGCGAGGCGCCCCCGGTCCTGCTCGTCCCCGACCTGTGCCAGGCGGGCACCGCCACCGTACGCGCCGCCGTCACCCTGATCGGCGCCGACGCCGGACACGTCGAGATGCACGGGCACAGCCTGCTGTGGCCGCCGCGCGCCCAGTGGCTCGCGGCAGCCGACCGCGCGGAGGCCGCCGGGCTCTCCCCGCACCTGCTGGACCGCTTCCCGCTGCGCGTGGCCGGCGAGCCGCTCAACGAGGTGCTGTGGCGGCGTGGTCCCGGCCGCTTCTGGGACCTGCCCGCCGAACGCGCCGACCTCGTCGCCTCCCTGCCGACCCTGCCGTACGTACCCGGCGGCACCCCCCGGCCCGTCCTGACCGGCCGGGCCGCCGACCGTGCCGTCGCCCTGGTGCCCCCGGACACCGGGATGCGCCGCGGCCTGGCCCTCGCCCGGATCGCCCGCGCGCTCGCCACCCGGGCCGGTGACGCGCGCGTCGAGCCACGGCACCTCACCGAGGCGGCCACCCTGCTCGGCATCTCCGCGCCTCCGCCCGACCCCGGCCGCCCGTACCGACCGCCCGCGCCGGAGACCGCATCCCCGCCGGACACCGAGGCCGCTCCCGAACAGGCCCGCGCCCCGCTGACGCCCACCCCCACGCCGGTGGCAGCCCCGGCCCCGCCCCGCCCGCTGTCCACGACCCCGGTGGTCGCGCCGCCGCCGGAGGCACCGGTGTCGCCGTACCCGGAGGACTCCCCGGACGCCGTACCGCAACTCGGCTCGCTGCGCCCGCCGTTGCGCCGCCGCAGCACCGTCCGCCGGCTGCGGGGCCGCCCGAACGGCACCATGCGCGCCCGGGACCTGCACGACCTGGCACTCGTACCGAGCCTGGTGGAGGCGGCCAAGGCCCGGCTGCACCATCCCGCGCCGCACCCGGGCTCGCTGGTCCTGCGCACGGACGACCTCCGCCAGTACCGGCGCCGCCCCGAGCCCGCCCACGCCCTCGTCCTGGTGCTCGACCACTCCGTGCGCGGCTGCGACCGCGCGCCCGCCCTCGCGCCGCACCTGCGCTGGGCCTACGAGTCGCAGGCCGCGGTCACCGTCATCGTCTTCGGGCACGCCGGCGCCGGACCCGACGTGTGCGCGGAACGCGTCCGCGCCGCCTCGCTGCTCGACCCCGTCCTGCTCGCCGCCCTCGACCGGCCGCCGGGCACCGCCAGTCCGCTGGCCCACGCCCTCGACCTCGGCGTGCACGAGCTGCGCCGCTTCCTGCGGCGCGGCCGGGCGACGGTCGACGAGGTCCGGCTGGTCGTCCTCACCGACGGGCGGGGCAACGTCCCCCTCGACGCCAGCCTGCTCGGCCGGCCTCCGGGCCCGGTCCGCCGCGAGGGCGTCGAGGGCGCCCTCCGCGCGGCGGCCACCGCGGCCACCCTGAGCCGGGTCCGGGCGTTCGTCGTCGCGCCGGACCTCGACCAGTACCCCCATCTCCCCGTGGAACTGGCGGACGCTCTGGGCGCCACCCTCACGACGGCCCCCCGCCCCGGAGCGGCAGGGTGACGGTGCAGGGCGGGACGCCGGCGGGGCGTCGTCCGCAGGAGCGGGATCCCGGCGGGCCCGGAACGGCACCGCGCGGAACGCCGAAACAGACGGTGCCAGACCTGGAGCGGACGGTGCCAGACCTGGAGCGGACGGTGCCAGACCCGGGGCGGACGGTGCCAGACCTGGAGCGGACGGTGCCAGACCTGGAGCGGACGGTGCCAGGCCCACAGATGGCGGCGCCAGGCCTCCCGCGGGCGGTGCCGCGCCCGGAGTCGGCCGGGCAGAGGAGTCTGCGGGAGTGGCTGGACGCGGACGCGGCGAGGCCCGGCCCGGCGGAGCCGTCCGCAACCGTCCCCGCCTCCGCAGCCGTACCGCAGGACGCCGAGAAACCCGCCGCACAGAAGGCCCTCGACCCGCTGAAAGCCCGGTTGGCGGACCAACTCCCGCCCGGCACCGCAATGCTGCGCGTCCAGACGGCCACGAGCCCCAACGGGTCGGCCGTCCAGCTGTCCTTCCACCACCAGGGCACGGTGCACAGCGCCGGCCACGACACGGACCCGGCCGGCCCGACGCATCCGTGGCCGAGCCTCACCGCGCTCACCGCGCAGGCCAAGGCCCCCGGCGGAAGCTGGTGCGACACCTACCTGAAGGTCAAGTGGTGGTGGCGCACCCAGACCGTGCTGGCCCACTGGATCGACCTGCTGAGCGCGGCCGACGGGCCGCGCCGGCTTGTCGTATGGGACCAGACCTCCTACGAGATCCCCTGGGAACTCCTGCACCGGGGGCGGGTGGGCCACGCCCCGCCCGCGGGCCCGGACACCGGCGGCTGGATCGGCGCGGAGTTCCCCGTCATCCGCTGGACCACCGTCTACGACGGCGAGCGGGCCTGGATCTACGACGCCCGGCCGCGCGCCTGCCTGGGCGGCGTACTCGTCTGCGAGGAACCGGAGTTCAGGGTCGCACAGGACGGCCTGGACGGGCACGAGGTGGGGGAGCGGACCACCGAAATGAGCGGGCTGCACGCCCGTCTGCGCGAGGTGGACACCGCCTTCGGCCTGCTGCTCATACGCTGTCATGGCCGGTACGACGAGGACCCCACCACTTTCCTGCTCGGCGATGTCTCGCTCCTCACGCTCTCGGAGAAGTGGAAGATGTATGCCCTGCACGCCACCGAAGCCGTCGTGTTCGTCAACGCCTGCTCCTCCGCCCGCCTGAGCGGCCCCGCCCGGGCAGGGGTGCCCCGTACCTTCGCCGAGGTGTTCCTGCGCTGGGGCGCGAGCGCGGTCATCGGCACCATGACGGACGTGAGCAAGGCCCACTCCCACGACTTCGCCGCCCGTCTGATCAGAACCGCCAAGCGGGGACCGGCGAACCTGGCCGACGAGCTGACCCGGCACCGAGCCCGCCACGCCGCCGCGGCCGAGCGCGCGATCGAGTCCGGAGACGAACAGCGCGCCGAAGCCGCGGTGGAGGCCTTCTTCGCCGGTTTCACCTACGCCTACTTCGGCCACCCCGACACCACCCTGGCCCTGCAGCCACCCGCGCCGGACGGCGGTGACGGCCCGTGAGCGCACCCACCGAACCGCCCGCAGTCTCCCTCAGGCCCCTCGTCAGCTGGCCCGACGAGGCGAAGGCCGGACGCCGGTACCTGGTCACCGTCGACGTCGAGTTCGACCCCCGGACGAGCCCATGGCCGTACCGGAACGAGGAGTACGCCATCGGCTGCATGCTGGAGGCCGAGCCGGGGCTCGCGGTGGAGGCGGTCGGCAACACCACCCTGGTGCTGCACCGGTTCGGCGGTACGTACGGGCCGGTGCGCTTCCTGACCTGTCTGGACGGCGACGGGCCCGCCGGACGGGACGGCGCCCTGCGGCTGACCCTGATCACCGCGGGCGGAGTGCCGTTCCGCAGCGAGCGGCTCCCGGTACGGCTCGGCGCCCGCCGGGACACACGGGTGCGGGTGCCCGAGGAGAAGGTGCCGCTGTGGCGGGAGCGGGCCGAACCGGCACCGCCCGCCGCCCCGGCGCCCCTGGACCACGACGAGGCGCCCCCGACCGTCGTCGTCGCGCCCGGCTCCCGCCGGCTGGCGGAGTTGCTGTTCGACCGGATGGAGGGCCCGCCGACGCGGCGCACGTACGGCCGTGGCGCACGCGTCGACATCGGCCGACTGCCCGGAAGCCCCTGGCGGGTGGTGCTCCTGCACGACGGCTGGACCCGCCCGGACCCCGCCGGGGCGGCGGCCGCGATCGTCCGGGACCACGCGGCGCGGATCGTGATCTCGCTGGTCGAGGGCCGGTGGACGCAGGACCCGGAACGCCCCGGCCTCCTGCTCGCGAACCGGGTCGACGTCGGCCGGGCCGAGGCCGAGCGGCGGTCCCGGCCGTCCGAGCGCCTGCTCGCCCTCGCGCACGGCTCGTTGGGTGTCCCCGCGGCCCTCGGCCGCGTGGCCGACCAGGACGGCCCCGTCTTCCCCGTCCCCACCATGCTCGTCGGCGGCGCCGACAAGGACTGCCTCAGCGCCGTCTACACCCTGTCCGGGGTCGAACACGTCACGCTCTGCGCGGACTCGCCCTCGGCGGCGAAGGACGCCGTCCTGGCCGTCCGGGAACTGCTGCTCCTGCTTCCCGTGCCAGGGCAGGTGCAGGCCCTGCCGCGGGGCCCGGACCGCCTGATCGGCCGGCAGACGCAACTGGACGGCCTGCTGGCGGCACTGGAATACGGCGGACCGAGTGGCCGGGCCCGGGTGACGGCCGTGAGCGGGCTGCCCGGCGTCGGGAAGACCGGGCTGGCCCTGACAGCGGCGCACGCGGCCCTGGAACGCGGTTGGTACCCGGGCGGCGTGCACTTCGTCCGAGGAGGGATCGGCACGTCCGCGCAGCGGACGAGCGTGCTGACCGCCCTCGGGGCCGGCCGGTCGCTTCTCGTGCACGACGAAGCCGGACCCGACGGCCCGGCCCTGTGGCAGACGCTCACCGACGGCCACGACGTACTGGTCACCTGCCGCCGCGCGGACACCGCGGGACGCCGGACCCCCACGCTGGCCCTCGGGCCCCTGTCCTCGGAGGACGCCACCGGACTGCTGTCCTCCGCGGGCGTCCGGCCGGCGCTCGGAAGGCGCCTGGCCGAGCTGTGCGGAGGCGTCCCGCTGGCCCTGCGCGTCGCCGCGCGGACCGCCGGGTTCGCAGGGGAGCTGATCGAGGAGATGGAGAGCCGCGGCACGTTCGCCGTCCTCGGCCCGCTCAAGGACGTCTACGACGACGCGTACCGCGCCCTGGGCGCTGAGGAGGCCAGGCTGCTGCGGCTGTTGGAACTCGGCCCCGGCGCAGCGCTGGGCCCCCGCCTGCTGCGGGCCCTCGGCGCGGACGACGAGCAACTGCGGTCGCTGCGGGACGCCGGCCTCGCCGAGCAGGACGCCGTCATGGCGACCTGGCGGCTGCCGGACCTGGTGCGCCGCTACGTCGCCGAGGTCGTCCTGGCCGACGACGCCTCCCGGGAGGAGCGGGCCGGCATCCGGCGGCGGCTGCTGCACCACTGCGTCGTCCGCACCTCGGAGGCGGTGGTGTCCCTGGGGCTGGACGACGGCGACGAGCAGGTCGTACCGGACGCTCCCGTGGCGGACGCGCTCGACTGGCTGGACGGCGAGCACCCCAGCCTCATGGCCATGATCCAGGAGGACACCGCCGATCCCGGCAACGACCAGGCCACCGACCTCGCGCTGCTCCTCGGCCCGTACCTGCTCTGGCGCCGCGCCCACCAGGAGTGCCTGAACTGCTGCGCGGCAGCCATGCGGCAGAGCGTGGGGCGCCACCGGCTGGCCCGGCTGCTGAACCTGCGGGGCAGCGCCGAACTCGGCCTGGGACGCCTGAACCAGGCGGCCGACTCCCACGCACGCGCCCACGACCTGCACGCGCAGCTGGGTGACGACCGGGCGTGCGCCCGGACGCAGGACCTCCTCGGGCTCGTCTACGCGGCACGCGGAGAGATCGAACGGGCCCGCATGCTGCACAACGCCGCCGAGACCGCGCTCACCGCCGCCGGTGACGAGCGCGGCCGCGCCCGGGCCCTGCTGCACTGCGGTCTGCTCGCCCTGGAATCCGGGGACGCCGAGGACGCGGACCGGCATCTGAGCCGGGCCCGCGAGCTGTTCAGCGCCTGTGACGACAGGCGCGGCCAGGCGCAGGCATCGCTGCACCGGGCGCGGGCCCTGCGCCGACAGGGCCGGCTGCCGCGTGCGATGTCGCTGGCGGCGGACGCGCTGCGGGACTTCTCCCATCTGGCCGACCGGTACGGTCAGGCGTCCGCGCTGGAGGTGCAGGCCTCGGTCGAGCAGGACCAGGAGCAGCCCGCCAAGGCGCGGACCGCTCTGCTGACGGCCCGGGACCTGTTCCTCCAGGAGGACGACGAGGCGGCGGTCCGACGGGTGTCCGAAGACATCGCAGCGCTGGAGGAACGCCTCGCCGCCGCCGTGCACGAGGTCAGGGTCCAGTTGTTCCTGACCCTGGCGCCCTGGGAGCCGGGCTCCGTCTACGCGAGCATTCGGGTGAGCCGCGTCGACGACACCTACATGGTCTACGACCAGGGCCCGATCCCTCAGTCCCGACTCGGTGCGCACATCGGTCGCGCCCTCCAGGCGGCCTTCGACCGAGCCGACTCGTTCAGAGGCCCGGCCCCTCTTGAAGTCGTCCTCCCTCTCGGCATTCCGGTCCTGGAGCCGCACCTGTGGCCCGTGGAGGGACCGGAGCCGACCGTTCTGCTCGGTGAGCAGCGGCCGGTGACGATCCGCGTGAGCGGGGGACAGCAGGTGGAGGCTCTGGAGAGGTGGAGCGAACGAGGGGGCGCCGGCCGGCGCGAGAACGTGCCCAGGCGGGACCACCCTGCCCACGAGCTGACGGCGCCGGACGGGGTGGGCATCCCGTTCCTGAGCGGCGTGGGCGACCCGATGACGTTCGGCGGGCCGATCGGGTTGCTGCTGCGGGCGGGGCACGACGTCGTCCTCTGGTCGTCCGCGGTGTCCCGACGCTGCGGTCCCGAGTGCGACGAGGCGCGGCGCCTGGTCGACGGGGTGAGCAGCGTGCGCGAGCTGCCCGGCGCGCTGTGGCGCCTGCGCGCCTCCGGAGGCGGCAGGCACCTTTCCCTGCTGTTCAACGATCCGGAGTTCCCCTTGCCCGAGGACATCGCGCTGGAGGTTCCGTGAACCTCCGCCGGGCCGGCCCGGCCCGGCGCCCCGCCGAGGGGCGGAATCTCCGGCTCCTGTCCCCTTATGAGGGATCGTTTCACCCGTATGGATTAAAAGTGCTCAAGGCGCACGAAGGGACAGTCTGCCGCCGCCTACGGTCGCACGGGTGATGAGCAGCAGTCCGGAGACCACGACCCGCGCCACGGGGGCGCATCGGGCGCACCGCGAGGCGCGTGACCGAGCCGCCGCGCGCACCCTCGCCCAGCGGCCGCCGGCGCGCTACGAGCCGTACCTGGACGGTCTGTTCACCTACTGCCTGTCGGTGCTGTGCGACCACGACGCGGCCACCGCGGCCCTCGGGGACGTCCTGGCGCTCGCCGAGCGGCGCGGACAGCGCGCGCCGGGCGCAGCCGACCGCAGGGCCTGGCTGTACGCGCTGGCCCGCTGGGCGTGTCTGCGCGGGCTCGCCGAGGCCAAGCAGAAACGTCAGGCCACCCACGCGGCGGGCCGCCCGGCGGCAGGGAAGGCGGGCAGCCGGACACCCGACCCGCTGCTCTCCGCGGAGGAGCAGGAGCAACGGCGCCGCGAACTGGCCCTGCTCGCCTGGCCGGAGGCGGCCGGCACCTCCCCCGAGCAGCGCGAGGCCCTGGAACTGGCCGTGCGTCACCGTCTCGCCGCCCGGGAGGTCGCCGCCGTCCTCGGCATGGAGCCGGCCACCGCGCGCGAGCTGCTGGCCTCCGCCGCCTGCGAGGTGGAACGCACGCGTGCCGCCCTCGCCGTGGTCGAGACCGGCGGCTGCCCGAGCGTGGCCCATCTCACCGGCGACAGCCGGCTGGTGCTGAGCACCGCCCTGCGCCGCGAACTGGTGCGGCACGTCGACGACTGTCCGCGCTGTCGCCGCACCGCCGAGCGCGCCGCCCCCGGCCGCTGGCCCGGTGCCACGGTCACCCCGGACGAACTGCCCGTGCTGGAGGCTCCGCGCGCGGCGCTCCACATGGCCCTCGCGCATCACCCGCGCGCGCGGGGCGCCGCCGTCCCCCGCTTCGACCGGCGCGGCTTCCCGATGGACCCCAAGGACCGGGCGGCCCGCCGGGACCGGCTGCGCGCCAGCGCGGTCACCACGACCGTGGTCGCCACCGTCGTGGCCGCCCCCGTGCTGGCGCTGTGGGTCGCCTACCGCGGCGGCCCGGCCGACGAGGACGGGCGCTCCGCCACCGCGCGCGAGGCGCAGGGCCCGGACGCGCTCGGCGGCGACACCGGCGGCGGCTACGAGAACGCGGGCAACGCCAGCGTGAAGCCCGAAGCCCGGCTCGACAAGGACGGCGAGGCGGACGTGTCCGTCGAGGTCGTCAGCGTCTCGGGAACCGGCCGCAAGGGTGCCGGACAGCTTGCGGTCGGCGCGGCCACCGACGGCGACACCACGCTGATCACCCTCACCGCGTCCGGCTCCGGCCCGGTCCGCTGGTCGGCGGCCACCTCGGCGGCCTGGCTCTACCTGAGCCGGTCCTCGGGAACCCTCCGGCCCGGCGAGACGTTGACGATCAAGGTGTACGTCGACCATCTGCGCGAGCCGTCCGGCCACTGGCACGCCCAGGTGGCCGTCTCCCCGTCCGGCTCCGTGATCACCATCGACGGCTACGGCACGGCCCCCACCCGCCCCGCATCGCCCTCACCCGTGGACCCGACCCCGACGACCTCGTCGCCGGCAACCCCACCGGGCGGCGAGCCCTCGGCGTCACCGTCCACCCCGACGGACCCGCCCTCCGGCGACCCGACCCCGTCCGACCCCCCGACCTCACCGCCCCAGCCGACGGCCGACACGGACAGCCCGAGCCCTTCGGACGCGCAGGGGTGAACGCCCCGGGGTGCCGCAGGGCAGGCGCGAACCCCTCGCGGCCGAGCCCGCTCCGATACCGAGGGGCTCGACCGAGGGACGGCCCCCACGGCCCCCACCGGCGCGCCCGACCGGGCCCGCCGAGCAGGCGGCCCTCAGCCGGCCTGCCGGTCAGGGTCCGCCGGATGCGGGGCCACCAGCGGAAGCCGGGACGCCAGGCGCTGTTCGCAGAGTTCCGCCAGCCGGTCGTAGCCGGCCTTGCCCATCAGTTCGGTCAGTTCGGCCCGGTAGGAGACGTACACCGGCTCACCGGCGCCGTGCGCCGAGGTCGCCGACGTGCACCACCAGTGCAGATCGTGGCCGCCCGGACCCCAGCCCCGGCGGTCGTACTCCCCGATGGACACCTGCAGCACACGCGTGTCGTCGGGCCGGTCGATCCAGTCGTACGTCCGCCGGATCGGCAGCTGCCAGCACACGTCCGGCTTGGTCTCCAGCGGCTCCCGGCCCTCCCGCAGGGCGAGGATGTGCAACGAGCACCCCGCGCCGCCCGGGAACCCGGGCCGGTTCTGGAAGATGCACGAGCCCTGGAAGGGCCGCGTCTGCCGGGACCCCTCCTCGTCCTCGGAGATCCACCCGCCCCGGGTGCCTTCCTCGTGGTGCTGCCAGATCTCCGGCGTGAGCCTCGCCACATGCTCGGCGACCCGCTTCTCGTCGTCCTCGTCGGAGAAGTGGGCCCCCAGCGTGCAGCACCCGTCGTCCGCGCGGCCGGCCTGGATGCCCTGGCAGCCGCTGCCGAAGATGCAGTTCCAGCGAGAGGTCAGCCATGTCAGATCGCAGCGGAAGACCTGCTCGTCGTCCGCCGGATCAGGGAACTCCACCCACGCGCGCGCGAAGTCGAGCCCCTGCTCGTCGCTCACCTTCGACACCTTGGCGGTTTTGGCCTCCTTGCCGGCCTTGCCCGCCTTTTCAGCTTTCCCGGAGTTCGCCTTTTTCGTCTTTGGCACGCGTCCAGGGTAAGTCGCCGGGGCCCGCACGGGGGACCGAGCACAGCGCTTCTGGCAGTAGCGTTCCGTACATGAGACTCGGTGTCCTGGACGTGGGTTCCAACACGGTGCATCTGCTGGTGGTCGACGCCCACCCCGGAGCGCGCCCGCTGCCCGCACATTCACACAAGGTCGAACTGCGGCTCGCGCAACTGCTCGACGACAGCGGTGCCATCGGCGACGACGGGATCCACCGGCTCATCGACGTCGTACGGGACGCCCTCCAGGCCGCCGAGGACAAGGGCGTCGAGGACCTGCTGCCGTTCGCGACCTCCGCCGTCCGCGAGGCCACCAACGCCGACGACGTCCTCGCGCGCGTGGAGAACGAGACCGGCGTACGGCTCCAGGTCCTCACCGGCGAGGAGGAGGCCCGCCTCACCTTCCTCGCCGTCCGCCGCTGGTTCGGCTGGTCCGCCGGAAAGCTGCTGGTCCTGGACATCGGCGGCGGCTCCCTGGAGATCGCCTACGGCATCGACGAGGAGCCCGACACCGCCGTCTCCCTGCCGCTCGGCGCCGGCCGCCTCACCGCCGGCTGGCTGCCCGGCGACCCGCCCGACTCCGAGGACGTCCGCGCCCTGCGCCGCCACGTCCGTACGGAGATCGCCCGCACCGTCGGCGAGTTCAGCCGCTTCGGCGCACCCGACCACGTGGTCGCCACCTCCAAGACCTTCAAGCAGCTGGCCCGCATCGCCGGCGCCGCCCGCAGCGCGGAGGGCCTCTACGTCCAGCGCGAGCTGAAGCGCGAGTCCCTGGAGGCCTGGGTCCCGCGCCTGGCCGGCATGACCACCGACCAGCGTTCCGAACTCCCCGGAGTCTCCGACGGCCGAGCCGGCCAGCTCCTCGCCGGCGCCCTGGTCGCCGAGGGCGCGATGGACCTCTTCGCCGTGGAGAGCCTGGAAATATGCCCCTGGGCCCTCCGCGAGGGAGTCATCCTCCGGCGCCTCGACCACATGGGCACGGCGTAGAAACCCACGGGGCGCGGGGAACGGCGCGGGAAGCCAGGACGGAGCAGCACCCGCCCGAATGGCAAAGCTCACAACGGCGAATGGGCACCCGACACGAGAGCCACTCAACCCCTTAAGGTGGCACCCGTGGCTCACCCCAGGGACGTCTCCGTCGCACTGTCGACAGCCTCCGTGTACCCGGAGTCGACGGCGACGGCCTTCGAGATCGCGGCGCGCCTCGGCTACGACGGCGTCGAAGTCATGGTGTGGACCGACCCGGTCAGCCAGGACATCGAGGCACTGCGCCGCCTGTCCGACTACCACGGCATCCCGATCCTCGCCGTCCACGCGCCCTGCCTGCTGATCACCCAGCGGGTCTGGTCCACCGACCCCTGGGTCAAGCTCCAGCGGGCCCGCGCCGCCGCCGAGAAGCTGGGCGCCGACACCGTCGTCGTCCATCCCCCCTTCCGCTGGCAGCGGCAGTACGCCCGCGACTTCGTCACCGGGATCTGGCGGATGGCGCACGAGACGGACGTACGGTTCGCCGTCGAGAACATGTACCCGTGGCGCTACCGCGACCGCGAGATGCTCGCCTACGCCCCGGACTGGGACGTCACCAAGGACGACTACCGGCACTTCACGATCGACCTCAGCCACGCGGCGACCGCCCGCACCGACGCCCTGCAGATGATCGACCGCATGGGCGACCGCCTCGGCCACGTCCACCTCGCCGACGGCCGGGGCTCGGCCAAGGACGAGCACCTGGTGCCCGGGCGCGGCACCCAGCCCTGCGCCGAGCTGCTGGAGCGCCTCGCGGTCACCGGCTTCGACGGCCATGTCGTGATCGAGGTCAACACCCGCCGGGCCATGTCCAGCGCCGAGCGCGAGGCCGACCTCGCCGAGGCCCTCGCCTTCACCCGCCGCCACCTGGCCTCCGCCGTGCGGGTGCCCCGGCGATGACCGAGGCCCCCGGCGCCCGCCGCCGCGGCCGGCCCCCGCGCGCCGAGTCCGCCGACACCCGCGACCGCATCCTCACCGCGGCCCGCGCGGAGTTCTCCGAGCGGGGCTACGAGAAGACGTCCGTCCGCGGCATCGCCAAGGCCGCCGGCGTCGACCCGGCCCTCGTCCACCACTACTTCGGCACCAAGGAACAGGTCTTCGAGGAGGCCGTCGCGGTCGCCTTCGCACCGGCGCTGGACGCCCCCGACGCGGTGGCCGCCGGCCCGCTGGACGGAGTGGGGGAGCGGCTGGCCCGCTTCATCTTCGGCGTCTGGGAGAACCCCACGACCCGGACCCCGCTGCTCGCCATCGTCCGCTCGGCGGTGACCAACGACACCGCCGCCGCCGTCTTCCGCCGTCTGGTCGCCAACCAGCTGCTGCGCCGCATCGCCGCCCAGCTGGACCTGCCCGACGCGGAGCTGCGCGCCGAGCTGGCGGCCGCGCAGCTGGTGGGCGCGGCGATGATGCGGTACGTGATCAAGCTGGAGCCGCTGGCCTCGGCGGACCTGGAGCAGATCATCACGCGCGTGGCACCGGTGGTGCAGCACCACCTGACGGCTCCCTGAGGCACGGGCACCTGCGGGCGGCGGTGAAACACGCGTCCCGCATTCCGGACAAGCGTGTCCATCCCTTGGAGCACCGGCGTAGGCTCGGAGGGAGTCAGAACTCTTTGGACTCATCGAACTCTCTGGACTCATCGCCAGAAGGTCATTGAAGGAGCGAGCGACGATGCCCGAGCTGAGGTCCCGCACAGTCACCCACGGCCGCAACATGGCGGGCGCCCGCGCCCTTATGCGCGCCTCCGGTGTACCCGGTGCGGACATCGGCCGGAAGCCGATCATCGCCGTCGCGAACTCCTTCACCGAGTTCGTCCCGGGCCACACCCACCTGCAGCCGGTCGGCCGGATCGTCAGCGAGGCGATCACCGAGGCGGGCGGCATCCCGCGCGAGTTCAACACGATCGCCGTGGACGACGGCATCGCCATGGGCCACGGCGGCATGCTGTACTCCCTGCCCTCCCGCGACCTGATCGCGGACTCGGTGGAGTACATGGTCGAGGCCCACTGCGCCGACGCCCTGGTCTGCATCTCCAACTGCGACAAGATCACCCCGGGCATGCTGCTGGCGGCCCTGCGCCTGAACATCCCGACGGTGTTCGTCTCCGGCGGCCCGATGGAGTCCGGCCGCGCCACTCTCGTCGACGGCACGGTCCGCACGCTCGACCTGGTCGACGCGATCTCCGACGCCGTCAACGACAAGATCTCCGACGAGGACATCCTCCGGATCGAGGAGAACGCCTGCCCGACCTGCGGCAGCTGTTCCGGCATGTTCACCGCCAACTCGATGAACTGCCTGACCGAGGCCATCGGCCTGTCCCTGCCCGGCAACGGCTCGGTCCTCGCCACCCACACCGCGCGCAAGCAGCTCTACGTCGACGCGGCCCACACGGTCATGGACCTCACCCGCCGCTACTACGAGCAGGACGACGAGTCGGTCCTCCCGCTGAACATCGCCACCTTCCAGGCCTTCGAGAACGCCATGGCCCTGGACATCGCGATGGGCGGCTCGACCAACACGATCCTGCACCTGCTGGCCGCCGCCCAGGAGGCGGGCGTCCCCTTCGGCCTGGAGCAGATCGACGCGGTCTCCCGCCGCGTGCCGTGCCTGGCCAAGGTCGCTCCCAACGTCGCGAAGAACCGCACGTACTACATGGAGGACGTGCACCGGGCCGGCGGCATCCCCGCCCTCCTCGGCGAGCTGCACCGCGCCGGCCTGCTCAACGAGGACGTCCACGCGGTGCACAGCCCGTCCCTGTCCGACTGGCTGAAGACCTGGGACGTCCGCGGCGGCTCACCGTCCCCCGAGGCCGTCGAACTGTGGCACGCGGCCCCCGGCTGCGTCCGCTCCGCCGAGGCCTTCTCCCAGTCCGAGCGCTGGGCGGCCCTGGACGACGACGCCGAGGGCGGCTGCATCCGCTCGGTCGAGCACGCGTACTCCAAGGACGGCGGCCTGGCGGTCCTGCGGGGCAACCTGGCGGTCGACGGCTGCGTGGTCAAGACGGCCGGTGTCGACGAGTCCATCTGGACCTTCGAGGGCCCGGCGGTCGTCTGCGAGTCCCAGGAGGAGGCCGTCCAGCGGATCCTCACCCAGGAGGTCAAGGACGGCGATGTCGTCGTCATCCGCTACGAGGGCCCCAAGGGCGGCCCCGGCATGCAGGAGATGCTGTACCCGACCTCGTACCTGAAGGGTCGCGGCCTGGGCAAGACCTGCGCCCTGATCACCGACGGCCGCTTCTCCGGCGGCACCTCCGGCCTCTCCATCGGCCACGCCTCCCCCGAGGCGGCCTCCGGCGGCACCATCGCCCTGGTCCAGGACGGTGACCGCATCCGCATCGACATCCCGAACCGCACGATCGAGCTGCTGGTCGACGAGGCGGAGCTCACCCGCCGCGAACAGTCCCTGAACGGCGTCTACGCCCCCAAGAACCGCGACCGCAAGGTCTCCGCCGCGCTCCGCGCCTACGCGGCGATGGCGACCAGCGCGGACCGGGGCGCGGTCCGGGACGTGACCAAGCTGAACTGACGCCGACCCGCCGCCGACCCGGGGGCCGCCTCCTGCTGGGGGCGGTCCCTCGGCGTGTCACCAGGCGGCCGGGTTGTGCGCCGCGACGGCGAAGACGGTGCCGTCGGGGGCGGTGGCGTAGACCCGGTTGTCGTGGAGCACGGGCGTGGCGGGCGCACTCATGATCTGCGCCGGGTTAGGGCCCAGACGCGCGGGAGTCTGCCCGACGAGGGTTCCCTTGCCGGTGTCGACGGCGAGAAGCCGTCCGTCGCCGGCGGTGAAGTACACGTACCTGCCGTCCGAGACCGGTGCCGAACCGCGGCTCACCGAGGTCTCCACGCGCCACAGCTGCTTCCGCGCGTCCACGTCCACCGCGGTGAGGGAGCCTCCCGCGGCGAGGAGGTACACGGTGTTCCCGCGCACAGTGGCCTGGCCGGCCTCGCTCGCCAGGGGCAGTGCCACCCGACGCGTCGAGCGGGTCGCGGGGGTGTAGCGGACAACGGCCTTCGTGTCCCCGTAGACACGGTCGGTGGAGGCGAAGAAAACGGTGCCGCGCCCGGTTCCGATGGGCTCGAGCGTCCCGTTCAGCCGGGCCTGCCACCGTACGTCGCCGCTCTGCGGATCCACGGCGGCAACCCGGGTGGTGGATCCGTCGTGCGACGTGCTGGTCGCGTATGCCAGCGGGTCACCGGGAAACGAGACGAAGGACGGCCTGTCCTGACCGGCGATCCGACGGCTCCACCTGGTGGCGCCCGAGGCACTGTCGACGCCGGTGACCTCTCCGTCAGCTCCGGTGAGCAGGGCCGTCCGCTCGGTGTACCGGACCATCGTTCCCTGGGCCAGACGCCGCTTCCAGACCTCTGCGCCCGAGCCCGGGTCGAGCGCCGCGAGCTGCGATCCGCCGTCCGCATAGGGCTGTACGAGAGCCGCCGAGACGACCGGCGATGTGCTCGCGGACGTGGTGGCGACCGAACGCCGCCACAGCAGCTTTCCGTCGGCAGGGGAGAGGGCGTAGACGACGCCGGGCTGGGCACACAGCAACTTCCCCGCCGCGTACGAGCATTGGGGCATGCCAGATGCTCCGGGCACAGGCCCGGCCTCCCACGAACTGAACGCCGCTGCCCTGGTACGAGGGTGCGCGCCGGCCGGCGTGGGCCCGTCCTTGCCGAACAGCTGTACCGAGGCCACCGCCGCTGCCATGACGAGGCCGAGCGCGCCGACGCCCACGACCACCTTGCGTCCGACCCGCTTCCCCACCGGTGGCGCGGGCTGCTCCGGAGCCCGTTCCTCGCGCGACCGCTGCGCCGGTATGAACGCCTGCGTGTCGTACGAGGCCGCCACCGACCGCAGCTCCCGCATGAGTTCATCGGGAGTCGGCCGGTCCTCCGGCTCCTTGGCGAGGCACCGCAGCACCAGCGGAGCGAGACTTTCCGGTACGCCGGCGAGGTCCGGATCGTCGTGCACGACCTGGTAGGCGACGACATAGGGGCTGTCGGAGTCGAACGGCCCGCGCCCGGTCGCCGCGTGCACCATCACCGACCCGAGCGCGAAGATGTCGGCGGCGGGGCCGACCTCGCGCGGCCGCCGGAACTGCTCGGGCGCCATGAACGGCGGCGTGCCGATCAACTTCCCGGTCTCCGTGCGCAGTTCACTGTCCTTCGGCCGAGAGATGCCGAAGTCGATGACCTTCGGCCCGTCCTCGGCGAGCAGCACGTTGCTCGGCTTCAGGTCCCGGTGCACGACTCCGACGCGGTGGATGTCCCGCAGCGCCTCCGCGAGCCCCGCCATCAACCGGCGCAACTGAGCCGGACCCATGGGTCCGTTCCGCTTCACCTCGTCGGAAAGCGTAGGCCCCGGAATGAACTGCGTGGCCATCCAAGGGCGTTCGGCGTCCGGATCCGCGTCGACCACGGGCGCGGTGAACGCGCCGCTCACCCGGCGGGCGGCGGCCACCTCTTGCCGGAAACGGCCTCTGAACTCGGGATCCCTGGCGAACTCGGCGTGTACGACCTTCACCGCGAGCTTCATCCCCGAGGTGCTTCGGGCGAGGTGTACGACGCCCATTCCGCCCGACCCCAGGCGTGACTCCAGGCGGTAGTGACCGGCGTACTCGGGAAGTTCCGCTTCGGCACCCGCTCCCGCGTTCCTGCGTGGCGCCATGCGACCACCCCCGTGCTGTTCGTCCGCGCGCGCGACGCACGGAGCCTAGTCGATGACTCGTGCGAGACAGAGGCGGCTTGCTAGCCTGCGCGCGCGAGTCGCGTGCAGGTTTTCCGTGGCTCGTTTCCTGGGAATTCGACGTGACTCCATGGCATCCATGGAGTCGAACGGGGGGCCTTCATGTCCGTTGACCGTGCCGAAGAGGTTGCGGCGACCTCGCTGCGCTACTACTCCGTCGCTCCAGGCGTCCGCCTGAACGTCCGCAGCGGTCCCGGTACCAGCTACAACATCGTCCGTGTCCTGGCCGAAGGAGCGAAGGTCCCGATCTTCTGCCAGACCCCGGGAACGACGGTCACCGGCCCCTACGGCACCACGAAGATATGGGACAACATCAACAACGGTGAGTTCGTTTCCGACGCCTACGTCCAGACCGGCAGCGACGGCTACATCGCCCCGCGCTGCGGCTGACCCGGTCCGGAGCCCGCCCCCGCCCGGCGCCATAATCGTCCCGTGAGCGACGAGAACGACATCCTGGGCACCGCGGCGGGCTCCGCGGACGGTGGTCCCCGGCCCGAGCCCCTTCGGTTCTTCGGTACCTCCTGGGTGAACCACGACCAGGGGTACCCGGCCCGCCGTGCCGGCGTCGCCGTCGGCTCGCTCGTCGCGGCCGCCGCCTCCTGTCTGGTGCTGCGCCTCGCCTACGAGGGCATCCGGATCGCCGACAGCGGGCCCTTCGTGACCGTGCTGGTCATCGCCATGTTCGCGATCTGCAGCGCCCTCGCCTTCCGCAACACCTGGGAGGGCTTCGGCAAACGCCACGACCCCCAGCGCCAGGCCTCCCTGCGCGGTCTGCTCGCCATCGGCTTCGTCGGCTCCCTGCTCGCCTACTTCTTCCGCTCCCTCACCGAGGCCCCGGGCGAGAAACTGCACCGCGAGGAGTACGACAAGGCACGCGAGGAGTACGAGCGCCGCTCCTCCCGCCGGACGGGCAACCCGTCGAAGAAGAAGCGCCGCCGCTGACCCTCCCGCCTGCTCGTGATCACCGTCGCCCGGACCGGCCGGCGCCGACGGGGCCATCCCGCCGATCCGAAGACGCTCGCGGCCCGCGCCGTCCGCGCCGGGGCGGGTGACGCCCGCGCCCCGTCCGGATGTTCGGTTCCGGCGGCCCAACCGGCGCACCATCATGGCCGTATGACCGCGACGCAGCCGCCCTCCGCCTCCGCCCGTGCCCACTCCTTCAACGCCGCAGCCGCCCAGTACGCCGCGAACCGCCCCTCCTACCCGTCCGCCCTCTTCGACACCGTCGAGGAACTCGCCGGCCGGCCGCTGTCCGGCGCTCGCGTCGTGGACGTGGGGGCCGGCACCGGTATCGCGACCGCCCTCCTGAACGCCCGCGGCGCCGACGTGCTCGCCGTCGAGCCCGGCGCGGGCATGACCGCCGAGTTCCGCCGCGCCCTGCCGCACATCCCGATCGTCCGCGGCAACGGCAACGCCCTCCCCGTCGCCGACGCCTCCGCCGACTTCATCACCTACGCCCAGGCCTGGCACTGGACCGACACAGTCCGCTCGGTGCCGGAGGCGCTGCGGGCGCTGCGGCCGGGCGGGGCGCTGGCGCTGTGGTGGAACGGCGACGCCCTGGACGTCCCCTGGCTCGCCGAGGCCGCCGCCCGTATCGGCGGGTTCTTCGGTGTGGACGTCGTCGCCCAGCAGCACAACGGCAGCCGCCCGGAACTGGCCGACCCCAGCGGCCGCCTCCGCTTCAGCCGCCGGGTGGTCCGCTGGAGCCGCCGGGTCACGATCGACACCCACCTCGCGAACATCGGCAGCCACTCGGCCTTCCTCCTCACACCCGAGGACCGCCGGACCGCCTTTCTCGAAGAGGAGCGCGGCCACCTGCTGAAGGTCTTCCCGGACGGCATGGTCGAGGAGATCTACGACGTGCTTCTGCTCGTCGCCATCAAGCCCTGACCCCCGCGCACTGCATCGACTCGGCGGCCCGGTTCCTCCCCGGGCCGCCGTTTTCGTGCACGGCGCGGCACCGCCGCCCCCTTGACGACACGGGCCGCCGGGCGGATTATTCATCGCATGATGAATTATGCGGCCGGTCCACCCCTCCCCACGGCCCCCGACGCCGTCCACGCCGACGACCTCACCGTCGTCCGCGGCTCCCGCACCGTCCTCCACCACCTCCACTTCACCGTTCCCCGCGGCCAGATCACCGGCCTGCTCGGCCCCTCCGGCTGCGGCAAATCGACCCTGATGCGCTCGATCGCCGGAACCCAGGCCAAGGTCACCGGCACCCTCGACGTCCTCGGCCGCCCGGCCGGACACCCGCAGCTGCGCAGCCGCATCGGCTACGTCACCCAGGCCCCCTCGGTCTACGACGACCTGACCGTCCGCCAGAACCTCGACTACTTCGCCGCGATCCTCGACCCCACCCGCCCGGTCCCCGGCCGCCGTCAGGACGTCGAACGCGTCCTCGCCGACGTCGACCTCACCAGCCACGCCGACGCCCTCGCCGGAAACCTCTCCGGCGGCCAGCGCAGTCGCGTCTCCCTCGCCGTCGCTCTCCTCGGCGCCCCCGAGATCCTCGTCCTCGACGAGCCCACCGTCGGCCTCGACCCCGTCCTGCGCCGCGACCTGTGGAACCTCTTCCACGACCTCGCCACCACCCGCGGCGCCACCCTCCTCGTCTCCTCCCACGTCATGGACGAGGCCGAGCGCTGCCACCGCCTCCTCCTCATGCGCGAAGGCCGCATCCTCGCCGACGACACCCCGGCCAACCTGCGCGCCCGCACCGGCACCGACACCGTCGAGGCCGCCTTCCTCCACCTCGTCGACGAAGCGGCCGCCACCGACGCCACCACCGCCGACCGCACCAAGGAGACGAGCCGATGACCGCCCCGGCCACCGCGACCGCACCCACCGGCGCCCTGAACGCCTCCCGCACCGCCGCCACTGCGGCCCGCGTCCTGCGCCAGCTCCGCCACGACCCGCGGAGCATCGCGCTGCTGATCCTCGTCCCCTGCCTGATGCTGGTCCTGCTGCGCTACGTCTTCGACGCCAGCCCGCGCACCTTCGACAACATCGGCGCCTCCCTGCTCGGGATCTTCCCGCTCATCACGATGTTCCTGGTCACCTCCATCGCCACCCTGCGCGAACGCACCTCCGGAACCCTCGAACGCCTCCTCTCCATGCCCCTCGGCAAGGCCGACCTCATCGCCGGCTACGCCCTCGCGTTCGGTGCCCTCGCCATCGTCCAGTCCGCCCTGGCCACCGGACTCGCCCTCTGGCTCCTCGGCCTGGACGTCACCGGCTCGGCCTGGCTGCTCCTGCTCGTCGCCCTGCTCGACGCCCTCCTCGGCACGGCCCTCGGCCTCTTCGTCTCGGCCTTCGCGGCCTCTGAATTCCAGGCGGTCCAGTTCATGCCGGCGGTGATCTTCCCCCAGCTCCTCCTCTGCGGCCTCTTCACTCCCCGCTCTCAGATGCACCCCGTCCTCGAAGCCGTCTCCGACGTGCTGCCCATGTCGTACGCCGTCGACGGCATGAACGAGGTCCTGCACCACGCCGACATGACAGCCACGTTCGTCAGGGACGTCCTGATCGTGGCCGGCTGCGCGCTGCTGGTGCTGGCCCTGGGCGCGGCCACCCTGCGACGCCGCACGGCATGAGCCCCGAGCAGGCCGACCGCCCGGCACTCCCGGCGCTACCGCCGGGCGGTCGGCGGCCCGGTGCTCGACCCGTGACGGACGTCCGCCCACCGGACAGGCACCCCGGCCCCCAACGCCCCGGTGGGAGACTGACCGCATGAGCCAGAAAGTCGCAGTCCTCGGCACCGGCAAGATCGGCGAAGCCCTGCTCAGCGGAATGATCCGGGCCGGCTGGGCGCCGGCCGACCTCCTGGTCACCGCCCGCCGCCCCGAACGCGCCGAAGAACTCCGCACCCGCTACGGAGTCAGCCCGGTCACCAACACCGAGGCAGCCAAGACCGCCGACACCCTGATCCTCACGGTCAAGCCGCAGGACATGGGCACCCTCCTGGACGAACTCGCCCCGCACGTCCCCGCCGACCGCCTGGTCATCAGCGGAGCCGCCGGCATCCCCACCTCCTTCTTCGAGGAGCGCCTCGCCACCGGCACTCCGGTCGTCCGTGTCATGACGAACACCCCCGCCCTCGTCGACGAGGCCATGTCCGTCATCTCCGCCGGAAGCCACGCCACCGCCGAGCACCTCTCCCACGCCGAGGAGATCTTCGGCGCCGTCGGCAAGACCCTCCGTGTCCCCGAGAGCCAGCAGGACGCCTGCACCGCCCTCTCCGGCTCCGGACCGGCGTACTTCTTCTACCTGGTCGAGGCCATGACCGACGCGGGCATCCTGCTCGGCCTTCCCCGCGACAAGGCCCATGACCTCATCGTCCAGTCCGCCATCGGCGCCGCCGTGATGCTCCGCGACAGCGGCGAACACCCCGTCAGGCTCCGCGAGAACGTCACCTCGCCGGCCGGCACGACGATCAACGCCATCCGCGAACTCGAGAACCACGGAGTCCGCGCCGCCCTCATCGCCGCCCTCGAGGCCGCCCGCGACCGCAGCCGCGAACTCGCCTCCGGCAAGAAGGACTGAACCCACGCCCCTGGGCCCGAGAAGGCGGCGGGTCGTCCCCCGCCGCCCCCATACCCCTACCGGCCCGGACTCAGCGCGGGCTCCGGCACGGGCGGCAGCAGCCCGATGGCCCGATAGGCGGTATCGACGGTCGGCCGGGCCATCGCCCGAGCCTTCTCCGCACCATCTCGCAGCACCCCCTCCACATACGCCGGATCCGCGCACAGCTCCCGGTGCCTGGCCTGCACCGGCCTCAGCACCTCCACCACCGCCTCCGCGGTGTCCTTCTTCAAAGCGCCGTACGACTGGTAAACGCCCGCCAGCGACTCAGGGTTCCCGTCCGTACACGCAGCGAGAACATCCAGCAGATTCGCGACCCCCGGCCGCTTCTCCCGGTCGTACACGACGTCCTGCCCGCTGTCGGTCACGGCCCGCATCACCTTCTTGCGCACCACGTCCGGCTCGTCCAGCAGATAGACGATCCCCGGCCCCGAGTCGTCCGACTTCCCCATCTTCGACGTCGGGTCCTGCAGATTCATCACCCGCGCGGCCACCCGCGGACGCGTCGCCCTGGGCACCACGAACGTGTGCCCGTATCGCTGGTTGAACCGCACCGCCAGGTCCCGGGCCAGCTCCACGTGCTGCGCCTGGTCGTCGCCGACCGGCACCTCGTCCGCGCCGTACGCCAGGATGTCGGCCGCCATCAGCACCGGGTACGTCAGCAGCGACAGCCGCACGCTCCCGCCGCGCTCACGTTCCCGGACGGCCTTCTCCTTGTACTGGATCATCCGCCGCATCTCCCCGTCCGTCGCCACGCACTCCAGCAGGTACGACAGCCGCGTGTGCTCGTCGACATGGCTCTGCAGGAACACGGTGCACAACTCCGGGTCCAGCCCCGACGCCAGCAACAGCGACGCGCCCTGCCGGCTGAGCCTGCGCACCCGCGCGGGATCGTGGTCCACGGTCAGGGCGTGCAGATCGACGATGCAGAACAGGGCGTCCGACCGGTGCTGGTCCACCTCGGCCCAGCGGCGCATGGCCCCCAGGTAGTTCCCCAGGGTCAGGTGCCCGGTCGGCTTCACTCCACTGAAGACCCGCGTCATCCCTACTTCACCTCCGGCTCGGGGCCGCCGTCCCGGTCGGCCGGCTCCCGGAGTCCTGGAGGGGGATACGAGAACGGCCGCCGAAGCGGCGGCCGTTGCATGCGTACGTGAGCGCGGCCGCCGTCAGGCGGCCCACCAGAACTGGGTGCACGTACGCGTCGTCATGGGCGTCAGGGTACGCCCCGGGGGTAGCCCTCCGCAGCGAGTTGACACACACCGAGGTGATCCGTAAGGTTCTTCGAGTTGTCCGACGTGAGAGCCGACTCCGGTCGGTCCCCGGACAGCCATTCCGCAAGTACCAGCCACTACTCGGCGATGCTTTGTCGTGTCGTCCTGTGCGTCGGCGCGTGTATTTGCGAAATGAGGAATCCGCGTTCGAAAGGACGCAGCCCCCGATTCGCTCGGGAGCGAGGAATCCGCTAAAGTCTCACTCGTCGGAACGGCCGAAGGGCCGGGAAGACAACTCCCGCCGACCGGGAATCGGACGCCGAAAGGATCTGATAGAGTCGGAAACACCGAAGGGAAGCGCCCGGAGGAAAGCCCGAGAGGGTGAGTACGAAGGAAGCGTCCGTTCCTTGAGA